>CAUWJG010000035.1:0-18498 GCA_963559095.1 uncultured Collinsella sp. | reverse complement strand
CGAACAACGGCCTGTCCATCCGCCACACCACGCGCAACTTCCCCAACCGCGAGGGCTCCAAGCCCGGCGCGGGCCAGCTCACGGGCGTCGCGCTCATGGACGCGCGCTCCATCGCCGCGACGGCCGCCGCAGGCGGCGTGCTGACCCCTGCGACCGACCTTCCCGTCGAGACCTGGGACGAGCGCGTGGCGTACCACTTCGACAAGAGCGCCTACGAGCACCGCGTCTATCAGGGGTTCGGTGCCGCCGAGGCCGAGCATGGGCTGGTGTACGGCCCCAATATCAAGGACTGGCCCGAGATGGAGCCGCTCGCCGAGAACATCCTGCTACGCGTCGCGTCCAAGATCATGGACGACGTGACCACCACCGACGAGCTGATCCCCTCCGGTGAGACGAGTTCGTATCGCTCCAACCCGTTGGGCCTCGCCGAGTTCACCTTGAGCCGCCGCGACCCGGAGTACGTGGGGCGCGCCAAGGCCGTGGCCGAGCTCGAGCGCGAGCGCCTGACCGCTTCCGCAAAGGGCGCGCCGGCTGTCCCCGCGACTGTCGCCCCCGTGTTCGAGGCGCTCTTGTTCGCCGGTGCGCCGGGTACGGACGATCCCGCCTCGGTCGAGATCGGGTCGATGGTCTACGCCGTGAAGCCCGGCGACGGTTCCGCGCGCGAGCAGGCGGCAAGCTGCCAGCGCGTGCTCGGCGGCCTTGCGAACATCACCCGCGAATACGCCACGAAGCGCTACCGCTCGAACGTCATGAACTGGGGCATGGTGCCCTTCCAGATGAAGGGCGAGCCCGCGTTCGAGGTGGGGGACTACGTGTACGTCCCCGGCATCCGCTCCGCCCTCGACGGCGCCATGGACGCGATCGACGCATGGGTCGTGCGCGACGGCGGCGAGACGGAGCGAATCGAGCTGTTCATCGCCGACATGACGTCCGAGGAGCGCGCCATCGTGAAGGCCGGGTGCCTCATCAACTACAACCGCGGTCGGGCACGTTAGCCCTTGCGATCGAGCGACAACGGCATCCGCAAAACGAAGAGCGGGCCGGCGACCCCGGCGGTCGCCGGCCCGTCGGCTTTGCCCTCTTCTCGTTAGTTGCGTCATCATGGTCTTCTGTCGCTCTGGGAATCTTTTTTGCAAATCTGTGGGCATCCGTTCGATTCGTGCGACAATAAACGCGCAAGTTCGATGGGAGGCCTGAATATGAACAATAAAAGCACCGAGGCCCGTATGAAGGAAGCCGTGCGCCTGACCGCACCTGGCCAGCCTTTGCGCACCGCGCTCGACATGATCATCGCCGGCCATATCGGCGCGCTCATCTGCGTGGGCGATACCGAGGCCGTGCTCGCCGCCGGTAACGACGGCTTCCCGTTAAGTATTTCCTTTACGTCAAATCGCCTGTTTGAGCTGTCGAAAATGGACGGCGCGATCGTTATCGACGGCGATCTCAATCAAATCCTGCGCGCCAATTTCCACCTCAACCCCGACCCATCGCTTGCCACGAGCGAGACGGGCATGCGCCATCGCACGGCTGCGCGCATGAGCGTGCTGACCGATGCGATCGTGATTTCCATCTCGGAGCGTCGCGGCGTGGTGAACGTCTATGTTGACGGCAAATCCTACCAGATCCAGCCGGTCGCCGAAATCATGAGCTCGGTCAATCAGCTGGTGTCGACGCTGCAAACCACGCGCACCTCACTCGACCGCTCGCTGTTGCGCCTGACCGCGCTCGAGCTCGATGACTACGTGACCCTCGCGGACATCACGAGCATCTTCTCCAGCTTCGAGATCATGGAGCAGGCCAAGGTCGAGCTGCAGAATTGTATTGAAAAGCTCGGCAACCAGGGCAAGCTCGTGCAGATGCAGCTCGAGCAGCTTGCGGGGTCGGGCATGGAAACCGAATACAACCTCATGATTCGCGACTATGCCGCCGATGCCTCTGAGGAAAACGCCGAGCGCATCCGTGCCGCATTTTCCGATATGTCCGCGCCCGACCTCACGAACCCGAAGAAGGTCGCGGCGGTGCTGGGCTATGAGGACCTGGACGAGGACTCCGTGATGTCGCCGTTGGGGCTGCGCACACTGTCGCGTGTGTCGGTCGTGCGCGATGAGGTGGCCGAGCGTATTGTGGATGAATACGGCTCGCTGCAAGATCTGATGGACGACATTAAAAAGGACCCGGATCGTCTGGGGAACTTTGGCGTGAACAACCCGGCGATTTTGGCGGATTCACTTGCCCGCATGCATGGTGGCAAGCGCGAGGCGTAAGGGCTGCGGCAGCGGAGGTGATGGTGTGGGTATGAGCGCGGCGCGCGCGTGCGCGATCCTGGTGGCTGGCGGCATGGGCCAGCGGTTCGGCAACCCCGAGGGCAAGCAGCTCATCAATATCGCGGGCAAACCGCTACTCGCTTGGACGCTCGAGGCGTTTGACGCCGCGCGCGGCATCGGCCATATCGTGGTGGTGTGTCCGCCTGAGCGCGAGCGGCATGTGCGCGACGAAGTGCTGGCATGCTATGCCTTTGCGACGCCGATTACCTTTGCGCCCTCGGGTGCGGAGCGCCAGGATTCAACGCGCAGTGGACTTGCAGCTGTCCCGGCGGGTTTTGACATGGTGGCCGTGCATGACGGCGCTCGACCGCTCATCCTGCCCGAGACGATCGATGCGGCTGTGGAGGCGCTTGCTGCCGATGCGGAGCTCGACGGCGTGGTGTGCGGTCAGCCGGCGGTGGACACGCTCAAGGTGGTGGACGAGCAGGGGCGGTTTGTCGAGACGCCGCCGCGCAGCCGGTATTGGACGGTCCAGACTCCGCAGGTGTTTTGGACAGGCTCGCTTGAGCGCGCCTTTGCCTGGGCTGATGCGACGGGGTTTGTGGGGACCGACGACTCATCGCTGGTGGAAGGCATGGGCGGCGTGGTGCAGGGGATCGATGCCCCGCGCGACAATCTCAAGGTGACGCTGCCCGAGGATGTGCCGCCGGTCGAGGCCGTGTTGCGCGCCCGGTGCGGCTGTTAGCGCAGGCGCGAGCGAGCGCACGATGAGACCATCCGTTGCGTAGCTCGTGCGCCTGCGTATATGCGTATGCGATGAGAGGCGGGGCGGGTATGTCGCCTTGCATTTGGTGGATGAGGAAGAAAGGCCGCACATGGCAACGAGTTTGCGCATCGGACACGGATATGACGTGCATCGTCTGGTCGAGGGCCGCCGCTGCATCATCGGCGGCGTGGATATTCCGCATGACAAGGGCCTGCTCGGCCACAGCGACGCCGACGTGCTCGCCCATGCGCTCGCCGACGCGATTTTGGGCGCGTGTCGCGGCGGCGACATCGGCAAGCTGTTTCCGGATACCGATCCGGCCTACGAAGGTGCGGATTCGCTCAAGCTGCTCGCTGCGGTCATGGAGCATGCGCGCGACTTGGGATACGAGTTCGTGGATGCCGACTGCACCATCGCCTGCCAGGAGCCCAAGATTACCCCGCATCGCGAGGCTATGCGCGAGAACCTCGCCCGCGCCATCGGCTGTTCTGTGGAAAACATCGGCGTCAAAGCCACGACCACCGAGAAGCTCGGCTGGGAAGGCGAGGGCGAGGGCATAGGCGCCTGGTCCGTCTGCCTCCTCGAGCGATGTAGCTAAGGCATTTCGCCGCGTCTCTGTCCGTGTTTCAGCGAAAGGGACGCTTCAACCATGTTGTATTTCGGTGAGCGGACCCCCCTTTGCCCCGACGAGGCGGAAGTCCCCGCTTCTGCTCGGGTATCCGCTCATATAGACTGTCAATGAGCAACGTACATGATGTAGGCGCGCCAGGGCATTTCGTCCGATGCGAGTTCCGCACGAGCCGGAGCGTCCAGTGGACGCTCCGTGCGAGCCAGGACTGCCTGAGCAGCGGATGAAATGCCCTGGCGCGCCCCATAGGAGATACCAATGAAGATCTACAACAGCGCCACCCACCAGAAAGAGGACTTCCGCCCCATCGAGGAGGGCAAGGTCCGCATGTACGTGTGCGGCCCCACCGTCTACGACAACATCCACATCGGCAACGCCCGTACGTTCATCAGCTTCGATGTGATCCGCCGCTGGCTCATCGCGAGCGGCTACGAGGTCACCTTCGCCCAGAACCTCACGGACGTCGACGATAAGATTATCAACCGCGCCAACGAGCAGGGCCGCACGGCCGAGGAGGTCGCGACCGAGTTCTCGAATAAGTTCATCGGCGTCATGCGCGCCGCCAATGTGCTCGACCCCGATGTGCGCCCCCGCGCCACCAAGGAGATCGGCGCCATGATCGGCATGATCAAGACGCTTATCGACGGTGGGCACGCCTACGCGGCGGACAACGGTGACGTGTACTTCTCCGTGCGCAGCGATCCCGCGTATGGCGAGGTGTCCGGCCGCAACATCGATGACCTCATGGTGGGCGCCCGCATCGAGGAGAACGAGGACAAGCGCGACCCGCTCGACTTCGCCCTGTGGAAGGCCGCCAAGCCCGGCGAGCCCAGCTGGAAGAGCCCCTGGGGCGAGGGGCGCCCCGGATGGCACACCGAGTGTGCCGCCATGGTCCACCGCTACCTGGGCACCCCGATCGACATCCACGGCGGCGGCTCCGACCTCGCCTTCCCGCACCATGAGAACGAGTGCGCCCAGGCCACCTGCGCCTGGCACGAGGGTTTTGCCAACACCTGGATGCACACGGGTATGCTGCTGGTCGACGGCGAGAAGATGAGCAAGAGCTTGGGCAACTTCTTCACGCTGGCCGAGGTACTCGAGAAGCATTCCGCTGCGGCCCTGCGCCTGCTCATGCTGCAGACCCACTACCGCAGCCCGCTCGACTTCTCCTGGGAGCGCCTCGAGGGCGCGGAGAACTCGCTCGCACGCATCGCCGGCACCTGCCGCAACCTCAAGTGGACGGCCGACCATGCGACAGGGCAGCCGAACGCCGAGCTGGCCGAGGCGCTGACCGCCGCCATGGCAAAGGCTGCGGCCGATTACGAGGCGTCCATGAACGACGACTTCAACACCGCCGGTGCCATCGCCGCGTACTTCCAGCTCGTGACCGAGGCAAACAAGTATCTCGAGCAGGCCGCAGGCGCCGTGGACGAGGACGCGGCGCGCGCATGCGCCGCCGTCATCGCCGGCGCGCTCGCGCAGTTGGGCGTCGAGCTTCCCGCGATCGAGGAGCCGCTGCCCGCCGAGCTCGCCGCCGTGGCCGCCGAGCTCGTGGGCTTCGAGGGCGACGACGTGGACGCTGCAGCCGAGGCCATCCTCACCGCTCGCGCTGAGGCGCGCGCCGCCAAGGACTGGGGAGTTGCCGACGCCATCCGCGACCGCCTGAAGGAGCTGGGCCTCGCCATCGAGGACACTGCCGCCGGTTCCCGCATCAAGTCGGCCTAACCTGCAGCGTGCTCATCATTTTGCCACGTGCTGGTGCATACGCCGCCGCCTGCGAGCTTGAGCTTCGCGCGGCGGCGTCTTTGTGTGCCGCGGCATATCGAGCACCATCGCGGCTGGGCGCGCGAGCCATGGCAATGCGAAGCGTCCGCGCTGGTCGTTGCTTGTTCTCGTTTTAGGTGGCCGTATCGCACAAGGTCATACAGGAGGCGGACGCGTTGGCGCCCTTGAATGGTGGCGCGCACGGGTGGGCTCTCGTGGTGTATCGCGAGCTTGCAAGATGGTCGCGGGTCTTTCGCGTGCGGTGCCCCTTGCCAGTGCTATCATGGTTCGCAAATTGTCAGCATATGCATGGCAGTACGGAGGCTAAACATGCTGAATGCGATTGAGATTGCTCCCAAGGTCTGGTGGGTCGGCGGCATTGACTGGAATGAGCGCCTGTTCCACGGCTACACCACCGAGCGGGGCATCACGTATAACGCCTACCTCATCATGGATGAGAAGATCACCTTGATAGACACGTGCAAGGGCACGTTTGCCGATGAGCTTGTGCAGCGGATCTCCCAGGTGGTCGATCCCGCTAAGATCGATGTGGTCATTGCCAACCACGTGGAGATGGATCATTCCGGCTCGCTGCCGGTCATTCATCGTATCGCCCCGAACGCGACGATTTACGCCAGCGCTGGCGCGGGTGTCAACGAGGTTCGCGCGCATTTCGGTATCGAGGCCACGCCTGTCAAGACCGGCGACACCCTCTGCATTGGCGAGCGCACCCTCAGCTTTGTCACGACGCCGATGGTGCACTGGCCGGACAACATGGTCACCTATTCCGATGTGGATCAGATTCTGTTCTCAAACGATGCATTCGGTCAGCACTATGCCACCACGAAGCGCTTCGATGACGAGAACGATCTGTGCGAGGTGATGAAGCAGGCCAAGAAGTACTACGCCAACATCGTGTGGCCGTATGGCATGCAGGCTCATAAGGCGCTCGAGGCTGTGCGCGGCCTTGAGCTTAAGATGATCGCTCCCAGCCACGGCTGCATCTGGCGCTCCCATATCGATGAGATCATCGAGGGTTATGAGGCCTGGAGCACCTATCAGACGCAGGAGAAGGCTGTGGTGGTGTTCGACTCCATGTGGCATTCCACCGAGTCCATGGCGCGTGAGATTTGCGATGGCTTCATTGCCGAGGGCGTATCGGCGCAGCTGATCGACGTCAAAACGACGCACATCTCCGACATCATGCTCTACATGTGTGACGCCAAGTACGTAGCCGTGGGTTCGCCGACGCTCAACTCCAACATGCTGCCCACCATCGCGAGCTTTTTGACCTACATGCGCGGCCTTTCGCCCAAAAACGAGCAGCGCATCGGTTTGGCTTTTGGCTCCTACGGTTGGGCGCCTCTTGGTCCCAAGCAGGTGTACGCCGAGCTTGAGAACGCCAAGTTCCAGCTTCCGGTGCCGGTTGTGGCTCAGCAGTGGGTGCCCAGCGCGGAGAATCTTGCCGAGCTGCAAACGACGGTTCGCACCATGATCGAGACGGCGCGTACGGCATAGGGCTGTCCGCAGTTTTGCCCGCCTGCTGCAATGTTCGCCGTGACAGGTGCGTGCGATGTGCATGAGAACGGGGATGCCTAGTCCAAAGGGGCCGGGCGTCCCCGTTTTGCTATCTGGCTTCTACGTGGCTTTCGGCGTGTGCGGCGCCCCTGTTTGCAGCTTGGGGGGCGCTATACTATTCAATTGAACAGCAGCGATATGCAAGGGGTTGGGTATGAACAAGGCAGATCGGCAAGCCGCGATTCTGGGCGTGCTGGATGAGCGCGCTTCGGCGACGGTGCAGGAGCTTGCGGCGGTGCTCGATGTGTCGGGCATGACGGTGCGGCGCGATCTGGAGGAGATGGCGGCGCGCTCGGAGCTGGTGCGCGTCCATGGCGGCGCGCATCGAGCGGGCGGCGACCATCCCTCGATGTTGCGGCGCGAATACAGCCATGCCGAGAAGCGCGAAAAGCACATGCGGGAAAAGCGGGCCGTCGCGCGACGGGCCATTTCGCTCATCGAGCCCGATAGCACGGTATTTTTGGGCACGGGCACCACGGTCGAGCAAATGGCGTGTCAGCTCCCCGATTGCCATTTGCGCATCGTGACCAACTCGCTCGCGGTGTTCTCGCTCATCGAGCCCAAGCCCCTGTACGAGCTCTGCGTGGTGGGCGGGATGTTTCGTGCGCGCACCGGCGCTTTGGTGGGGCCAATCGCCGAGGAGGGGATCGATCGGCTGGGGCTCGACATCGCGTTCGTGGGTGCCAACGGCGTGTTCGGCAACGATGTGTCGACCTCCAATATGGAGGAGGGCCACTTCCAGCAAATGGCGCTCGATAAGGCCGATGCGCGCTACGTGGTGCTAGACGCCAGCAAGATCGGCCGCCGCGACTTCTTTAACTTCTACGAGCTCTCGCGCCTCGATGCGCTGGTGTGTGACGAGAGCATAACCGACGAGCAGCGCGCGGCAGTTGAGGAATACGCCGACGTGCTTCTGTAGCGTTGTCCAATCTGTTCGTTGCAACAAATATTGAACAGATTCTTGCATTGGATGTTCATATGTGTTCAAATTAGTTCAGATGAACACGGGCACCGGTCACGTTCGTCGTGACTCTGCGAGGCGCACGGCTTCGCGAGGTGTTCGTCAGAACAACGGGGTCGTATGCGCGTAAACGGTTGCGCGCTCAGAAAAGGAGGACCAATGCGAGTTGTTATTGGATCTGACGCCGAGGGCATGCCCCTGAAGGAGCTTGTCAAGCAGACGCTGCTCGAGGATGGCCACGAGGTCGTCGACCTGTCCGAGGCACCGGCCGCCGACTTTGTGGATTCGGCCACGGCCGTCGCGCACGATTTGCTTGAGCACGAGGATTCGCTCGGCTTCGCGTTCGATGCGTACGGCGTGGGCAGCTACATGGCCGCCACGCGCGTGAAGGGCATGGTCGCTGCGAACATTTCCGACGAGCGCTCCGCCTACATGACCCGCGAGCACAACAACTCCCGCATGGTGTGCATGGGGCCGGCCGTGGTGGGCACCGAGGTCGCCAAGAAGATCGCCCGTGAGTTCCTTTCTGCCGATTACGCCGCCGGACGCCATCAGGTGCGCGTCGACATGCTCAACAAGATGGCCTAAAGGGGGACGTATCATGGCGAAGAAGATCATCGCGCTTGGCTGCGACCATATCGTGACCGACGAAAAGACCTACCTGCATGACCGTCTCGAAGAGGCGGGTTACGAGGTACTCGACTGCGGCACCTACAGCCACACCCGCACCCACTACCCGATTTATGGCAAGGCCGTGGGCGAGGCCGTGGTCTCCGGCAAGGCCGATCTGGGCGTTGTCCTGTGCGGTACGGGCATCGGCATCACCAACTCGGTGAACAAGGTGCCCGGCGCCCGTTGCGCGCTTGTTCGCGATATGACGAGCGCCCTGTATGCCCGTCGCGAGCTCAACGCCAACGTGGTGGGCTTTGGCGGCAAGATCACTGGCGAGTTCCTCATGGCCGACATCATGCTTGCCTTCCTGGAGGCCAAGTACGAGTCAACGCCCGAGCGCGACGCCCTGGTGGCCAAGCTCGACGCGGTGAACAAGGCCGATGCCGAGGCTCAGGCTGATCCGCATTTCTTCGATGAGATTTGCGCCAAGTGGGACCGTGGCGAGTACCACGACTAGCCCTGAGCAGCGCGCTATTTGTTGCGTGTTTGTGGAACGCGTGTCTGCGTGTTGTTTGCGCGGCTGCCCTTGCTGGTGATATGAGCCTGCGAGGGCAGCCGCGCTTTTGCGAACGCGATACAATGAGGTCATCGATATGAGAGTGCGATGTGGCGCACTCTTGAGTGGGAAAGGAAGCCCCATGATTTTGACGGTCACCATGAACCCTGCGATTGATACGGCCTATCAGCTTGATAAGCTTGTAATCGACGACGTGAACCGTGTGGTTCCTCAAAAAACCGCAGGCGGCAAGGGCCTGAATGTGAGCCGCGTGCTTACCCAGCTGGGCGACGATGTGGTTGCGACGGGTTTGCTCGGCGGTCATATGGGCGCCTACATGGGCTCCCTCATGGACGCCGACGGCATCAAGCACGACTTCACACCCATTGCCGGCGAGACCCGCATCTGCCTGAACATCCTGCATGAGGGCAATCAGACTGAGCTGCTCGAGAGCGGTCCCGAGATCTCTGCCGCTGAGCTCGAGGCGTTCACCGCCAAATTTGCCGAGCTTACGGCCAAGGCCGACTGCGTGACCATCTCCGGATCCCTGCCTAAGGGCGTTCCGGCCGACTATTACGCGGGCATGGTGGCCGAGTGCGTGCGCCACAACGTGCCCGTGTTGCTCGACACCTCGGGCGCCTCGCTGGACGCCGCGCTGGAGGCCGAGTCCAAACCCACGCTCGTGAAGCCCAATCTCACCGAGATCAACGCCTTGCTGGGCACAAGCTATACCCCCGAGCAGGTGAGCGATCTTGCCGCCGCGCTCAAGGCCGATACGCGTTTTGCCGGCATCGAGTGGGTCGTCGTGTCCATGGGCGCCGCGGGCTCATTTGCCTTCCATGGCGACAAGATCTACCGCGCCAAGACCCCGGACATCCCGGCTGTGAACGCCACGGGTTCCGGCGACTCCACGATTGCGGGCTTTGCGCATGCCATCGCCGCCGGCGCGGATGACGTGACCGTGCTCAAGACGGGCAATACCTGCGGAAAGCTGAACGCTATGGACCCGCAGACCGGTCACTTGGTCATCGACCGCTGGGATGAAGTGTACAACGCGGTTGAGATCACCGAGCTGTAAGGTGTCGTGCGGCCATCGTTCGCTCAGGTGAGTGGTTCAACAGGACGGCATAACAAAGGGCATCGTGCGCTAGGCTCGATGCCCTTTGTGGTAATGGGATGGATCATTCATCGAGCGATGCGGTGCCGTGAGGTTTCATATGTCGGCGGTGGGGCTTGCCAGTTCTGACCCTCTCAGTAAAATACGAACAAAAGTTTCACGAACAAATGTTCCAAAATCGTATATACTAATGCCACGAAAGGAATCGAAAACGAGGGAGGCGGCAATGGACGTATTCGATTGCGGAGCGGTATTGTTCGATAGCGGTGTGGAGGAGGAACGGCTGCATGTGTCTTGTACGGTGAATGCGAATGGGGAGCTGTGCATCGTGCGGCAAAGCGAGGGGCCAGTTACCAGTTGGTCGTTTTCGGAGACCCCTCATCGGGTGGAGTTGCGCTTGGATGCGGCGGGTCTTCGCACCATGATGGAGTACTTTCACCTGGACGCGCCAACGCAGGTGCCCGCAGTGTTGCGTTTGGAGTATGCGGACTGTGATTGCTTCCAGCGTATCCAGGAGCTCTGCGAGCGCCTGGGGCTTGCGGAACATATGCAGGAGATTCCCCAGTCATAGAGGAGGACATGTACGGACATGGAGTGGCAGTTGCCTGGCTCGGCATGCTCCGTGTAAGGTGTACGGGTCGTAGCGGGTTCAGGTGCCCGCTGAGGTGGATGATAGTCGAGGACGTAAGGACGTACTGATGCAGATGCAGTGGCAGGGGGCATATCGCGACGTCGCGTATGAAGATCTTTCCGATAGATACGACGTTATTGTGGTGGGTGCTGGGCCGGCAGGCATCATGGCGGCCATAGAGAGCGCACGTGCGTGCGAACGGGTTTTGCTGGTCGAAGCCGGCGCACTTCCACGCCAGAAGAGCTGCGGCGGGATGCTCAATGTCTATACGCGGCGCGCGCTCGAGCCATACGGAGGGGTACCTGAGGAGATCATCTTGGACCCGCGTTGGATCGATTTTCGTTACTATCATCTGGACCATGATGTCAGGAAGCGCACTGACGTGCGCTTCCTGAACGTCGATCGCGAGCAATTCGATGCTTGGCTGTTAAGCTTGCTGCCTGCAAACGTAGAGGTTGCGCAACAAGTTCGATTGGCCGATGTGGCGCAGACGTCCGCTCAGGTTGAAGTGAGGCTCCGCGATGTGACAGATGCCGGTGCACGGCGTACAACATGCGTTGCCGCCTCCCATTTGATTGCGGCGGATGGACCTCGCGCAACGGTGCGCGAACGGCTGGGGCTTCGCCCCTTCGATCGGTATATCACCGTGCAGGAATACGTTTGCATTCAGTCAGGTGCGCTCGAACCGGTATTCGATTGCATCTGCTCCCGCGCCTTTCCTCGGGAGTACGGTATTGGATACATCATGCCAAAGGGGGATGTGGCCATTATCGGTTCGATCTTTTATCCCGGGACACACGATTGCGAGCAAAAGCATGAGGAGGTGCTGAAGCGGCTGCGCGAGGTGTACCCATACGAGCTCGGAACGTCGGTGCGTCGTGAGAGTTGGATTGCGGCGCACTTGCGGCGTCCATCGGACATGGTTGCCGGGCTTGGCCGTGTATTGTTTGCTGGGGAGGCGGGCGGCTTTCTGTCCTGTACATCGGGCGAGGGCATTTCCTTTGCACTGAATTCGGGTCGCAAAGCCGGTCAGGCGGTTGCCGATTCCATGGTATCTGGGTCGCTGGTGGCAGCGGGTGCACTGCATCGGTATGAGCGCTCTCTGGTTTCCATGAAGCGCAATCTTGCCATTCGTATGGGTATGTTTCCGTTTATGAACAACGACGTGTGTAAATCTCTTGCGTGTTTGGTTCCTGCACCGCTGGTTAGCAAGGCGACGGAGCACCTGTAGCGTGAGGCGGCGGCATCGGGCTGCGATTGCAAATGATAGTTGCGGTCGGTGAAAGTCGAAGGCGGCAGCTATGGACGCGGTGGCGGTGCGGGAGGAGCGGCGCGGGCAAAGTCAGCGTGGATCGTGGTGATGCGGGCGGTGTTGGTGGCACTGGCGTACGGCGGCAGTCGGATCCCCTTGGGGTTGCATGAGCGGCTCATATGCATGAGTGTGGCTGGTCCGTGCCCTGTTTTAAACAAACGGTGCATTTTTTAGAAAAGAGCCTTGACGCGCGGTGCGGCGAGTGCGAATATATACCTCGCGTTGCGGCGTTACCTCAGCTGGATAGAGGGTCTGACTACGAATCAGAACGTCACAGGTTCGAATCCTGTACGCCGCACCAGTCGATTTAAAAAGGCACCTTCAGGTGCCTTTTCTTTTGACCAGCGCTGGCAGCACGGATGAAATGAGATATTTTTTAAAAAGAGCCTTGACGCGCGGTGCGGTGAGTGCGAATATATACCTCGCGTTGCGGCGTTACCTCAGCTGGATAGAGGGTCTGACTACGAATCAGAACGTCACAGGTTCGAATCCTGTACGCCGCACCAGTCGAATCTGAAAGCCTCCGGGAACGGGGGCTTTTTTCGTGCCAAGATCAACTTATTGTACCGAGAATCGGTGGGCAACGTGCGGGCCGAATTGCACAAGGGCTTATAGGATAAAAGGCGCGTAGGTCTCGGCCTGGTTCCTGTGGGAGGACGGTTGAAAACGACGCTCTCAAGTTGGGGTCCAAACTTCCAGGATCGGTGCAATCTCGATCTTTACGCACGGTCGCTCCAGGCTTATAGGACACAAAAGTGCAGACTTCCGTTTTCCTCCAGCAGGTAGATGCCCAAATCGTCAACCTGGAAGTTCCGGCCCCCAACTTCCAAGGTGGATAGAATGCGTGCATGCTCTGTCTGCGTTCCGGCAACTGGGGAACGCTTTTCGTCTTTCAGTAGCTGCCTGTGATGTGAGGTTTGATATGGGGTTCCCGAATCGTTCCGCTCGCGATGGGAAGATGGCGGAGAACGGCAGGACAAACGGGACCGCACGCTAGAGGTGCACGAGGTGCGAGATGAGCTCGACGGGGCGGGTCGATGGGACGATTCCGAGGTGCGGAGACACCGTCGTGTGGTCAGCGCCAGGGAGCGTGTCGCAAAATCATGATTTACCGACATCGAAATGCCGATTCTGCCGAATTGATCACGGTAAATCATGATTTACCGTGATCAAGGTGCGCCCCGCGCTACGGGGCACCCCGCGATGCGGCGCAGCGCGGGGTTCGGTGCACGCTGTGAGGCGCGATGCGATGCGGGGCAGCGCGGGGTGCGGTGCACGGAGCGTGGAACGCGGAGCGTGGTGCACGGTGCACGGAGCGCCGGGCTCGGCGTGCGGGGGCGCGGAATGCGGGGCGGAGTGCGGAGTGCGGAGTGCTGGGCGGAGCGCGCTACGGGACGCGATGCGGGGCAGGAAGCCGGGTGCGGGGCGTGGGGCGCGGAGCGCGGAGCGTGGTGCACGAGGCGCGGGGAGCGGCGTGCGGGGTGCGGCAGGCGGCGCTATGGGATGCGGATCGGCGCGCGAGCCGGAGCGGTGCGCACCGAGGGATGTGCCGCGATGCGGTGTCGAGCGCCGGGCTCGGCGTGCGGGACGCAAATCCTCGCGCTCCTCGCCCGGCGCTCTGCCCGTGCCTCGCCCTTGCGGAACGGGTTTGGGGCGGCCGCAGCTGAGATGGCCTACTCGGCGCGGGCCATGGCCTGCTCGAAGTCGCGCGTGCCGCGGAAGACCTCGTGCCTGTACGGGTTCACGCCGAGCTTCTTGGCGCGATAGATGATGTAGCCCAGGGCCGCCACGTTGGCCACGAGCGCCACCACGGACACCACCAGGTTCACGGCGGGGTCGTTCACGGAGTTCGTGGAGAACACGGAGTAGTCCTGGAACATGGGGAACACCTGCGCGAACATGCACCACAGCGCGAGCGTGTTGGCGCGGTTCTGGATCCAGCCGCCCTTGTTCCACAGCATGTTGGCAACGGTGGGGGCAAGCAGCAGCGCCAGGCCGCAGTACCAGGCGTGCGTGGGCAGGCAGTTGTAGGTGTAGCAGAAGTTCCACAGGTCGTAGGCGATGATGTAGACCCAGGTCATGTCGGGCCACAGCATGTCGTCGCCCTTCTTGGAGCGGTAGATGCCCCACCAGCCGGTCATGCAGAAGATGTTGATCAAGCCGGCGATGCCATTGAACACGTTGTGCCAGCCGCCCATGAGCTCAACGCCTTCGGAGCTGATCCACGTGGTGCCGAACGCGCGGAAGGCGCTCTCAAAGTCGCTCACCACGGCGATGAGGATGTTGATGGCCACGATGGCGAAGGGGAACACCTTGAACGCCTCGCTGCGGCCGAGCTTGCCCCAGCCGTACTTGAGCATCATGAAGCCGATGCAGCCGGCGGTGGCCGCGTAGAGCTTGGCGTAGTGGAACCAGCTGTTCATGTGCACGTACGTGGGGTTGTTGAGCGCCCACTCCATGCCCATCCCCGCGCAGACGTGGATGGAGATGAAGTAGACCGTGAGCACGGCGGGGATGCCGAGGAAGCACACGATGCCGCCGGTTTTGGAGCGGCGCGCGACCTCGTTGGCGGCGATGAGGCCCACGAAGACCAAGATCCATCCCAGCCACTGATACATGGCGTTTTCGCCATACACCTGGAACAACATAAGTTCCCCTTTCTATATCGAGCCCCGAAGGGCCTGGTAGACGGTTATGGGAATCGATGGCGATGCCGAAGCGTTGGGAAAGCCCCAAAGGGGTGCACCCTCAAATCGGGGCCGGTCTCCCAATCGAAGGCGGTCTTCAAGCCGATGCCCTGCGCCTCCTCAAGGTCAGCGCTCCGGTCTTCGCTCGGGGTATTTCGCGGTGTAGCCCTCGATGTGCAGCGTGCTGGCGATGATGTCCTTGATCGTCTCCTCGGGCGTGTCCGGGTGGGAGCGAACAAACATGATCAATCCGGTAATGAGCACGTAAAACGTCTCGTAGAGATGGTCGATGCGCACCTCGTGCAGGGCGGCGAAATCCACGACGGTCGATTCGCAGATGTAGCGCGCCATGCGGTCGGCCACGCGATGCACGAAGGTCGCGTAGAGCCCCGCGTTGCCGCCGGTCGCCACGGTGTGCGGCATGGCGTCGTCCTGCTGCAGCACCAGGGTTTTGAGCATGCGAGCGGCGCCGTTGAGCGCGCCTTCGATGTCACCCGTGACGCGCTGGCTGTTCCAGGTGGCCAGTTGGTCCATGAATGCGTCGATGCTCTGGTCGAGCGCGGCGCGCAGCGCATCTTCCTTGGTGGGGAAGTAGTGGTAGAACAGCGAACGGGTGCAGCCTGCGCGCTTGGTGACGGCCGAGATAGACAGCCGGCTGATGCCGCATTCCGCCACGACGGCGCGAACGGCGTCGATGAGCGCATCGCGTCGCTCATCGCGGCCGAGCCGCTCGACATGCTTGGGCGATTTCTCCGCCATGGCACCTGCCTTTCCCCAGTCAATCTCACACCTTGGCCGAATCTAGTCTTGACCTTTGTTGGCAAAACGTCAATATGTAATTTGACGAAACGTCAACAAGTTTCGCCGAACGGTATAAAGCGGGCGCGGCGCCAGAGGCATGACTGCGCGCAACGTATCGAGGAGGGCATATGGGAGACGTGCGGGTTATCGAGGTCAAGCAGAGCGTGTTTGCGGATAACGACCGCAAGGCCGATGAACTGCGCGCTACGTTGCGCGAGCGCGGGACGTTTTTGCTCAACCTCATGTCGAGCCCGGGATCGGGCAAGACCACCACGCTCACGCGCACCATCGAGGCGCTCAAAGACGAGCTCAACATAGCCGTCATGGAGGCCGACATCGATTCTGACGTGGACGCGCGCACCATTCTCGATACGGGTGTGCGCGCCATCCAGCTGCACACCGGCGGCATGTGTCACCTGGACGCCTACATGACCGAGCAGGGTTTGGACGAGCTGGTGCGGGGCGGCGAGGCGGCCGATTGCGTCGATGTTGCGGCTGGCGATGACGTTGAGACGGGCGCCGAGGGCTCTGCTGGTTCCACGGGCGAAGAAGCTGTGGCGAGCGCCGTAGTGCCTGCCAAGGCAGTGGGCAAGGGCAATCCGGCGGAAGCGTCCGTCGACCTCGCCATCCTCGAGAACGTGGGCAACCTCGTGTGTCCCGCCGAGTTCGATACCGGCGCCTCGGCCAACGCGATGATCCTCTCGGTGCCCGAGGGCGACGACAAGCCGCTCAAGTACCCGCTCATGTTCAGCATCTGCGATGTGGTGCTCATCAACAAGATCGACGCACTGCCCGTATTCGACACCTTTAGCATGGAGCGCGTGCGCGAGAACATCCTCATGCGCAACCCCAACGCGACCATCATCCCCATCAGCGCCAAGACGGGCGAGGGTATCGACGAGTGGGCGGATTGGCTACGCGCCCAAGTCGCCGCTTGGAAGGCCAGCGCGTAGCGCGGCACCGGGCGGCGCGTGACTGCGCGTGTCACTGAACACCTGCAAGCCCCCTCAACGTCACAGCACGAGGAAAGGACCAGATATGATTCTCAATGGACCCGGCATCTCGTTTACCGAGCCCGACATCGGCGCGGAGTTCGTGCCCGAGCTGCCCGAGCACCCGCGCGAGAAGATCGTGGCGCTCTGCGAGCACTGCACCAACCGCCTGTTGGGCCGCAAGGAGCTCAAGCCCTTCGAGTACTGGAGCTTTGCCGCCGTCACCACCGACGAGATGGCCGACGTCCTGCTCAAGATGAAGATGCGCAAGCCCTATACGCTGCCCATGCTGCTCAAGGAGACCGGCCTGCCCGAGGACGAGCTGGTCAAGCTCCTCGACGAGATGAGCTACATCGGCCTTATCGAGTACAACTGGGAAAACCCCGAGCGCGACAAGCAGTGGGTGCTGCCCATGCTCGTGCCCGGCTCGGCGGAGTTCCTCAACATGCGCATGTCCCAGCTGGAGGAGCATCCGGTGCTCGCCAAGTTCTTCGAGCAGGCCTCTAAGGGCGCGCTCGCCCGAGCCACGCCTATGGTGCCGCCGGGCGGCGCAGGCATCGGCATGCACGTCATCCCGGTTGAGCAGGCCATCTCCATGGAGGACCGCTCCGTTTCCATCGAGCACATCGAGCACTGGCTCGACAAGTACGACGGCAAGTACGCCGCCAGCGCGTGCAGCTGCCGCATGAGCCGCTCCATCCTAGGCGAGGCGTGCGGCGACGATCCCAACGACTGGTGCATCGCCGTGGGCGATATGGCCGATTACGTGGTCGAGACCGACCGCGGCCACTACATCACGCGTGAGGAGGTCTACGACATCCTGCGTCAGGCCGAGGACAACGGCTTCGTCCATCAGATCACGAACATCGACGGTGAGGACAAGATCTTCGCCATCTGCAACTGCAACGTGAACGTGTGCTACGCCCTGCGCACGTCGCAGCTCTTCAACACGCCCAACCTCTCCCGCTCCGCGTACGTGGCGCGCACCGAGGCCGACAAGTGCGTGGCGTGCGGCCGTTGCGTCGAGGTGTGCCCGGCGGGCGCGGTCAAGCTGGGCCAAAAGCTCTGCGCCGCAAGCACGGGCGAGGTGCCGGAGTACCCCAAGCAGGAGCTGCCGGAGGCCGTGAAGTGGGGCCCGGAGAAGTGGAGCCCGGACTACCGCAACAAGAACCGCATCGAGACTTACGACACGGGAACCGCGCCCTGCAAGACGGCGTGCCCGGCGCATATCGCGGTTCAGGGCTACCTCAAGCTCGCAGCTCAGGGCCGGTACCGCGACGCGCTCGCCCTCATCAAGCGCGAGAATCCGCTGCCCGCCATCTGCGGCCGTATCTGCAACCGTCGCTGCGAGGACGCCTGTACCCGCGGCCGCATTGACGCTGCCGTGGCGATTGACGAGGTCAAGAAGTTCATCGCCGAGCAGGACCTCGTTGCCGAGCACCGCTACGTGCCCGAGCGCGTGACCCCCACGCGCAAAGGTGGCTTCGAGGAGAAAATCGCCATCATCGGCGCCGGCCCCGCGGGACTCTCCTGCGCGTTCTACCTGGCCGAGAAGGGCTACAAGCCGGTCATCTTCGAGAAGAACGCCCGCCCGGGCGGCATGCTCACCTACGGCATTCCCAGCTACAAGCTGGAGAAGAGTGTGATCGAGGCTGAGGTCGCCATCATCGAGGAGATGGGCGCCGAGATTCGCTACGGCGTCGAGGTCGGTCGCGACGTGACGCTCGCCGAGCTGCGCGAGCAGGGCTTCAAGGCGTTCTACGTGGCGATCGGCTGCCAGGGCGGCCGTCTGCCCGGCATCCCGGGTGAGGACGCCGAGGGCTGCTCGG
>CAUWJG010000034.1:0-18529 GCA_963559095.1 uncultured Collinsella sp. | reverse complement strand
TCTCCTTCGTGACGCCTTACGGCACCTGCTCCATCGAGGAGATGTACGAGTTCGTGGACAAGATCGGCTTCACCCCGGTCGAGACCATCACCTGCGCCACCTTGAACGGTGCCAAGATGTGCCACATCGAGGATGAGACCGGTTCCCTCGAGGCCGGCAAGTGCGCCGACTTGCTCGTGGTCAACGGCGACGTGGCCGCCGACATCAGCGCGCTCAACGTGGACAACATGGATGTCATCATGAAGGACGGCTGGATCGTCGAGGGCGGCACCTTCGGCGAGGGCAACAAGTATTCCGAGTAACGAGGGGCACTCCCGACGGTCGGGGCCGGGGATTCCCACGCGAACGTCCTCGGGGAGCGCGCTTGCGCGCTCCCCTGCGGAATGTTCGCTTTGGGAATCCCCGGCCCCTCCCTGCGTTTACCCCGTTGCAGGTCGGGTGGCGTAAGGGAATATGTGGCCTGCGGGAGGTGCGCTTTGGGATACGCTGCCGGGGGAACTGGGGAGCCTCTGCGTTTACCCCGTTGCGGGTCGGGTGGCGGAAAGTTGGGTTGAGGCTCGTTGACGGTTGCGGGGTGCCGGTGGTCGGGGATGTTCCTAAGCAAACATTCCGCAGGCCGTCAGGCCGAGGACGTTTGCGTGGAATATCCCCGACCACCGGCCCTTGGGGCGCGTGGCCTGTGGGTAGAATGGTGGGCGGTGCTAAGGAGGGACTATGGTGAATCCGCTTCGGCTGCTGGAACGGCAAAACCATACGAAGTTCTTTCGGGATGCGCAGAAATGGGCACTGCGGGGGCTCATGCTGTGCGTCCCGATGCTGCTTGGCCTGCTGGGGCTTGAGTTCGTGAGCAATCCCAACCCGGTGCCTGCGGTTATCACCATTGCGGGGCTGGTGCTGCTGTGTTTCTTTTTCGCCTACGTGTTCGTTGCCCCCGATGACTTCTCGCTTTCCGCAACCGATCGCACCCTTGGCATCGCCAGCAAGATCTTCACCTATACGCGCCACGGCCTCACGCGGGAGGACACGCTCGGCGCCTGCCAGATCATTTTGCCCGAGACGCTTGCGTCTGCCATCTGCATCACCGACGGGCGCGCGGTGGTGGCGAGCTGGGGTGAGGATTCCGATAAGTGCCCGGTCGGTCAGCCGGTTGTGCTGGACACAACGCTGCACGTCATCGAGACGAAAATAACGAGCGTGTTCTCGCGCGAGCCGCCCGTGGGCTCAGGACCGTGTTTCTTTCCGCATCTGCGCGCCGGCATCGTCGCGCCGCTCGTGGTGCACGACCGTTGCATGGGCACACTCGAGCTCTACTACCCTCGCTACAGCGACATCGATGCACGGCAAACGGCGCTCGCCACCGGTTTTGCCGACCTTATCTCCACGCAGCTCGCCAGCTTTGAGCTGGAGCGGCAGCAGGATGCCACGGCGCGCATGGAGCTTCGAGCCCTGCAATCACAGGTGGACCCCCATTTCTTGTTCAACACGATCGGAACCATCGTGTCGCTGGTGCGCACCGAGCCCGAGCAGGCTCGTTCCCTGCTCATCGATTTCTCCAATTACTACCGGCAGACGCTCTCCAACTCCGATGCGCTCACCACGCTTTCCGATGAGCTTGACCAGGGCATGCGCTACATCAACCTGATGCAGGCCCGTTATGGCGAGGGCCGTCTCAAACTCAAAACGCAGCTTGACCCCGATACCCTGTCATGCCAGGTGCCGCCGTTCATCTTGCAGCCGCTGCTGGAGAACTGCATCAAGCACGCGATGCGCGAGGTGGAGCCGCTGACGATTGTGCTGGCGTCGCGCCGCGAGGCGGACGGCGTGGTGATTTCGGTTGAGGACGATGGCATTGGCATGAGCCGGCGTGTGCTGGACGGGTTGTTCAAGTCGACTTCGCCCGCGGATGCGCAGCGCCTGCCGAATTCGGAGCGGCGATGCGGGCAGTCCGCCCCTGTTTCCCACGTGCGGGATCTGCCCACGACCGCCGACGGCTCAATCCGTCGAGGCGGCGGTTTGGCGCTGGCCAATGTGCTCATGCGCATCCATTTCTTTTTCGGCGAGGAATCCGGCATGTTCGTATCCTCACAGGAAGGTGTGGGGACGCGTGTGGAAGTTCGTCTACTGGGCGAGGCGCATGAGCCCGAGGGAAGTGCACTGCCTTCGGCCTGTTGAAGTGGGCCTGATGCGACGGGCCAGGTACGAGCCTCGCGCATGGCTGGTGGTTACCGTGCGCGGGCGACACGCGTTTCCGCGAGAGCACCTGTGGCAACAATATACCCACCAGATTTGGGTACAGTAAAAGCGTCGCGTGCGAGAGACGCGCGATGGCGGATTGAAGAGGGGACGTGCGACATGGCCGATCGAGCATGGCGTGTGCTGGTAGTGGATGATGAGCCGCCGATTCGGGCAGAACTCAGCTATTTGCTGCAGCAAGATGTTCGCATCGGCGCTATCGAGGAGGCGGGCGGTGCGGCCGAGGCTGTCGCGAAGATCCTCGAGAACCATCCCGACGTGCTCTTTCTCGACATCCAAATGCCGGGCACCAATGGCATCAAGCTGGCTGACACCTTGCGTAGTTTAAAAACGCCGCCCGTGGTGGTGTTCGTCACAGCATTTTCCGAGTATGCGGCTGAGGCGTTTGGCCTCAATGCTGTCGATTATTTGCTGAAGCCGGTGGAAACCGGTCGTTTGGAGCAGGCGTTGACCAAAATCGAGCAGGCCCTGGCGGCCCGCAAGCCCGCTCCGGGCGCTGCGCAGGTGCGTCGCGTGGCGGTCGAGCGCAACGGCCAACGTTCGTTTATCCCCATCGCGGACGTGTCTTACGTCGAGGCCAAGGCCGATTACGCGACGGCGCACACATCGTCGGGGGCATATTTGGTGGGCGAATCGATCTCCGTACTCGAGGAACGCTTCGAGGCCGACGGCTTTCTGCGCGTCCATCGCAGCTTTTTGGTGAATATCGACGATGTGCACGATATCGAGGTCAACAAGCCGAGCGGCCTGATCCAGCTGACGCTTGAAAGCACGGGCGCGGTGGTGCCGGTGTCGCGGCGGCGCGCCGGCATCGTGAAGCGCCGACTGGGATTGGCGTGAAATCGGCGGCGTGCGGCGATTGACGATGCGCGTGCAGTTTGGAAGCGGCGGCGCAGGAGTCCACTGCGCCGCCCGGCCTATGCGAGCCTATTCCTCCTGATCCCATGCCTCATCGGCGCCCAGAGGGCGGCCGGAATAGTTGAGATGCTCGGTCACCGCCTCGGCGTCTCCCGTCTCGATAAAGCGGGCTGCGGCCTGACCGTAGTCATCGAGTGCGCGCTCGAACAGGGCGGGGAAGCTCTCGCTGGACAGCTCGCCTGTGAAGGGGTTTTCCCAGGTGGCGCATGCAAGGTTGCCGGCGGCCGCTGGCGGCTCGGCACTCACGCGGTGGGCGAGTGAGCTTATCAGCGACCAACGCTTTATAAGTCGCTCAATGGTGGCGAGCGTTTGGGTGTGCGTTGAACCCGCCGGCTCGATGAGGCGGTACACCAGCTGCATATCCGCCACGGCACCGCCGTATTCGCTCGCGTCAACACTGAGCCCGTACACGCGACTTGCCACAAAGCTCATGAGCGCGCCACCCACCATGTCGATTCGCCCGTTCGTCATGAGCTCGTGTGCGGGTGGGCAGTCTGCCACGGTGGCTCCATCGCGCTTGCGTTGCAGCATGAGGATGTCCAAATCGCTCTCGATCACGGCATGCACCTCGGAGCCGGCGTTGGAAAGATCGGGGTCGGCTTGCTGGATGCCCCACTGCTGGGCATACACAAAGGGGTGAGCGTTGCGGTCGAGGACGTAGTGGGAGAGCAGGCCGAGCACAAAGGCGCGGCCAACGCCTGCATCGCGCTCGGGTAGCCGCTCGACACCTTCACGCAGTATGGCGAATTGGCGCGACATGCGGCTGCGGTGCATGAGACGCGCCAGATTCATACAGGTGTTCATGTGCGGCGTGCGCATGCGGAAGAAAAACGGATCGGGGCCTTGGTTGGCGAGGAGAAACGCGGCGCGCTCGTCGTCGGTGGCCACAAGGCCGGTGGGTAGGCGGTCGATGCTTTCTTCGCCAAAAAGACGATGGGTGATGAGCGCGGGCATGGCTCCCCTTCCGGGTCGTTCGTGTTGTATGGCTCCATTATTCCCCATGCCTGCCCCTCGCAACCTGCAATTTGGGGACGGGGTCAATTCGGCAATTTGGGCGTTGGGTCGATGCACGCCGAAGCTGGGCGTTGGGTCGATGCGCGTACGAAACGGCCCCGTTTCCAAATTGGAAATGGTTTTGAAATGCAAAACGTTGCGCTTACCTGCGAAAATAAGGTATAACAAACACTTGTTTCAAATAAAGAAGGAGAATCGCATGGCCAACATGATAGAAATCCGCGGCCTGAACAAGTATTTCGGCGACCTGCACGTCCTCAAGGACATCGACCTCACGGTCGCCGAGGGCGAGAAGGTCGTCATCATCGGCCCGTCCGGCTCCGGCAAGTCGACGCTCATCCGCTGCGTCGACTACCTGGAGGAGCCCACCAGCGGCGAGGTGATCATCGACGGCACGCCGCTCACCAAGAAGAACCACCTGGAGATGGCGCGCACGTACAGCTCCATGGTGTTCCAGCAGTTCAACCTGTACCCCAACATGACGGTGCTGGGCAACCTCACACTTGCCCCCATCAAGCTGCAGAAGAAGTCCAAGGAGGAGGCCACCGAGACCGCCATGGCCGCGCTCAAGCGCGTCGGCCTGGCGCACAAGGCGGGCGAGTACCCGCAAAACCTCTCCGGCGGCCAACAGCAGCGCGTCGCCATCGCGCGCGCCCTTTGCACCAAGCAGCCCATCATCCTGTTCGACGAGCCCACGAGCGCCCTGGACCCCGAGATGGTCCAGGAGGTGCTCGACGTCATGATCGAGCTCGCGCAGGAGAACATCACCATGATCTGCGTGACGCACGAGATGGGCTTTGCGCGCCAGGTGGCCGACCGCGTGATCTTTATGGACGACGGCCGCATCCTGGAGGAGGGCTCGCCGGAGCACTTCTTCGAGAACCCGCAGAACCCCCGCTGCCGCGACTTCCTCGCGAAGATCCTGCACTAGGGCGAGGCGATGTAGATGAAGAATCTTGTGAATACCGCCCCGCGCGCCGTCGAGGCCCGGGGCCATGAGCTGGAGCGCCCCATCGCGGCGCCGGTGCAGGGCTCCATTCCTGCCGTCGGTGTGCGCCCCGCTGCGGTACCGGTGCAGGACTCCGTTTCTGCTGCCGGCGAGCGCCTCGCTGCGCCGCACCGTGGCCGCACGTCCACCTTTTGCCCGACGCGCCGTTCGCTGCTGCGCGGCCTTGCCGCCTCGGCGGCCCTGATGGGCGCGGGCGTCCTTGCGGGCTGCGGCGCGGGCTCCGGAGCGACCCAGCAGGGCTCCACATCCGCCGCCCCCGGCTCCAAGTTGGCCGCCATTCAAGCGCGCGGTCAGCTCAACGCGGGCGTCAAGAAGGACGTTCCCGGCTACGGCTATTACGACCCGGCCGCCCGCACGTACGAGGGCATGGAGATCGACCTGTGCTATCAGGTCGCCGCGTCCATCTTTGGCGTGAGCTACGAGGAGGCACGCGAGCGCGAGCTCGTGGCGTTCACCGACGTCACGCCCAAGACCCGCGGTCCGCTCATCGACAACGACCAGCTCGACATCGTGTGCGCCACCTACACCATCACCCCCGAGCGCCGCGAGAGCTGGGATTTCTCAAGCGCATACCGCACGGACTACGTGGGCCTCATGGTCAAGAAGCGCAGCGGTTTCAAGCGCATCGCCGACCTCGACGGGCGCATCATCGGCGTGAGCCAGGGCGCCACCACGCAGGGCCTCATCGAGCAGATGCTTAAAGACGAGGGCATCGACGCCACGCCGGAGTTCCTGGCGTTCTCGGGCTACCCGATCATCAAGAGCTCGCTCGACGCGGGCAACATCGACTGCTTCGCCATGGACCGCTCCACGCTCGCGGGCTACATGAACGAGACGGTCGAGCTGCTCGAGCCCGAGGTGAAGTTCGGCGAGCAGCAATACGGCATCGCGACCAAGAAGGGCAGCGACCTGTCCGCGGCCGTCGATGCGTGCGTGCTGGATTGCGCGGCGAGCGGCTGGCTCGACGCCGAGATTGAGAAGTGGGGGTTGGTGTAAATGCTCGAAGGATTGCTCGACCCCCAGCGCTGGGCGTTGACGTTCGCCAACATGGGGCCGTTTTGGGAGGGCTTCGGCGTGACCTTGCGCGTCGTCGGCGCCGGCCTCGCCCTCGCGCTGCTGCTGGGCACGCTGCTCGGCGTCTTCTCCACCACGCGCTCGCGCATCCTGCGCGGCATCGCGCGCGTGTACGTGGAGTTCTACCAGAACACGCCGCTGCCCGTGCAGGTGCTGTTCATGTACATGGCGGGCCCGCAGTTCCTGCAGCTCGTGACGGGCGCCGCGCAGCCCGTGCGCATCGCCCCGTTCGCGCTGGGCGCGCTCGGCGTGGGCCTGTACCACGCGGCGTACGTGGCCGAGGTCATCCGCACCGGCATCGAGGCCGTGCCGCGCGGCCAGATGGAGGCGGCGCAGAGCCAGGGCTTCTCGCGCCTGCAGACCTATGCCTATATCATCTTGCCGCAGACGTTCAAGATCATCATGCCGCCCCTGTGCAACCAGGCGCTCAACCTGGTGAAGAACACCTCCGTGCTGGCGCTGGTGGCGGGCGGCGACCTGATGTACCGCTCCGACAACTTCGTGAGCCTCTACGGCTACCTGCAGGGTTACATCGTCTGCTGCCTCATGTACTTCATCATCTGCTTCCCGATCGCGATGCTCGGCCAGTGGCTCGAGCGCCGCAGCAAGGCCCGCCCGCGCGCCAAGGTCATCCCGGGCGTGACGGACGCCGTTGCCGGAAAGGAGGCGTAAGCGATGGAGATCTTCAACGCGACCAACCTCGTCTACATCATGGGCGGCTTCATCAAGTCCATCGAGATCTCGGTGTTGTCCATCATCTGCTCCATCGTGGTGGGCACGGTGCTGGCGCTCGTCAAGAGCTACGGGCCCCGTCCCCTGCGCTGGCTGGTGAGCGCCTACATCGAGCTGTTCCGCTGCACGCCCAACCTGCTGTGGATCCTGTTCATCTACTTCACCGTGCAGGGCATCGACATCTTCATCTCGACGCTCGCGTTCACGCTGTTCACGAGCGCCGTCATGGCCGAGATCGTCCGCGCCGGCCTGAACGCCGTGCCCGCGGGGCAGTTCGAGGCGGCGCGCAGCCAGGGCTTCGGCTTCTTCGCCACTATGTGCTACATCATCTTGCCGCAGACCTTCCGCACCATCACGCCGGCGCTGTTCGGCCAGTGCACCACGGTGATCAAGGACAGCTCGTATCTGTCCGGCATCAACGTGGCGGAGTTCATGTACACCACCAACGTCGTCATGGCGCACGCGGTCTCGCTCGACCAGGTGCTCATGCTCTACGGCTTCGTGTTCGCGCTGTACTTCGCGCTGAACTTCGGCATCTCGCTGCTGGTGCGCCGCTACCAGCGCAACGTCGCCGCGGCGTAGACGATTTCGCCCCATGCCGCCGGATCGGCGCGCGTTCGGCGCGCGTGTCGGGCTCGTCTGGAGTGCGAGCGCATCCGGCGGCATGACCCGGTCACATTCCATGTTGAAAGGATTGCCATGGGTTTCTTGAAAGACATGCACGAGCGCAGGATCGCCGCCGAGCAGGAGGCGCGTGCCGACCAGCCGGTGGTCATCACCATCGCGCGCGACTACGGCGCCGAGGGGCACGAGATCGGCAAGATGCTCTCGGTCGAGCTCGGCATCCCCCTGTACGACAACGAGCTGCTCGTGCGCTCCGCCTCGCGCGCGGGCGAGACGCTCGACAAGGTCGCCGAGTACGACGAGCGCATGGCCGCCGAGTTCATGGCGTTCCTGCCCGACCGCGCGGATTCGCGCACTATCTCGGACAGGCTTTTCAAGTCGATGAGCCAGGTGATCGTGGACCTTGCCGCGACGCGCAGCTGCATCATCGAGGGCCGTTTGTCGGATTACCTGCTGAGGCACAACCCCAATCACATCGCCGTGCTGGTGACCGCCCCGTTCGACGACCGCGTCGAGATCGTGCGCGCCAAGCGCGGCCTGGACAAGCGCCACGGCGCCAAGCTCGTGCGCGAGCGCCAGCATGCGCGCGAGGCGTTCTACAAGCGCTACTCCGCCGGCAAGTGGAAGATGACCGACGGCAAGGACCTGGTGGTCAACCGTGCCAAGCTCGGTCGTCAGGGTTGCGTCGACGTGATCGCCGCGGCGTATCGGGCCAAGCTGCGCGAGGCGGGCGCAGAGGCGTAGCGCTTCACGTGCGCTTGGGTTGCGCGGACGATGCATGCAGCGGCGGTTACGGTGCGCCTGTTCTCCGGAGCAGCCAGGTGAGGCCGAGCATCGCGGCGAGGCTGGGAAGCCAGGCGGCCGTCCCCTCCAGCGCCCGCTCCCACAGCATCCGCCACTCGATCTCGCCCGCGTCCCGCAGGATGCGGGTCAGCACCGCGCGCTCCGTCGGCTTGTTGCTGTCGGTGGTCCGTATAATCTCGACGCCGTCCACGACGATGCGGTTGACCATGCGCGTCGCCGGCAGCGGCACCGGCTCGGGCTCGTCGAGCACGACGCTCTCGACGCCGTCGACCCGCTCGAGCTCCTCGACGTGGTCGGTGTTGCAGAGGTAGTGGTACACCTGGTGGAAGTAGATGTCCGGGTCGGGCGCCGGGCCGTCGGGTATGAAGCCCGGCTGCGCGAGGGGCAGGGGGGCGATGCCGTAGCGCAGCGGCATCTCGACGACCCATCGCGGCCACAGCCACGCCGCCGACCAGACGGCGAAGGCCGCCCAGGCGAGCGCGATCAGCCTATTTCGCCATCGCATCGTTCCCTCCTTGAGGTTTTTGAGGAATGAGCCGTAAAGCCGTCCTTGTATCCCTGCGCATTCGGGTGCCTCTTGCTTCGTTTTCCGTTTGTTATTCGTGGCTCTTAAGTTCATGGAGTCTTTGGGCCACATCCTCACGATCGGCGTCTAGCTGACGTGCAAGCTGCCGCGCGTCATCGAAGGACGCGTTTCGCAGCTGCCCGATGCGATAGACGTCCTCTTCGGACGCGCAGGCCATGTCGGCCTGTATTTCAAAGAAGAGGTCATCGGCCAGGCGCATGATGCCCATGTTGGCGTCGGCCTCTTCGTCAAGCTCGGTGAGCTCTCTGGAGAGGGCCCGTCGCAGGCGGTCGGTGTCCTCGTCGCCGGCGGGATCGTTGTCGTATGAGTAGCGCCGGTGCGCGTGGAGGGGATCATGCATGCGTCTCACCTGCCGATGGACGAGCCAACTGCTGCATCGGCTTCGTCGAAGGTGCGGGCGATTGTCGTAAGACCGCGAGCCTCTTGTTTGAAGGTGGCTGCTCCGCACTGGAGTAGCCGTGCAAGCTGGCCGTGGGTGCTCGCGCGCTGCGCATCGCCGGGTACGGTGTCGCCCGGGGCGCAAGGGCTCCCGCTGAGTTGCTGAACGCGCCCGGCTTCGGCGAGCAGCGCATCGCGCAGGACCTCCGCGCTTTGCGCACTCGATGCTATTTCCATACCGATCACCCCTGTCCAGTTTCTTTCTTGGAATGCGCATTCATCTTTCTGAGCAGCCAGGTGAGGCCGAGCATCGCTGCCAGCGCCGCCGCCCACGCGGCGGTGCCCGTCAGGGCCCGCCGCCACAGCAGCCGCCATTCGATCTGCGCGGCATCCTGCAGCACGCGCGCCAGCAGTGGGCCTTTCGCAGGGTCAACCCACTCGACTCTGCGAATTGTGATCCCATCCACCACAATATGGTCGACCATTTGCGTTGCAGGGAAGGGGACTGGTTCGGGCTCCTCGAGCACTACGGAATCGACATGGGCCGTGCTTTCCAGCTCGCTAACGTGGTCAGCGTTATTGAGGAAGTGGGATACGCGGCCATAAAGCACACCGTACAGATAGTCATCATCTTCGTGTTCGTATGGAAGTAGGCGCTGATGAAAATCAGCGCTGGCAGTTGGCAAAAAAGTCCATGACTCAAACGCGGGTGTCTCAACAAGCCAGAGCGATGCCAACGTGAAAATGGAGATGACGGCGAATGTGCTCCACATGCCTATGAGGGCGTTTTGCTTGGAAATCATCTCTGCTCCCGCTTCTTGCTTCTCGCGCGCTTGGTCATGCGCCACGTGATCAGCCCCATCGCTGCCAGCGCCGCCGCCCACGCGGCGGTCCCCGTCAGGGCCCGCTGCCACAGCAGCTGCCATTCGATCTGGGCGGCATCCTGCAGGACGCGGGCGAGAATCGGCCCCTTAACGGGGTCGTCCATTTCAGCAGGCTTGATGGCAATATCGTCCACGACGATGTAATCGACCATTTGCGTTGGTGGGAACGGCACCGGTTCAATCGCCTCGAGCACGACCTTTTCAACGCCGGGGGCTTGCAGAAGCTCTTCCGTGTGATCGGGGTTCCAGAGATAGTGATAGACCTGTTGGAAGTCGGGGACGCCGCCATCGGAGCCCGCATGTTGTTTCTGAGGCAAGAAATAGGCTTCCGAGCAGGGGAGAAACAGCGCTCCCGGCTGTAGAGGTGTCTCCACGAACCATATATGCTGCAGAAGCAAGCACGTGCCGATCGCGAACATAGCCCAGATTGCCGCCAGGGTTCTACTCCTCCATCTCATTGTTGCCCTCTTTCAGGTTCTGCAGGAACGTGTCGTAAAGCGATGCCTGCTCCTTCGCCGCCGCAAGGGCGTCCTTCTGGGCCTGCTCGAACCCGAGGGGGTCTGCCTCGTTGAACCGAGCGGGGTTCTCCATTTGGATCTGCAGCGCCGCATGGGCGATGAAGGCTTCTCGCTGCTGCTCGAGTGTTCCCCAGCCAGTGTTCCGCACGAACTCGTCGGCCCGGTTGATGCGTCCGTCCTCAATGCCCGTGTAGTATTCTCCCAAAATGGAAGGTAGGCCTTCATCGCTTTGCTGGAGGCGGCGGGCAAGGTTGACGGCGTCCAGATCGGCTTTATAGTCTGCCGGGCCCATGGATGGGGAGGCCCCATTGGTGCCCATGGCGTCACCGATATAGCCAGCCTGCGCGTCGATTGAGGCGACGCCGTTGTATTGCGTGGCGTAGAGCGCGGCGAGCCAGTCGACGGGACCGTCCTCTTTCAGTATGGTTGCCGCTGTTGCACAGAGGTGCGCGAAATCACCTTTGGAGCGATTGGATTTTAGATTCGATTCGATGTGTTGAGTATCAATTGAGTTCTTGAGAAATGCGAGCTCATTTCGCGTGAGCCCAAAATCTATATGCTTGGTGTAACTTGGAAGACGGTCGAGAGGCCCCGGGACTTCTGCAATAATCTCCCATTTCATACTTTCGTAGCTGCTAGAAGCCATGATGGCGAAGAAGCGCCGATTCGCAACAGGCCGGAAGTTCGCGTGCGTCCACCCCTCGCCCCAGCGCTGAGCCAGGGCGCTTCGACGCTCTTCGTCCTCCTGTACCAGATGCTCGTACACCTTCCACATGAGTCCAGCTGTGTAGGCATCGAAGCCGAATTCACGCTGCATGGATTCGACGAACGCTTCTTTGGAGTCAAATTCGTGCTGGGGGCCTGATGACGAATCCAATACTGCGGTCTGCCAATTTGGCGGGGCGTACCCTAGACGCTCGAGTGCCTTTTCAACGGTTTGTATCGCGGCTTCCGTTTCGGTGAATATACCTGCGCTCGCCTGCCGGTATTCATAGATCTTTGCGATGCGCTCTTCAAGGAACATTTTCGTGCGGGAAAGTGACCAGTCGGATGAGTCTTGGACACGCGGGTATGCAGCTGCCCTGTTGCGGAGCATGTCGACCCGCTCGATCTGCGCACGCAGGCCGTCTTCGCTTACGCGGGTCGTTTCTCCCCAGAAGCAGCGCGTCAGGCGGGCGAGCTCCTCGCAGGCGCGGGCGTGCTGCGCGGCGGCATCGGCGAGTGAGCCCCACCAAGCGGACCAGGGTTCCCGCATGCGACGTGAGGCTGCCTCCCATGCGTTGCCGTGCAGCTCGGTGGTCACCTCTACGCGCGCGGCGGCAGTCGAGCACCCGCGCGCCTCATCTGCGAGTTTGCGCATCGCAACGGCATCGTGCAGAGCTCGTTGGCCTATTTCCGATGGGAAGATGACGATGCCCATATGCGCCTCCGAGTGGTTGACGTGTGGACATCTTATCACATCTGATTGCTAGGGTTATCTGGGCGCCGTGCTGCATTGTCCGCAACCGTTGCCCGGACCGTTCTGCAACAATTAAACCTTAGTTATAGACACTTAGATTTGATGACAATGTGACGCTCAAATATTCCTCGCTTTGGTGAATACAAGCCGTCAAAACGGGCATATCTGTACACGTCAAGCAACCGCGCACCCCGCAGGGCGCGCGCATCACAAGGGAGTGATTCGTATGGCTATGGTTCCGTATCGTCCGGGGTTCAGCGTCCTTCCCGTGACCAATTCTCTGTTCGATGTGTTCGATGACATGATGGACATCCCGCGCACCGCGCTCGCTGCCAAGGCGTTCCCGATTGACGTGGAGGACAAGGGCGATGCCTATGAGGTCAAGGCGTATCTCACCGGTGTGACCAAGGACGATCTCGATGTTGAGCTCAACGAGGGCCGCCTGTCCATTTCCGTGCATGTGGAGGAGAAGGAAGAGGACAAGGGCAAGAGCTACCTGCAGCGCGAGTTCACAGCGTATAGCGCCACCCGTGGCGTGTACCTAAAGGATGCGGCCAGCGATGGGCTGTCGGCCAAGTTCGCGGATGGCGTACTCACAGTGAATGTGCCGAAGTTCGTTGAGAAGAAGAACGTCACGAAGATTTCCATCGATTAGTCGCATATCAGCAGGTATGACGACCGGGAAAACTGATTCGTCGCGCGCCCCGTTCCCTGCGGTTTGTCTCGCAGGGAACGGGGCGCATTTTGTGTGACGGCGCGGTGCCCTCGTGCGCTCAACCGGGGTATCGACGACGATGCGCGAGCTCATGTCCGCTGACTTTCGTGCGGGGTCCGTTCGTGCTCCAAGTCTTGCCGAGCAGGTCCGCATCGGCGCGCTCTTCGTCCGTCTCGGCTTCCTCGTTACCCTTCACCAGCGTGAGCTGGAAGGCAAGTCGCATTTCTGTTTATCAACTCGTTCCCGGCTGGACCTATACGACGGTGCCTCATTTTGCCGACAAGCGCAGTTCTAAAACCCCTGCTTTCCTAACAACCATTGCGGGATATTATCTAGGTCGAGAAGGTCTATGTAAACGCTATTGCAGCTTGGATCGCCTTCATGAAGCCCATCACTCAGCATCCTCATAACCATCGATTTGCCCGATCTGCGAACACCCGTAATCACTTTTATATCTGGTGTCCCAGCCATGGCTTTGAGGCGGTCGAGGTATTGAGGTCATCGAATAACAGGCATGGCATCCCATTATGTCCGAAACTTAAATTGTTCTACACTTTCGAACTCAGATTTGGACAACGAGGGTTTGCGCCACTACGGTTAGACCAGCTTGGGAACAGCGTAAGCTGGGGGAGCCGCACTAAAAGTGCGACGAACGCAAGTACAAGACGATGGCAGGCTCATTGGCTATTCCGGGTGTAAGCATGCTCTGCTTTGCGAGATAATGGCACGGGACATGTCGGAGAGCAATCTGAACGAGTTCGGCAGGTTCGATGCGCTCAAGGAGCCCATTGACAAGCGGCACTCCCGTGCCTCATTTGAGGATGTGTTCGTCTTGAGGCTCTCGCCTATCAAGGCGAATATCAAGGCGGCCGACTTGCTCAAGCGCTTTGTCCTGGCGGGTGGATTCAACGTTGCGGATTATCAGGCGGAATAGGTTTCTCATATAAAGGAGATTGATATGGCAGATGCGAGGTCAAGGCGCTCTCAAAAGCGCTCTGAGTATAACGACGGCTCTAGACGATCGAGCTCTTCACGCGCGAAAGGCGGAAAGGGTTCTGGTCGTTCGGGCGCCGAGCGGTCGAATCGATCCGGGCAGCAGGGACGCTCGGGCCAGCGCGCCGTCCAGCCTTCCGCTCCCCAGCGCCGCGATGTCCATGCCGCCGAGGGTAACTACATCGAGGGCCGCCGCGCCGCCTTCGAGGCGCTGCGCGCGGGCTTTCCCATCAAGCGCGCGCTGATCGCCCAGGGCGTTGAGAACGAGCCGGCCATCCGCGACCTGCTCGCCGGTCTGGGCGAGGCGGGCGTGGGCGTCAAGAGCGTCGCGCGCGCCCAGCTGGACGCGATCTCCAGCCACGGCGCCCATCAGGGCATCGTGCTCGAGGTCGGCAAGTTCCCCTATGCGGACCTCGCGGACATCATCGCCGGCGCCGGTCCCGTCGACCGCCCCGCGCTCGTGGTCGTGCTCGACCACGTGACCGATGCCGGCAACTTCGGCGCCATCGTGCGCTCCGCCGAGGTCGTGGGCGCGGCGGGCGTCGTGATCCCCAACAAGCGCTCCGCCGAGGTGACCGTCGCCACATACAAGACGTCGGCGGGCGCGGTCATGCACCTGCCCATTGCGCAGGTGCCCAACATCGCCCGCGCGCTCGAGGACCTGAAGGCCGCCGGCTTTTGGGTCGGCGGTGCCACCGAACATGCCGAGGGCGTGTGCTGGGATGCCCCGTTTGAGGGACGTGTGGCGCTCGTCATGGGCTCGGAGGGCGACGGCATCTCGCGCCTGGTCCTCGACACGTGCGACTTCACGACCAAACTCTCGCAGCGAGGGGCAACCGAGAGCCTCAATGTGGCGCAGGCCGCCACGGCCCTGTGCTTCGAGTGGCTGCGCCGCAACCACGCCGCGCTCGAGTCGGTGGGGGAGTAGGCCGTGACGAAGAAGAACCGTGCCAAGTCCAAGGCCAAGCGCTTCGGCGAGGGTTCCGCCAAATCGCTCGTCGACGCGAGCACCTACGGCGTGGGCGATGCGTTCGCGGGCCTCGGCACCGCGTCGACCCCGGTGCCGCCGCGCGGCGTGCGCTCCGGCAAAAAGGAGCTGCTCGTGGTCGATGGCTACAACGTCATCCACGCCACGCCCAAGTACGAGCGCCTGATGTACGACCGCGGCGACCACCCGTACTCCAGCGACGTGTACGAGCGCGCCCGCACGGCCCTCATCGGCGATGTGGCTGCGTTCGCGGGGCGCCAATACGAGGCGGTCGTCGTCTTCGACGCGGCGGGAAACGTCTCCCCCGATCGCCCGAACCTGCCCCAGGGCGGTGTGCGCATCGAGTTCTCGCCCACGGGCGTCACGGCCGACACGGTCATTCAGGACCTGTGCACCCGTGCGCGCGAGGAGGGGCGCGCCTGCTCCGTCGTCACGAGCGACGCGATGATCCAAGCGACGGTCATGGGCCACGGGGTCTCGCGCATTTCGGCGCGCATGCTGGTCGAGGAGATCGATGAGATGAACCGCGATTTCGAGCGCACGCGCGATGAACTGGTGGACATTAAACTCACGTTGGGGAGCCGCTTGAGCCCCGAGTCGCTCGCCAAGCTGCAGTCCTTGCGGGGACGCTAGCCGAGGGGCTTGCCAGGTCCTTGTTGGCGCCGAAGACGGCTTTTCCGGTTGCGGTTTTTGGCCACAGGAGCCACAGGGGGTGCGGATATGGGCCATTGGCGAAACAAAGGTTCGGCTTTGGGCCGTCTGAAGCTGAAAAACGCGCTTGAATGGCCCGAATCCGAACCCTTTGCTGTTTGAGGCCGCCTTGCGCGCTGCGCTGGAAAACGCTGGCGCGTTTCCTAAGCTCCGCGCCCGCAACCGGGTTCGATTCCCGGCACGCGGCAGCAGAAAGCCCGGCTCCGCGAGGAAACCGGGCTTCTCACTTCAATGGAGCCAGCGACAGGAATCGAACCCGCAACCAACTGATTACAAATCAGTTGCTCTACCGTTGAGCCACGCTGGCGCGCCGCTAAGCATACTTGAAGTCACGACTTGGTGCAAGGCATGTCAGCACGCCCCTCGCCGCCAAACGCGCCTTGTGGCATATGGACAAATACGGATATACCAGTATGAATGCGTCCATTGCATACGCCCGTAAATAGTGCATATCCCTTATATGTAGCTATGTTATGCGTAAAGAGCTCTCTAGAGAGCGCGGGCTGATCATGTCAGCTCGTCATATACATGGGGAATGGCAATGGAGGTACAAATGAAGCTGTCACGTGTCTGGCGTAATCGCTACGACAGAACTCCCGCAAAGATTGCGAAACGCGCGTTTGCCGCAGCGAGAGCGGTGCTCGCGGTGGCGCTGACCATGGGCATCGCTGCGCCGGCTGCGTACGCCGATGCGGTGGTTACCAACGAGGACGAGTCACAAGCGGCCGTGAAGGCCGCGCCCGCCGATGGCAGCGAGACGCTCATCACCATCGGGGCCGATCTATCGGTGAACAAGAGCCTATCCATTGGGGCTGGCCAGAACATTCACCTGACCGACGATGGCCATGCCCGCACGGTTCAGGTGGGCGTGTCCGAAACCTACCAGTTCATCACGGCGGCGAAGGGCTCGACGCTGACCGTCTCCACGAGTTCAGACGACGACAGCCTGCTGGTGTTCGATGGCATCCAGGGTGGTGCGGACGGTGGCGCGCGCTATGAATTTGTGAACAGCGAGGGCGCGGTTCACTGGATGGGCGGCACCATCACGCATGTCGATTTTGGCGCCTTGTCGCATCACGGCCTGCTGACCGTGCGCGGCGTCGACGCAAGCATGGTGATCGATGGCGGCCTGTTCACGAAAAACGACGGCGGTCGCATGGGCGGCATCCTCAATGTGTACGGCGGAGCGTCCTGCATCATGAACGACGGCACCATCACGGAGAACTTGTGCGATGCGTATCCGACTGACGGCTCTCCCATTTACATCAGTGCACTGCATAGCTCGCACGAGCACCCTTCGACGTTTGTGATGAATGGCGGAACCGTCACGCACAACGTTGCAGGCATGGGCGGCGGTTTGTTCGTGGGCACCGGCTTGTTTGACTACAACGATTCACAGGGTGGTCTGGCCGTGGCAACCATGAACGCGGGCACCATTGCCGAGAATCGCGGTAACTATATGGGCGGTGGCGTGGCCGTTTTCATGGCGGGCGATTTCACGTTGAACGGCGGCTCGATCGTCAACAACTACACCAAGGCGTCCGACCGCGTCCCCGGCGAGCCGCCGAGCGGCGGTGGCGTCGGCGTGTGGGACGGCTGGGTCAACTACTATGACAAAGTCTATGCGGACGCGGGCATGAGCCCTGAGGAAGTCCACAAGCAATGGGTCAACCAATGGTCGAGGGAGGCCCCCGCCCGCTTTGTCATGAACGGCGGCGAAATTAGCGGCAACAAGGCGGCGAGCTGTGGCGGCGGTGTGTTCGCGGCATCTGCGGCGGTGGAACTGCGCGCCGGTAAGATCGAGAACAACTCGGCAGATTTCTTTGGTGGCGGCATATATGTGTCCGCGTATCCGTATGAGACGCACCTGACGGCTGGCGTGGTGACGGGCAATAGTGCCGATATGTCGGGTGGCGGCATCTGGATGTGCCCGACGGGCAGCCTTGCCACCGAGCCGAACAGCGCGGCGGGCATTTTTGGCAACACGGCGAAGGGTGCGGGTAACGACTTTGTCTCGTTGAGCAAGGACCTTCCGGATTTCAAGATCTTCCTGTCCGATCGCATGCTGGGCGGCGGCCGCGCCTTCTGGTATGACGACGGTTGCGTGACGCGTGCGGATGCCGACGACCAGTATGGCAGCTTCGATCCGGATGCCCCTCGCTATATCGGGAATGGGCTGGAGCAACTCTACGAGGGCCCCGTGACCGATGCGACCAAGAACCTGGCACTGATCAACGACACGCCCGATGTCATGCGTGAGCTGGCGACGGCGAGCGGCAAGGTCAGCATCAAGGGGAACAGTGCTCATCGTGGTGGCGGCATCGGCGTCAACGGCCATCTCGTGCTGGGTCAGCCCGACCAGGCCCTGCACATCAATGTCAAAAAGGTATGTAAAGAGATTGCGGGGCATAGCGGAGTATGGGGAGGCGGCGGAGGGGGCGGCACAATGGCGGGACCACAATGGCGGGATGGGTTCAGCAAGGGTTTCGCGGCGATGGGGCCGCGGAGAGCGGCTCGGCCTGGCCGTCTAGGCCAGCCCAGGAAAACGCCCGCCGCCCCCGGACACCCCAATCGGTATGCACCGCGTCGATGGCGTACAAGACGTACATAGGCTTGAAATCGTGCGCTCCAGCTGCAATCAACCCGTCAAAATCCCTGCATATTCACAACCTATTCACCGTTTACCTGCGAAGGGATACGCCCGGTGGCGTGTATTTTAGAAGAGTTGTTGACACGGACACGCGAAGCGGCGTACTATTCACCTGCTCGCGAACGAGGAGCGAAGAAATGAGCCTCTCAATCGCGTGCTTGACAACTGGGGATGTGGCACAGCGGCAACTGCGGCGGACTGTAAATCCGCTCCCTCTGG
>CAUWJG010000033.1:0-19393 GCA_963559095.1 uncultured Collinsella sp. | reverse complement strand
CTACTACAACTTCGTGCGCGGCGTCGTGGATTCCCAGGACGTCTCGCTCAACATCTCCCGCGAGACCCTGCAGCACGATCGCCAGCTCAAGGCCATCGCCCGCCGTGTGGAGAAGCGCGTGACGAGCGAGCTCGAGAAGATGCGCGACACCGATCGCGAGGCGTACGAGACGTTCTTCGAGAATTTCGGCCGTGGCCTCAAGTTCGGCATCTACTCGAGCTACGGCATGAAGGCCGACGAGCTCGCCGACCTGCTTCTGTTCTGGAGCGCGCGCGAGAAGAAGATGATCACGCTCGCCGAGTACGCCGCCGCCATGTCCGAGGGCCAGAAGGCCGTCTACTACGCCGCGGGCGACGACCGCGAGCGCCTGGCCAAGATGCCCGTCGTCAAGGGCGTGCTCGACCGCGGCTACGACGTCTTGCTGCTCACCGCCGATGTGGACGAGTTCACCTTCCAGGCGATGCGCGGTTACACCGCCAAGAACCTCCCCAAGGTCTACGAGGACGACGCCGCGCGCGAGGCCGCCGCGAAGGCCGTGGCCGACGGCGCCGAGCCCGAGACCGAGGACCGCTTCCTCGAGCTCAAGAACGTGGCGACCGGCGACTTGGACCTCGCGACCGAGGACGAGAAGAAGGACGCCGAGGAGGCCACCCGCGAGCACGGCGACCTGTTCGAGGCCATGAAGGAGGCCCTGGGCGACAAGGTCGAGAAGGTCGCGGTCTCCGCGCGCCTGACCGATGCCCCCGCATGCATCACCACCGAGGGCCCGCTGTCGCTCGAGATGGAGAAGGTCCTGGCCCGCGGCCCGGAGGCCGATCGCGGTGAGATGCCCAAGACGCAGCGCGTGCTCGAGCTCAACGCCAAGCATGCGGTGTTCGACAAGCTCGTTGCCGCGCACGAGGCGGGCGACAAGGACAAGCTCGCCCTGTACGCCGGTCTGCTGTACGACCAGGCGCTGCTGGTCGAGGGCATCCTGCCCGCCGACCCGGTGGCGTTCGCCCAAAGCGTGTGCGAACTCATGTAGACGTCTGCGTGCTTCGAATCGAGCAAACGATCGATCGCGTCCCCGGCCTGGCAACCTCGCCAGACCGGGGACGTTTTCAGTTTGAGGGCGAGGTCGTTTCATGTGCGGGCGTCACGCTGCGGTGCGTGTGGTTGCGCATGGCGGCGCGTGTGTTCGCGTGCGCGAAACAGCCCCATCCCCAACCCGTTCGCGTGCGCGCAACAGTCCCGTCCCCAACCCGCTCTTTGTCGAGCGGGCTGAACGCAAGCGTTTTCGGGGTTGAAAACGGGAAAAGCGCTTGAAAAGAGCCCACCCGACGGAGCAACGGCCGAGAAAGGCTGGGAATCGGCCGGTTGGGCGGAGCATCGGCCGAAAGCGGCAGGGAATCGGCCGGTTGGGCGGGGCAACGGCCGAGAGAAGCAGGGAATCGACCGGTTGGGCGGAGCAACGGCCGAGAAGGACTGGGAACCGGCCCGCTCGTCGCTGCAGCCGGCCGAGAAAGGGCGCGAATCTGTTCAAGCATCGCCCCTGAGCCGCTCCGCCCCCCGCCGAGAGCCCGACCCAGTTCATGATTTGAATGAATAATGGACATATGTAACTTTAATATCAAACATAGTATATTTCGGTACCTTAGCGGGAACGCTAGGCAGCGCGCGGAAAAGGAAACGCTGCATCGAAGACGGACGAGGACAACGTGTGGGAAACGGGTGGCATGAACTGGTGAACAAGGTACTGCAAATCTCCAAGCGCGATGTGCGCAGGCTGCTGCACAACCCGGTGGCGATTGTCATCACCATCGGCGTGTGCATCATCCCATCGCTCTATGCCTGGTACAACATCGCGGCCAACTGGGACCCATACGGTAACACCGCGGGTGTGCGCATCGCGGTTGCCAATGAAGACGCTGGCGTTGACAACGAGTACGTGGGGTCGCTGAACGCCGGAGAGCAAACCATCGAGGAGCTCAAGCAGAATCACGATTTAGGCTGGGTGTTCACGGATGCCGATGCGGCTCGCGAGGGTGTCGAGCGCGGCGATTACTATGCGGCCATCGTCATCCCGAGCGATTTCAGCGAGAACCTCACCAGCATGCTGACGGACACATTCGAGCAACCCGAGCTCAAGTACTACGTCAACGAGAAGAAAAACGCCATCGCGCCGAAGGTCACCGACACCGGCGCCGAGACCATCGAGCAGCAAATCAACGAGACCTTCGTTTCCGCAGTGAGCAAGACGCTCGCGCAAAAAGCCGACGAGCTGTCCGGCGAGATGGACGCCGACGCGGCTGCGGCCGATGCCGGTATGACGGCCAACGTGAACGCTTCGATGGCGTCCATCCAGCGCGTGCGCGACTCACTGACGGGGATGGACGACACCATCGAGCTGACCAAGCAGGCTATTGCCTCGGCCGACAAGACGCTGTCAGGCCTGTCCGAGCAGACGCCCTCGCTCGCTGAGGCGCTCTCGCAGGGCGACACCTTGCTGGCCTCCACGCGTGACACGGCCCGCACGTTTGGAACCTCGCTGTCCTCGGCGCTGTCGAGCGGCATGACGCACGTGGCGGGTGCCTCGGCCAAAGCGGACGGCGCCGTGGGAGCCATCACGGGCGCGGTGAGCGCGGCGCAAACCAAGATCGACCTTATGCTCACAGATGTACAAGGGCTCATCGACCGTAACGATGCCATCCTTGAGAAGCTTGAGGAGCTGAACGAGGCCGGCCTCAACAGCGGGGACGTCACGGTGGTGATCAACGGGCTGAGCGAGCAGAACAAGCAGCTGCAAGGCGTGAAGGATGCGCTGCAGGCGCAAAGCGATGCCATCAAGGCCGATATGGAGACGCTCGCCGGAGCAAGTAGCGCCATCAACGATGCGGTGCAAAGCGGCGTGGATACCTTGGGGACGGCACAGCAAAACGTGAGCGAGAAGGTGATGCCCGGGCTGACCAGTGGCCTCGATGCGTTCTCACGCGTGTCCGGCGATTTGGGCGGCGTGGTTGCCGGACTCGAGCCCACGATCGCGCAAGCGCGCGGCACCCTCACGCAGCTAACCGCCATCCTCGACCAGGCGAAGACCGCCAACGCGAGCGTGGATACCGCGCTGGAGAACATCCAGGAGGCGCTCGGCACGGCCGCCACGGATCTCGAGGCGTGGCGCAGTTCGGAGGCGTTTGGGGCGCTGAGCAACCTGGTGGGCTCCGATGCCGATCAGGTGGCAAGCTTTATGGCCGCTCCGGTGACGCTTGAGACGCAACCCGTCTATCCCGTGTCCAATTACGGATCGGGCGTGGCGCCGTTCTACACGAATCTGGCGCTGTGGGTGGGCGGTTTCGTGCTCATCGCCATTTTCAAACTTGAGGTGGATCCCGAAGGTGTGGGCGCATTTTCTGCCACGCAGGGCTACTTTGGCCGCTGGCTGCTCATGGTGGTGCTCGGCACTGTCCAGGCGCTCATCGTGTGCGTGGGCGATTTGGCGCTCGGCATGCAATGCACGGAGCCCGCGCTGTTCGTGGCCGCCGGCGTGTTCATCTCGTTTGTGTACGTGAACATCATCTACGCGCTTGCCATCGCGTTTAAGCATATCGGCAAAGCGATTGCGGTCGTGCTGGTGATCGTGCAGATTCCGGGCTCTTCGGGCTTGTATCCCATCGAGATGATGCCGGCGTTTTTCCAGGGACTGCACCCGCTGCTGCCGTTTACCTACGGTATCGCCGCCATGCGCGAGACGGTGGGTGGCATGTATGGTGCCGCCTACGCCATCAACCTGGGCGTGTTGGCGGTGTACGTGCTAGCGGCGCTCGTCATCGGTGTGCTGCTACGCCCGGCGCTGCTCAATTTGAACCTGCTGTTCGACCGGCATTTGTCGCGTACGGGCGTGATGATATGCGAGCGCAACGATTTGCCGCGCGAGCGCTACTCGCTGCGGCTGGCCATGCGCGCCATCCTGGATGTGGACGCGTTCCGCGCGCACTTGGTGAAGCGCGCTGAGCGGTTCGAGCGCCGGTATCCGAAGCTCATCAAAATCGGTTTTGGCCTGGTGTTTGGCGTGCCGGTGCTTCTCTTTGTGCTGTGCTCGGCGCTTGACGTGTCGATTGACGGCAAAATCGCGCTGCTGAGCCTGTGGATCGCGGGCGTCATCGCGGCCGATGCCTACATGATCGTGGTCGAGTATGTGCGCGACAGCCTGAACGTGCAGCTTGCGGCCGCGCATTTGCCGCGCGAGGAACTGCGCCAGGAGTTAGCGGAGCGTTTCGGCCTCGAGGCGGATGAGCCTGATGATGGGGGTGCTCCTCAGGCGACATCGGATAAGGAGCCGCGCGCCTGCGATGCGGATACTCAGGAAGGAGGCGAGACGCGATGAAGCAGATTATCGAGATTCTCAAAGGCGATCTGCGCCGGTGCCGTCAAAGCGCCATCGGTGTCATTGTGCTGGTCGGTTTGGTGATCGTGCCGGTGCTCTACGCGTGGTTCAACATCGCTGGCAGCTGGGACCCGTACGGCAACACGGGCAATCTCAAGGTGGCGGTTGCCAACGCCGACACCGGTTACAAAAGCGACCTGGTGCCCGTCGAGGTGAATCTGGGCGATTCGGTGACGTCGGCGTTGCGCGAGAACGACCAGCTCGGCTGGGAGTTTGTGAGCAAGGACGAGGCGATTGAGGGCGTTGAGTCGGGCGCGTACTATGCGGCTGTGGTTATCCCCGAGGATTTCAGCGCCAAAATGATGACGCTGTTCTCGCCTGAGGTCGAGCACGCCACAATCGTGTACTACGAAAACCAGAAGGCAAGCGCCATCGCTCCCCGCGTGACCGATAAAGGCGCGGCTACGGTGCGCCAGCAGATCGATGAGACGTTCACTGAGACGGTGGGCGACGTCGGCCTGGCAACGGCATCGGGCTTACTTGACTTCATGAACGGCGACGAGGTGGCGAACTTCGTCTCGCATCTGAGCAGCACGCTCGGTACGGGCGCGAGCAGCCTGCGCGATGCGGCGGCCGGTATGGGTTCGGTCTCGGGGCTGGTGGGCTCCACGTCCGACTTATTGACCTCGGCGGCCGGCATGCTCGAGACCGCGCGAGGCGGCAATGATCGCGGAGCTGACCTGCTGGCCGACGCGCAGGTGGGCGTCGATGGCCTGACGACGGCGTTCGACGGTGTTGCTGCCACGGTCAACCAGGCTCTTGACGATAGCGCCAACAGCTTCACGCAGGTTGAGCAGGCCGTTGACGACGCATTTGCCAACGCGAGCGACCATGTGAGCCTCACGGTTTCGCAGCTTACCGACGCGGCGGCTTCGGTTGCGGCGGATGCCGAGGACACGCGCGCGTGGGAAGCCGATATTCGCTACCTGACCACGAAAGTGGACGACCTGCCGCTCTCGGATGCGGAGAAGCAAAAGCTCAAGGACGATATCGCCGCGCTGGCGGATTCCATTGGCGGTATTGCCTCGCAGCAGGAACAGGTCGCCGCGCAGCTCACGGCGGCGGCCACGGCGTTGTCTGAAGGCACAGCCGATACGCAGAAAAGCTACCAGGAGGTCAAGGATCTGCTTGCTCAGGCTAAAGATAGCCTGGAAGGCGTGCGCGGCGACTACGAGAATACCTTGAAGGGCGAAATCGATGACCTCGGCTCCACGGCCGACGGCATCGCCGATGCGAGTGCGGGCATCGCCGAGAGCCTGGACGAGACAGTGGCGGGCTTGGCCACGGCGTCGAATTCTTTGGCCGGCGATCTTGCCGGCATCAACGGGGTCCTCACCGGCGCAACGGGCGACCTCACATCTGCGGCCGATGACTTGCAGCGCATCAAGGATAGTCTGGATCAAGCGGCGCTCACGGGCGATATGCAGCAGATCCGCGATCTCATCGGTTCTGATCCGGCGGCGCTCGCTAATGCGTTGGCGGCTCCAGTCGCCCTCGATCGCACGCCCGTCTACCACATCGAGAACTACGGCAGCGCCATGGCGCCGTTCTACACCATCCTCTCCCTGTGGGTGGGCGGTATCGTGCTGGCAGCCATGCTCAAAGTTGATGTCGATGAGGCCCTGGTGCCCGGGGGCGCGACCCTGCGCCCGCATCAGCGCTACTGGGGTCGCTTTGCGCTGTTCGCGCTGCTCTCGCTGTGCCAGAGCACCTTGGTATGCGCCGGCGACCTGCTGTTCTTTGGTATTCAGTGCCAGCATCCCTTCCAGTTCATCGTCGTGGGGTGGCTTGCCGGGTTCGTGTTCTGCAACATGATCTACACGCTCACGGTAAGCTTTGGCGATGTGGGCAAAGCCCTGGCGGTGGTGCTGCTCGTCATGCAGGTGGCCGGCTCGGGGGGCACGTTCCCCATCGAGATGACGGCCGACTTCTTCCAGGCGGTCTATCCGTTCCTGCCGTTTACACACGCCATCAATGCGATGCATGCGGCCATGGCGGGCGCCTATGGGATGGAATACTGGACCGAGCTCGGTTTGCTGGCGAGCTACCTGGTGCCGTCGTTGGCTCTGGGCCTGGTGCTGCGTCGTCCGGTGATGCGCGCCAACGCATGGGTGTCCGAGCAGCTTGAATCCACGAAGCTCATGTAGGGTGGCGCTGCGTTTGGGGGCGGCCTGCGCGTGAGAGGCGGCCTGCGTGCAAGGGGAGTGCTGCGCGTGAGAGGCGGCGCTGCGGGCGGGGTACCTTGTGACGGATGCTCGCGAGTGGGTGCGCCCCGCGTTTGGGGTGCGCCCCGCATTCGAGAGCAGCGCTCTGCGTGCAGCGGACATCCCGTGTGCGCTCCGCGCGCTATACGTTCCAAACGGGCGCCGGCTCTGAGGGGTCGGCGCCCGTTTGTATGAGGCGCCTCGCACATGGGTGAACGCGGAGAAACATATATAGCCCATACGTTCACTAAACGTCATATTGAATCTCAGTGAAATGCCTGGTCAAGCATGGTACATACCGTTTAGAGGAAAAATGGTACCGTTCGGGATATCTATGGGTTCGTCTGCACGGCGACGGCTCTAGTATCTCTTGATGCCAAAAATGGCGAATTATACATAGCAATGGGGAGAGACGATCGTGCACCACACCACAAAACGCACCCTGCCGACGTTGCTCGCGTGCCTTTGGGCCATCGCGGCGCTGCTGTTTGCCGTGCAGTCGGCCTTCGCCGAGACGGATGCCTCGACGGCGGGGTATCCCATCAGGTATGAAAACGGAATCCACTACATCGATGACCCGGCATATCCCGATGAGCCTATCGTGCTGTACTGCATGAACAGCCAGCTGCATTGGCCGCACGTGCAGCCGGACATGCCTGAGGGTCAGCAGATTCCCGGCTACATCGAGGGCTACCTGACGCCCGACATGTTCAAGGAGCCGCAGCAGCAAAACTACGACGAGTGCATCCTCCGTCTCAAAAAGTTGCTCTATGCAGGCTATCCCTACAATGGCGAGGGCCTGTATCGCATCGTGGATGACTCCACCGACTATGTGCCCACTGAGGAGGAATTCAACAAGATGCTTCGGCCGTCGGCGGTGCTCGGGCGGCGTTTTCCAAGGTGGGCAGGCATGAGTACACCCTGTCCGATTATCAGCATGAGGAAAACGGCCACATCGCCGAGCTCTAGGAGTTTGTGCGTCAGGTTGCCGCTCTCGGCCCTGGCGGCGTGACCTCCACGGGCCTGCATTATGAGGAAATCACCTCAATGCCGTTTTACAAGGCGGCGTGGAGCATGGCCTACGAGGGCACCAACCCGCTTGAGACCTTCGCCGCCTTCTATCCCAACGACTTTTTCGTGACCGAACAGCAGGCCTACGACTCCACGCAGGATGCCATCTGGGGCTTACTGAACAGCTATGGCATCGAGGACAACGACTACGATGCCAATCTGGCGCCAGAGCTCAGCAAGACTCTCATGCTCTACGCTTCGCGTGGTGACGTGCTCCAGCAGGAGCCGAGTTCCAGTGCGGTGAAGGTGGAGGCTGACATGACCTTCACCTACAACCCCAAGGACGGCCTGTGACACAGCGGTCCAATCAAGATCACCGAGCCCAAGGGCTATAACGGGACCTACAAGCTCGATCTGCCTCAGGGCGTGACGGCGCTGTGCGACCACTTGAACTACGTGTACGCCGGCGAGACCTACGAACTTGTTTCCGATCATCAACCGCGTGCGGGCGAGCGCTTCGGCATCGCGGCGGACATCGTGTGGTTCAAGGAACTCAAGCAGTATCGGCCCGCACAAGAGGTGACTGCTCCCGACGGTCAGGGCGGCCAGAAGCGCTTCCAACGCATGGCGGGCGCGGTGGTGCGCACCAAGCGCATCGAGCTGGCTTATGAGTTTAAGGCCGAGCCCGTGGGCAGCCTGTCGATTACCAAGACGATTGTCGGCTCCGATGCGAACGACGCGTACGAGTTCGAGTTGCGCCTTCCCGAGCAGCAGGACTTGTCCGGCCTCTACGGCGACCTTGAGTCCCACAACGGTGTAGCGCAGTTTAGCTTGTCTGCCGACGAGACGCTGCAGGCGACGAACCTTCCGGCGGGCACGCCGTATGAGGTTGTGGAGACGAGCACGGGAGCGTTCACGACAAGTTCGACGAACGCGAAGGGCACCATTGTGGCCGACCAGACGCTCGCGGTCGCGTTCGTGAACACCTACGGTACGGCGCCGAAACCGCCCGTTACGCCGCCCGAGCAGGAGAAGCCGCAGGAACCGACAACGCCGCAGGTGCCTGAGCAGAAGCCGGGGGCACTGTGCCTGGGCAGAGGCCGGCTGCCCCGACTCCTGAGACCCTGCCCAAGACCGGTGATACGGCTTCGGGCGTGTTGCTCATGTGCCTGGCCGGTGTCGCGCTCACATGGGTTGGCTGGTACCAAAAGCGCTGCGTACGATAAAACGTTGCGTACGATAAGTGCTCGTGTGCCCGGCGGCCACGTGCGCGTACGTGGCTGTCTGCTGACTTTGTAACTGTTGGCGCGTGCGCGCTCTGCGGCTCTGTAGCTGCGGCCACGTGCGTGTCCGGCGGCTCTGCGACTGCGAGCGCGCGGGCCCGCCAGCGCGCCAGCGCCGCCAGTGCGCGCACGTCCGCTGACCCCCCCCCCTCTCTCTGACGGCATGTCGGTGGCGGAAAATCATGTTTTTCCGTCACCGATTTGGCAAAATCGGCACTTTGGTTTCGGTAAATCATGTTTTTCCGAAAAGAGCCACGCGAAAAAGAGGGCAGCCGGAGCTGCAGGGCGAGACATGTACGCGCAATCCAGCACGGACGCGCGTCAAATGGAGCCGCGGGGGCGAGCTCGAGGTGTTATGAGGTGGCCGGCATGTGCAGGGCGTCAAGCAAATTCCCAAACGAGCGCTGCAGGTTCAGGTGCTGATCGGCTGAGCGCCCAAAAGCCTTGGTGGTGGAGTCGAGGGAGCCAAATCTCTGTGTTGGGGGGAAGGAGAAATGGTTTGCACGCGTGTGCTGCCGTGTGGCGAGCCGCGTGCATGCTGCGTCTTTAGAAGAAGAATGCATCTTGCGGCTCCCTCGCTCGTCCACCGAATACGTTGCGCCGGATTTCGCTGCATCTCCTGGCGCTGCCATCATTATGCCCCGCTCGTGCCTTCACGCATGCTAAAGAAACCCTTATGCTCGCATGCCTCCTTCGTGAATGCGCAGGTATGCGCCCAAAAGTCACATTTTTGGGACGTGCGCCGCCACAGCGCACGTACGCACGCCGGCAAAAACCGACCGTTCATCTTGACGCTTCTGTGGTGGCTCTGTTGGGGACTTGTGAAGGATGTGCTTGCGCGTCCGCACATTCGCGGGCGAGTATCGCGTGGGGCCGCTTCGCTTGGTTGTCTGGACCGTACGAGATGACCCGCGCCATCCGGGCCATGCTCGCCCATAACCGCTCGTACCGACACTCTGGTTTTCACCTCTCCCGCAACTCCCGATCTCAAGGGGCAGCCTGCCCCCCTGTACAGCATCGCTTCGCAAGTCGCGGTGCAGAGGATCGGTGCCAGTGACCCAAAACGCCTATACTGGTTGGCGAACCACTCCGTCGTTCGGCATGGTGCCCAACAGGAAGGATGCTGTCATGCAGACCATCTATCAGCAGATGAGCGATGCTGCGCTCGAGCGCGTGTTGGCCGATCTTGAGGCCGAGGCCGCCTCGGTGAAGGCGCGCGGCCTGGCGCTCGACATGGCACGCGGCAAACCCTCGCCTGACCAGGTGGACATTTCGCGCCCGTTGCTGAGCGTGCTCACAGAGGAATCCGACCTGACCGATGACGGCGTGGACTGCAGCAACTACGGTTGCTTCGAGGGCATCCCCTCCGCTCGCCGCCTGGCGGGCGAGTTCTTGGGCGTCGCTCCGGAGCAAACGCTCGTGCTGGGCTCCTCAAGCCTGCTGATCGAACACGATGCCATGGCGATGCTCTGGCTCAAGGGCACGTGCGGTAACGCGCCGTGGAGCACGTACGCCGCTGCGCACGATGGCGAGCCCGTGAAGTTCCTGTGCCCGAGCCCCGGCTACGACCGCCACTTTGCCATCACCGCGGACCTCGGCATCCAGAATATCCCGGTGGCCATGGGCGAGGACGGCCCGGATATGGACGAGGTCGAGCGTCTGGTCGCCGCCGATCCGAGCATCAAGGGCATCTGGTGCGTTCCCAAGTATTCCAACCCCACGGGCGTCACGTATAGCGACGACGTGGTGCGTCGCCTGGTGTCGATGACCTGCGCCGCGCCGGATTTCCGCATCTTCTGGGACAACGCGTACTGCGTGCACGACCTCTACGACGAGGGCGATGAACTGCTGAATGTGTTCGATGCCGCGCGCGAGGCGGGCACTGAGGATCGCGTGATCGCCTTTGCCTCCACCTCGAAGATCACCTTCCCGGGCGCTGGCATCGGGTTCGTGGCCGCCTCGCCTGCGGTCATCGCCGAGCTGTCGAGCCACCTCAAGGCCGGTCTCATCAGTGCGGACAAGCTGAACCAGCTGCGCCATGTGCGCTTTTTGCCGAATCTCGACGTGGTGCGCGAGCACATGCGTCGGCACGCCGAGCATCTGCGCCCCCGCTTCGAGGTGGTTGACGCTAAGCTGCACGAGGGGCTGGACGGCACCGGGTGCGCCACGTGGACGCATCCGCGCGGCGGGTATTTCGTGAGCTTTGATGGGCCTCAGGGTTCCGCGAAGCGCGTGGGCGCATTGTGCGCCGAGCTGGGCGTGACGCTCACGCCGGCGGGCGCGACTTGGCCCTATGGCGAAGACCCACTCGACACGAACATCCGCATCGCGCCGAGCTACCCCAGCGTTGAGGAGCTCAGCTGCGCACTTGACGTGCTGGCACTGGCCGTCAAGCTCGTGTCTGCCCAGCTCGCCCGCGAGGAGCGCGCGTAATGGGCGAGCGCGACCGCGCAACGTGCGGCGTGGCTGCCGACGCGTGCGGGGCACATGGCGCCTCTGATGCGCACGGTGCGCGCGTACGGTCGATTTTCTCGGAGATCGCGCGTCGTTATGAGCTGTTCAATACGCTATCGAGCTTTGGCATTTACCGTCGCTGGCTGGGCGTCACGGCGCGCGCGGCGGCGTGCGGCGCTGGCGACCGCGTGCTCGACGTGGCAGGCGGTACGGGCGATGTGAGCTTCAAGCTGTGCGAATGCTGTCCACCGGCAAGCATCGAGTTGACGGATTTTACCCCGGAGATGCTCGAGGTGGCGCGCGAGCGGGCGCAAGCGGGTGCCAATCGCGGTGTCCCCATACGCTACGCCGAGGTCGATGCGCATGATCTCCCGTATGAAGACGCGAGCTTCTCGCTGGTAACCTGCGCCTACGGCCTTCGGAACTTCACGGATCGCCACCGCGCGATGCGCGAGGCGGCTCGTGTGCTGGAGTCTGGTGGCCGCTACGTGGCGCTCGAGTTTGCCACGCCCCCCAATCCGGTTTGGCGTGCCCTCTATCGTGTGTATCTCAACCATGTGATTCCGCTGCTCGGGGGGCTCATCACCGGCGACCGTGCGGGGTTTGAGTACCTGCGTGATTCCATCAAGGGCTTCCCTCCGCAGGAACAGGTGGCCGAGGAGTTGCGCAAGGCCGGTTTCGACGAGGTGCATTGGCGCAACTGCACGGGCGGTATCGTCGCGGTATACACGGCCGTGAAGGCCTCGGTGTAGGCGCGGCTCCCATGCCGTGGGGAATGGTTGCAAAATCGGGAGTCGGCCTGCGTATGTGTGGTTACTGCAGGTACAATATCGCAAGGTATGTATAAATTGGCTGTTTCGGAGTAACGTATGTCCGATGAGTTTTTTGATGACGAGCTTGAGTTGATGGAGGCCGACGCAGGAGACACCGGCGCTTCGGCTGCCGAGGTCGCGGATACAACCGCGTCTGCAGCGCCTGTGCCCGAGGACGAGGCCGCCTTCGCTGCCGAGGCGGCTGCATCGGTGCCAGCAGCCACCGACGGTACCGCCGGCGAGCTCGAAGCCGATGATGCCGAAACGCCCGGATCCGCTGACAAATCCACCGTTCGCCGCGATGCGCCCCCGTTTTGGATGGTGCTTGCCATTGCGACCATCGCGCTCATCCTCGGTGTGGTCATCGGGTACATGCTGGGCACCTCCGCCACCTTGGCCGAGCTCGGGGGTGCGAGCGCGCAGGCTTCCCAAACGAGCGAAGACGCCTCCTCGCAGCTGCCGCAGGGCCACCCCGATCTCGACATCAGCGAGGACGGCACCGCGACCGTTGCCGGTTCTGGCACGGCGGAGTAGGGGATACGGCGATGGCATTCAACCAACAACAAGCAAAGCGCGCTCAGGCCGCAGTGGTCATCGCGGTGCTGGTGCTCGTGATCGCGTTGGCCGTCGTGGTCCTATCCGGTGGCTTGGGCCCTGCGGTTCCAGCTGCCGCGCCGGCGGGAAGCTCCGCGACTGACCAGGCTGACGCATCGGCCGGCCAGGCGGATGCGGCTGCGGGGTCGGATTCGTCTGCTGCGAACGCGGACGCCCATACGGACGCCTCAGGTATGGAGCTCGCATCCATGGCCGATGTCGATGCGACCTATGGCGCCGCCGAGCAGAACCTGCAGCACGCCTACGATAAGGACCCAGCCAATCCCGTGGCGCTGCTCAACCTTGCCAACGGGTACTTCGACTGGGGTTCCGCCGCGATGCACTACGCCACGTCAGCAGAGGACGAGGCTCATGTGCGGGAGCTGTTCTCCCAGGCAATCGCGCTGTACGATCAATACCTGGAGCAGAACCCGCAGTCCAATTCGGTCATCGTCGACCGTGCGATTTGCGTGTTCTACACCGGTGATCACACGCGCGCCATTCAGCTGCTGGAGGAGCTCACGGCGGACAATGCCGAGTTCGCGCCCGCATGGGCAAACCTTGGCACGTTCTACGAGGCGGACGGCCAGACCGATAAGGCGCGCGATGCCTATGAGCGGGCCGTGCAGACCGCCGGCGATGCCGAGGCGAGCGTGCGCTCCTTTGCCGAGCAACATCTTGAGGCCCTGGGGTAGGACCGCGTCCTTTTCCAGGCATTTTCGCTCTGAACACCACGATGAAAGGGAGGTTGCCATGGAGCTTGCAATCGACATCACCCCAAACCCGGAACGTTATGTGATCGCCATCACCGGTGAGATTGACATCTCGAACGCCGATCGCCTTCGCGATGCCATCGACATGGCGCTCGAACAGCCCACGGAGCTGGTGAGCCTTGATTTCTCCGGCGTGTCCTACATCGATTCCACAGGTATCGGTGTGCTGGTGGGCGCAGCTCACCACGCCGATGAACACGGCAAGCGCTTCGAGGTCGTCAACGCGCAGCCGAACGTGCAGCGTGTGGCGCAGCTGCTGGGCGTTGACCGCGAGATTGGCATCGCGTGCGCCTAGCGTGCGCTGGCAAGACAGTAAGCGGTGCGTAAAACCTTGCGCGCGGCCGCTCGCCGCAGGTGCGCGTGCGCGGTATACTCAAGCAATTGCGTGAAATGACGCGGCGCTTGGCATAACACCGGCGCGCGGATGTCTCTAGGAGGTCGTCGTTGTTTGGAATCAGTGGAGGAGAGCTGGCCATCGTGCTGGTGTTCGGCTTTCTGCTGTTCGGGCCCGATAAGCTGCCGCAGATGGGCCGCACGATCGGTCGCGCGTTGCGCCAGTTCCGCGAGACGCAGGAAAAGCTGACCGCCGTGGTGCAGACCGAAGTGGTCGACCCGATGGCGGCTGCTGCGCACAAGCCAGCGCCTAAGAAGCAAGCTGAGGTTGCGCAGGACGAGGATGCCGATGCGCCCACGGCGACAGATGCCCCGGCGCGTAAGGAGACGTTCGCCGAGCGCCGCGCGCGCCTTGCCGCTGAGAAGGCCGCTGCGGCAGCTGGTGCCGCTGCGCCCACGGGCGAGTCTGAGGCCCCGGCTGCGGATGCCGAAGATGCGCCTGCCGAGGATGCGGGCGCCGCTTCCGCAACCGACCAGGCGGCTGCCGCCGAGGCTGGCGCTGGCGCCGCATCAGAACCTGAGTCCGAGCCTGCCGCTGAGGCCGAGGTGGATGCGGTGGAGGCCCTCTACGCTCGTCGTCCACGCAAGCGCGCCGCCGCTCCTGTGGCGGAGGAGTCTGCGCCCACATCCGCGTCTGAGGCCGCTGCCGCCTCTGCCGACGATGCAACTGCCACGGAAGGGGGCGACCGATAATGCCCATCGGACCCGCACGTATGCCGCTGCTTGACCACCTGGGCGAGCTGCGTCGCCGCCTCACCATCATCGTGGTGTCCATTGTGATGGCCACGGTGGTCATGTATTTTGCCACGCCCGTGCTCGTGGACATTCTCAAGGACCCGATTATCCCCGCGTTGCCCGAGGGCACGCCGCTGGTCATCACGTCGTCATTGGGCGGTTTTGCCATCAAGTTTGGCATTGCCGTCAAGGTCGCCATGGTTATGTGCGTGCCCATGATTGTGTGGCAGATCCTGGCGTTCTTCCTGCCGGCGCTTAAGCCGAGCGAGCGCAAATGGGTCGTTCCCACGGTGTTCACCGCCACGGCCCTGTTTTTCATCGGTGCCTTGTTCTGCTATTTCCTGATTGCGCCGCCGGCGTTCGAGTGGCTGGTGGGCGAGACGCAGTCCATCGCCAGTGTCCTGCCGAACCTCGAGGACTACATCAACATCGAGATTCTGTTGATGATTGGCTTCGGTGTTGCCTTCGAGCTCCCGCTGTTCGTGTTTTACCTGGCGGTGTTCCACATCGTGCCGTATGCCGCCTTCCGCAGCGCATGGCGCTATATTTACGTGATCATGCTGGTGGTTACGGCCTCCATCACACCGGATGCCTCGCCGGTCACCATGCTGTTCATGTATGCTGCCATGGTGTCGCTCTATGAGATTGCGCTGTTCGTCACGCGGTTCGTAGTGCTGGCGCGCGACGGCAAGGAAGGCCTGACCGAAAGCCGCCTTGGTCTGTTTGGCGATGACGAGGACGAGGAATAGGGCCGCGCGATGCATGAGATGGGCATCGTTTCCGGCCTCTTACGTGTAGCAGTCGACACGGCGCGCAGGGCTCAGGCTCTGCGCGTCGTTGCCGTTTCAGTGCGTATTGGTGACATGTGCGAAGTCGTGCCCGAGTCGCTTGACTTTGCTTGGGAGGTCCTTCGTGAGGACGACCCGCTGACCGCCGAGGCGGCACTGCGCGTGGAGCGCGTGCGGCCGCGCAGCGCGTGTATGCACTGTGGTGCGGAGTTCGACCACGATCGCTTCCATTGTCGATGCCCCGAATGCGGCAGTGCGCAGACGGCGGTGCTTCGCGGCCGCGAGCTGGATATCACCGGCATTGAGATCGAGACGGACGATGAGGTGGACGGTGCTGTGGCAGATGCGCAGGCGCTTGATGGGGCGGCACCCGAAGACCCAGTGCCAGGCGAGATGGATTCAGGCGGCGCGGTGATGGACGCTGCAACGCCGGGCGGCACGGCGACGGGCGGCGCCCCATGCCCCATGCCCGGAGCCGCACCGTCCGTTCCCAGGTGAGAGGATATTTGCATGGCAGAGAAAATGATCGAGATGGCGCAGCCCATCTTGTCGCGTAACGAACGCATCGCGAGCGAGCTTCGCGAGCGCTTCCGGGCTACTGGAACCTTCGTGATCAACGTCTTGTCGAGCCCTGGCTCGGGTAAGACGACCACGATTCTTGCTACCAATGAACGTCTGCGCGCCGCTGGTTTGACGTGCGCGGTCATTGAGGGGGACATTGCATCCGATGTGGATGCGCTCGCCTGCAAGGAGGCGGGGATGCCCTCGATTCAAATTAATACGGGTGGCCTGTGCCATCTCGAGGGCAATATGATCTCCCAGGCGGTGGATGCCTTCGATGCGAGCGTAGGGTTGGACGCGATCGACGTCATCTTCGTCGAGAACGTGGGCAACTTGGTATGCCCTGTTGATTTTGATTTGGGGGAAAACCTCTCCATCATGATTTTGTCCGTGCCCGAAGGGGACGACAAACCGCTCAAGTACCCCGGGATTTTCCAGCATGCCGGGGCGCTGCTGCTCAACAAGATCGATGTGGCGCCGGCGTTTGACTTCGATTTGCCCGCTTATGGTCAGGTGCTTGACGACCTCAATCCGCGCGCACCACGCTTCGAGGTCAGCGCACGTCATGGGCAGGGTATGGACGCGTGGTGTGCCTGGCTGTTGGCCCAAATCGAGGAGGCCCGGCGGTAAGAGGATGCCTCAGGCGCGAGCGTCTCGTCAAATTTCGCCTCTCGTTGATACGTTTTGGGTCCTCGGCTGAGTAGAGGGCGGATTTTCTCTACAGAAACCGCTGGTTAAGAGCTTGCGATGTAACGGTGTACTTCCGCATGTGCTTTACATGTATCAACGAGAGGCGAAATTTGACGAGCGGGCTTTCTCGTGTGGGCATTTCGCGTCCGCGCGGAACTCGTGTACACTGAGCCACACTATATATAGATATACCCGCGCGCTCGCCGCGCGCCGTGCGAGAGGGAGCCTCCCGTGAAGCTCGTCGTTGCAGAGAAGAACATCGCCGCGCAAAAGATCGCGCAGCTGCTGGCCGACGCCGGCGCACCCAAGACGGACAAGGTCTACAACACGCAGGTCTACCGCTTCAAGGTCGATGGCGAAGACTGGGTCTCCATGGGTCTTGCCGGCCACATCCTCGCCCCGGACTTCCCCGACGAGATTCTGTTCGACAAGAAGATGGGCTGGTACAGCCTGACGGAGGAGGGCGAGGTGCTGCCCGCCGGCGTGCCCGACGGCCTCTCCCGCCCGCCGTACGACACCAAGCGCAAGCCGTTTTTGCCCAACGGCATCAACATCAAGGGGTGGAAGGTCGAGAGCCTGCCGTACCTCACCTGGGCGCCCATCATCAAGAACCCCGCGGAGAAGGAGATCATCCGCGTCCTCAAGAATTTGGCGAAGAAGTCCGACGAGGTCATCATCGCCACGGACTTCGACCGCGAGGGCGAGCTCATCGGCGCGGATGCGCTCAACATGGTGCGCGAGGTCGCGCCGGAGCTGCCCGCCCGCCGCGCTCGCTACTCCGCCCTCATCAAGGGCGAGGTCACCGAGGCCTTCGCGAACCTGGTCGAGCTCGACCAGGACCTGGCCGACGCCGGCGAGTCCCGTCAGTACATCGATCTCATCTGGGGCGCCGTCCTCACGCGTTACCTCACGCTCGCCAAGTTCGGCGGCTTTGGCAACGTGCGCTCCGCCGGCCGCGTGCAAACGCCCACGCTCGCCCTGGTGGTGGAGCGCGAGCGCGAGCGCATGGCGTTCGTTCCCGAGGATTACTGGCAGATCCGCGGTATGGGCGAGGCCTCCGGCCAGGAGTTCAAGATCGCCCACACCACGGTGCGCTTTACCGACAAGGCTGCCGCCGAGGCCGCGTTCGCGCACGTGAGTGGTGCTGAGACTGGCACGGTGACGGCGGTTGCCAAGCGCAGCCGCAAGCAGCAGCCCCCGGTGCCGTTCAACACCACCGCGCTGCAGGCGGCAGCGGCTGCCGAGGGCATCAGCCCCGCGCGCACCATGCGCATCGCCGAGTCCCTCTACATGAGCGGCTTCATCTCCTATCCCCGTGTCGACAACACGGTGTATCCCAAGACGCTGGACATCGAGGGCATCGTGCGCGGCCTGGCCTCCGGCACCCCGGCGCTCGCGCCCGTGTGCAAGAAGGTCCTCGCCGGCCCGCTCACGCCTACGCGCGGCAAGGTGGAGACCACCGACCACCCGCCCATCCATCCCACGGGTCAGGGCGACCCCACCACGCTCGACGGCGGCCAGCTCAAGCTCTACAACCTGATCGCCCGCCGCTTCCTGGCGACCCTTATGGGCCCGGCGACCATCGAGAACACCAAGCTCTCCATCGACGTCGCGGGCGAGCCGTTCGCCGCGAGCGGCGACGTGCTGGTGGAGGCCGGCTTCCGCGAGGCCTACCCCTACGGCCTCAAGCGCGACGAGCAGCTGCCCGCGCTGGCCGAGGGCGACGTCATCGACGTGCGCGACATCAAGCTCGAGGCCAAGCAGACCGAGCCGCCCGCGCGCTACAGCCAGGGCAAGCTCGTGCAGGAGATGGAAAAGCGCGGCCTGGGCACCAAGTCCACGCGCGCGAGCATCATCGAGCGCCTGTACGCCGTGCGCTACCTCAAGAACGACCCCATCGAGCCGAGCCAGCTCGGCATCGCCATCATCGACGCGCTGTCGCAGTTCGCCCCGCGCGTGACCACGCCCGAGATGACCGCCGAGCTCGACGCCGATATGACCAAGGTCGCCGAGGGCGCCGACACGCAGGAGCACGTCGTGGACCACTCTCGCGCCCTGCTCGCCGGCATGCTCGATGCGCTCATCGAGCACAAGGACGATCTGGGCGAGGCCATCTCGGACGCCGTCACCGCCGACGCCCGCGTGGGCGCATGCCCCAAGTGCGGCAAGGACCTGGTCATGAAGACGAGCGCCAAGACCCGCGGCAGCTTCATCGGCTGCATGGGCTGGCCCGACTGCGACGTGACCTACCCCGTCCCCTCCGGTGTGAAGGTGAGCCCGCTCGAGGGCGAGGCCGCCGTGTGTCCCGAGTGCGGTGCGCCTCGCATCAAGTGCCAGCCGTTCCGCCAAAAGGCGTACGAGCAATGCGTCAACCCCAAGTGCCCCACCAACTACGAGCCCGATCTCAAGGTTGGGGAGTGCTCCGTGTGCGCCGAGGCGGGCCGTCATGGCGACCTGATCGCGCATAAGAGCGAGAAGAGCGGCAAGCGCTTCATCCGTTGCACGAACTACGACGACTGCGGTGTGAGCTATCCGCTGCCGGCGCGCGGCAAGCTCTCCGCGACCGGCGAGGTGTGCGAGCACTGCGGCGCGCCCGTGGTGGTGGTCGAGACGGCCCGCGGCCCGTGGCGCATCTGCGTGAACATGGACTGCCCCGGCAAGGAGAAGAAGCCCGC
>CAUWJG010000032.1:0-19474 GCA_963559095.1 uncultured Collinsella sp. | reverse complement strand
CGGCGACGAGCAAATCGGGAAGGACGTGGAAATCGAGCGCATCCTGTCGTTCGACGGCAACGGCAACGTGGCTGTGTACCAGTGCGACGGCGCGACCTTCGGCGACCTGAACGGCCTTTCCAACGAGCAGATAATCGAGCTCGCCAAGGAGCAGGACAGGGCAGTGTTCGAGGCGGGGAAGCAGGCGGCTATCGAAAGCGCCGCCGAAGCCATCCAAGCGTGGCAGCAATGCTACGACGCCCTGAAGGCGGAAGCTGACGCGGGCACCTACGACTCCATGAACAACTACGGTGCCTACGGCATCGAAGGCGTACCCGAGGAGGAACGCGCGGCGGCCATCGAGGAGTTCCAAATCGCGCTGGAGAACACGAAGAGCTCGCTCGATGCCGCCAACGAGGGCCAGGCGTTCAACGAGGCGGCGGAGTATCAGGAGCCGCAGCCCCAGCCCTACACGCTCGCGCTCGAAACCGACGGCTCGGGCAACGTTGCGGCGGGCGAGGAAATCCGCTTCCCAGCGCGCCGCTTCAGCTTCTACCAGATAGAGGTTGACGATACGACGGACCTCGAAAGCCCCGAGACGCGCTTCCGCGTGCTGGCGGACTACGGCTGGCACAACGACGCCGAGATTCCCGAGAATGTCTTCAGCGCCCCTGAGGATTCCATCGGGCTGTACTCGTCCAACTACTCGACCACGCAGGCGGTCTACGATACCACCTTCGGCGGGTATTCGGGCCTCGCCACCGTCGTGGAGGAAGACCACGCGGGCTTCACATGGGACACGACCGACGCAGAGGGCATAGAGGTGGATTAGGGAGCCGCGCGTCGGGCAAATCGCAATACGACCGCATGGCCGCATCCGATTTTCGGGTGCGGCCTTTTCGTTTCGGGCCGCATCTCGTCGCGCTCGACCCCCGATTCCGCAGCAGATCACGTCTTGCGCCGTGAGTATGCCTGCGGCATCGGGGAGGTAGCGCGAAGGGAGGTGCTGAACATGAAAGATAAGGACAAGGACAAATTCAGCATCGAGGAAGAGACGGAGTGGCGCATTCAGGTTCTCAAGCGCACGGCGCGAATCAGCGCGGCGAAGGCAAAGCAGCTCGAGCGCGAGAAGAACGCGATGCGCAGGAAGGAGCCGCTCGAGGACAGGGAGGGGCTCGAGGGCACCCTGAGGTGCATCGACAACGTGATGGAGTGGCGCTTCGTGGACGAGTTCGGGCGCGTGGAGCTCGATGCGGACATGCTCTCCATGCACATCACGGTCGGGGAGCTTCGGTTCATCCGCGCATGCGTCGTGCGAGCAATCGAGGAACTGGAAGGAGGCGCGCGGTGAGCGACTACGGGATAAAGACGTACGCCGACCTCGCGGAGACTTGCGACGGAATGGTGCTCGCCAACGAGATGGCCTACCGCCCCATGGAACTGGTAAGCGGCAGGTGGGCGCCTTGGGAGGAAATCTTCCAGTGGTACATCGTGCAAGATGCGAGCTTCCTCATGAATCACACCGACGAGCCAGTATTCTATGACGGCGAGCTTTGCGTGCACGTATGGGGATTGAAAACCTACGGCACAAGCTGGTCCATCCTGCCCGCCCCCGAGATTCACTAGCCATTCGTACCCCATGGGTGCGGCGAGAAATCGCCGCACCCTATATTTTTTCGCTCAGCCGCGCGCTAAGCGCAGCCTGCGAAACGTCGTCACGCGGGGGTCTCGCGCCGCGAAAGCGAGCGCCGAATGACCGCCCATAAACGAGGGAAAGACGCACCCCCTTTCGCAGACTGCGCGAATTGCGAAAGCTGATCGATGGAATTCAGCACGATGGTTCGCCGCCGCTTTGCGGCATAAATCAGGCGAAACCGCCGCTGCCCCCTCCACTCTACGCTTCGGGGGCAAAAACGGCAAAAGGGCATAAGAGGGGCTGACGCAGCTTGCGCTGCGGTCGGCATAGCCGACAGCCCCATGCCCACCGCCTGCGTACTTCGTACTGATAACCCACGCGCATCGAGCGAAGCGAGATGCTGGAATGCGGCAAAGCGCGCACGTGAAGGCCTTATGAATCTTGACAAATCGCATCGATTTTTTTCTCCTCATTTATGAATGGATGCAAACAGAAATGCTCATTTATCAGGCTTTTCTCGATTTGCGGATACATGGCGACGCAATTAATCTCGGCTTGTATTGAAATTGCGTTGCAAGCAACGCCGAGTGAAAAGGAGGCTCGAATGAGCAAGAAGGCAAGTGTTCAGGATGCGCCTGAGAACCCCGTGTACAGCATGCTCGAAAACGCCATGTGGGTCGTTGATGAAAATGAGGCAAAGAAGTTTCTCGGAGCAGATAGGCTTTTGCAGTTGATGGTGGATTGCGTTGACGGCTTCGGCCCCACGTCTCTTCGTCACAATCGCGACTCTTCGCGTCGCTACTACTTTGTTAACGACCTGCTGTATTGGAATAAGCATCGTCTCTAGGATTCCGAAAGCCATCCCACGTAACACGTAGCGCAAGCGATTTCGCGCCCCGATGCACTAGCGAAGCGGCATCGGGGCGCATCCATAAAGAGAGGAGGTGACAAGAGTGTCCACGAGAAAAGACAGCAAGGGGCGCATTCTTCGCCAAGGAGAGGGACAGCGCCCGAACGGCCAGTACTATTTCAAGTTCAAAGACGTGAAAGGCAAGACGAAGTACAAGTACTCGTGGACGCTTACCACGCACGACCTCCCTCCCAAGGGCAAAAAGTCGGGGCCGTGCCTCCGCGAAATCGAGAAGCAGGTGCAACGCGATCTGTTTGACCGCGTTGCACCAAGCGGGATGACCATTCTCGAATTGGTTGAAAAGTACGTCGCGACCAAGACGGCGGTGCGCCCGACTACGCGCGCGGGCTATAAGACGGTTATGAACTTTCTCGCCAAGGACGAGTTCGGAAGCAGGAAGATCGGCGATGTAACGACGCTCGACGCGAAGAATTGGCTCATCTATCTTCAAGGCGAACTCGGGAAAAGCTACAGCGCGATTCATTGCATTCGAGGAGTGCTTCGCCCAGCTTTCCAGCTAGCGGAGGAAGACGACCTCATCAGGCGCAACCCGTTCAACTTCGAGCTTGCCACCGTACTCGTCAATGACTCCATCGCGCGCGAGGCCTTGTCCCCACAGGACGAGCGCAGGTTCCTCGATTTCATCAAGGGAGATAAGCATTACTCGCGATACTATGAAGCGTTCTACATCCTCTTCAACACGGGGCTGCGCATCTCGGAGTTCTGCGGCCTCACAAAATCTGACCTCGACTTCGAAAACGGAAGCATCCGCGTCAACAAGCAGCTGCAGAGGGGCAGCGATATGAGGTACTACATCGAACGCCCCAAAACGAAAAGCGGCGAGCGATACGTACCCATGTCCGAGGAAGTCAAAGAATGCTTCAAGGCAATCCTTCAAAAGCGTGCCAACCCACCTGTCGAGCCCGTCGTTAACGGAGTGAGCGGATTCCTGCTTCTAGACAAAAACGACATGCCGAAGGTTGCGATGCACTGGGAGAAGTACTTCCAGCTCTCCCTCCGCAAGCACAATAGCATCTACAAGAAGGGGCTTCCCAAGATTACCCCGCATGTATGCCGACACACGTTCTGCTCCAAGATGGCTCGCAAGGGGATGGACCCCGTGAAGCTCAAGTACATCATGGGGCACTCGGACATTAGCGTGACATACAACACGTACACCCACCTTGGATTCGAGGACGTGAGGGGCGACATGCTCCGCATGACGGATGGTGCCGCGTAAGCTAAAGTGTACGAAGTTGTAAATCCGCGAGGTTTACAACCGAATTTGCAACTTTTGCGGCGGAAAATATCCGCTCATACACGAGTCGATTCGGGATTCCGCGACTGGGCGATGACATACGAACAGCATTTATCACCTGCGGAAATCCTGATATATGAGAGGAAGTCCAAGGATGCACAGAATCATGTTCGTATGCCACGGCAACATCTGCCGCTCAACCATGGCGCAGTTTGTGTTCGCGGACCTCGTGAACCATGCGGGTCGCACAGGCGAGTTCATCATCGACTCCGCCGCCACCTCACGCGAGGAAATCGGCAACCCGCCGCATCATGGCACCGTGCATAAGCTGCACCAGGTTGGCGTACCCGTCCTCGAACACCGTGCCCGCCAAATCACGCGCGCCGACTACAAGAACTGGGACCTCATCATCTACATGGACGCCAACAACGAGCGGAACCTCATGCGCATCCTGGGAGCCGACCCCGAGCACAAATGCCGCAAGCTCATGAGCTACGCCGGCAGCGCGCGCGATGTGGCCGACCCATGGTACACCGGCGACTTCGATGCCACGTACCGCGACGTCCTCGCCGGCTGCGAGGGACTGCTCGCGTCGCTTAGCTGATCAGTCGAACCAAGGAGCTCGCAATAAAGCCCACCGCAAGCAGAGCGACAAGCGCGCTGCCAAAGTATCTGATGGCAATGCCGGTCGCCGCCGCTTGAAGCTCGGATATATTGGCGATCTCACACCATCCGCGCTCACCGCACGCAGGGCATTCAAGACGCTTTTGAAACGTCGTGTAGCTTCTGCTCGTAACAAGCGCCACCCCGTGCACGCTCGTACGCTCCCGCGATGCCAACTTTGTCATATGGGCCCGCCGCAATTCCGCCATCGGAGCCTCGAACTCCTCGCCACACGTACCACAACGAGCATGTGCGGAAATATCAAGAGCGTCAATCGCGCGCCCGGCGCGACGATACGCCACTGCGAGTACGACGACCACGGGAACAAGCAACGCCAAAGGCACGAGAACAGCAACGACGGGCAGGGGCATGACTTTCTCCATTCGCGCGGGCCAGCGCCCAAGAGGCGTCTGAAATGGCGTCCAAACAGCCATTATACGGCAGGCCCCATCTGCACATGCAGATGGGGCCACAGACGCTTCGTTGCCGCGAGGCCACCGCAAGACCGCCCGCAGCACACCTCAGTTTAGGGACTGTCCCCAAATTGAGGTGCGGGCACGGCTACTCCTCGCCGTCGCGCTTGCTCGCGCGCTTCCAGCGCAGGCCGCGGCCCAGGCGCCTCGCCACGCGCTCAACCTCGGCATCGCTCGTGAGGTGATGCGGCTTCATGCGGCTCGTCACCGAGTCGCGGCGGATGGTCGCGATCGGCTCCATCACGAAGCCCTTGCCCGCGCGCATGTTCTCCTTGGCCACGGAGATCATGAGCTTGATGCGGTTGAGCTGGTTGACCTCGCTCGCACCCGGGTCGTAGTCGACCGCAACGATGTTGCTTTCGGGATGCTGGCGGCGCAGCTCCTTGATCACGGCCTTGCCCACCACGTGGTTGGGCAGGCACGCGAACGGCTGCGTGCAGATGATGTTCGGCGCCCCGTGGTCGATCAGGTCGAGCATCTCGGCGGTGAGCAGCCAGCCTTCGCCCATGTTGTTGCACAGCGAGAGGATCTGGCGCGCCTTCTCCTGCATCACCGCGATGGGCTCGGGCCGCTCGAACCGCTCGCTGCGCTCCAGCATCTCGTCCACGGGCTTGCGCATCCAATCCACCAGCCCGATCGCCGCGTCCATGGTGGCGCGCGTCACGGCGGAGCTGCCCAACTCATCCTTCTGCACCTGTGCATTGCTCATCGAGTACAGGAAGAAGTCGAGCAGGCCCGGCACCACGGCCTCGCACCCTTCAGCCTCGATGACGTCCACCACGTGGTTGTTCGCCGTGGGGTGGAACTTGACCAGGATCTCACCGACCACACCCACGCGCGGCTTGGTGCCCTCGCCCGTAAGCGGCAGCGTGTCGAACGCGGTGATGGCCTGGCGGGACAGCTTGGTGAAGCTGCTCCGCGTGAAGTTCGGCGCGAGACGGCGCGCCCGCTCCATGAAGTCCTCGAACAGTTCGTTGGCGGCGCCTTCCTCGGCCTCGTAGGGGCGCGTGCGGTAGAGCATCTGCATCATGAGGTCGCCGAACAACACGCTGTACACGCATGCCTTGAGCAGCGGGACTGTGAGCTTGAAGCCGGGGTTGCTCTCGTCGAGCTTGACGGCGGAGAGGCTGATCACCGGAATATCCGGGTGCCCGGAATCGCGCAGCGCCTTGCGGATGAGCGCGATGTAGTTGGTGGCGCGGCAGCCGCCGCCGGTCTGGGTGATCACCGCGGCGGTCTTGGACAGATCGTAGCGGCCGCTCTCGATGGCCTCCATGATCTGACCCGTCACCAGGATGGACGGATAACAAATGTCGTTGTTCACATAGCGCAGACCCGCCTCCACGGCACCGCGGTCGGTGGAGGGCAGAAGCTCCAGGTTGTAGCCGCCGGCGCGGAAGACCTCCTTGATGAGGTCGAAGTGGATGGGCGCCATCTGCGGGCACAGGATGGTGTAGCCCGCCTCGCGCATCTCCTCGGTGAAGGGCACCTTGGGAAACGCCGCGCTCTTGGCGGCGCGCTGTGCGGAGAGCGCGTACTTGTGCGTGGCGAACACGGGCGCGTCGGAGCTCGGCGCGACGGGGGCGGCCCCGCCCTGCTCGTAGGACTCACCCACGGCGGCCGCCTCGGCGGCGCGCTCGGCCTCCTGGTCTTTCAGCGCCGCCATGAGCGAGCGGATACGGATGCGCGCCGCGCCCAGGTTAGACACCTCGTCGATCTTCAGCACCGTGTAGATCTTGCCGGAAGCCTCCAAGATCTCCTGGACCTGGTCGGTGGTGAGCGCGTCCAGGCCGCAGCCGAAGGAGTTCAGCTGGATGAGGTCGAGGTCGTTGCGCATGGTCACGAACCGCGCCGCCGCGTACAGGCGGCTGTGGAACATCCACTGGTCCACCACGCGGATCGGACGCTCGGGCTTCACCAGGTGCGCGACGGAGTCCTCCGTGAGCACCGCGAAGCCGAAGCTCGCGATGAGCTCGGGCAGGGCGTGGTTGATCTCGGGGTCGTTGTGATACGGACGGCCGGCCAGCACGATGCCGTGCCCGCCGTTGTCCTCGATCCAGCGCATTGCCTCCTCGCCCATGGTCTGGATGTCCTGGTGGAAGCGCGCGTCGGCCTCATACGCGGCGTTCACGGCGTCATCGACCTCGGTGCGGGTGAGCTTGGGCCCGCGCACGCGCCCGCGGCCCGCCTCGGCGTCGGCCACGCGCTCCACGGCGAGCAGCTCGTACAGGCGGCGCTTGAGTTCGACCTTGTCGTGGTAGGGCACGAACGGGTACATGAACTCGATGTTCTTCTCGCCGATCTCGTCCACGTTGAGGCCGAGGGCGGTGGGGTAGCTCATCACGATGGGGCAGTTGTAGCAGTTGCCCGCCGTGGGGTCCTCCTTGCGCTCCCAGCGCACGCAGGGCATCCAGATGAAGTCCGGGTCCTTGTCGATGAGATTCATCACGTGGCCGTGGGAGAGTTTGGCCGGATAGCACACGCTCTCGCTCGGCATGGACTCGATGCCCGCCTCGTACGTGGCCTTGCTGGAGTTGTCGGAAAGCACCACCGAGAAGCCCAGGCGCGTGAAGAACGCGTGCCAGAAGGGGTAGTTTTCGTACATGTTAAGCGCGCGCGGAATGCCGACGGTGCCGCGCGGCGCCTCGCCGGGGTCGAGGCACTCGCGGTCGAACAGCAGCTTGTTCTTGGCGGCGAACAGGTTGGGGGCCTCGGTCTTGCGCTTCTTGTGCCCCGCGCCCTTCTCGCAACGGTTGCCGGTGATGAACTTGCGACCCTCGCCGAAGTCGTTCACCGTGAGCTGGCAGTTGTTGGAGCAGCGGCCGCAGCGCACGTGGCGCTGGGCCACCGTGAGGGCGGCGATCTCGTCGGCCGAGAGCACGGTGGAGGCGCCGGTGGCGCCGGCGCGGTCGCGGGCGAGCAGGGCCGCACCGTAGGCGCCCATGCAGCCGGCGATGTCGGGGCGCACGGCGTTCACGCCGGTGAGCAGCTCGAACGCACGCAGTGTGGCGTCGGACATGAAGGTGCCGCCCTGGACGATCACCTGGCTGCCGATCTCCTTGGGGTCGCGCAGCTTGATAACCTTGAACAGGGCGTTCTTGATGACGGAGTAGGACAGGCCGGCGGCGATGTCGCCCACCGTCGCGCCCTCCTTCTGCGCCTGCTTCACACGGGAATTCATGAAGACGGTGCAGCGGCTGCCCAAATCGACCGGGTTCTTGGCCTCGAGCGCCGCGGCGGCAAAGGCGCGCACGTCCATGTCCATCGACACGGCGAAGCTCTCGATAAAGCTGCCGCACCCGCTGGAGCACGCCTCGTTGAGCATGATGTGCTCGATCACGCCGTCGCGCACGCGCAGGCACTTCATGTCCTGGCCGCCGATGTCGAGGATGAACTCGACGCCGGGCAAAAACGCGCGGGCGCCGCGCAGGTGGGCGACGGTCTCGATCTCGCCGGAGTCCGCCTTGAGCGCCTCGATGAGCAGCGCCTCGCCGTAGCCGGTCGTGGTCACGTGGCCGATCGTGCAGCCTTCCGGGATATGCGCGTAGAAATCCGACATGATGGTCTTGGCGGTGCCCAGGATATCGCCGTTGTTGTTGCCGTACCAGGTGTGCAGCAGCTGGCCGTCCTCGCCCACCATCGCGGCCTTCATCGTGGTGGAACCGGCGTCTAGGCCGATGAACACGCGGCCGGTGTAGCCCGTAAGGTCGCCGCGGGGCACGACCTCGCGAGCATGGCGCTCGCGGAACTCGGCCAGGTCGTCGTCGGTCGCGAAGAGCGGCTCCAGGCGCGCGACCTCGGCGCCCTGCGTGTCGCCCAGGCCGTCGATGGCCTCGATGAGCTCGCCGAAGCGCACGAGCTTGCTCGACTCATGCGCCATCGCCGCGCCGGAGGCGACGAACAGGTGCGCGTTCTCGGGCACGATGATGTGCTCGTCGTCCAGGTCGAGCGTGAGGTAGAAGCGGCGACGAAGCTCGGAGAGGTACTGCAGCGGGCCGCCGAGGAAGGCCACGTGACCGCGGATGGGACGGCCGCACGCCAGGCCCGAGATGGTCTGGGTCACCACGGCCTGGAAGATGGAGGCGGCCACGTCCTCGGGGCGGGCGCCCTCGTTGAGCAGCGGCTGCACATCGGTCTTGGCGAACACGCCGCAGCGGCTGGCGATGGGATAGATGGTCTGCGCCTGGCGGGCGAGCTCGTTCAGGCCGGAGGCGTCGGTGTGCAGCAGCGTGGCCATCTGATCGATGAACGCGCCGGTGCCGCCGGCGCACGTGCCGTTCATGCGCTGCTCGATGCCCGAGTCGAAGTAGATGATCTTGGCGTCCTCGCCGCCCAGCTCGATGGCGACGTCCGTCTGCGGGATGAGGGTCTCGACCGCGCGTTTGCTCGCGATGACCTCCTGGATGAACTCCAGCCCGAGCCACTGGGAGAGCAAAAGGCCGCCCGAGCCCGTGATGGCGCAGGTCATCTCGGCATCCGACAAAAGCGACGCGGCGCCCTCGAACAAATCGCGCGCGCAGGCGCGGACGTCGGTGTGATGGCGCTGGTACTTGGCGTACACGATGCGGTTGCAATCGTTGAGCACGGCAAGCTTGACGGTGGTGGAGCCCACGTCGATGCCCAGGTGGAGGGCGCCGTGGGCGTTCTCGGGGTTCCAAATCGACCCCGCTGGGGCCTGCGGCTGCATGTTCAATTCCTCAGTCATGATTTACTCCCCTTCCGTACGGTTGGAGGTAGCCTCACTCGAGCGTACGCCCGAATTGTCAAGATTCAGTCCCATGAGTTTCAATCCGTACTCAGGAACGTTGATGTCGATGGGCATGCCGTAAAGGTCGCCCGGGCGGATGAACGCGATGACGGTCATGATGCGCGCCATGGTCTCAGGCGGCTCGGCAAGCCCTCGCTCAAACCAGCGCTGGACCACGCCCACCTCGGAGGTCACCACCGAGGTGAGGTAGTAATCGAAGAACGAGCCGAGCGCACCCGGAAAGATGCCCGTCTGCATGCGACCGGACACCTCGTCACGCGCGAGATCGATGATCTTTTTGATAAATCCCTGGTCCCCGCCAGGTCCCAACAACGCCCCGATGAGCTCGCGGTTCTCAGCGATATACCGCAGCAGCGCAACCGAACCCGGAGCTGGCTCGAGCTCCTCGATACTCCGGTACAGATCCGGCAACGTCGCGCTCGCGATATTGCGAATGAGTTCGCGGACATCACTGAGTACGCCCTCCTCGACCTGCTCGATGAAGTCAGGGATATCTTTGTAATGCGAGTAAAACGTACGGCGCGTGAGTCCAGCGCGCTCGGTAAGCGCGGCCACGCTCACGCGGGCAATATCCTCGCCTTGCGCGATTTCCTTCGCAAGGGCGGCGCGCAACGCCTGTTGAGAACGCCGGCTGCGCGGATCGGCCTTGCAGGCACAGGCACCTGTTGGTTGAGGCATCGCGCCCCTTTCACCTTGGCTATTACACACAACGTGTATTATTGCACAGAGTGTGCAGTAAAGAGAAAACCTGCGCATAACCCACAAAACATAACGCCAAACGATCCGCTGTCCTGGGGCCTCAAATCGAAGCCATGCCCATGCGCCGCTATACTTATGCGTATGTCGCATAGCCCGCGGCATCCTTTGGCATCTACACCCCACGAGCTTGCACGAGGCCTCGACATGACCTATATCGCCACATCCCCCATGCAGCAAAGCCACGCGCCCCGCACGGCATCCGCACAGTGTCCTGGCTCCATGTCGCGCTCGGACCTCACCCCGCAGCACGCGCATCATCGCACTCGCGCCGCGCTCGCCCTCGCCTGCGCCCTGGCCTTCGCCCTCGTTGTCCCCGGCACGGCATACGCCGAGCAGCGCACAACCGATGTCGTCTTAGGAACACCGGCCAACGAGCGCTCCATCCCTATCTCCGAGCTGCCCGACATCGCCGCGTCCCACGCCCTGGTCATGACGTCGGACGGCACCGTCTATTTTGAGCGCGACGCCGATGCGCCCATCAAGGTCGCCTCGACCACCAAGGTCATGACCGCGCTGGTGGCACTCGAGAACGCCCCACTCGACATGACCATCACCGTGGACCACGCAGCGGCGACCGTGGGCGAGTCGAGCGTTGGCCTGCGCGAGGGCGACGTCATGACCCTTGAGGAAGCCCTCATTGGCCTTATGGTCATGAGCGGCAACGACTCGGCCACCGCCATCGCCACGGCCGTTGGCGCGCGCATCGACCCCACGAGCACCGACCCATATCGCACCTTCATTGACGCCATGAATGCGAAGGCCGCTGAGCTCGGCTGCCAAGACACCCTGTTTGAAAACCCCCATGGCCTCGACTTTGGCGCCTGGACCGGCGATTTGCACGCCACCGCGCGTGACATGGGCCTCATCTACGCCGCCGCTATGGAAAACGAGCAATTCCGCACGATTGACAACAGCGACCGCACCGAGATGCACGTAACGTCGGCCGATGGCACGCCGCGCACGCTGCCGCTCACCGTCCGCAATGCCATCCGCGGGCAACAGGGAAACATTGGGGGCAAGACCGGCAGCACCTATGAGGCCGGCGATTGTTTTTTGAGCGCATTCTCCCGCGAGCCGGGCGGCGAGATCTACGTCGCCGTCTATGGCTCGCCCGATGGACAGCAGCGCTTTGCCGATACGCTCGCCCTTGCCAACTGGTACTACAACCACCTTGCCACCGTGCCGCTTGCCAACACGCCAACGACCAGCAACGGAGCCCCCATTCTCGCAAAGGCCGCATGCACCGATTGGACGGACAAGACCATGGGGGTCACGCTGGAGAATCCCGAGCAAACCGCGAGCATCTTTAGCCTCGCCGGCCCACTCGAACAACGCGTCGACCTTGAGGCGCTCACCGGCACTATTGCAAAGGGCGAGGCGGTCGGCTCCATAACCTACCTGCAAGAAGGCACGGTTGTGGCAGAAGCACCGCTCATGGCCACCACCTCGCTGACCGCACCCAACCCACTCGAATGGATCATGGTTCAATTTGACCGCGCCGTCCGCTTTTTCCAGGGCGATTCGAGCACGGCGGAAACGCGCACGCTCAACGAGGCGCCCGATCCACTTGCATACGACAGTTGGCAGTAAGCGCGCCCTCGCTGCGAGCGCCACGCGCGAGATGCGCCTTCCCACACCACGCAGGCTCAACCTGTTTTTCCGGCTTCCACGATGAGCGATAGCTGTGCAAGCACAGCTGCATCTGCACAGCCGGGCGGGGCCACCTGCGAACAGATGACCCCGCCCGGCTGCGGCTGAGGGTATGATCCAGCGGCCTCTCGCTAGCAGGTCGCGGTTTTAAGATCAGACGCCCTACCGACGACGATAGTACTTATAGGCCACTGCGAGTACCAAGGCACCCAGCACCACGGCGCTTACAATGTGCGCCACCGTGCCGTCCCCCGTTGCGGGCAGCACCGATGCAGCGGTACCCGCAGACTGAGGCCGCGCTGTGGGAGGTGCCTGTGTGCCATCCCCAGGCTGTGAGCCATGCGGCTTCTCGGGCTGGGGCTTGGGCTTATCCACACCAGAGCCTGGGTTGGGCGCGGGCTCGGGCTGTGGCTCTGGCTCCGGTTCCGGCTCGGGTTGCGGATCAGGCTGCGGCTCGGGTTCCGGCTCCGGCGCGGGCTTCATGCTGTTTGTTACCGTCACGCTGTATGCATGACGTCCCGCATCGAGCGTCAAGGGGCCGTAATGCACCTCCAGCGCATCTGGAACGTTCAGCTCACGAACGGCATAGGTGCCCTCAGGCAGGCCGGTAAACGTTGCCGTCCATCCCGTGTCCTTGCTCAACGTCACATGATCGAGCTCGCGCTCCCCCACCATGAGCGCAAGCTCAACGGGGCCGCGCTCGGCGGCGGGCACATCATCATCCCACACCTTGTTCACGTGCAAATCGTACTCAACGCCGCCATCCTCAGGACGGTCACCGATAATGACACTACCGTTGGAGCCAATACCGCCACCTCGATCGGCGGAGTTCCCGGTAATCACCAGCTTTGCCGCACCCTTAGCCAGATCCTTCGCCGCCGTTGAGGCATCGCTTTTAAGCGCGTAGTTGCGCGCCCTCAAGTCGACCTCACGCACCTCCTCACCTGGTGCCGCTGCGTCAAAGCGCGGGGTCGCCCCATCGGCAAGACCCAGATAGTAGTCGCCTGACCCATCCAATCCCTCAGACATCCCATTTTTACGCAGGATGCCACCGTCGTTGAAGTAACGCGCGCGGCCGCCGCCGATCATGCGCTCAGCCAAGCGAAATTGTGTATCGCCCGCATCGGTATCGTGTTGCACGAACGACACATCGTCACCTGCGCCATCGGCCGCATTATCGAATACCGAACCGCCGTTGCTAACATAAACTTGCATGTCGCCAGTCGAGCACGTCCAAATCCCGCCGCCGATTTTGCGAGCCGTATTCCCGTACACGGCAACATTCTTAAGATGGATCTGCTGCGTACGCACCACATACACACCGCCGCCTTGGCGCGAGGCCACGTTGCCCTGAATGCGCCCGCCGGCAAGCGTCACGTCGGCCTTGTAATCAGTGCGTGCAATCGCGGTGATGAACACGCCCGCGCCATACATGGAGCGGTTGTTCTCAATCGCCCCGTCATGCATGGTAAAGGCCGCAGAGCCATCGGCCACCACGCTTACACCGCCGCCGTAGAACTGGCCTTTGTTTTCCGCAATGCGACCACCGTTCATGATGAATGCACCGCCGGCCACATTCACGCCGGACGCATAGAGGCTCTTCACCTCGCCGTTGGCATCGTTTCCCACAATCTGGCCGCCATTCATGGTGAACGTGGCCTTTGCCTTGGCGCCCACGCCACCCAGACCACCCACAAACACCGCGCGAGGAGCGTTGTGGGAAATCGAGCCGCCTTCCATGACGAAGCGACCACCTGAATCGGGCGTCGTGTTGATCTGGTATTTGTTCGAAACGTTCACCACACCCGAGGTCGGCTGGCTGTCGCGCACAGTATTGTGCTCAAGGGCGCCACCTTTCATCGTGAAAGATCCGCCGCCCGTCACATAGATGAGCCCATGGTACACGCCACTGCGCAGCTCGTTGTGCGCAATGGTGCCGCCCGTCATCGTGCACGTGCCACCAGCGATGCGAATCAGCCCATCATAGGCATGGGGCATGTCGCCCGCATCGTTGGTAAAATGCTGGATGGATCCGGCCGCAATGATCAGGTCACCCCGGACGTACAGCAGGGATGCTCGGCTCTCCATCGCCTTCGGGTTCGATCCGTACTTCAACGTGACGCCCGATCCGTCGAACGTCACCCCATCAAGCGTCAGCGATGCACCTTCCTCGACCATGATGGGAGCAGCCGTCGTCTCTTGCCAAGTGCTGGCCAGCTTGATGGTACCCGAACCGTGCAACACCACCGGCTTATCAATCACGATAGGTTGTGTCAGCACGACTTCGCCGGGCACCTCTACAACGCCACCTTGGGCCACCGCCTCAACGAACGCCACCTCATCGGCGTAGGCGGGCACCGCGCACATAAGTGCCACGAACGCCATCGCTACCGCCAATGCCGAAACAAACCAATTCTTCTGTCGTCGCATCGCGCCTCTCCAGTCAAACGTGAGAATACAGCAGTTTTACTGTAGAGGGATGCGATGCTTTGGCGAAAAGACGGGCTGGAAGTCGCGCGCCCGGTACCACAGAATCAGGTTTTGTCCTGCTTGGAAAGCATAGGGGCATCTCACATGAGACGCGATTATGGGCAGATGGCGGCCGCAGCTGATCGCCGCAGTCGTTCCCTACTGCTCGCGCCGTTCCTTCGTCATGCGCTTCGCCTGATGGCGAGAAGCGAACCACACCACAAACGTCACGAGAAACAACACGGTCGTCGCGATGGAGGCAATCAACTCAACCTCAGCAGCTCCCATGGAAGCGGCCACCTGCGATACGATGAAGCAGCCGAACATGCACGCCAACAGCCCCATCGCCACACGGGCAAGCGGCAGTTCGCGATGGATTTCCCGATCGATCGCGGGCTCGGGCGTGGCCGCACGGCGCCGCTCACGCAGGGCCTGCGATGCCGCCTCGGCGCGAACCTTCTCTTCGGAAGACTCCGCGTGTGCACGCGCGTGCTTCGCCTTCTTACTCACCATGGCCTCCAAATAACGCCGTCGATGTTTCCCAAATGGCCTGAGCGATTTCAGCCGGCAACTCACCGGTCCTATCGGCCCGATCGTAGATGAGCACGTCCGCCGTCTGAGCAACGAGCGCAGGCTCACACTCAACGCCACGCACGGGCTCGGGAGCCATATAGGGGCAGTCCGTCTCCAGCAGCACACGATCGAGCGGGCATGCCGCAAACGCAGCCCGCACGGCGTCGTTGCGCTTGAACGTCGCCGCGCCGCCAAACGCGATATGGCATCCCAACGCCACAAAGCGCTCCATGGTGGATACGTCCTCGCCAAAACAATGCAGCACGCAACCAGCTGACGGCACGCCCACCTCAGAGAGCACACGCGCGGCGTCCTCATGCGCATGGCGCGCGGCATCGTGTGCATCGTTGCGAATATGAAGCTCCACCGGCACGCCGTGCGCATGCGCGAGCTCAAGCTGGCGAGCCATGACTTCCATTTGGAGCCCACGCGGGGCGGGCCTAGGCGCATCATCCATATCGATGTGGTAATCCAAACCTATCTCGCCAATGCCCGCGCACCACGGATCGCTCAGCGCTCGCTCGATCTGCGCATGCACGGCATCCGTATAAGCGGCCGCACCATAGGGGTGCAAACCAACCAGATACCGCACGTGCAAAGACGGAGCGCACGCCACCTGCTCGCGCAACCAAGACGCAAACGCAGAGGCATCAGGCGTCTCAGGTGCCGCATCGGCAATCGGGTCATAGATGGTCACCAGCGCTTGCACCCCAGCGATCGAGGCTCGTTGCAGCGCCGTAATGGCATCTAGCTTCCAAAACGAGCGCAGGTGCGCATGCGTATCCATCAACGGCGCCAGCGGCTGTGGAAGCTCGAATACCTTTTTGCCCTTCGTGATACAAAGGGGAGCCTGTGCCGAGGCCGCACTTGCCACGGTGTGTCCCGTATCAGTCATCACACGTCCCCCGCTCCCGCAGCCTCGCTCTGTACACGCCCGGCTATCGTCCCCGCTCCCGCAACCTCGCTCCACGCACGCTCACTCATCGCACGCCTCCGCTCCTGCAACCTCGCTCCACGCAAGCGCCAAACGCTTATAGTCCTCACGCGAGAGCGATTCCGCACGCGCTGTCGGATCGATCGCGGCCTGTGCCAGCGCCGCATCAAGCAGCTCCTTATTGAACCCGTTCGCACCCATGGAATTGCGAATCGTCTTACGTCGTTGCGCGAATGCGGCGTCCACCACATGTGCAACTAAGGCAGCACGCCGGCCATCATCTGAGACACGGTCGATGCGCACCACCGCAGAATCCACGTGCGGCGCCGGCATGAAGCAGCGCGGCAGGACCTCAAATCGGCCCGTCACCTCGCCATACATGGACAGCTTCACGGTATAGGCCCCATATGCCTTTGTGGCAGCCTGTGCAGCGATGCGATCGGCAACTTCCTTCTGAACCATCACCACCGCACGACGCAAACTCGGCATCGTCTCAAAAAACTGTAGGATAATCGTGGCCGCCACGTTGTACGGCAAGTTTGCCACCAGAATGTCGGGTGCGCCACCCAGCGCCTCCTCAATCACGGTCGGCGGCACTTTGAGCGCGTCGCCCATGATGAAGCGAAACCCCGCATGTGCCATCGCGTGTGCCGAGAGCACTGGTTCAAGCTCGCGGTCCATCTCAATCGATAGCACCTGCGATGCTTCCTGCACAAGCGCCAGCGTCAGCGTACCGATGCCCGGCCCGACCTCAAGTACGCGCTGTGCAGGCGAAAGCTCGGCAAGCCCCATGATCCGCTCAATCACATGGTTATCAACAAGGAAATTCTGACCAAGGCGATGCTTGGTCGCCAAGCCAAATGCCTCGAGCATCTCGCGCGTCGCGGCGGGGCTCGCCAAGGGAGAGGTCGTCATTGGGCACCCTTCACGTAATCGTTCACTCGCTTAAAGCTTAGCAGTCTTGCGTAAAAAAAGCGGCCCACCCATGAGGTGGACCGCCCAACCATAACGTTGTAGGAAGGAGACGTTACTCCTCCATGAAGTTGCGCTGCACGGCAGCATCGACCTTGACACCAGGGCCCATCGTGGAAGAGATGGAGACGCTCTTGACGTACTTGCCCTTCGCGGAAGCCGGCTTCACGCGCAGGATCTCGGTGTACAGAGCGGCATAGTTCTCCACGAGCTTCTGCACGTCGAAGGAGACCTTGCCCAGCGGCACGTGGCAGATACCATAGCGGTCAGCGCGGTACTCCACACGGCCGGCCTTAAGCTCGCCAACCATCTTGGCGACGTCCATGGTCACGGTACCGAGCTTGGGGTTCGGCATGAGGCCACGGGGGCCGAGGATCTTACCGATGCGACCGACCTTGGCCATCATCATCGGGGTGGCGATGGCGGCGTCGAAGTTGATCTCGCCCTTCTGGATGGCGGCGATCAGCTCGTCGGAGCCAACAATGTCAGCACCGGCAGCGGTGGCCTGCTCAGCCTGGGCGCCCTCGGCGAACACGGCAACGCGAACGGTCTTGCCGGTGCCGTGGGGCAGGGAGATGGAGCCGCGGATGTTCTGGTCGGCCTTACGGGTGTCGATGCCAAGACGGAAATGAGCCTCAACGGTCTCGTCGAACTTGGCAGCAGCGAGCTCCTTCACCAAGGTGGCAGCAGCAAGCGGAGTGTAGAGCTTGCTCTCGACCTTGGCCTCAGCCTCACGGAACTTCTTGCCATGCTTCTTGGTCATATCAAAACCTCCTGTGGTACAAACGGGACGAACCCTCCCACATCAGCGGTGCACCCGGATGGCGCACACGTTACCAAATGAATGTCGCCTACTCGGCGATGGTCACGCCCATGGAGCGAGCGGTACCGGCCACGATCTTCTTGGCGGCGTCGATGTCGTTCGCGTTGAGGTCGGGCATCTTGATCTCGGCGATCTTGGTGAGCTGCTCCTGGGAGAGCTCGCCAACCTTATCGCGCTGAGGAACGGCGGAGCCGCCCTTGAGCTTGAGCTCCTTCTTGATGAGGTGAGCAGCCGGCGGAGTCTTGCACACGAAGTCGAAGGAACGATCCTCGTACACAGAGATGACAACCGGGATGACGTCGCCCATCTTGTCCTGCGTAGCAGCGTTGAACGCCTGGCAAAACTGCATGATGTTGACCTGCGCGGCACCCAGGGCAGGACCCACGGGAGGAGCAGGATTGGCCTTGCCGGCCTCAATCTGAAGCTTAATGACGGTGGCGATCTTCTTCTCTGCCATGTCTAAACCTTCCTAAACGTTACAAGCGAAAAAGCTATATATCGTCAACGCTAAAGCCGCTAGAAGCACGTATGCAGATGAGCGGTCTGCAACGAAACGGCACGCGCGGACAACCAGAAAAATTCCTAGGAGATGACCGCGATTTGATCGAACGTGAGCTCAACGGGGGTCTCGCGCCCAAAGATCATCAGGGTGACCTTCACCTTGCCGGCCTCAGCATTAACCTCAGAGACCTGACCATCGAAGTCAGCAAGCGGACCGGAGGTGACGCGGACGGTGGTGCCAACCTCAAGATCGACTGCGGTGTGCTTCGCACCATCGCCCTTATCGCTTTTGCGCATCATCTTGTTGTACTCTTCGCGCGAAAGCGGAGCGGGCTTGTTACCACTGCCCCCCAGAAAGCCAGTCACACCAGCGGTGTTGCGAACGCAGGTCCAGGAATCGTCATCCATCTCCATGCGAACAAGCACATAGCCGGGGAAAACCTTGGAATCCTTCGTATCGCGCTTGCCACCCTCTTTGATCTCGGTAACGCGCTCCGTCGGGATCTGAATATCGAAGATGCGGTCTTGCATCCCCATGGTCTCGATGCGATGCTCGAGGTCGGACTTAACGCGGTTCTCATACCCGGAATAGGTATGGACAACATACCAGCGCTTGGACATTCGCTACCCCCTTAGACTGGCGAAGAGCACAAGCCCCTGGCCGATGACAACGTCGAGCAGAGCGATTGCAACGCCGACCACAACCAGCGAGGCGCACACCGCGATGGAGTAGCTTACGAGCTCCTTCTTGGTGGGCCACACCACGCGCTTCATCTCGGAGCGAACCGAGGCGAAGTACGCCTTGACGCGGGCGAAGAAGCCAGGTTTGGCATTTTTTGCCTTAACCTTCTTGGTAGTCCCGCCCTTTTTGGGCGCTGTGGACTCAGCCTTCTTCGTCTGCTTCTTGGTGGTCGTGGCAGGAGCAGCCTGGGACGCGGCGGCGTCCGTAGCCTTCTTCTTGTTGCTCTTCTTGTTGGCCATTGACCCTACCTCCGAGCTTGCGCTATACCCTAAGAAACCGTAAGCCTCCGGAGAGGCTTACGGGTAAAAAACTGGCACGCCAGGAAGGACTCGAACCCTCAACACTCGGTTTTGGAGACCGATGC
>CAUWJG010000031.1:0-19582 GCA_963559095.1 uncultured Collinsella sp. | reverse complement strand
GGGGGGCCGAGGGGGCGGCCCGGGGGATGTGAACGTAGCCTTTCGTTCATTCCGCCTTGCCCTTACGGGGCGCCCCCGTTCATCCGGGCGCCCCGCTTCTTGTGCATAAGAGGGCCTTTCGCATGCCGCCGAATGCTCAGTTCGGTGAACGAGCTCGATGCATGTGCGTCGGCCTCATCGTGTTGCCGTGATAAGGCCGCTGTGGGCGGCTGTGCCTAGTAGGCGATGTCCGCCTTGATGAACGTGCCGGCATCGAGGTCATCGAATGCCTGATTCAGCTCCTTCGAGGTGTTCATGACGATGGGGCCACCCCAGGCGATGGGTTCGTGCAGTGCACGCGAGGCCATGTAGAGGATATGCGCCTCGCCGTGACCGAGGTTCTCGACGGTGAGCTCATCGCCATCACCGAGCTTGACGGCCGTCTTTTCGCGAATGGGTTCGCCGGCGATCGCGCTGTTGCCAAGCAGGGTGAACGCCATGGCGCTCGTGCCGGGCTTGACGTTCAGGGTCGCGGTGCCATCTGCGGGCAGCACGATGTCGTAATAGTCCAGGGGCAGATGCGCGCCAAGGTGACCGGTGGTGTCTCCAAACGTTCCGGCGAGGACGCGCACGATGCCGTCGCCGCAGGGGATCTCGGGTATGTCGGCGCTCTCGATGCCCGTGTAGCTGGGCGGGCACATCTTCTCGTTGGAAGGCAGGTTGAGCCACAGCTGCACGCCGAGCATCCAATCGCTGGCGGGAATGCGCTCCTCGTGTTCGATGCCCGAACCCGCGCACATCCACTGGACACCGCCATCGGAGATGGTTGCCTGGTGACCCAGGGTATCGCGGTGCATCATGGTGCCGTGGCACAAATAGCTCACCGTTTCGATGCCACGATGCGGGTGCAGCGGAAAGCCGGCGATGTAGTCGGCAGGGTTTTTGCTGTCGAACGAATCGAGCATGAGAATCGGGTCGAAGGTCTTGGTTGTCGTGTGTCCCAGCACGCGTACCAAGTTGACGCCGGCTCCGTCTTGCGTACGAATGCCTTGCACAAGCTGCTCGGGGATTCTTTGCGTCATGGCAACTCCTTTGTATATCCGGGTAATCTTGTCTGCTTCTACCCGAAGCGACAAGCTGATATCCGACTTCGCCTCTAGGCAATAAAAGTTGACGCTTCCATACCGTAAATGCCGCAATTCGGCCGGGAGCGTCGGCGCGGGCGTGGCGCTCGCTGGTGCTCCCGCGTTCAGCGATATTGGGGCCGCGCGGCGCAATCCTTGCGGGTTTTTGCATGCAGTGCTGCAGCCTTATCCTGGTACGGCTACAATTACGTACGTTTGAGCTCGAACGTTGCGGGGCTATCGTAATGGCCCTTGCAAAAAACTCTGCAGAAAAGGACACACGCGTTTATGGCATCGCTTGCAGAACAGATTTCCTCACGGCGCACGTTCGCGATCATCTCGCACCCCGACGCCGGCAAGACCACCCTCACCGAGAAGCTCCTGCTCTACACGGGCACCATTCAGAGCGCCGGTTCGGTCAAGGGCAAGCAGAGCTCGCGTCACGCCGTCTCGGACTGGATGGACATCGAAAAGCAGCGCGGCATCTCCGTCACCTCCTCGGTGCTGCAGTTCACCTACGGCGGCTGCTGCGTGAACATCCTGGACACCCCCGGTCACCAGGACTTCTCCGAGGACACCTACCGCACCCTCATGGCCGCCGACGCCGCGGTCATGGTGATCGACGGCGCCAAGGGCGTCGAGGCCCAGACCAAGAAGCTCTTCCGCGTCTGCGCCCTGCGCGGTATTCCGATCTTCACGTTCGTGAACAAGATGGACCGCGAGACGCGCGACCCGTTCGACCTCATGGAGGAGGTCGAGAACGTGCTCGGCATCCGCACGTACCCCATGAACTGGCCCATCGGCAACGGCCGCGACTTCCGCGGCGTGTTCGACCGCGCGAGCCGCAAGGTCCTGGCGTTCGAGGGTGACGGCCGCCCCAACGGCACTAAGAAGGTGGGCGAGGTCGAGGCAACGCTCGGCGATGCCGCCCTGAGCGAACTCATCGGCGAGCACAACCACAACAACCTGATGGACGACATTGAGCTGCTCGACGGTGCCGACTCCGAGTTCGACCTCGATGCGGTGCTCACCGGCAAGCTCTCGCCCGTGTTCTTCGGCTCCGCCCTCACCAACTTCGGTGTGGAGCCCTTCCTCAAGGACTTCCTGCGTCTGGCCCCCGGCCCCGGCGCGCATACCGACGCGCTCACCGGCGAGCCCGTGGAGCCCACGCGCGAGGACTTCTCCGGCTTCGTCTTCAAGATCCAGGCGAACATGGACAAGAACCATCGCGACCGAATCGCCTTCGTGCGCATCTGCTCCGGCAAGTTCGAGCGCGGCATGGAGGCCATGCACGTTCAGGGCGGCCGCAAGATCAAGCTCGCAACCGGCACCGCCATGATGGCCGATGACCGCGCCATCGTGGACGAGGCCTACGCGGGCGACATCGTGGGCCTGTTCGACCCGGGTATCTTCTCCATCGGTGACACGCTGTGCACCGGCAAGAAGCCCGTGCAGTTCGCCGGCATCCCCACATTTGCGCCGGAGCACTTCGCGCGCGTGTCCCAGGTGGACACCTTGAAGCGCAAGCAGTTCGTGAAGGGCATGGAGCAGCTCGCCCAGGAAGGCGCCATCCAGATCTTCCGCGAGTTCGGCGCCGGTATGGAGTCCGTCATCGTGGGCGTGGTGGGCACCCTGCAGTTCGAGGTGCTCGAGCAGCGGCTCAAAAGCGAGTACCATGTCGAGGTGCGCCGTCAGCCGCTTCCCTATACGGATTTGCGCTGGATCGCCAACGAGCCGGGTACTGTCGATGTGCCGAGTCTGAACCTCACGCGCGACACGCTGCGCGTCGAGGACATGCGCGGCGGTAAGCTGCTGCTGTTCACGAGCCCGTGGAACGTGAACTGGGCGACCGACCACAACGAGGGGTTGCAGCTCTCCGAGTTCGGCAATGTGACGTTCTAGCTGCTGCGATTGGGGCGGCGAAGCGCGACAGGAGCGCTTGTAGTATCATGGGCGCTTGCCTGCGATAGACGCATGTGCACGGGGTGCTGCGGTGCGAGGCCGCGCTCAGGCCCCGCGCCGTCAGATCGCGCGGGTATACGATGAAAGGAGCCACACGTGGCTGTGAATGAGGACCTTCTCAAAGAGGTGTTGGAGCAGATTCGCCCTAACTTGCAGGCCGATGGCGGCGATATGCAGTACATGGGCGTTGATGCCGACGGCGTGGTCAAGCTGGAGCTCCAGGGCGCCTGCGCCGGTTGCCCCATGAGTTCGCTGACGCTTTCCATGGGCGTGGAGCGCATTTTGAAGGAGCATGTGCCGGGTGTCACGCGCGTCGAGCAGGTGGGCGGCACCGCTGAGATGAGCGACCTGTACGACGAGTACGCGCCGTTTTAGGCAAGGTTGACGAGCGTCATGACGGTTGACGAGCGCAACGTCGAGATTCCCGATCCGCGCGGGGAGGACGGCGTGGTGCGTTGCTGGGAGCGGCGCGGCTGCGCGGGCGTGTACGGGCTCGGTGACTTCATGGAGGCCGAGTGTCCCCACAATGTGCCGGATTCCTACTCGCCTTGTCCGGCGACCTGTGCCTTCACGCGCTGTCAGCGCCCGTGGCACACGGAGGCGACGCGCCTGGAGGACCTGCTCGACCCGGATGTCGATCGCATGGGCACCATCAAGGAGCAGTGCCGGCATTGCCTGCATTTCATCAAAAACGGGCCGCGCGCCGCGCGCGCCCGGTAGCGTGATTCGGCCTGGAACGATGCGTTCGGGCCGAATCGCCATAACGCGAGAAAGGGGGCGCGCATGCTCAACGAGCTGTATCAGAGCCTCGACCCTGTTGCCATTTCCGCAGGCCCCATCACCATTTACTGGTATGGGCTTGCCTATATCGTGGGGGCGGCCATCGCTGGCGTGATGATGTGGCGCACGCAGCGACGCTGGGGGATGGATTTGACGCCCGATGAGGTCATGACGATTCTCATCTGCGCGGTGTTTGGCTTGCTGATCGGTGGCCGCTTGTTTTACGTGGTCTTTTACGGCGATGGCTATTACTTTCAGCATCCGCTTGAGATCTTCGCGGTCAACCAAGGCGGGATGAGCTTTCACGGTGGCTTTGTGGGCGGCGTGCTCGGTGGCGCGGTTGCCTGCAAGATGCTCGGCCTGTCCATGTGGACGGTGGCTGACTTGGCCGTTATCGGGGCACCGCTAGCCCTGTGCTTGGGCCGTTGCGCGAACTTTGTGAATGGCGAGCTATGGGGCAAGCCGACGGATATGCCGTGGGGTGTGGTGTTCGGTGGCGCGGCGGGCGACATTCCGCGTCATCCCTCCCAGTTGTATGAGGCGTTTCTCGAGGGCATCGTGCTGTTCGTGGTGCTCTACGCGATGAGCCGAGCCCGTCGTCGGCCGCCGCAAGGGGCGTTTATGGGCGTGTTCGTGCTTGGGTACGGCATCGTGCGCTTTTTGATCGAGTTCGTGCGCGTGCCCGATGCCCAGCTGGGTTACCTGTTCGGATTCATCACCATGGGGCAGCTGCTGAGCTTGCCGCTCATTGTGATCGGGGTGCTCCTGTTGGCCTATGCCTACAAGACGAAGCGGCCGCAGCGCGTGCACGCAGGGGGCTCACCCGATGCGTGATGCCGTGCGTCCTGATGCGGTGCGGACAGGTGCCCCCGCGATGGTGAATGGCGCGCGCGAGGGTTCCGGGCGGGTTGTCCTCGCCTGCACTCGGCGCGTGCTTGGCGCCACGGCGCGGCAGGTGGGTGCCTATGCGCTGGCCATCGCGGGGATCTTGGCGGCGTGGCATCTGCTCGCCGTTATGGTGGCGTCACCCGCACTCCCCACTCCCGGGGCGACCGTTGCCGTGTTTACCCAGCACGTGCCGGCGCTGCTGCCGGCGTTTTGGGTGAGTCTTTATCGCGTTGCCGCCGCTATTGGCGTCGCCTCGGTACTCGCGGCGCCTTTGGGTTTGCTGCTGGGGCGCAGCGCGAGACTCGACGCGTTTGCCGCTCCCGTGTTGGCGATTCTGTATCCCATTCCTAAGATCGTGCTGCTACCGGTGCTGTTGGTGTTGCTGGGCCTTGGCGATGCCGCCAAAATCGCGTTGATGGCCGTCACGGTGTTTTTTCAGGTGTTGGTGAGCGTGCGCGACGCGGCGCGCTTGGTGCCCGATGAGCTAGTGGTCTCGGTGCGGAGTTTGGGTGCCTCGCGTTTGGATTTGGCCTGGTATGTGGTGTTGCCCTCAGTGTTGCCGAGCCTCTTTTCGGCATTGCGCGTGAGTTCGGGCACGGCTGTGGCCATCCTGTTTTTGGCCGAGGCCATCGCCGGATCGACGGGCCTGGGCTACTTCATCATGAACGCATGGGCGATGGTGGACTATCCGGCAATGTTTGCGGGGATCATCGCCATGGCGGCGCTCGGCGTGGCTTGCTACGAGCTGTTTCACCTGTGCGAATACCTGAGTACACCCTGGCGGCGCGTGCGTGGCTAAGCTGGCACGGTGCTGGAGGGTCGATCTCGCTCGTGGGGCTGGCGGCACGGGAAAGGGCGCCGATTCGGCTCGTGGGGCTGACGGCACGCGGGCATCGATTTGGCTCGTGGACCCGGCAGCTCACCAGCACCGATTCGGCTCGCGGACCCAACGGCTCGCCGGCGCCGATTTGGTTCACAAACGAAGAAAACTTTGGCAATCCGAAAAGTTTTCTTCGTTTGTGAACCGGGCGCAGACGCATGACGTGCCCGCGCCTGGAGCGGGGTGGAGCGCGCTCAGCGGGATGCGCGCCTGGTGCGGAGCCGAGCGGGGTAGTTGCGTCCCCCCGATCGACTCCGCGCCCGTTTTGCCCTAGGCCTCGAAGGTGCCGGTTTCCTCACGGTACGTGAGGGCTTGGTCCAAATAGCCCTTTTCGAGCATCCAGTCGAGCTGGGGCTGCACCATGTCGGAAGTGGGGATCGCATCGGTTGGATAGGTGGCAATCGGGTAGCTTGTCTTGAGCGGCTCGGCGAGGTTTGCATGTTTCACAAGCATCGCGCGGAAGCGCTCGGGATCCTTATTGACGGCGGCCGCGCCTTCGTTCCAGCCGCGGCGCACGGCGTCGATGGCTTCAGCACCGCCCCCGGCTTCCGCAAACGCCACGCGCGCGGCGACAACCGATTGCGAGAGGTTCTCACCTTGTGTGTCGTCAACCACGGTGGTGCAACCCTGTGCCTCGCCGAGCGCGAGCAGGCTGGCGGGCAGCGCGGCGGCGTCGGTCTGGCCGGAGGTCATCATCTGGAAGCGTACGGGCATCTTCTTGACCTCCTCCTTGGTGAAGTCACCGGCGGTGATGCCGGCCTGCGCGAGCAGACGGTCCATAACGTACTCGGGCACGGTGTTGGATCCCACGCCGATGCTGGCACCCCGCAGGTCCTGCACGGCTCCGATGGTGGAGTCCGGTCCTACCTGGATGCCGAAGCGTCCCTGTTCGGGCGTGGCGCCCAGTGCGATCCAACAGAGCTGCATGGGCGTGCCGCCGCTCGTGAGGGATGCCGCGACCTGCGGATCGGTCATGGCGAGGTCGATTTCGCCAGCAGATATGGCGAGCGAGAGCTCCTGAGCGCTTTGGAAGGAGACGAGCTCGACCTGGACATCGGTGGGAAACAGGTCATCGGCCTCGGCGACCCAGGCGGGCAGGAAATCCTCGGTCGCCATGGTGCCGATGCGCACCTGTGCCGGCTCTCCTGCGCCCGCTCCGCCTGTGGACGACGAGCCGGTGCTGCCAGATTCCGATTGCGACGTCGAGCAGCCGGCAAGGACGCCGCTGGCGGCGATAGCTGCGCCGGCGATGAGCTGGCGACGGGGGAGGATGTGCCCGGCGGCACCTGCTTCGGTTTCGCGTGCGCGCGTATGGCTGGCTGTGGCATCAACTATGCTCATGGATCTTGACCTCTCTATCCGTGTGGAGCGCGGCGCGAGGATTCTCTTCGGCCGCGGTGGTCGCGCCCGTTTCATGCGATCCTGCGCGACCTGCGAAAACGGCGGCTCTGTGTCGGTCGGCTGCCATGCCCCGTGTAAGTCGGCTCGATATACTACACTATCAGGGGCTGCCCTCGCCATGGAGGGCGGTGCCCGCAGGGCCGTGTCCGTCAACGTGCGGGCGCGGGTATCCAACGCGCGATTGGAGTTATGACGATGAAGTACTTTGGCACGGATGGATTCCGCGGCTTGGCAAACGTGGGCCTCACGGTCGATCACGCCTTCAAGATCGGGCGTTTCGTGGGCTGGTATTACGGCCTGCGGCTTGATCGCAAGACCAAGGTCGTGATTGGCAAGGATACGCGCCGTTCCAGCTATATGTTTGAAAACGCACTCGTCGCCGGCTTGGTGGCAAGCGGCGCCGACGCCTACGCGCTGCGCGTGACCACCACGCCTTCGGTGAGCCACGTGGTGCGCCACGGGGATTTCGACTGCGGCATCATGATCACCGCGAGCCACAACCCCTTCCATGACAACGGCATCAAGCTGATCGATTCGGGCGGCTACAAGATGAGCCCGGATGTGCTGGAAAAAGTCGAATTCTACATTGATGGCGAGTTCGAGGTGCCGCTGGCGTGTGGCGAGCAGATCGGCCGTGCGGTCGATTACGTCGAGGGCCGCGTGCGCTACACCGAGTCGCTCATCGAGTCGGCGCCCTTCTCGCTCGAGGGTTACCGCATCGGCTTGGATTGCGCCAACGGTGCAGCCACGCCGATCGCCCCGGAGGTGTTCCGCGCTCTCGGCGCCGAGGTTCACGTGATCGCCGACGAGCCGAACGGCTTCAACATCAACCTGGCGTGCGGCTCCACCCATATCGAGCGCCTGCAGGCGTTCGTGCGCGAGGAGGGGCTCGACGTGGGCTTTGCCTACGACGGCGACGCCGACCGCTGCATCGCGGTGGACGAGTACGGCAACGTCTGCGACGGCGATACCATCATGTATGTGTGCGGTACCCACATGGCCGAGAAGGGCGAGCTCAAGGACAACACCGTCGTCACGACCGTGATGAGCAACATCGGCCTGTACAAGGCGCTCGAGGCCCGTGGCCTGACTTACGAAAAAACCGATGTGGGCGACAAGTACGTGAGCGCCTGCATGACCGAGCATGACTATTCGTTGGGCGGTGAGCAGAGCGGCCATGTGATCATCTCGCAGTACGCAGCCGCAGGCGACGGCATCAACACGAGTCTGCGCGTGATCCAGACCATGGTGGAGACGGGCAAGACCCTTTCCGAGCTGCACGAGCCACTGACCATCTATCCGCAGCTGCTCAAGAACGTGGCTGTTGAGGACAAGCACGCTGTCATGGAGAGCGCCGTGGTGCGTGAGGCCGTGGCGGGTGTGGAGCGCGCGCTCGAGGGCGATGGCCGCGCGCTCGTGCGTGCCAGCGGTACGGAGCCGCTGGTTCGCGTGATGGTGGAGGCTCCGACGATGGAGCTGTGCGAGCGGCATGTCAACGACGTGATCGCTGCGATCGAATCGCTGTAGGTCGCGTGGGGACGGCGCCGGATGTGTGGACGCACCGCATGCCCAGCGCCGTTTCTACTGCATCTCGCGCCGTTCACGGACGGAGTGAGCGGGGCGCGGCGCCCGGCTTTTCCGGCGGGGCACGACGAGCGATGGCGGGGCGTAGCGAGTTCGTGGCGGCGAAAAACATCCTTTCGCAGCTTGCACAATGGGTATATGATTTCAACATATGTGAACATGGGGCCCCGATTGCATGCGGGGCTGGACGCATCTAAAGGAGCATCGCATGTCCGGACACTCTAAATGGGCAACTACCAAGCACCGCAAGGGCGCGCAGGACGCCAAGCGTTCCGCCCTCTTTTCCAAGATGAGCCGTAACATCACCGTTGCGGCCCGCCTGGGCAACGACCCCAACCCGGACAACAACGCCTCCCTGGCCGCCGCCGTGGCCAAGGCCAAGGCGCAGTCCATGCCCAAGGACAAGATCAAGGCCGCCATCGACAAGGCGTTCGGTGCCGGTGCCGATGCCGCCGTGTACGAGAACATCGCCTATGAGGGTTACGGCCCGGCCGGCGTTGCCGTGTACGTCGAGTGCCTGACCGACAACCGCAACCGCACCGCCGCCGACGTGCGCTCCGCGTTCTCCCACGCGGGTGGCAACCTGGGCACCACCGGTTCGGTGTCCTTCCAGTTTGAGCGCCGCGGCCAGGTCGTCGTGGTCAAGGAGATTCTGGATCCGAACGCCAAGAAGGAGACCATGATCGCCAACGGCGCTGCGGGCGACGAGGAAGAGTTCATGATGGCCGTGGACGAGGCCGGCGGCAACGACTACGAGGACGCCGGCGACGAGTGGGTCGTCTGGACCGCCCCCGGCGATTTGATGGCTGTTTCCAAGGGTCTTGAGGCCCAGGGCATCGAGGTCAAGGGCGCCGAGCTCACCATGGTTCCGACCGCCCCGACCGCCGTCTCCGGCGCCGATGCCAAGAAGGTCCAGCGCCTCATCGACCGCCTCGAGGATCTCGACGACGTCCAGGACGTGTACTCCACGATGGACATGACGGATGAGGTTATCGCCGCGCTTGAGGAAGAGTAGGTAGCCGGGACTCCTCGGGCACCGCATCTTGGGGCTCAATCGTCGGCCGCCGCACGTGAGGCGTGCGGCGGCCTCTTTCGCCCCAACCTGTGGCACCTGAGAAGCCCCAGTGCTTTGCGTGCCATACGGGTGCATACATTGTTTTGAAAAGCGAGTCGAATCTGTGAAGGGTTCGGCTCGCTTTTTGCCATACTGGGTACAAGAGGCCCATGCGTGCAGTGGCGCGAGGGCGGCAAAGGAGGGCCATGAGGCGTGCTCGAACGATAGGGTTGATAATCTACGTGGTGGCTGCCATCGTGGTGGTCGGCGCGCTTGGCGCATCGCTGTTCGGACCATATGCGGCGCGCGTGGCGTCCCTGTTGGCACAGCCGTGGGTGCGGCTGTTCGTCGGTGCGGCGCTCATTGTTGTGGCGCTCCAGACGCTGGCCATGATTGCCTGGATCGTGCTCGATCGCCCGGAGCCCGACTGCGTTAGGCTGCCCGACAACCCCGATGTCGAGGTTGCGTGCGCTGCCATCGCGTCGGCGGCTCGTGCGGCTGCCGCAGCGTGCGATGTCATGGTTGAGGATGTTCGGGTGCGCGCGCGTGGCCGCGAGCGCGACGGGGTCGATATCCAGATGCAACTCATCGCGTTTGATAATAATAATCTCTCGGTTCGCGCCGTGATGGTGCACGAGGCGGTGCGGCAGGCCTGCGAGCGGATGCTCGGTGTGGATATTGCCCGTATCGGCGTGCGCTTCTTGCCCGCAAAGACCGTGACCGTGACGAAGGAGATGGCGTGATGGCCAATGAGACGCGAAGGGCGGGTGCCCCAGTCCCGCGCGCGGTGATCGAGCAGGGCCCTGCGCAAGATAAGGTGGTAGAAGGCGGTGCGAACACTGGCGCTCCATTGCATTCGCAGGATGGGCAGGCGTCGGCGGCTGGTGGATTTCAGCAGGCAACGATGGGCTTTTTTCAAGGCGTGGGCCGCAAAGCCTGGGCGGTGGCCGATGCGAATCCGCACGCGACCCTCTATGCGCTCATCGGGTTTGTGCTGGCGGTGCTCATCTTGGTGATTGGCCTGTGGGACACCATTGTGATCGCGGTGTTCGTGGCCTTGGGTGCGCTGCTGGGGCATATGGTGGATAACAGCGGCGGTCGTGGCCCCTTGGCCCGGCTGTTTGGAAAACATCGGTAAGGCGAGCGGGCCGCTTTTGCGCGTCTGGCAGGAGGAGATACGGATGGCTGAGGAAATCGAGCGGGTCGCACAGGATGGTGCTGTACAGGCGGAGGATGGCGTGGCACAGACGCCTACTGCTGGCGTTGCGGCCGAGGCAGAAATGGAGTCGGCGGCCAAAGAGCCGACGGCGGTTGCCGAGCCACAGGATGACGCACTGGGTGAATCGGAGGATTCGCTCACCTATTCCAACGGCGTGATTGAGAAAATCGTTGCCATGGCTACGCGCGAGGTGCCGCACGTGCTGGGCATGAAGGGCAACCTCATGCACTTTGTGCAGGAGACCTTCGGCGCCGAGAACCTTGGTAAAGGCGTAACGGTCGAGGTCACCGATGACAATCGCGTCATCGTGAACATCTCGGTGATCATCGAGTACGGCTGCTATGCGCCGGCCATCTTTGAGGATGTGAAGCAGCGTGTGGTCGAGCGCTTGGGCGCTATGACGGGGCTCGAGGTCGCGGGTGTGAATCTGCGCATCGAGGACGTGGTGACGCTTGAGGAATTCGAGGCCGATCACGCCGAGTAGGAGCAAGGCAAGCATAGCGCGGGAACGCAGACGATGCCCACGGACGTCCGGCCCGTGGGCATCTTTGTTAACAAATCGTTTCTCTAGCTTGTCTGTGGGTGGATGCCCTGCTATGCTTCTCCCCATGATTACGTTTGGTGGACATAGCGCGAACATGATGATGCTCATGAAGATGCCCTCGCCCGGGCACTTTGTCATGGCGCGCGGTGTTCGTGCGCTGACTGAGACCGGGCGCCTCCACTAGGCCGTTTCCGGCGGGAGATGGCCATATATCCCAAACCATCTTCAAGCGGAGTATTTCACGTGATCAGCATCAAGCATGTGTATAAGTCTTTTGCCGCGCCCAAGGTGTCCGGAAAGTCGCGTCGCTGCGGCGATGTATCTTACGCCGCCTCGGTGAGCGGAAGCCCGGTACTCGGAGCCGCTGCCGTCGCGCAGGCGACCGACGAGGCGGTCGAAACTCTGACGTCGGTCGAGGCCGACGGCCTGGTCCATGCCCTCACCGATATCAACATCGAGATCGCCGCCGGTGACATCTTCGGCATCATCGGCATGAGCGGCGCCGGCAAGTCGACGCTCGTTCGCGCCATCAACCTGCTTGAGCGGCCCACATCGGGCGTCATCGAGGTCGATGGTCGCGATGTGACCAAGCTCACGGGGCGAGAGCTGCGTGCGTATCGCCGTCGTGTGGCCATGATCTTCCAGAGCTTCGGCCTGCTTGCGCAAAAGACGGTGCTGGACAACGTGTGTTTTCCGTTCCTTGCGGCAACCGGCAAGATCACGGCTGAGAATCGGGCGCGCGCACAGGAGCTGTTGGAGCGCGTGGGGCTGGCGGAAAAGGCCGCGAGCTACCCCAGTCAGCTGTCCGGTGGCCAGCAGCAGCGCGTGGCGATTGCCCGCGCGCTGGCCTGCGAGCCCGAGGTGATCTTGTGCGACGAGGCGACGAGCGCGCTCGATCCCAAGAGCACCAACACCATCCTCAAGCTGCTGCGCGACATCAACCGCGAGACCGGCGTGACGCTGGTGGTCATCACCCACTCCATGGATGTGGTCAAAAAGATCTGCAACAACGTCGCGGTGCTCGAGCGCGGTCGCGTGGTGGAGCAGGGGAGCGTGGCGAAGGTGTTCGCCGAGCCCCAGGCTGAGGCGACGCGCGTGCTGCTTGGAAAGGTGGATTGGGATGCTTAACGATTTTTTGGCCGAATTCGCCGACCTGCTTGCGCAGGGCACGCTGGATACCCTCGTCATGGTGTTTGCATCCACTGCCATCGCCTACGTGTTCGGCATTGCGCTGGGCGTGGTGCTGCACCTGACGGCCGCCGATGGCTTGCGCCCTGCGCCCGTGCTCAACGCCGTGCTGGGCTGGGTGGTCAACATCGGCCGCTCGCTGCCCTTCATCATCCTGCTCATCGCGCTGATGCCGATGACGCAGGCGCTCGTGCACACCTCAACGGGCGTGCTGGGCGTCATTCCGCCGCTCGTGGTGGCGACGGCGCCCTTCGTGGCGCGCATGGTTGAGCAGTCGTTGGCCGAGGTGAGCCGCGAGGCCGTTGAGGCCGCCGAGGCGTGCGGTGCGTCTGTGCCGCGCATCGTGGTGTCGGCTCTGTTGCCCGAGGCGTGCCCGAGCATCGTGCGTGGTGTGGCCGTCACGCTCATCGCCGTGCTCGGCTACACCGCCATCGCCGGCGCCGTGGGCGCGGGCGGCCTGGGCGACATCGCCATTCGCTACGGTTACTACCGCTACGAGAACGAGGTCATGATCGCCACGGTCGTGCTGCTCGTGGTGCTCGTGCAGCTGATCCAGTCGGTGTGCAACCGCCTGGCTCGCAGGCTCGATCATCGCTGACGGAGCCCTTGGACGCCGACGCAGATGACGGTACATCATGATGTACCGTCATCGAATTGGCCAAAACGCGTTTTTGGTGTCGGTACATCATGAATTGCCGACACGTTTAATAAGTTCATGTTATGAAAGGACGATTCCATGTCGAATATCAACGCTTCCATTTCCCGTCGAGCCTTTTTGAGCGTAGCCGTGGCCGGCCTGGGCGTCGTTGCCCTCGGAGGCCTCCCCGGGTGCGGTGGCTCCGGTGCCAGCGGCTCGGCTTCCAAGGGCGCAAACGCCACGCTCACGGTGGCGGCAAGTCCCACCCCGCACGCCGAGATCCTCAACGACTTTGTGAAGGAGAAGCTCGCCGACCAGGGCATCGAGCTTGTGGTGAAGGAGTACACCGACTACATCCTGCCCAACCGCGACACCACCTCGGGCACGGTGGACGCCAACTACTTCCAGCACATCAACTACCTCGACAACTACAACAAGGAAAACGGGACCGACCTGGTGTCCGTGGGTGCCATCCACTATGAGCCGATGGCCGTGTACGCTGGCACGTCGAGCGACCTTGACGCCATCGCCGACGGCGCCAAAATCGCCATCCCTAACGACCCCACCAACGAAGGCCGCGCGCTGCTGCTTTTGCAAGAGCTCGGCCTCATCACGCTCAAGGACCCCAAGAACCTCGAGGCCACGCCGAAGGACATCGCCGACAACCCGCATAACCTCGACTTCCAGGAGCTTGAGGCCGCAGCGGTGCCGCGCGCGCTCGACTCGGTTGATTTCGCGGTCATCAACGGCAACTATGCCATCGAGGCCGGCTATCACGTGAAGGACGCCCTGGCGCATGAGGAGGCCGGCTCGACCGCCGTGGAGCAGTACGCCAACATCATTTGCGTGGCAGCCGACAAGAAAGACGATGCGCAGGTGAAAGCGCTCGTCGAGGCGCTGCAGTCCGATGACTTCAAGGCGTATCTGGAAAAGACCTACGGCCAGGATGTGCTGCCGGCTTTCTAAGGGATTTCAAGGGCAGTGGCTCGTGTGTGACGCCATGCCGTCGGCCATGCTATCGGCCATGTGAGCAATGCGGGCCGTGTGTGGGAAGACAGGTGCTGTTTTCCGATGCATGCGGCCCGCATTTGCGTGTCTGGGGTTGCAATTGCGCGATGGGGGAGTACCATCGGGGGCGCACGAGCGCCAAGACGATGCGGAGGCATGCATGGCGGAGAGTTTGAAGCGGGCCAAGCGGGTGTCGCACGAGGCGGAGGCGGGTCGCTCGATTTGTGGTGCATCGGCTCCGGGCGGAGTGTCAACCTTGGATGGGGCGCAGTCTCGGGAGCCGCAGCAGGCCGAGCGGACGTCCGATGAGGCCCCACACCCCATGCCTGCGTCTCCCAGCGCCGATGATGCCGCCGCCGCTGCCGAGGTTGCCGCCGCCGTGCTCGAGCAATCGCCCGTGGAGCCTATCGAGCCCCTCGTGTCTCGCGAGGAAATCGAGCAGGGGCAGCGGCTCGGCCAAAAGCGCAGCCAGGATCCGCGGTTCGCGCGCTTTTTCGCCACGTTGAACGGCGGGCTGATCCTCACGGCCATCGCCATCGTGCTGTTCAAGACACCCAATCATTTTGCCTTTGGCGGCACGTCGGGCGTGTCGGTCATTTTGTCCACGCTGTTTCCCACCCTGCCCGTGGGTGCATTCATGTGGATCATCAATATCGTGCTGGTGGTCTTGGGTTTCATGTTTTTGGAGCGCAAGGCGATTGTGTGGAGCGTGTTCGCCTCGTTTGCCCTTTCGGGCTATGTGTCTCTGTTCGAGTTGCTCTTCCCCGGGGCATCGAGTGTTTCTATCACGGGCGATATGTGGCTCGATTTGTGCTTCGCCGTGATTCTGCCCGCCATCGGCAGCGCCATGGTGTTCGATATCGGCGCCTCGACGGGCGGCACGGATATTCTGGCGATGATCTTGAAGCGTCACAGCACGCTTGAGATCGGGCGCGCCCTGCTTTTGGTCGATGTCGGCATCGTGTGCATCGCCGCCGTGTTGTACGGCCCGCGCGTTGGCCTCTACTGCGTGTTGGGGCTGTTTGCCAAGACGCTCGTGGTCGACAAGGCGATTGAGAGCATTCACCTGCGCAAGGTCTGCACGATTATCTGCCGCGAGCCACTCAAGGTCGAGACGTTCATCGTGCGGCAGCTCAAGCGCACCGCCACCATCAGCCGCGCCTATGGTGCGTTTTCGGGCAGCCGCGTGACGGTCATCATGTGCGTGCTGAGCCGCCGCGAGGCGGTCAAGTTGCGCCGGTACGCTCGCGAGGTCGATCCGGGTTGCTTCATCACCATTGTGGACAGCTCCGAAATCGTGGGCAAGGGTTTTCGCGGTGTGAACTAGTTGGTCGGCGCGCTCGCGTGCTGCAGTTTCGTGGTCAGCGCGCCGCGCGCCCTATTCGCTCAGAAAATCGATGGCGTACTGCGCTGCCACCATGGAGCCTTTGGCAAGCACGCTCTCGTCCACTTTGTAGTAGCACGAATGCTGGGCGAACGTGGCCCCAATCTGCGGATTGCGGCAGCCCACGAACGCCAGCACACCGGGGATGCGCCGCAAGTACTCGGAGAAGTCCTCGCCCGACATCGTGCCGCGGTAATGACCCTCTCCCGTCTTGCCGAGGCATTTGAGGACGGCCTGGCGGCAGCGCTCGCTCGCGCCCGCCTCGTTTTCAACTTTGTAGTTGGCGATGGTGTAGTCGGTCAACTCCGCCTCGGCCCCGTGTGCCCGCGCGGTATGGACGGCGATGCGCTCGATGAGGCCGGGCATGAGCTCGTGGGCGGTGTCCGAATAGGTGCGCACGGTGCCGGTGAGGTACGCCTCGCCGGCAATGACGTTGCGTGCGGTACCGCCGTGCAGCTCGCCGACGGTGACGACGGCCGGCTCGTAGGGTGACAGCTCGCGGCTCACGATGGTTTGCAGCGCATTGACGATCTCGGCCGCAACCATCACGGCGTCGCTGCCGCGTTGCGGCATGGCGCCGTGGCAGGAGGTGCCGTGGATGTCCACGCGGAACCAATCGGTATTGGCCATGCGCGGGCCGGGCTCGCAGCTGATGGTGCCCGCGTCCACCTCGCTCCAAATGTGCATGGCAAATGCACCGTCCACGCCCTCGCACACGCCGGCATCGCACATCAGCTTGGCGCCGCTGCCGTTCTCCTCGGATGGCTGGAACACGATGCGAATCTCGCCGTGGATGTCATCGGTCATGTGGCGCAGGATCTGCAGTGCCCCGAGCATCATGGCGATGTGACAATCGTGGCCGCAGGCGTGCATATAGCCCTCGTTGACGCTGGCGAACTCATCGCCCGTGCGCTCGGTGACGGGCAGTGCGTCGATGTCGGCGCGCATGAGCAGGCGGCGGCGCGGCGTGCCGTCCTCACGGTAGGCGTTCGGTGCGGTGCCGCGCAGCGTGGCGACGACACCGGTTGCAAGCGGCCGCTCATAGGGGATGTTCATGGCATCGAGTTGCCCGACGATGTCGGAGGTGGTCCGCACCTCCTCGAGGCTGGGCTCGGGGTGCTTATGGAAATGACGGCGCTGGCGGATGATGTAGGGCTCGAACTCGGCGGCGATATCCTGGATGGCGCGCGTGACGTCCTCAGGTGTGCGCTGGGCGGTGCTGGCCATGATCTGCTGTGCCTTCGTCTGCATCATGATGTGCTTCCTTTGTTTGGATAATCGCTTCACTTTAGTATAGTGCCAACCATCCACGGCGGCGCTCATACGTGTATAGTGGGCGCATGTCGTTGTGGGCGTATGGCCACAACGATTGGGGAGGCCGGCGCGGGGGCGTTTGGGCTTCAACGCGTTTGAGGGGAGCGGGCATGGCGTTTGCGATCGACTATATCGTGCGTTCATCGCGTGTGTTCACGAGTGATTCCGGCGAGGTTGCATCGCGGCCGCGCGCGTTTGCCGTGGCGGGAAACCGAATCGCCTATGTCGGCTCGTTTGAGGACGTGGTGGCTGCCTGCCCTGCGCACACCCCTGTGCTCGATTTTGGCGATGCCCTCGTCTGCCCGGGTTTTCACGATGCGCATCTGCATTTCTTTCATACCGCGCTTGGCAACTCGCCGTACCTGCTCATGCATCGGGGAACCAGCGAGGCCGAGCTGGTGGCGCGCACGCGTGCATTTGCCGAGGGGTTGCCAGCTCACGCCTGGGTGGTTACGCAAGGTTGGCGCGATTACCGCTGGGATCCGCCGGTGCCACCCACCAAGCGCTCGCTGGACATGGCGTTTCCCGACCGTCCCTGCGTGATGTACTCGGGCGACGGCCATACGCTGTGGATGAATTCCTGTGCGCTCAAGGCGCTCGGCGTCACGCGCGATTCGGTGGCCCCGCAGGGCGGCAGCTACGATCGCGATGAGAACGGTGAGCTCACGGGTATCGTCCGCGAGGCGGCGGCGATGGAGCTGCTGCCCCGCTGCCTGGCGTGGTTGTCTGAGCGCGACATCGCCCGTGCATACGAGGCACAGATGGCCCACATGGCCGAGCAGGGTATCACCTCCATCTGCGATATGGCGCTCATGCCGCATGAGGGTTGCGACTTCATTCGCGATGACGTGTACGAGGCACTGGCGCAGGCAGGCAAGCTCGCCTTGCGCGTGCATATGTATCCCACGCTGCTCGATGACCAGTCGCGCCTTGAGGACCTGCAGGAACGCTACGCCCGCGAGGAGTTTTCACTGCTGCGCGCGCCGGGCTTCAAGCAGTTTTTCGATGGCGTTTCCAGCCAGCATACGGCCTGGCTCACCGAGCCATATACCAATGCGCGCGTGCCTGGCGATTGCGGCCGTCCCACGGTGCCCGCCGAGCGCATGCGCGAGCTGGTGTTGGCTGCCGCCGAGCGTGGTCACTCGGTGCGCATCCACACCATTGGTGACCGTGCCATTCACGAGGCGCTCGACATTTTCGCAGAGGCACGCGAACGGTTTGGGGCACCGACGCAGGGGCGCAACACACTCGAGCATTTGGAGAACCTACTGCCCGAGGATATCGGGCGCTTGCGAGAGCTGGATGTGTTGGCGAGCTCTCAGCCAGGGCACATCACGTTGGACCCCGGTGGTCCCGAGCGCGACTTGGGGTTTGAGCGCAACCGCATCATGTGGCCGTTTGCGACGTATGCGGCCCATGGTGTGGCGCAGGCGTTCGGTACCGATTCTCCCATCACGGCGGTGACGAGCATGGATGTGCTGTATTGCGCCGTGACGCGTCGGGATCCAGCTACCCATGAGCCGGCGGGCGGTTGGTTGCCGAGCGAGTGCATCACTGCCGCCGAGGCTCTGCGGATCTATACCGCCGGCAGTGCCGATGCGGCGGGTCGTGCGCACGAGCTGGGGCGCATTGCCCCGGGCTACCTGGCGGACTTCGTGGCGCTCGACCGCGATGTCACGGCGTGCGACGCGGATGAGATGCAGGCGGTGCGCGTGCTTGCTACCTACGTGGCTGGTGAGCAGGTGTTTGAGCGCTAGGTGTTGCGTGCCAACAGGTTGTTTACGCCGACGCGGCATGACATGGGGGCGGGCCTCCGCACGCGCCGTGCGGACGCGACCAATTATAGTGCTCGATGAAGGCGGGCAGGGCGGACGCCCTGCCCGCCTCGCTCTCCCACGCCCCGGCGTACCGCCACTCCTGGGCGATGGTGCGGTTCATGCGCTCGACCTTGCCGTTCTGCCACGGGCTGTAGGGCCTCGTGTAGACGTGCCGGGCGCCGGCGGCCCCCAGCAGCGCGTTGAACTCGCCGCTGCGGTAGCCCGGCCCGTTGTCGGTCATCACCCGCTCGACCGCGACCCCCAGCCCCGCGAAGAAGCGCAGCGCGCGGCCCATGAACGCAGCGCAGGTCCCCTTGCGCTCGTCGGGCAGCAGCTCGGCGTAGGCGACGCGGCTGAAGTCGTCGACCGCGACGTGCAGGCAGGACGACCCCGCCCCCGAGTGCCCCCTCGAGCGGCCGTTGCCCCGCCCGAGCGCGCGCCAGCCGCCCCCGTCGGGGATGCGGGCGACCTTCTTGACGTCGACGTGGACCAGCTCCCCGGGCCTGTCGCACTCGTAGCGCACGGGGGTGACGGGGCCCCGCCGGCGGACCTCCCCGGTGACCCGGTCGACGTCGGCCAGCCTGGGCATCCCGCGCCTCGCCACGATCCTGGCGCACGTGCGGGCGGGCACGCCCGTCGCGGCGGCGAGCGCGAGCGGGGCGGGCATGAGCTCCCGCCTGGCGGCCGCGACCCGCTCCTCGGCCTCGCGCGGCGTGGACCTCGCGATCCTTCGCGGGCGGCCGCTGCGGTCGGACATGGGCTCCCCGGACCTGCTGCGGCGCAGCCACTTGCTCGCCGTCTGGCGGCTGACGCCCATCT
>CAUWJG010000030.1:0-20656 GCA_963559095.1 uncultured Collinsella sp. | reverse complement strand
ATGGTAGGGGCGGTGGGACTCGAACCCACAATCCCGAAGGCCGAAGATTTTAAGTCTCCTGCGTATGCCAATTCCGCCACGCCCCCATGCGCAAGCAAGTGTACCACGCCCCGTCGTCGTCGAGCGCGCACGGAGCCTCTTCGAGAGCTCGCAGAGCCTCCTCGAATGCGCACGGCACGTTCAACGGAACAGCAGCCAGGACCTGACGCCCTCCGCTTGGAACCCCACCGCACCAAAGCGGGTTTATGGGGCAAAAAGCGCGCCCTATAAACCCGCCAAAACTCAGAAAAAAGTTCTTGAACCTCGCGTTGCCTTTCGTTAGTATAAGAATCCATGCGGGCGTGGCGGAATTGGCAGACGCGTATGGTTCAGGTCCATATGGGGGCAACCCCGTGAAGGTTCAAGTCCTTTCGCCCGCACCATAGATTTTGAGAGGCTCCGCTTTGGAGCCTTTTTTCATATGGGAGTACCCTGCGGGGCGGGGGCTTGGGCCCATGGGGGTTGCGAGGCGCTCGGCAAACAGATCCCTCGGCCTGTTCAGGGCCGAGCGTGCGAGGGTTGTAAGGTCCGAGTCCGTGCACGCTGCAGACGAGCGCAAGCCCTTCTCCGCGCCACCTTTTTACCCGCATCATAGATGTGAGAAGGCTCCTGTACGGGGCCTTCTTTATGTCAGCGCTCTCTTACGGACGGAGCGCCTGCCGCGAACGGAGCGCTTTGCGGATGAAACGCCCTGCGGCGGGCCCTTCACCCAGCGCATGGCGCAGCGCCTGCTGCAGATGAGGCGACTTGTGGATGGGGTGCCCTACTGACGGAGCGCCTGCCGGATGGTTTGGGTCAGGCGGGTGGGTTTTGGGCCGGAGAGACGGTTTTTGGGGTCGTAGGGACGGCTGGGACTTGGCGGCGCGAGCGGCGGCGCCGGGGAGCGTGTCGCAAAATCATGATTTACCGACATCGAAATGCCGATTCTGCCGAATTGATCACGGTAAATCATGATTTACCGTGATCAAGGTGCACCCCGCGCTACGAGGCACCCCGCGATGCGGGGCAGCGCGGGGCTCGGTGCACGCTGTGAGGCGCAATGCGGCGTGGGGCGTGGGGCGTGGCGCTGCGCGAGGTGCGGGGCGCGATGCAGCGCGGGGCGTGGCGCTGCACGAGGTGCGGCGCGCTGTTGCGATGCGGCGTCGCGATGCGGCGCGCGAGGTTGTGGGTGCCGTCCGCTTGGCGGCGAGCTGGGCGCAGCGCGGGTGGTCGGCGAGGCCGACGGTCGGTGTTCACGGCCTCCGCCTGCAGCCGCCGCCCGCATCCTCCGCCCGCAGCCGCCGCTCCACTCGCTATCCGCCCCCACGGCAGCCTCGTTCGTCCTATCGCCCATCGTCCTGCTGCAGGCGCGACTGGTCGTGGCGTCTGGCCTGCTTCGACAGCAGACGCGCCGGCTTATCCGGGTCGGGCACGGCCGTGGGAACCGGCTCGTCAACATGGCCGCCCCACCAGCCACCCACGAAGTTGAGCGTATGGAAGATGTTGATCACCGCGTTGGGATCCACATCGCACACGAGCTTGATAATATCCTGGCTCTCATACGTGGACACCACGGTGTGCAGCAGGTACATGCGGTCGCGGCTAAACCCGCCCACGACCTCGGCGCAGCTGATGCCGTGCTGAAAATGGTCCACGTACGCCGTCATGACCTCGTCGGCCAGGCGCGTGGTGATCTGCAACGTCACGCGGTCGTAGCGATGGTAGAAGCTGTCGATCGTCTTGGTGGAGATGAACTGGAACACGATGGAGTACGCCGCGTTGTCCCAGCCGAACATCCAGCCAAAAAGCACCAGGATGAGGCAGTTGAATGCAAAGATGAAGCCCCAGATGGTCTTACCCGTGCGGTTGGACACCCACAGCGCGATGAAGTCGGTGCCGCCGGTGGACGCGCCCGATTTGAGCGCGATCGCGATGGACAGGCCCGAGATCACGCCGCCGAACACGAGCAGCATCATCTTGTCGCCCAGCAGCGGGGAGAAGTCGAACAGGTAGAGGAACGCCGAGGACAGCGCGACCTGCGCCATGGAAAACAGCACGAAGCGTTTGCTGATGCTGCTCCAGCACATGAGCGCCACCGGGATGTTGAGCGCGAGCATGGCCATGGACGTGTCGATGCGCACGCCGCCCATCGAGGTGATGCGATCGAGCAGCACGGCGACGCCGGTGAAACCGCTGGGCAGCAGGTTGGCCGGCTCGATGAACGCCTGGATGAGAAACGTCTGCAGCAGCGCCGAGATCACGACGGCGCCCGCGGTGATGAGGCGTCGCACGATGGTGAGGCGCGCGAGTTCGAAGGCGCGGTCGGTGAGGGTGTCGAAGGCGCGTGCCATGGGCGGTCCTTTGCGGTTGCGGGTACATGGGTGCGGCTCGGCGCCCAGCGCTGCATGCAACAGGCGTGCCGCCCTGAGTGGGGCGTTGCTGCCGCCGGGACGTCGGGATGCAAACTGGACTGGGAGCGTGATGCTCGCCGATTCTATCACGGACGTGTTTGGGCGCGCGGCGCGGTGGCTCACACCCGCACATTTACTGGAATTGGGGGCATCGCAATTGCGCGCGGCGGACCGGTTGGCGAAGATAGGTGGCGAAGATAGGTGGCGAAGATGGAACGAATGGCGGGCAAACGCCGAGAAGGAGAGATGGCTGTGAATTTGGCTGACGCGCAGCAGGCGCTCAAGCGCTACTTTGGGTACGATGCGTTTCGGCCTGGTCAGGAGCGCATGGTCGCGGCCATCCTGAGCGGCTCCGACGCGCTGGGCGTCATGCCCACCGGCGCGGGCAAGTCCATCTGCTACCAGGTGCCGGCGCTCATGCTGCCGGGCATCACCTTTGTGGTGAGTCCGCTCGTTTCGCTCATGGGCGACCAAGTGCGCGCCCTCAAACAGGCCGGCGCTCGCCCGAGCTACCTCAACTCCTCGCTCACCCAGCCCCAGCAGAACACCGTGCTGCGCCGCGCGGCCGAGGGCCAGTACCAGATCATGTACGTGGCGCCTGAGCGCCTGGCCGACCCGCGGTTTTTGGCATTTGCGCAGCAGGCCGCGTCTCCCGGTGGCATTGGCGTGCCGCTGGTGGCGGTGGACGAGGCGCACTGCGTATCCCAGTGGGGACAGGATTTTCGCCCCTCGTACCTGCAGATTTCCGACTTCATCGACGCGCTGCCGCAGCGGCCGGTGGTGGCGGCCTTTACCGCCACGGCCACGGATCGGGTGCGGGCGGACATCGCGCAGATGCTGGGGCTGCGCGCGCCGGAAACGGTGGTCACGGGCTTTGACCGCGCGAACCTCTCCTTTAACGTGGAGGAGCTGGGCGACAAGGCCAAGGCGCCCTGGATTGTGGAGTACGCCGCCGCGCATGCGGACGAGAGCGGCATCGTGTATTGCGCGACGCGCCGCGCGGTGGACGAGCTTTCGGCGGAGCTCGCGCGCGAGTTGCGGCCTCAGGGCATCGGCGTGGCGCGCTACCACGCAGGCATGAGCGCGCCCGACCGCGCCGCCGCGCAGGAGGCGTTCATCAGCGACGTCGCGCCGCTCATGGTGGCCACGAACGCGTTTGGTATGGGCATCGACAAGCCGAACGTGCGCTACGTGATCCACCACAACGTGCCCGAGAGCATCGAGGCGTACTACCAGGAGGCGGGCCGTGCTGGCCGCGACGGCGACCCAGCGGCCTGCTACCTGCTGTGGAACGGCCATGACCTGGGGCTTCGGCGGTATTTCATCGAGCAGGATCCGGCAGACGACGCACTGACGCCCGAGGAGCGCGAGTTTGCGCGGCAAAATCGGTATCGGTTGCTGGCGCAGATGGAGGGCTACTGCCAGACCACGGGCTGCTTGCGCGAGTACATTCTGCGCTACTTTGGTGATGAGGGTGCGCTGGGTGTGGGCGCGGTGGCTGGTGCGAGCGCAGCCGCAGCGCCGGGCTCTGGCGGGCGTACGGGTTGTGGCAACTGCTCGAACTGCCTGACGGCCTTTGAGGTCGAGGACGTGACCGACGTGGCACGTGAGGCGTTGCGCTTCGTGCAGGCGACGGGCGGCCGGTTCGGCAAGTCCCTGGTGGCCGACGTGCTACGCGGTGCGAACACGGAGCGGATTCGCCAATGGCATCTGGATGAGGAGCCTGCGTACGGGGCGTGTGCGCAGGAGAGCGCCGCGCGCATCAAGATGGTGATCGACCAGCTGATTGGCCGTGGGTATTTGGAACAGTCGCAGGGCCGGTTCCCCGTGGTGGGGCTGGGTGCCCGTGCCGCGGAGGCGCTGGCGGAGGGCGGGCTCGGCGGCTCGCAGGCTCCGTTCAGCTTCACGATCAAGCGGCGCGCGTCCAAACGGACGAGCGCGAGGCGGGCGCAGTGCGCGGTCGACCTGCTGCGGCAAGAGGCGGCGCTCGACTCGCGTCCCCGCGTCGGCGACGATGCCGAGCTTTTCGAGCTGCTGCGTGGCCTGCGGCTTGAGTTGGCCCGTGAGCGCGAGGTGCCGCCCTACATCGTGTGCAGCGACGCCACCCTGCGCGGCATGTGCCGTCGGCGTCCGGCGACGCGCGAGGACTTGCTGGAGGTTTCCGGCATCGGCGAGAAAAAGGCCGACGAGTACGGTGGCGCGTTTCTGGCCGAGATCGCCGCCTTCGAGGAATCCCAGCGCTAAGGGAGCCTTTGTCGGGCGGCCGTTTGCTGGCCGCGCGTTTGACGTGCACCCGTTTGCCGGTTGCCAGCTTGCCGGTTGCCAGTTTGCCAGGCCCGCGTTCGCCGTGCGCCCGTTTGCCAGGTGTGCGTTCGCCGTGCGCTCGTTTGCCAGCAATGGGAATCCCGCCGACGGCGAACGCCGCCTTCCATTGCGGGCGCGTTTACCGGTGATACTCGCTTGGCGCTTGCGGCTAGGGCCTACAGGTAGATGCCGTACAGGCTGCGGATGGTGTCGGTCCAGTCCGCCTCGTCGATAACCCAGGAGCCATCTGTCAAAAGCAGGTCGACGCTGCGACTGTCCTCCTCTGTTTCGGCCGCCTCGACGGCATCCATGAGCATCTTGTTCGCTTCGGCCTTCTGCCCTTCATCAAGCTCATCGGCTGAGCCATACAGATCGTGGTCGATGAGATAATCGCTCAGTGTGCTGTTGAGGGCCGTTCCCACTTCGTAAACGGTGGGACATGTGGCGTTGATATACACCCAGCCCGAGCCGTCGCTCAAGGTGGTGCTCATTTCGGTGTCAACGCTAAAGCTCGAACGTTCGAGCATGCTGGCGGCTGCGGTGTTGACGTCTAGGCCCATCTTTTCGGGCGTGCAATCAAAGTAGAACTCAATTTCTGCCGTGAGCCCCTCGACAAGGAGCGCACGGGCGGCCTCGTTGTCCGCGCTGAGCTCGCCGAGGCGCGTGTTGACGACATCGATGCAGGCCTGCGTTTCAGGCGTGATTTCGGCTTCGGCGAAATCGACCGAAGGTGGATCGACGAGGTCGAAGTCATCGTCGTGCAGCGAGGGCGATGTGCCGGAGGTGTCCGCATCGTTGGATCTGGGGAAATCGTTTGGACCCAGAAGCACATTGATGGCGGTGCACGACACGACGGAGCGAACCAAACTCATGCCAAGGAGCAGCAATACGATGGTTTTGAGGACGCGGTGTTTACCGCGGCGCCGTGTTGATTTTGCGGCTGCGGGGTCGGACGAGGCGGCGTTGCCGGCACGCGCGGGGCGCATGGGGCGTCCTGTGCGCTGCTTGTCGGCCGAAGCCGCACGCTCGGCGTGCTGCCGCAGGGCGCGCTCTTTCGTTTGCGGGGCCTGATAGGCATCTCGCCGTTTTGTCGGGCTTGTATATTGGCCATCGTCAAGCGTGCATGTTTCACTGGTGTGCTCGGTTTCGATGAAATCCTCAAATGCATGCGGTTCATCCCAGGGTAGCGACGGCTCCCCTGCGTTGAAGGGATCGACCTGGTTCTCGTGCCTGTCGCGGTTCGTCATCGCGGTTCCTTTCGGCGGGATTCTGCGCACAGTATACCGTGGAAGGGGGTTTGCGAGGTCGGGCATCGGTGAGTGGCACAGTTGGACCTGCCATGTTTCTCGGGCGGGTTTGTGCTCCCGCGGTTCGTGCGCTGACGGCACCAGGGCAAATGCGCATGGCCCCTCATGGACGCGAGGCTCCTTATCGGGGCGTGGCATGCGAATCGGTTCTGCTCGATAGGCCGCTCGTCAAATAAAGACGGGTTTTGGCACGTTTTGCGCTCACCTCTAAGTACACGCCATGTCAGGGCTGATAAAACTGCAGGTCAGAGAGGTGCGGAAAAGACGTCTACTTTCCGGACGATGAAAAACGTGCCAAAACTCGCCTTCATTTGACGAGCGACCTCGCGCAGCCGTAAAAAACGTCCCCCATCCCTCAGACGCCGATATTCCCGTCCAAGAAATGGGAGACGATTCGCGTGCTTGCCCCGCGCGTTCCGCGCACGGCGGCTGTTGACGGCTGCTAGATGCGATGCTTGGGGTAGTCCTCCATGTTGAGCTCGGAGGCGGCGTCCTCATCGCAAATCACCGTGAGGTTCGGGTGCAGCTTGAGCACCGTTGCCGGCAGCTCATCGGAGATCGGCGCATCGAGCACCTGCTTCAAAATGCCCGTCTTGTGCTTGCCGTTCACAATCATGACCAGGTGTTTCACGCGCATGAGGCTCTTGGGTCCCATCGAGTAGGTAATGGGCAGCTCGGGACGCGGCGGGTAGTTGGGGTTGGCGGCGTTCTTGGTGGCGCGGTCCATGGCGTAGGTGTAGCTGTCCATCGGCGTGCAGCGCGGGCAGTTGCTGCAAAAATGCCCGTCGAACCCAAGGCCGATGAGCATGACGTCCAGGCCGCCGGCCTCGCGGATTTCCCAGTCGTACGTCTCCCAGTTCTCGGTCAGGGTGTCGTGGATGCGCTCGTCGGGGATGCCCGCCGCGTCAAAGAACATCTCGTGCATTTGATCCCAGTTCGGGCCGTACGTCTCGCCGGGGCGCGGGGCCTCGTCAAAGAGATAGTAATGGACGTCCTCGTATTGCGGCTTATCGCGCACAAGCGGGGCCATCATGTTGTACAGCATCTTGGGCGACTCGCCCGAGGTGAGGGAAATGTTGACGCGCTTGTCCTGCATCATGGCGCCCAGCAGGATATGTAGGGCGCTTTCGCTCATGGCTTGCTCGTTGGGTTCGACAATGAGTTTCATGTGGCCTCCCGTATCGTGATACCGGTGCGGGCGCTGCCGGCCGTCGTGGCGAGCGGGTCGCACCCAGAGATTGACCCATAATAGAAAAGAGCATGCTCAAACTATCGAGATATACAAATAGTTAATGAAGTATTCATATTCGCTTGGTCTCGTAGCATTTTTGCGGCATTTAGATACAATTTCCCGCACAACCAGGCCCCCAAGGATCGGGCTCGGCTGTGCATGTGGTATTCGCAATCTAGGGGAGGGGGCTGCTGTGGCGAGCAAGTACGATGGCTTGGCGCGCATCATCATCCAAAACGTCGGCGGCAAGGGCAACATCGAGAGCCTGTCGCACTGCGTGACGCGCCTGCGCTTCCAGCTTAAGGACGAGGCAAAGGCAAATACCGAGGTCCTGGAGCAAACCGACGGCGTGGTGAGCGTTGTTCAGGCGGGCGGTCAATACCAGGTCGTCATCGGTCCGTCTGTGCACATGGTGTACGAGGCGGTGCTTGAGGTGGGGCACCTCGAGGGCATTGGCCTGGTGAACGATGACGGCACGCCCGCCGGTGACAACGCCGCCCCGGCAGCCAAGAAAAGCGTCCTGACCGTCGCGATGGACCTCATCTCCGGCATTCTCGCGCCGTGCCTGGGCATCTTGGCCGCAGCGGGCATGCTCAAGGGCTTTTTGGCGCTGGCCCAGTTTTTGGGCTGGATTTTGCCGACCGATGGCTTCTACCAGGTGGTTAACGCTGTGGCCTCGGGCTTCTTCTACTTCTTGCCCGTGGTGCTCGGCTACACCTCGGCCAAGAAGTTCGGCTGCAACGAGTTCATCGGTTTGGCCATGGGTTTTGCCCTGTGCTTCCCCAACATGGTGAACAGCACGGCGGGCGAGGTTATGGGCACCGTGTTCGCCGACACGCCGTTCGCGATGAGCTACTACATGACGTACCTGGGCATTCCCATTATCATGCCGCCGTCGGGCTATACGTCCACGATTGTCCCGATCATTTTGGCGATGTTTGTGGTCGCCAAGACCGAGGGCTTCCTCAAGCAGCACGTTCCGGCTGCTGTTGAGTTTTTTGTCACTCCGATGGTCACGCTGTTTGTGGGCGTGTCGCTGACCTACCTGGTTATCGGCCCGGTGGCGAGCGTGCTGACAAGCCTCGTGCTCCTGTTCTTCGAGGCCATCCAGGCCATTCCCGCCATCGGCGGAACCATCTCCGGTGTGGTGCTGGGCGGCCTGTACCAGGTTCTGGTGATTTTTGGTCTGCATTGGGCGCTCATGCCGGTTCGCCTGGCCAACCTGGGCACGCTCGGTTACGACAACGTGTTGGTGCCTGCCGTGACGGGTGTGTTTGCGCAGGGCATGGTGGCGCTGGCCATCTACCTCAAGGCGACGAACAAGCGCACCCGCGACCTCGCGTTGCCGTCGTTCATCACCTCGTTGTTCGGCACGAGCGAGCCGGTTGTGTACGGCGTGACGCTGCCACGCATGAAGCCGTTCGTGTTCGGTTGCATCGCGAGCGCCGTTGCCGGTGGTTATCTGGGCTTCATGGGCACTCGGGCCTTCCAACAGGCGTATTCGGGCTTCATGGGCTTCACGCAGTATCTTGACCCGACGGGTGCGGCTGGGTACAGCCAGGTGATCCAGTGGGCGACGGGGTGCATCATAGCCATGGTAATTGCCTTTGCACTGACGTGGTTCTTCTGGGATGAGAAAGCTTGGGAGAAGAAGGCCGAGGAGAAGAAGGCTGCGGCGTAAGGGCCGTCGCGAGCGGCGATGCCGCAGCATAAGAACCGCAGAACGCCGGGGGCGCACGGGATGTGCGTCCCCGGCGTCGTTGTGCCCCGCCTTCATGTTGGAGGCGGGGCATGTTGCGTGACGGCGCGCCGCTTGGCGCGGTGCCGGTCGCTTTGCCGGGCATGGCAGCGCCGCGCGGCGCCAGCCCGGAGCGTACGGGGGATGGCGATAGACGCCTGGCGGGACCGTTCGTCGGGGTCCGGCGGGACCTCTCGTCAAAATTCGGCTCTCGTTGATACATTTTTTGCTTGTTTGTGAGTGCAGGGCGATTGTGGCGCAGAGAAACGCCAGGTCAGGGGCTCGCGGGAAAAACGTCTTGCGCGCCGTGCCCCGAAAATGTATCAACGAGAGCCGAAATTTGACGAGCGATCTCGCGTTGTCGCAAAAACGCCCCATTTCCCGGGCGTCGCGCTGGCCGTTGTGCCCAAACGGGGCAAACGGTATGGGCGTTGCTGGCCTGCTCTGCTATAGTGTTGGGCAGTCTATCTATTTGGAGGCCGACCACTTTTATGCCTGACTCGAGCGACAGTCCCATGCCGCGGCCTGGAGCCGCGGCTGCCCCTGTTCCCATTGCGCGCGCCGATGCCGCCGGCAGAGCTCAGCGCGTGCTCAGCGCTGCCGGCGCGGGTGCAAAAGACGCCGCGGCGGCGGTCGGAGCTCCGGTTATCTCGGCGGCTCGCTCGGTTGCCAGCCGCGTGCTGCCGCGCTACACGTTCGGCGAGGAGATCGCGAACGCGGTGACGCATGGCATCGGCGTGGCTCTGTCTATCGCGGCGCTGGTGGTCATGATCGTGAAGGCGGCTACGACCGGGGCGCACCCCGCCTCGCTGGCGAGCGCCATCATCTTCGGCATCGCCCTCATCCTCGAGTATCTGGCCTCCACACTTTACCATGCTATCGCCCCGCAGGCGGCCAAGCGGGTTTTTCGCATCATCGACCACAGCTGCATCTATGTGCTTATCGCGGGCACCTATACGCCGTTTTGCCTTATCACTCTGGGCAAGCACGGCGGCGTCGGCCTGTGCGTCGCGGTATGGGCCATGGCCGTGCTCGGCATCCTGTTCGAGGCGTTCATGCGCGAGCGGCAGCCGCGCTGGCTGACGGTCGCCATCTACCTGGCGATGGGCTGGCTCGTGGTGTTCCAGCTCCCGCAGCTCGTGGCGGTGCTGCACCCAACGGCGCTCATCCTGCTGGCGGTCGGCGGCGTGTGCTACACCGTGGGCGCCATCTTCTACGTGCTGAAAAAGATTCGCTACATGCACACGGTCTTTCACGTGTGGGTCCTCGCCGGCAGCATCCTGCAATTTTTGGCGGTGGTCCTCTACGTGATTTAGGTCATGCAGCCCGCCTTGTGTGCAATTGGGGACGGGGTCGTTTCGCACGCGAGGCATTGGGAACTTCGAGCCGCTGGGGGCGCGGCGCGCGAGACGGCCCCGTCCGAAACGGCCCCGTCCCCACCCGGAAGGTGCCGCTCCGCTCTCCACCCGGAAGGCCTGGCGCCGTGCATTGAGCGGGCGAAATCCAAGCACATTTCCCTTCAAAAAGGGGAAAAATGCTAGAAAATCGCCCGTTCGGTAGCAAAACACCTGAGCGGCTGGCTTCAACGCCCCATCGCGCCGTCCCTATGGGAGCGATGCGCTGCAGCGCCTTGCCGCCCCTGCGGGAGGACGGCGCCCCGCAGTGCCTTGCCATCCCGGCAGGGGCGTCGCACCGAACCGCCCCATTGGTCTGGTGCTGCGCCGAAGTGCCTGGCCGCTCTGGCGTTGTCCGATTCGATCGCCCCGTCCGAAACGACCCCGTCCCCGATTTGCAGCATTCCGTTGGAGGTTGAACACGTCCCCATGGACATAACCATCAGCATCGTAACCACCTTGATCCTCACCGTTGTGAACGGCTACTTCTCCATGTCAGAGATGGCCCTGACCACCGCTAAGCGCGCGGTGCTCGACCACGAGGCGGAGGAGGGCGACCGCCGCGCCAAGCGCGCCGCCGAGCTCGCCGCCGACTCCGGCAACTTCCTCGCCACCATCCAGGTCGCCATCACGCTCGTAGGCTTTGCGTCCTCGGCCGTGGCGTCCACGAACCTGTCCGACCCGCTCGCGCAGTGGCTGTCGAGCTTCGGCATCGCCCCGCTCACGGCGGCGGCCCCGGCGCTCGCTCCGGTACTCATCACGCTGATCGTGTCCTATCTGTCCATCGTGGTGGGCGAGCTCGTGCCCAAGCGCATCGCCCTGGCCGACGCCGAGGGCATGGCCAAGCGCGTGGCGCACCCGCTCACCGTGTTCCAAACGATCGCCCGCCCGCTCGTATGGCTCACACAGGCATCGGCCAACGGCCTGGCGGCCCTCATGCGCATCAAGAGCGGCGACGACCGCCAAAATGTCTCCGAAGAGGAGATCAAATACATGATCAACGAGCAGGACACCCTGCTCGACGAGGAAAAGCGCATCATCCACGAGGTGTTCGACCTGGGCGACGCCGTGGCGCGCGAGGTCATGGTGCCCCGTGTGGACGTGACGATGGCCGAGGACACCGAGACGCTCACCGCCGTGATGGACCTCATGCTCCAAACCGGTTTTTCGCGCTTGCCCGTCTACCACGATGACCAGGACGGCATCGTTGGCATCGCGCACATCAAGGACCTCATCGGCCCGGTCATGGCCGGCCAGGGCGACCGCCCGATCACCGAGTTCATGCGCGACGCGACCTTCGTGCCCGACACGAAGGACATCTTGCCCTTGCTTTCCGAGATGCAGACCGCGCACGACCAGATCGTCGTGGTTGTGGACGAGTACGGCGGCACCGCTGGCATCATCACCATCGAGGACATCGTGGAGGAGATCGTCGGCGAGATCGAGGACGAGTTCGACCCCGACAACAAGTACCTCACGCGCCTGTCCCGCCGCGAGTGGCTGGTGGACGGTCGCTTCCCGTGCGACGATGCCGAGGAGCTGGGCTGGCCCATCGAGGAGAGCGACGAGTACGAGACGATCGCCGGCTGGATTTTGGAGCTTTGCGATTCGGTGCCGGATATCGGTGAGGTATTCGAGGCGGACGGGTACAAGTTCAAGGTGCAGTCCATGCGCGGGCAGCGCATCTCGTTGATTCGCGTGATCGCGCCTGCCGAGGAGGAGCTTGCCGCGGAGGCCGAGCAGGCAGCTGAGGAGCGCCGCGCCGTCAAGGAGCAGGTGCGCGAGCACGCCTCTCGGGTCCGTTCGGTGCGTGCGGGCGCCAACATCGGCCCCGACGACCTCATGCCCGACCGCGTGCGCTCTACCCAGGACGACGCGTAGGGCCTGCGTTGGGCGCGCGCCGCAGGTTCAGCTCGACGGCGACGCCAGGCGACATGCCGCGCGCTGCGTCCGGCGGCGGTGTCCGGCGGCTCGCGCGTCAAGGCGGCTGGCGCGCCAACGCCAGGCAGCCCGCGCGCCCGCTCCGGGCAACCCGTGCACCCGCGCGGCGGCCTCAGCAAGGGCTTGCCGTGCGACTATCATCCACGTACGACCATCGCTACCAGGAAGGGAGCGCCAACATGGCCGATATGTTCAACATCCTCAAGGTTACGGTGGGGCCCAAGAAGCTGACCGCGCGCGTGCTGGTGAACCCCGGCATGCCGCTGTTCACCCACGAGAACGTTGAGGCCACGGCGCGCGTGTACTATCTCGCGCCTGCCATCGCCGAGCACGCGTGCTTGGGCGATGCCGGCCCCAAGTTCCAGGACTGCATGGGCAACACCGAGGTGGCGCACCTGCTGGAGCACCTGACGGTGGAGATCATGAACGAGACGGGCCTGGCGGGCGATGTTTCGAGTGGCCGCACGCGTGGTACCGATTTGGACGAGCGCCTGTTCGACATCGAGCTGTCGTGCCCGGATGATGCGCTGGTCATCGGCGCGCTGTCCTCGGCGACCTTCATGATGAACTGGGCATTTTTGGCTCCGGAGCAAACGCCGCCGGACTTTCCAGGAACGGTTGCGGCGCTGCGCAGCCTGGTGCTGAGCCTGCGCAGCGAGGCGGAGGTCGCAGCGGACGATGCGCCTGAGGCAGGGGTTGAAGCTGCGCCCGCAACGTCGCATGCCGATGACGCCATGGGTTTTGCGATGGATGCCCCGAACGGCGGCGTGATCGATACCGAGGGCGCCACTGCGCAAGCGGGCCCCGGTGCAGCCGGCGCCGTGTTTGGCGGGGCGGCGGGTCGGCCCGGCGATGGCGCGGCGCCGATGCCGGTCGAAGATGCGGCTGCGCTCGATCCAGGTGCCACGGCCGCGATGCCGCCGGTTGCACCGTAGGTTGTGTGGCCGCAGCGGTCGCAGGTCCCGCACGGGTATAATAGGTCGATACGAACGGTTCAAATCCACGGGAGGAACTGATATGGGTAAGGGCTTGAGCTTTGTTGCCGGTGCTGCGGTGGGCGCTGTGGCCGGTATCGCGCTGGGTGTGCTGTATGCGCCGCGTTCCGGCTCCGAGACGCGCGCGATGGCCGCCGACATGGCCAACGACGCGTGGGATTCCGCGCGCGACATGTATGAGCAGGGCATCGATCAGGCCCGTAGCGCCGCGAGCGATTTCGGCCCGATGATGGACGCCAAGACCGATGAACTGCGCGCCAAGGTCGACCTCGCCCGCGAGCGCATGGACCAGCTTCGCGAGCAGCTGAACGAGGCCGTTGCCTCCGGTAAGGTCGCGCCTGCCGCCGATGTGGTTGTCGAGGCATCCGTTGACGCTGCCGATGCCGCAGCGCAGGCCTAGTACGATTGACAACGCCGTAATCGAGGGGTTCGACCGCGATGCTCGCTGGTGATTTTGCAGGCTTGAAAGTCTATCGGCTGCCGCTGGATGGTAAGCGCACGAAGAAGGACGGTACCGAGATCGAGCTCAAGAAGCTCGGCAAGGTGCACAATGCGGTGTTCGCTCCGGAAGGCGCGCGGGTCGTGGGTTTCATGGTGAGCCTGCCCGATATCGCCGGCATGATCAAGCAGGAGGATCGCTTCGTTGCCCTCGATGCGTTGGATGTGCAGGAAGGGGTTCTGGTGGTTAAAGACCAGCGGGACTCCTTCGATGCCGCTGCCGCCAAACGACTTGCCGTTGACTTGGACAGCTGCCTGATTTGGACGGGCATGGATGTGTTCACCGTCTCGGGCGAGCGCGTGGGCTTTTGCGCGGACGCTCGATTCTCGGGCAAGACCGGCGATGTCTCGGCCTTCATCTTAACCGAGGGCGGTACGAGTAACGCGCTGGTTGGTCATCGCGAGATGCCGCCGACATGGCTGGTGGGGTATCACGATGGCGCGATGATCGTGGACGACGCTGTGTCCGAACTGGAATTCTCCGGGGGTGCCGCCGCCAAGGCAGCCGAGGTGACCGTGCATGTCAAGGCCAGCGTCAAGCGCGGGGCGCATGTGCTCGACGAACATGGTTCCAAGGCGCTCGACCGCGGAAGTCGCGCGCTGGGCAGGCAGCTCGGTAAGACCAAGGGTATGTTCGGCTCGTTTGTGAGCGAGTATAAAAAAGCGGCGGGGACATCGCCTAAAAAGAAGAAATAACGCGCGGGCGGCGCGTGGGGAAGGGAGAACCATTGCCACAGTACACCACCTCCTTTACCACCAATAAAAAACCTCGCTACCGCGCGGATGCGACGCCACAGCTGCGTCGCAGTGCGCACAAGCCGCCCAGGCGCAAAAACGCGCAGTACCTCCGCCACTCCCAGGGGTTCGGCGGGCGTGGTCGTGGGCGCAACACGCATGGCTATGGCGGCAACTCGCGCAAGCCCTACGCCATCATCGTCGTGGTCTGCGCCTTTTTGCTCTTTGCCGCGAGCATCATCTGGTATGCAAACCGTAGCGTGGGCATCACCCTGAACGGCGAGGACACCACCGTTCGCATCAATTCGACTATCGAGCGGCTGATCGAGGACAAGGAGCTTGACCTCAAGGCGGGCAATCTGCTTGCCGTCGATGATTCGGTGCTGGAAAAGGGCGGCGGCACGCGCTGCACCGTGAAGCTGAACGATCGCGAGGTGGCTTCGGACGAGCTGGCGAGCGTCAAGTTGGAGGGCGGCGAGCAGCTCGAGATCGGCGACGGCGTGGACGTGTACGAGGAGCACGATGTGCAGGCCACCGAGATCGCCCCGACGCTCACGGTGAACGGGGCGGGTCCCGTGCAGTATGTGGCAACATGGGGCGAGGCCGGCCGCAGCGAGGTGTGGACGGGCAAGGTGTCGGGCAAGACGGCCGACAAAGGCGTGGTCAAGCAGGTCGTGAACTGCGAGGTCGAGCGCACCTCCGTACTGCCGAGCAAGCGTGGCGAGAAGTATATCGCCCTGACGTTTGACAATGCCCCGAGCGCACATACGGAAGAAATCCTGCAGGTGCTGAAAGACAAGGACGTGAAGGCGACGTTTTTCGTGTCGGGCGAGCATGCCGAGCAGTATCCGGATGCGGTGGCTGCCATCGCCAAGGCGGGGCATGAGCTCGGTTCCAACGGCTATGCGGATGCTAGCCTCACCGAACTCTCGGGCGAGGAGCTGCGTGCGCAGCTCACGAAGGGATTTGACGCCATCGAGCAGGCGGGCGGTGGCCGTGTGGGGCTGTTCCGCGCGCCGTTCGGCGAGTTTTCCGATTCCAATTGGGCCGAGGCGATGGATTTGCTGAGCGCGCAGGTCACCTGGAATCTGGATTCGGGTGATTGGCTGCTCAAGGGCGCGCCAAGCGTGGTGGAAACCGTGTTGGGTTCGGCGCGCAACGGCAACATCGTGTTGCTCACCGACGATGATGCCACCTCGGAGCAAACCGTGGAGGCCACAAGCGGAATCATTGACGGCCTGCGCGAGCAGGGCTTCACGATCCTGTCGGTCTCCGAGCTGATCGGGACCGATGATGATTTGGCGGACGCCGTGAATCTGGGTAAGGCCTCGATGCCCAAGGGCGCGGTGCTGCCGCAGGTTACAGACGCTGAGGACGGCGAGGCATAAGGGACAGAAGCGCTCTTGTGCAAACGCGCTGCGGCTCCGGTGTGCCAGCGGCAAAATCGGCGCGCGCCGCTTTGGATTTGGCATCGGCACGTATATAGGTGTTATAGTAAAGGTAGCTGTGTCGATAGCGACATGGCTACCTTATTTGTACGCAGGGCTAACGAAAGGCCGCAGGTGAAAGCGAAACCCCGACCACACAGTTGCTAGCCCGCGCGGGTGCCCTTTGCCGGCGCGCGCCGGGTTACGAGAAGGAGCACCATGAACTACCTTTCTGAAATGTTGCGCCTGCCCGTGGTGGATGCGGGTGGCGAGAAAATCGGTATCGTCAATGACCTCGGCATCGCCACGGGCGAGGTCTTTCCCCGCGTGACCGCCCTGGCGTTCCAGGGGCCAGGCAAGACCCCGTTCATGATCTCCTGGCGCAAGTACGTGGAGCGCTTTGACGAGGATGGCGTGTACCTCAAATGTCCGGCCACCGACATCCGCTTCTCCTACCTGCAGCCCGACGAGGTCCTGCTCGCGCGTGACATCATGAACAAGCAGATCGTCGACACGCAGGGCATGAAGGTCGTGCGCGTGAACGACATCAAGCTGTCCGCCACGGGCGACAACCAGCTGCGTCTGCTCGGCGCCGAGGTGGGCGCCCGCGGCCTGCTGCGCGCGATCCACCCGCTGCTCGAACGCGTGAGCGTGAAGGTCGCCAAGATGCTCGGCAAGCCGCTTGCGGAGGACATCATCGCGTGGTCCTACATGGACCTGCTCGAGCGCTCCACCAAGCAGATCAAGCTCTCCGTGTCGCATAAGACCCTCTCCGAGCTCCACCCCGCCGACATCGCCGACATCATCGAGCAGCTCGACCCGCGCCTGCGCACGCAGGTGTTCGCCCAGCTCGACACCGAGCAGGCGGCTGAGGCCATCACCGAGCTCGACGACGACGAGCTCATGACCGAGATGCTCGAGGGCCTGTCCGACCGCGAGGCGTCGACGATGCTCGCCACCATGGACCCCGACGACGCCGCCGCGCTCATCGAGGAGCTCGACTACGAGAAGGCCGAGAAGCTTTTGCGTCTCATGGGCGTCAAGGAGGAGAAGGCCATCCGCAACCTGCTTGGCTACGCCGAGGACACCGCGGGCCGCATCATGACCAACGAGTTCGTGGCGCTGCCCGCCACGGCGATGGTCCAAGATGCCATCGACGCCTTGCGCGGCTTGGATGAGGACTTCGAGAGCATCTACTACGTGTACACCACCGATGCCGAGGGTGCGCTCACGGGCGTGCTCTCCATGCGCACGCTCGTGGTGGCCGATCATGCCGAGCGCCTCTCCGAGCTGGCGTTCCGCGACGTGGTGTGGGTCGCCCCCGATCTGGACCAGGAGCTCGTGGCCGACGAGATGACCAAGTACGACCTCGTCGCGATCCCGGTGTGCGACGAGAACCGCCACATCCTGGGCATCGTCACGGTCGACGACGCCCTCGACGTCATCGCCGAGGAGCACGCCGAGGACCTGCAGATCGCTGGCGTTTCCGTGGGCGAGAACACCACGGGCGAGTCCACGCATGCGTTCACCTGGTTTGCCCAACGCCAGTACTGGGTCGTGGTATGGGCCATCGCCGCGTGCGCCATCGCGGCCATCACGGTGACCCCGCTTGCCAACATCGATCTTCCCGCCCTGGGCATGAGCGCGGAGGACGCGCGCCAGCTCATCACGGGGCAGGGCCTGCGCGCGCTCATGCCCATCTCGGTCATGCCGATTGTGCTGCTCGCGGCCATGCGCATGGTGTCTTTTGTGAAGAACAGCTTCTTGGAGTACGACGATCGCGAGGATGGTTCCAAGCCCTACCTGGGGTTCTTCATCAAGACGACGTTTGTGGGCATCGTGCTGGCGGGCGTGGTGTTCGTGTGCGGTGAGTTGCTGGCCACCACCTTGTTTGGCGAGGGCGATCCACAGGTGGCGTCGATGCTGCTCGCGTGCTTCCAGGCGGCCGCGACGGTGATTGTGGTCACGTATGCGAGCGCCGTGGTGTACTTTGCCATCCTGTTCCGCAGCGACGAACGCGATCAGGGCGTGTCGGGCACATCGCTCACGTTTGCGGCGGTGCTGTTGGCTGCCGTGGCCTACACGGTGCTCGGCTCGATCCCGTTACTGTAGGGTGCGGGTGACGTCATGGAGCAAGAGACGCGAAAGAAACTGACGGTCGCCGCCGTGCTGGGCGCGATGGGGCCGGGCCTTTTGGCGGCGCTTTCGGGCAACGACGCCGGCGGCATCGCCACGTATTCGAGCGCGGGCGCCAGCTACGGCTACGGGACCTTGTGGATGCTGCCCGTGATGGCGCTGCTGCTCATCGTGGTGCAGGAAACGGCGGCGCGCTGCGGCTGCGTGACGGGCAAGGGATTCGCCTCGCTCATCCGCGAGAAGTTCGGCGTGCGTAAAAGCGCGCTTGCCATGGCCGCGCTGCTCATCGCCAACACGGCCGTGACCATTTCTGAGTTCGCGGGCATCGCGAGCGGGTTGGCGCTGTTCGGCGTGCCCAAGACCATCTCGGTTCCGCTGGTGGGCCTGCTCATTTGGCTGCTAACCATGAGCGGGAGCTTTCGGCGCATCGAGAAGATCCTGCTGCTCGTGAGCTGCGTGTTCGTGACCTACGTGGTCGCGGCATTTTTGGCTGGTCCCAACTGGGGCGAGGTCGCGCTTGCCACGGTCACACCGCACATCGCGGCCGATCCGAGCTATGTGTCGCTTTTGGTGGCGACCATCGGCACCACCATCGCGCCGTGGATGATCTTTTTGGCGCAGAACAACGTGGTGGACAAGAACGCCGACGAATCCGATATCGTCCTGCAGCGCATCGACACCACCACCGGTTCCGTCATTGCCTGCGCCATCGCGTGGTTCATCATCATCACCACGGGCGCGGTGCTGTTCCCCGCGGGTATCGAGGTGTCCGACGCGGCCGACGCCGCCTTGGCGCTCGAGCCCATCGCCGGCGAGTTCGCCACGGTGCTGTTCGCCGCCGGCTTGGTGGCGGCGAGCTTTTTGGCCGCATGCGTGCTGCCCGGCGTGACGTCGTCGGCCATTTGTGAGGCGTTTGGCTGGGAGCGCGGTGCCGATCGCAATTGGAGCGAGGCGCCGGTGTATCGCGGTATCATCTCGGTGGTCATCGTGGCGTCGGCGGTGCTGGTGATTCTGCCCGGCGTCGACTTGTTTCAAATCATGATGAGCGCACAGGTCATCAACGGCGTGCTGCTGCCGATTCTGCTCGTGTTTTTGGTGTTCATCGCCAGCGACAAGCACATCATGGGGCGCTACAAGAACAGCCGCCTGTGGAACGTGCTCACCTGGACGACCATCGTGCTCATCACCGTGCTGACCGTGGTGATGTTTGCCTTGCGGGCACTGGGGTACTAGCGCGGGAGCAGGCGCCGAGGCGCGCGAGAGCGGTGGGGCGCGCATTGAGCGCGGGAGCTTTGCCACACGCGACGCGCCCAGGAGCCAACAATTCGGTGAACGGTCGTGAAAACGCGTATTTCTACGCACTTTTACCAGCAAAAACAACCGTTTGGCGATAGGTTGAGATTCATCTCAATTCCCGCTCGCACAGGGGTACAATGACGAAGAATGTGGCTTTTCCGCGCGGATGGCCGGGTCTGCCCGGTCGCCGCGCGCCCGCATCAGCCGGGGCAAGCGCGCCCCGGTTCGTTATATACCTACATGAGAGGAGAAGGGTATATGGCAGATCGCAAGTTCAAGTCGATGGACGGCAATGAGGCCGCCGCGTACGTAAGCTACGCGTACACCGAGGTGGCGGGCATCTACCCGATCACCCCGTCCAGCCCCATGGCCGACCATGTCGACCAGTGGGCGGCCCAGGGCAAGAAGAACATCTTCGGCACGCCCGTGAACGTGGTGGAGATGGAGTCCGAGGCGGGCGCCGCCGGCGCCGTCCACGGCTCGCTGGGTGCTGGTGCCCTCACCACCACCTACACGGCGTCTCAGGGCCTGCTGCTCATGATCCCGAACATGTACAAGATCGCGGGCGAGGGCCTGCCGGGCGTCTTCCACGTCTCGGCCCGCACCGTCGCCACCCACGCGCTCAACATCTTCGGCGATCACTCCGACGTCATGGCCTGCCGTCAGACCGGCTTCGCCATGCTCGCCGAGGGCAACGTGCAGGAGGTCATGGACCTCGCACCGGTGGCCCACCTGGCCGCCATCGAGGGCAAGACCCCGTTCCTGAACTTCTTCGATGGCTTCCGCACCTCGCATGAGATCCAGAAGGTCGCCGTGTGGGATTACGATGACCTCAAGGACATGTGCGACATGGAGGCCGTTCAGGCCTTCCGCGATCACGCCCTCAACCCGGAGCACCCCACCGCTCGCGGCTCCCATGAGAATGGCGATATCTTCTTCCAGCACCGCGAGGCCTGCAACGGCACCTACAACGCGCTGCCGGCCATCGTCCAGTCCTACATGGACAAGGTGAACGCCAAGCTCGGCACCAGCTACCACCTGTTCGACTACTACGGCGCCGATGACGCCGACCGCGTGGTCGTGTGCATGGGCTCCTTCTGCGACACGCTCGAGGAGGTCATCGACTACCTGAACGCCCACGGCGAGAAGGTCGGCCTGGTCAAGGTCCGCCTGTACCGCCCGTGGTCCGTCGAGGACTTCGTGGCCGCGCTGCCCGCGACCGTCA
>CAUWJG010000029.1:0-20952 GCA_963559095.1 uncultured Collinsella sp. | reverse complement strand
TCGCCAACGAGCTCAACCCGGTTCTCGTGGGCTCCGCCTACAAGAACAAGGGCGTCCAGGAGCTGCTCGACGCCGTCGTGGACTACCTGCCCAGCCCGCTCGACGTTCCCGCTGTTGAGGGCACCAACCCCAAGACCGGCGAGACCGAGACCCGCGAGGCCGACGCCAACGCCCCGTTCGCCGCTCTGGCCTTCAAGATCGCGACTGACCCGTTCGTCGGTAAGCTCTCCTTCTTCCGCGTGTACTCCGGTCACGTGGACGCCGGTTCCTACGTGGTCAACGCCACCAACGGCAACCGTGAGCGCTTCGGCCGCATCCTCGAGATGAACGCCAACGATCGTGTCGACGTCGATGGCGCCTCCGCTGGCGACATCCTCGCCGCCGTGGGCCTCAAGAACACCACCACCGGTGACACCCTGTGCGAGGAGGGCAAGGAGATCGTCCTCGAGCAGATCGAGTTCGCCAAGCCCGTTATCGACATCGCCATCGAGCCCAAGACTAAGGCCGAGCAGGACAAGATGTCCATCGCCTTGACCAAGCTCGCCGAGGAGGACCCGACCTTCCAGGTGTCCACCAACCACGAGACCGGCCAGACCATCATCGCCGGCATGGGCGAGCTGCACCTCGAGATCATCGTCGACCGCCTGCTCCGCGAGTTCAAGGTTGAGGCTAACGTTGGTAAGCCCCAGGTTGCCTACCGTGAGGCTCCCGGTCATGACGTCGAGAAGGCTGAGGGCAAGTTTGTCCGTCAGTCCGGTGGTCGCGGTCAGTACGGCCACGCCGTCATCAAGCTCGAGAAGATGGAAGAGGGCTTCGGCTACGAGTTCGTCAACGCCATCGTGGGCGGTGTCGTTCCCAAGGAGTACATCCCGTCCATCGACAAGGGCATCCAGGAGGCGCTCAACACCGGCGTTATCTCCGGCTACCCGGTCGTCGACGTCAAAGTCACCCTGTTCGACGGTTCCTACCACGAGGTCGACTCCTCCGAGGCTGCGTTCAAGATCGCCGGCTCCATGGCCATCAAGGACGCCCTCAAGAAGTCCGACCCGATCCTCCTCGAGCCCTGCATGGCCGTTGAGGTCGAGACTCCTGAGCAGTACATGGGCGACGTCATGGGCAACCTGTCCGGCCGTCGCGGTAAGATCGAGGGTATGGACGACCGCGCTGGCAGCAAGGTCATCCGTGCCAAGGTTCCGCTGGGCGAGATGTTCGGTTACGCTACCGACCTCCGCTCCCAGACCCAGGGCCGCGCTTCCTACACCATGCAGTTCGACTCCTACGAGCCGGCTCCCAAGTCCGTCGTGGACGAGGTCATGGCCAAGAACGGTACCAACTAAGGTCCCTCGCTCGTACTTGTAAGCACACCGCGAGGGTGCCCTCGCTATTCCCTGTTGGAGGTTACGTTGTCCACCCAGAAGATCAGGATTCGCCTGAAGGGCTATGACCACGAGGTCGTGGATCAGTCCGCCAAGCTCATCGTCGAGACCGCCCAGAAGACCGGCGCCCGCGTCTCCGGCCCCATCCCGCTGCCGACCGAGCGCAACCTGTACACGGTCATCCGTTCGCCCCACGTGAACAAGGACTCCCGTGAGCAGTTCGAGATGCGCACCCACAAGCGCCTCATCGACATCCTCGATCCCACCAGCGGTACCGTTGATTCGCTCATGCGTCTCGACCTGCCTGCGGGCGTTGACATCGAGATCAAGCTCTAGGAGTTGCGCTTCTCATAGCTTGACGTTGTCGAGTTTTCACGCAAAGGCCGCTACCCGATGGGTGGCGGCCTTTCGCCATCGGTGTACAGCAGGAAGGATATGGCGATGGTCGAGTGGATCATGAATCGCACGCAAGGCGATCGTACGAAGGTGGGGTCGCTGGCGGGTGTGGTGTGCATTGCCCTGAACGTGATGCTCTGCGCCGCCAAGGCCCTCATCGGTTTTATGGCGGGCTCGGTATCCATCGTGGCCGACGCTTTGAACAACCTGACGGATGCAAGTTCGAATATCGTGAGTGTGCTCGGTTTCAAGCTGGCCAGTCGCCCAGCCGATCCGCGTCACCCCTATGGGCACGGCCGCTTTGAGTACCTATCGGGTCTTGTGGTGGCTGTACTCGTGCTGCTCATCGGTATCGAGCTTATCAAGAGCTCGTTTGAGAAGGTATTGCATCCTTCGCCCGTCGAGTTCTCACTTGCCCTCGTTGCGGTGCTGCTCCTGTCGTGCGCGGTGAAGCTCTGGATGGCATCGTTCAATCACCGCCTGGGCGACCGCATTGATTCCGAGACCCTGCGGGCAACGGCTCAAGATTCAAAAAATGACGTGCTTGCCACTGCGGCGGTACTGGTATCCGTTTTGGTGGGTGAGGTGAGTGGCCTTGCGCTCGATGGTTGGGTTGGCCTGGCGGTGGGTGTCTACATTGGGTTCAGCGGCATCGAACTCATCCGCGATACGATCGACCCGCTGCTCGGCTCCGCGCCCGACCCGCAGCTCGTAGCGCACATTCGCTCGAAGATCATGAGCTACCCGGGCGTTTTGGGCACGCATGACCTCATGGTGCACGATTACGGCCCCGGCCGCCAGTTTGCCAGTGCACATGTTGAGATGGCCGCCGAGACAGACCCCATGGAGAGCCATGACACGCTCGATAACATCGAGCAGGCATTCAAAGACGAAGACGGCCTGATCGTGACGCTTCACTTCGACCCAATCGTCACGAACGATCCGAAGGTTGTCGACATGCGCAACCATATCAATGAGATGGCGCGCGCGATCAATGCGGGTCTGTCCATACATGATTTGCGCACCGTGCCAGGACCGACCCATACGAATGTGATTTTTGATTGCCTGCGCCCCGAGGGCTGCCCCTTGGATGCGCATGAGATCTCTCAGCGTTTGGGTGCGGCGGTGGTGGAGGCATATCCGGGGTCCGTGCCCAAGATCACCGTGGACGAGGACTACGTCAGCGCGCGACAGTAATCCGTTCCGTCGATTTGCCCTATTGGGAGAATGCCCACAGATTGGCGCATTGGGAGAGGACCTGCTCGAGATTCCAGCTTTGCGCGGTGCGTGCCGCACTGTTGGGGTCGTGCACGATGATCTGGCCGTCTGGCGTGAGTCCCGCCAACACGATGAAGTGCCCCGTTTTGGTGAAGTCGCCAGGACGGACGCTGCAGATGACGGGTTGCCCTGCTGCAAGGGCGCTGCGGACCGTATCGGCGTCGGCGGGCAGCTCCTCGCTGTTGAGTCCGAGTGCTGCGGCGCCATCGGTCATAAGGGTCCATGCGGTCATGCTGTCGGCAACATGACCTTGCTCTTCGGAGAAGCACGCCATGGCGGCGGGGTCGAGGTCGGTGTGTCCCGTGAGGGCCACATACACCATGGAAAGGCAGGTGGGCCCGCAGCCGTTTTCGCGTATATCGCCGCCGGCATAGGGTTTATCGGCCCAGGTTGGATCAATCTGATAAAGAGCGGGCACCTCGCCTTGGCGCCATTCGGCAACAGGCGTTGAATGGGCTTCTGCCTCCTGAGTGTCGACTGAGGCGGCGGTGGCTGAGGTGGCGTCGTTGTTTGCAGCGGCACCGCGCATGAGGGCCTGGCCCGCAATGATGGCGATGCTGGCCAGGATCGCACAGGCCAGCACGAAGGGGGCGCGCCCATGCCCAGGGCGCATGGGCGCGCCGCAGGAGGACCTGCGTGCATGCTGGGCGTACGGCGCGCGTGCAGGTGATGTCGCGATTGGGACGGCGGTGGTGCGTCGGCGCGGGTAGGTGCGGCGCGGGACGTGGCGCTCGTTCATGGCTACTCCAGGGGCTCGTGGCTCGGACAGCCTTATCGTGCGCCGTGTGGCTCACGAGCGCGTGACACGTCCATGACGCATCCGTCACGGCGGCAAAAGAAATGCTTAAGGTATACGGGAACGACGATGCTGGCGCGGTCCTGCGGGCACCAAGGTGCGCTGCGGGAGCGCCGGCAAAGATGTAGGTGGAGGGGATCTCGCGGGCGATGAAGGAGAAGTCCTCCGAACCCATCAGGTGCAGCTTGTTGTCGGCCACCAGGGCGTTGGGCACCGTGGCGCGAATCGTGGCGGATACGAGCTCGGAAAGCGCGCGGTCGCATACGAGCGCGGGGTCGTCCTCGATCGTCTCAACGGTGGCGGTGGCGCGGTAGGTGGTGGCGATGCCCTGGGCGATGTCGTTGATACGGCTGTAGAGGCGGTCATGGATCGCATCGCTAAAGGTGCGCATGTTGGCTTTAAGGACCGCCGTTTGCGGAATGATGTTGGATCCGGAGCCGGCAAGCAGCGCGCCGGTGGTGAGTACCGCTTCATCGGTGCCGGCGATCTCGCGGGAAATGAGTTCCTGCATGCCAAGATGGATATAGGCGGCGGGCGTGATCGGGTCGATGCAGCGTTCGGGCATGGAGCCGTGGCCGCCGCTGCCCTCAACGGTGATTTGGAAGTTGTGGACGCGGGCCATCGCTTGCTCGCCCCAGGCCATGGACCCAAGCGGTGCCTGCGAGAACACGTGCATGGCAAAGGCGGCGTCTGGGCGCGGGTTTTCCAGAGCGCCCTCGGCCACGCATGCCGCAGCGCCGCCCGCTGCCTCCTCGCCGGGCTGGAACAGCAACTTCACGCTGCCCTTCAGTTCGTGCTCGTGACGTTTGAGGAGCTTGGCGGCACCTAGGAGCATGGCGGCGTGCATGTCGTGGCCGCAGGCGTGCATACAGCCGTTGGTGGCGGCAAACGGCTCGCCGGATTGCTCGGGGATGGGGAGGGCGTCGTAATCGGCGCGCAGCAGGAAGCACGGATCGCCGGCTCCCAAAACGGCCGTGATGCACGAGCCTTCTACAAGGGAGTCATCGTAGGCGATGTCCATGGCTTCGAGTTGCGCTTTGATATAAGCGGCCGATTGTGGCAGATGCAGGCCGACCTCTGGCATGTGGTGCAGCGCGCGCCGCCATGTGCTGAGCTCCTCCTGCAGCGTGCCCGCCTCCTCGAACAGGCCGGGCAGGCAGGTGGGGACGTTCGCGTTTGCGCGCGCGTTGGCCGTTTCGTCGGCACGGGCGCTGATCGTTTCGTTGCTGGACATCGGAGTGCCATATCCTTCGCGTTGTGGTGGTTGCTGGATAAAAACCATGGTATACCTTGCGCTGGCCGTGTTTGTCGCTCGCATCAGGGTGGGGGAGCCTTGCGTGCTGGGAAGATGTGGATGTTGCAAATAAATGTGCGGCCTGCTTCACAAGTTGTTAACCGTGGTTAATATACAGAGGGGAAAGCCGCGCGCTGCGTTGCGCCAGCGGTGGAACATCGGAAAGGTCGAATATGAAGCTCGATATGCTGGAGATCGGCAAGGATGCCATTGTGGCGGCGGTCGAATCGGACGATGCCGCGTTGCGCCAGCACATTTTGGACATGGGCCTCACGCCTGGCACTGAGGTCACCATGATGAAGTACGCCCCCATGGGGGACCCGTTGGAAATTCGCCTGCGTGGCTACGAGCTCACGCTGCGCCGTGCCGACGCCGCCCGCATCGAGCTGAGCGGTATTCACGACGCGCACGAGTGCCCGTGCCTGGATGCGCCGCGCACGGTCGACACCGCGCATCCGGCGCTGGGCGAGGCCAGCGCGGGCACGTATCGCCCACGTCTGGGCGCGCGTGCCATCCCCGAGGGGCAGCCGTTGAGCTTTGCTTTGGTGGGCAACCAAAACTGCGGTAAGACGACGCTGTTCAACCAGCTGACCGGTTCCAACCAACATGTGGGCAATTTCCCGGGCGTCACGGTCGATCGAAAGGATGGCCAGATCCGCGGTCATGCCGAGGCGACCGTCACCGACTTGCCGGGTATCTACTCGCTGTCCCCCTATACAAGCGAGGAGGTCGTAAGCAGGCGGTTCATCATCGATTCGAAGCCCGATGCGATCATCAACATCGTGGATGCCACCAACATCGAGCGAAATCTCTACCTTACGATGCAGCTCATGGAGCTCGACCGTCCCATGGTGATCGCCCTCAACATGATGGACGAGGTGGCCGCCAACGGAGGGTCCATCGATATCAACCTGCTGGAGCAGCTGCTGGGCGTTCCCGTTGTGCCTATTTCCGCAGCGCGCAACGAGGGTATCGGGGAGTTGGTGGAGCATGCGCTCGAGGTTGCTCGCCGAGGCGAGCGCCCGGGGCGTTTGGACTTTTGCTCGCCCGATGGCGCGGATGCGGGGGCTTTGCACCGCTGCATCCACGGTGTGCTCCATCTGGTTGAAGACCATGCCGAGCGCGCCGGCATCCCACTGCGCTTTGCCGCCACGAAACTCGTGGAGGGCGACGCGCTCGTGCGCGAGGCGCTCGACTTGGATGCCAACGAGTTGCGCACACTTGAGCACATCATCTCCCAAATGGAGGCCGAATCCGGCACCGACCGTCTCTCGGCTTTAGCCGACATGCGATTCGCGTTTATTGGCGATCTGTGCCGCCGTTGCGTGGTCAAGCCGTGTGAAAGCCGGGAGCATAAGCGCTCCGTGGCGATCGATCGCATCCTCACAGGGCGTTTTACGGCGTTTCCGGCATTTTTGGCCATTATGGGGCTCGTCTTTTGGATTTCCTTCGAGTGGCTGGGCGCGTGGTTGCAGGGGCTCATGGAGGAGGGCGTTGCCGCGCTGACGGACATCGCCGCTGCAGCGCTTGTGGATTGGGGCGTGAATCCCGTGGTACGCTCGCTCGTCATCGACGGCATCTTTGCCGGCGTGGGGAGCATGTTGTCGTTCCTGCCCCTTATCGTCGTGCTGTTCTTGCTGCTTTCCATGCTTGAGGATTCGGGCTATATGGCGCGTGTCGCCTTTGTGATGGACAAGGTCTTGCGTCGCTTCGGACTATCCGGTCGCAGCTTCGTTCCCATGCTGCTCGGGTTTGGTTGCTCGGTGCCGGCCATTATGTCCACGCGCACTCTGCCGTCCGAGCACGACCGCAAGATGACCGTCATGCTGACGCCTTTTATGAGCTGCTCGGCAAAACTGCCGGTGTACGGTTTGCTTACGGCCGCGTTTTTTGCGCACAACAGCGCGCTGGTCATGGTGTCGCTGTACCTATTGGGCGTGATGGTCGCCGCTATCGTGGCGCTGGTGTTCAAGCGCACGCTGTTTCGTGGTGAGCCGGTGCCGTTTATTATGGAGCTGCCCAACTACCGCCTGCCAAGCGCCAAGACCACGATTCTTTTGGCATGGGATAAGGCAAAGGACTTCATACAGCGCGCCTTTACCATCATATTTGCGGCAAGTATCGTCATTTGGTTTTTGCAGACGTTCAACTGGCAGCTCAATGTGGTGGCCGATCAGTCCGAGAGCCTGCTCGCCGGCTTGGGAGGCTTGTTGAGCCCGGTGCTCGCTCCGCTTGGGTTTGGCGATTGGCGTGCCTCGACGGCCCTGGTCACGGGGCTCATGGCAAAAGAAAGCGTGATTTCGACGCTCGCCGTGCTGCTTGGGAGCGAATCGACCGCAGCGTTGGCGAGCCTGTTCACGCCTCTGACCGCCTATGCGTTTCTGGTGTTCACGCTCCTGTACCCGCCTTGTGTTGCGGCCATTGGTGCCGTGCGCACTGAGCTTGGCACCAAGTGGGCAGTAGCTGTGTTTATCCTGCAATGCGGCGTGGCATGGATGGTTGCTTTCGTTGTGCGACTCATCGGCTTTGTGTTCGGCATCGCTTGAGTCTGGGGATGGGGTCATTTCGTGTATGCGCTGATAGGAGATGCCGGCGCGGGATGGCCCGATCCTATCTGCCTGGACAATGCAGTCGGGTGGTCGGCGCCCACGCTTTTCGTATGTGTCCCGCATTATGCTCGTGTGGGATGCTGAGGCCCGCCCTGAGGTCACGTCTCCGGTTCGTTCCGTCGCCGAGCGTAGTTTTTTGCCCGCGTAGCGTGGCTTTTGACCGCTGCATCACCCCGTCGTTTCTTCGAGATGATCAGAAACTTCGTGTGCCGTGCGCGTTTCTCTTTGATAGAGCCTTCACGTGGGATGTGCGTACCAAAAAAGCGAGTTTTGTATGGTCCGAGTCGCTCCAATTGGCCTGTATGATCTGATTTCAATGATAAAAAACGCGCCTCCAGCTACTTTTTCTGCTGCTCTTGCTGCAAATCGGTGCCGTTAGCCGGCCATTTTTGGTGTAACTGGCTAACGGGATCATACAAAACTCGCTTTTTTGGTACAGAGGGGAGGCGTAGTCCATTGAGACGAGCTTTGCGGCTGTACGGCCGCATGCGGGCGCGCATCATATGGTGAAAGCGTGATGTATTGACAGCGGTGTGCCATCTCGGCATACTATCCAAGGTTACACGCACGATTCGCTGCCAGAGACAGCCGGTACCGGCGCGCACGCAAGAGCGCAATGGAGTAAAGGGGAAGCCCGCCAGCCGAGGTGGTCGAGTAGATATGTCTTCTCGCCCCCGTCGCTCTTTGCAGCGCGGGGGTTTCTTTTTCGAGACACGCCCCCGCCCCTCTTCGGCGGTCGTGCCCGGAAAAGAACAAGAAGGAGGTGTACTACCACATGCCACAGCAGTACAAGATCGACAAGGTTGCCGAGATCGAGTCCCTCGTTGAGTCCAACGCCGGCGTGTTCGTTGTCAACTACAACGGCCTCACCGTTGCCCAGGCTCAGGACCTGCGTCACCAGCTTCGCGAGTGCGGCGCTTCGATGAAGGTCTACAAGAACAACCTCGTGCGCATCGCCCTGAACAACCAGGAGCAGCCCGAGATTGACGAGCTTCTCGTTGGTCCGTGCGCGTATGTGTTCTACGAGACCGAGCCCGTCGAGGCAGCTAAGGCGCTCAAGGAGTTCGCAAAGAAGTCCAAGGGCGTGCTCGAGATCAAGGGCGGCATTTCCGATGGCAAGGCCGTCTCCGCGGAGGAGGTCAACGCTATCGCTGAGCTCCCGACCAAGGATCAGCTCCTCGGTCAGATCGCCGGCCTTATCAACGGCTTCGCTCGCGACATCGCTGTTTGCGTCAACGGCGTTTCCTCTGGTCTCGCCCGCACCGTGCAGCAGATTTCCGAGCAGAAGGCGGCCTAATCACCGGCTGCCTTCGCGCGGCCGCCCGGCCGCACCCCTGGTGCATCCGCACCGCTACTTCACCTGATCTCCCCGCACACGCGGGGAAACCGAAAGGACTTAGAAATGGCTAAGCTTACCAACGATGAGATCATCGAGGCCCTGAAAGAGATGACCCTGCTCGAGGCTTCCGAGCTCGTGAAGGCCATCGAGGACACCTTCGGCGTGTCCGCTGCTGCTCCGGCTGCCGTTGTGGCCGGCCCTGCTGCCGCCGCTGAGGAGGCCGAGGAGAAGACCGAGTTCGACGTCGTGCTCGAGGGCTTCGGCGACAACAAGATCCAGGTCATCAAGGTCGTGCGCGAGCTCACCAGCCTTGGCCTCAAGGAGGCCAAGGAGGTCGTGGAGTCCGCTCCTAAGGCCATCATCGAGGGTGCCAAGAAGGAGGACGCCGAGGCTGCCAAGGAGAAGCTCGAGGCTGCCGGCGCTGCCATCACCCTCAAGTAGTTTCTCGCAGGCTTGATGCCTGCAGGCTGCTGAGCGCATATGCTCTTCAAAGCGGGACTCGCGTATCGCGGGTCCCGCTTTTTGCATATTGGGCGCATATGCTCGCGCGGCAGCTCGCAAAAGTGTCTCAAGACCGTTATGATTTACACCACATGTGCGTATCGCGTATGAGGCGACAAGCGCCCGCTGGGCGCGAGTTGCGCGGAAAGGAACGATATGAAGGCGATTATCCCTGCCGCCGGTCTGGGCACCCGCTTCTTGCCGGCCACCAAGTGCACCCCCAAGGAGATGCTCCCGGTGCTTGACAAGCCCGTGATCCAGTACGTGGTGGAGGAGGCGCTCGAGCCCGAGGAGGTCGATGGCGCCATCATCGTGACGAGTCCTGGCAAGCCTGAGCTGCTCAGCTACTTCCAGCCCGACCGCTCGCTCGAGGCCCTGCTGCGCGAACGCGGTAAGGCCGGCTACGCCGATGCCATCGCCTACGCGGGCAACATGCCCGTGGATTTCCGTTACCAGTACGAGCCGCGCGGCTTGGGCCATGCCATCCGCTCGGCGGCGGACGCCTGCGCCGGTGAGCCGTTCCTTGTCCTTTTGGGTGATTACGTGGTGCCCGCCAAGGACATCTGCGATAAGATGCTGGCCGTTTCGCGCGCCCATGGCGGTGCATCGGTCATTGCGGTAGCTCCCTGCGACCCCTCGCAGGTGAGCCGTTACGGCGTTATCGCCGGCGATTTCGTGGGTACGCTCGAGGGCTATGAGGACGCGGCCGAGACTGAGCCCGGTGCCGTGTGGCGCATCGGCGGTCTGGTGGAGAAGCCCGCTCCGGAGGCGGCGCCCTCCAACCTCTACATCGTTGGCCGCTACCTGCTCAGCCCGCTTGTCATGGATCTGCTCGCCAATCAGCAGCCCGGCAAGGGCAACGAGATCCAGCTGACCGACGCCATGGCGCGCAGCCTTGACCGCGAGGCGATGTACGCCGTCGTGGTGGATCCGCTGTCGGGTTACGACACGGGTACGCCCTCTGGCTGGATTGCCACCAACGCGCTCATGGCCGCCGCCGACCCGCGTTTTTCCGATGAGTTCTGGGATGCCATCAACGAGCGCGGCGGGCTTGCGCAGTAGCGTTCAGCGCAGAGATGCCTTGCGCACCATAGGGTGACCGAGCGATTGCAGGCCGGTCGAGTCCACACGGGCTCGGCCGGCCTTTGCATGCAAATCGGCATCGGGCGCGCCGAGCATCCCGTCACGGTGCGCCAATTTGCCCGCATGCCCCCCCGTTTACATGTCGACAGCTGCCAGCCTGCCAGCTGCCGCAGCGTGGCGCGCTCATCGGGTAGAGCCCCCTTCCGTCTGATGCGGCGGAAACGTCTCGCATGTTTCCACTTTATTTCAGTAAAGTAAACGCTGCGAAATAAGAAGTCGAGCCGCATCTCTCCGCGCCTAGAATGTCACCACGCGATGCGCACCCGCGTGCACCGGGTCGCACGTCAAGACAGATGCGCATCGGCTGCATCGGGGATTCTTCTGGAGGGGATGGTTTGTATGGCAATGAGCGACTATACGGTTTCGCGTCGTCGATTTGTGGGCGCCATGGCAGCGGCATTCGGAGCGAGCGCCTTTGGCCTGGCGGGCTGTGGCAGCAAGCGTGCGAGTGAGGCGGGCTCCGCTTCCGCAAAGGGCGGCGGTGCCGCCGACACGTTGACCTTTGCCCAAGGTGCCGACCCGCGTGGCCTAGATCCGGCATTCGTGGACGATGGCGAATCCGCCAAGATCATCGTGAACATCTACGACACCCTGCTCAGCTACGACGAGGGCAGCTGCGATTTGCTCCCGGGTCTCGCCAAAGAGTACGAGGTCTCCGATGACGGCCTCACCTACACCTTCACCCTGCAGGAGGGCGTCAAGTTCCACGACGGCACCGCCTGCGATGCCGAAGCGGTCAAGGCGAGCATCATGCGCCAGCTCGAGCCCGAGCGCACCGAGGACATGCCCTATGCATCGTTCGTCTTCGGCGCCGAGGACTCCGGCACCGGCGTCGCTTCCGTGGAGGCCGCCGACGCGATCACGCTTGTCATCACGCTGCGCGCCGCTTCCACGCCCTTCCTCAAGAACATGGCCATGGCGCTGGCGGCCCCCATCGTCGCGCCCTCGGCCTTTGAGGCGGGCGACTCCAACGAAAAGCCCGTCGGTTCCGGCCCGTACACGTTTGTGAGCTGGACTAAGGGTGACAGCGTGGTGCTCAAGGCGAACAAGGACTACTGGGACAAGGACAATATGCCCCAGACCGAGAACGTCATCTTCCGCTTCATCGCGGAGAACGCCTCGCGCGTCACCGCGCTGAACAACGGCGAGGTCGACATGATCGACGGCATCGACGCCTCGGTTGTGGACACCATCACCGATGCGGGCAATGAGCTGTTCCAAGAGGACGGCATGAATATCAACTACATGGCGTTCCGCAACGACACCGGCGCGTTTGCCGATGTGGCGGCCCGCAAGGCGTTTGCCAAGGCCGTCAATGTCGAGGAGCTGGTGAAGAGCCTGTACGGTGATTACGCCACCCCCGCGACCTCGGTCATGCCCACGTGGATGGCCCCTTACACGAAGGACATCAAGCAGGTCGCCTACGACCCGGATGCCGCGAAGGAGGAATTCGCCGCGCTCGGTATCACCTCCTGCACCATGCTCACCTACACCAACGTCCGCCCGTATAACTCCGTAGGCGGCCAGCCGCTCGCCGAGGCCATTCAGGGCTATCTGGCCGAGGTCGGTGTCGACATGGAGATCGTCTCCTACGACTGGACGACCTACAAGACCAAAGTCGAGACGGATACGTTCGACTGCTGCCTCTACGGCTGGGTGGGCGATAACGGCGATGCGGACAACTTCATGAACCTGCTCGCCGACGAGAGCATCTCCATGAACGTGGGTCGTTACCGCAGCGATGCCTACAAGGCGCTGATCGCGCAGGGCCTGGCGCTTCCCGAGGGCGACGAGCGCGATCAGGTGTACCTCTCCTGTGAACAGATGGTCGCCGACGAGGTTCCGTGGCTGCTCATTTCCCACGCGCAGACACTTGCCGCCTACAACCCGGCAGTCTCTGGCTTTTCCATCCACCCCACCGGCGTGGTGCACCTGGCGGGCGTGACGAAGAAGGCGTAAGGGCCTCGAGGCTGTGCGAGCCCTTATCCACTGTGCACCGGCCGCCTTGGCATCGCGATGGCAAGGCGGCCTTTTATATTGGCGCAATGGGTGGGGCAAACACGATTTTGGGAAGGAGGCACAAGGCCGTGCTCAAATACATCGCAAAGCGCCTCTTGCAGGCAATTCCCGTACTGCTTGGCGTATCGATCTTGGTCTTTCTCATCATGCGCGTGTTCTCGGCCGATCCGGCTCCGGTGGTGCTGGGACAGCACGCCACGCCGGAGCAGATGGAGGTGTGGCGTGACGCCAATGGCCTGAATGACCCGATCATCGTCCAGTACTTCGCGTTTCTCATCGGCGCGCTCACCGGGGATCTGGGCGAGAGCTACTACACGCACACCCCCGTTGCCCAGGAGCTTTTGAGCCGCTTTCCGGCTACGGTAGAGCTCGCGCTGGTGGCCATCCTCATCGCGGCGCTCGTGGGCATCGTGCTGGGCGTGGTATCGGCCGTGCACAAGAACACCGCCGTCGACGGCGCCGCCATGGTGCTCGCGCTGGTGGGCGTGTCCATGCCGATCTTTTGGCTGGGCATCTTGCTCATCATCCTGTTCTCGGGCACGTTGCACCTTCTGCCGAGCGGCGGGCGCATCGACCCGCTGTTGGCCCCGGTGGGAGGCACGGGTCTGTACTTGCTGGACACCCTGCTCGTGGGCGATTTGGAGGCCTTTGCCGACGCCGCGTCGCACATCGTGCTGCCCGCGCTCGCGCTGTCGATGTACTCGATGGCGGTCATCACGCGCATGACGCGTTCGAGCATGCTCGAGACGCTGGGGGAGGACTATGTGCGGACGGCGCGGGCCAAGGGCTTGCGCCGCGGTCGTGTCAACCGTCATCACGCGCTGCGCTGCGCCATGCTACCCGTCACGACGGTCATCGGCCTGCAGCTGGGCAGCCTGCTCGGCGGAGCCATGCTCACTGAGACGGTGTTTGCCTGGCCGGGCATCGGCAAGTATGTGGTCGAGTGCATCTTGAAGAGCGACTTTCCGGTGGTGCAGGGCGCAGTGCTGCTCATCGGCGTGATTTTCATCGTGATCAACCTGGTGGTGGACGTGGTGTATGCCTACCTCGATCCTCGCATCAAGTACGCACAGGAAGAGGGGTGATGGCCATGGCGATGCAACAAGGCGCGCCGGGCGTCGCACGTGCCGTGGACGCCACGCCGGATGCGGGCGCTCCGCAGCCCGGGCAAGCACCGTCCGCCCAGCCCGAATCGCTGGCGCGCGATGTCATGTATTCGCTGCGTCAAAATGTACCGGCCATGGTGAGCTTGGGCGTCATCGCCCTTTTGGCGCTTGTCGCCATCGTGACGGCGGTGGCACCCCAGGTGCTGCCGTACGATCCGTATGCGCAAGACCTATCCGCCTCCTTTTTGCCGCCGAGCGCCGAGCATTGGTTCGGCACCGACCAGCAAGGGCGCGACATCTTCTGCCGCATTCTCATCGGCAGCCAGATCTCGCTCACGGTCGGTGTGCTCTCGGTGGCGATCTCGCTGGTGATTGGCGTGACGCTGGGGGCGGTAGCCGGCTACAAGGGCGGCGTGGTGGATACGGTCATCATGCGCCTCATGGACATGATGCTGGCCATCCCGTCGATCCTGTTGGCCATCGCCTTCATGGCGGCGCTTGGACGCGGTATCGACAAGGCCATTATCGCCATCGGCTTCGTGTCCATCCCCGAGTATGCGCGCATCGTGCGGAGCCAGGTGCTCGCCGTCAAACAGGCCGACTATGTGGCTGCGGCGCGCGTGATCGGCGATTCGGACGCCCTCATCATCTGGCGCCATGTGCTGCCCAACGTGATGCCCTCCATCATCGTGCGCGCCACGCTCGGGATCTCCTCGGCCATCCTCGACGCGGCGGCGTTGGGCTTCCTCGGTTTGGGCGTGCAACCCCCGGCGGCCGAATGGGGCGATATGCTCGGCCGCGGCCGCAACTATATCTTTGCGGCGCCCCACACGATGATCTTCCCCGGTCTTGCCATCACCGTGACCGTCCTCGCCTTCAACCTGTTGGGAGACGGCATTCGCGATGCGTTCGACCCCAAAGCCCGAAAGAGGTGATGCGCCATGGCGTTGCTTGAAGTGCGCGACCTGGTGACGGAGTTTCCCACCCGCCGCGGTGTGGTGCGCGCGGTCAACGGCGTGAGCTTCTCGGTTGACCGCGGCGAGATTCTCGCGGTGGTGGGCGAGTCGGGCTCCGGCAAGTCGGTGACCTCGCTGTCCATCATGGGGCTTTTGCAGGCGCCCGGCCATGTGGCATCGGGTTCCATCACCTTTGAGGGGCGCGACGTGCTGGCGGCAAGCGAGCGCGAGCTTGAGCGCATGCGTGGCGGCGAGATCGCCATGATCTTCCAGGAGCCCATGACGAGCTTGAATCCCGTGTATCGCGTGGGCGACCAGATCGTGGAGGCCATCCGCACGCACCTGGATATGGACAAACGGGCCGCTTGGGCGCGCGCGGTGGAGATGCTGCGTGTGGTGGGCATTCCCAGCCCTGAGGAGCGGGCGCGCGACTACCCGCACCAGATGAGCGGTGGTATGCGCCAGCGCGTGATGATCGCCATGGCGCTGGCCTGCGATCCCAAGTTGCTGATTGCCGACGAGCCCACCACGGCGCTCGACGTGACCATCCAGGCGCAGATCTTGGACCTCATTTACAAGCTGCGTGATGAGTTCAACATGGCCGTTATGCTCATCACCCACGACTTGGGCGTGGTGAGTGAGGTCGCCGACCGCGTGGTGGTCATGTATTGCGGTCAGGTGGTCGAGGAGGCCGAGAAGTACGAGCTGTTCGATCGGCCGTTCCACCCGTATACGGCAGGGCTGTTGCGCTCGATTCCGCGCCTTGAGGACGATTCGGGCGAGCGGCTCTACATGATCCCAGGTGCGGTGCCCAACCCCTTGGAGATGCCGCCGGGCTGCCCGTTTTCCGATAGGTGCGAGCATGCGTGCGACCGGTGCCGCACCGAAGCCCCGGCGTTGCGCGAGGTGGGCACATCGGGCAGGCGCGTGCGCTGCTTTTTGTACGACGATGCGTCCTATGCGGCAGATGCGCTCGAACAGGCGCGGAGGGCTGCCGCGCTGCGCGAGACGGTGGGCTCGCGCGAGGCGGCCGCGCAGACGTCTCGGTGCGATGAGGAGGTGTGCGGCTGATGGCTGCGTGCATGGACAAGCAAGATGATGTGCTGGTGGATGTGCAGCATCTCACCAAGAGCTTCGTTGCGGACACGAATTTCTTCGGCCATCCAACCTCATACGTGCAGGCCGTGGATGATGTGAGCTTTCAGATCCGGCGCGGCGAGGCGTTCGGATTGGTGGGGGAGTCCGGTTGCGGCAAGACGACCATCGGCAAGATGCTCGTGGGCCTGCTGGCTCCCACGAGCGGGCGCATCCTGTTCGAGGGGCGCGATATCACGGCCATGCCCGCCCGCGAGCGTCGCGGCCTGTGCCGTGACATCCAGCTGGTGTTCCAAGATCCGTATGCGAGCCTGAACCCGCGGCAGACGGTCGGCGCGATTGTGGCCGAGCCCATCATCACCAACGGCCTGCTGCCGCGTGAGCAGGTGGATGCGCGTGTGGATGAGCTGTTTGAGCTTGTGGGCCTGGCGCCTTATATGAAGGGGCGCTACCCGCACGAGTTTTCCGGCGGTCAACGCCAGCGCGTGGGAATCGCGCGCGCCTTGGCCGTGAACCCCAAGCTGATCGTGTGCGATGAACCCGTGAGCGCCCTGGATGTCTCCATCCAGGCGCAGGTGTTGAACCTGCTGGATGATCTTAAAGAACAGCTGGGGCTCACCTACCTGTTCATCGCGCACGGGCTCAACGTGGTCAAGCATATCTCCGACCGCGTGGGCGTGATGTATCTGGGCCGCCTGATGGAGATTGCGCCGAAGGCGAGCCTGTATCGGGACCCGTTGTGCCCCTATACCCAGGCGTTGCTGTCGGCCATTCCCTCCCCAGACCCGAGCTTGCAGCGCAAGCGCATCATCTTGGAGGGGGACGTGCCGAGTCCCATCGACCCGCCGGTCGGTTGCCGCTTTGCGAGCCGGTGTTTTGCCAAGGTGGGCGCCTGCGATGTGGCCGCACCCGAGCTACGCGAATGCCTGCCGGGCCATGCATGCGCCTGCCATCGGTACGATAACGTCGACTCGCGCGAAATCACGAAGCTCGCGCGTGCCATCCAGTACGATGCCGCGCGCCCGAGCTACGGTCGTGGCGCGGTGGATGTGAACGCCGACCCGGTCGTCGTACCGTCCTAGCGCATCCGAACGTTTGCACATCGGCTGGCTGCGCCTCCCGCATGGGCGGGTCTGGCGTCGCCGGCCGATGTGATTGCGGTGCGCTTGTGCTCCGCGCAAGAGTTTTCCGCTGCCGCCTTGGCGTTTGCGTCCCGCAGGGGGCCTTTCCACTGCCGCCCCGGCGCTCGCGCCCGATGCCCTTTGGCGTTTGCCTCCCCGGGCCGAAGGCGGCTCTGCGCGCCGCCGACTGCGGCACGGCAAAATTCGGCGAGCGGTTCTTGTTGTGCGCCGTTCACTCAAATCACATGAACAAATGTTCTCTTCATAGCGATTTACCTGCATGTTTTCAAACTAAATAGTTTGCTACTCCATAATGGCCCGTCAGTCAAGCATTTTGTTGCCGAACGGTAGCTTCCTGATAAACTAGTAGATTACCTTAGCTGGCGAAGCCATGCCGATAGCCCCTGAGCGCACGGTGCGGCCAAGCCGGAATCCACCGCCTTTTCCAGAAGGAGGAAACACCTGGTGCCGAAAGCAAACGCTACACAGACCGTCACCGCCACCGAGCGCACACGCGTCAACTTCGGGAAGATCCCGGAGGCCATGCAGTTGCCGAACCTCATCTCCGTGCAGAAGGAGAGCTTCGAGCGCTTCATGGACCAGGGCCTGCGCGACGCCTTCAAGGAGTCCAGCCCCATCCAGAGCCAGAATCACCAGCTCGAGGTGACCTTTGGTCATCACCAGTTCGGTGACCTCAAGCACAGCCTCGAGGAGTGCCGCGAGAAGGACATGACCTACGAGGCCCCGCTGCTCACCGAGGTGCGCCTCACCAACAAGGAGACGGGCGAGATCAAAGAGAACCTGGTGTTCATGGGCGATTTCCCCATGATGACCGACCAGGGCACCTTTGTGATCAACGGCACCGAGCGCATCGTCGTCTCGCAGCTCGTTCGCTCCCCGGGCGTGTACTACGGCTCCGAGATGGACGGTGGCAAGCAGGTCTACAAGGCCCAGGTCATTCCGGCCCGCGGCGCCTGGCTTGAGTTCGAGGTCGATAAGCGCGACCAGCTTGTGGTCTCCATCGACCGCAAGCGCAAGCAGTCCGCCACCATGTTCCTGCGTGCGCTGGGCATCGCCGTCACCAACGACGAGATCTTCGAGCTCCTCGGGGACTCCGACGTGGTGAAGCGCACCATCGAGCGCGATACCGCCCTCACCCGTGAGGATGCCCTCATCGAGATCTACCGCCGTCTGCGCCCGGGCGAGCCGCCGACCGTGGACGCCTCCCGCAGCCTGCTCGAGGGCCTGTTCTTCAACCCGCAGCGCTACGATCTGGCGCGCGTGGGCCGCTACAAGGTCAACAAGAAGCTCAACCTCACCACCGAGGAAGAGGTCTCCGTCCTGACCGACGAGGACATCATCGCCACCCTGCGCTACCTGCTGTCGCTGGCTGCCGGTGAGCCCGGCTTCAAGGTGGACGACATCGACCACTTCGGCAACCGCCGCATCCGCACCGTGGGCGAGCTGGTGGCCAACCAGTTCCGCATCGGCATGAGCCGCATGGAGCGCGTCGTGCGCGAGCGCATGAGCTCCCAGGACATGGATGAGATCACGCCCCAGAGCCTCATCAACATCCGCCCGATCGTGGCCTCCATCAAGGAGTTCTTCGGCTCCTCGCAGCTCTCCCAGTTCATGGACCAGGCCAACCCGCTGACCGGCCTCACCCACAAGCGCCGTCTGTCCGCGCTCGGCCCCGGCGGCCTGGCGGGCCACAAGTCCGGCTCCAGCCGCCGCACCAACGTGCCGACGGCCGTCCGCGACGTCCACAACTCGCACTACTCCCGCATGTGCCCCATCGAGACCCCCGAGGGTCCCAACATCGGCCTGATCGGCAGTCTTGCGCTGTATGCCCGCGTGAACGAGTACGGCTTCATCGAGGCCCCGTACCGCCGCGTCGAGAACGGCGTCGCCACCGACCAGATTGACTGGATGACGGCCGATGAGGAAGAAAATCACATCATCGCGCCGGCCAACACGCCGATCGATCCCAAGACCGGTGAGCTCATGGGCCTGGATGCCGACGGCAACCTCGTGCGTCCGCACACCGTCGTGGCCCGTACGCGCGACTTCGACGGCTCCTTCGGCGCCCCGGCCGACGTCCTGCTCGAGGAAGTCGACTACATGGACGTCTCCCCGCGCCAGATGCTCTCCGTTGCGGCCACGCTCATTCCGTTTTTGGAGCACGACGACGCCAAGCGTACCCTCATGGGCGCGAACATGCAGCGTCAGGCCGTGCCGCTGGTCCATCCGGTCGCTCCCTACATCGGTACCGGCATGGAGAGCCGCGCCGCCATCGACTCCGGCGAGGTCACCCTGGCCAAGCGCGCCGGCGAGGTCATCTTCGCCGACGCCGCCAAGATCACGGTCAAGACCGCTGAGGGCATGGACACCTACAAGCTGCCCAAGTACCAGCGCTCCAACCAGTCCACCTGCATCAACCACCGCCCGCTCGTGCGTGTGGGCGACCAGGTCGTGGTGGGCCAGCCGCTGGCCGACGGCCCCTCGACCGATCACGGCGAGCTCGCGCTCGGCCAGAACCTTACCGTGGCGTACATGCCGTGGGAGGGCTTCAACTACGAGGACGGCATCATCGTCTCCGAGCGTCTCGTCGCTGAGGACCTGCTGACCACCATCAACATCTCCCGCTACGAGCTCGACGCCCGCGACACCAAGCTGGGCCCCGAGGAGATCACCCGCGAGATCCCGAACCTGTCCGAGGACATGCTCGCCAACCTCGACGAGGACGGCATCATCCGCATCGGCGCCGAGGTCAAGGCCGGCGACATCCTCGTGGGCAAGGTCTCTCCCAAGGGCGAGAGCGCGCTCACCGCTGAGGAGCGCCTGCTGCGCGCCATCTTCGGCACCAAGGCGCATGACGTCCGCGACACCTCCCTCAAGATGCCCCACGGCGCCGAGGGCCGCGTCATCGACGTGGTTCGCTTCAGCCGTGAGAACGGCGACGACCTCGCCCCGGGCGTCAACGAGCAGGTGCGCGTCTACGTCGCGCAGCGCCGTAAGATCCAGCAGGGCGACAAGATCGCCGGCCGCCACGGCAACAAGGGCGTTATCTGCGAGGTCCTGCCCGTGGAGGACATGCCCTACATGGCCGACGGCACCCCGGTCGACGTCATCCTGAACCCGCTGGGCGTCCCGTCCCGTATGAACGTGGGCCAGCTGCTCGAGTGCCACCTCGGCTGGGCCGCCGCCTGCGGTTGGGACACCGAGTCCGCCGACTCCGACAAGTACGTCCCCGGCCCGTTCTTCGTCTCCACGCCCGTCTTCGACGGCGCGCACGAGGACGAGATCGCCGAGGTCATCCGTCGCGCCAACAAGAACATGCTCAACCTTGCGTCCGAGCGTTTTGGCGAGCACATGAACCCCTCGTTCGTGACCCAGCTCGACGAGCGCGGCAAGACCGTGCTGTACGACGGCCGCTCCGGCGAGCCGTTCCGCGAGCCCATCACCGTGGGCACGTCCTACATCCTGAAGCTCGGCCACATGGTCGACGACAAGATTCACGCTCGTTCGACGGGCCCCTACAGCCTCGTGACCCAGCAGCCGCTGGGCGGCAAGGCGCAGTTCGGTGGCCAGCGCTTCGGCGAGATGGAGGTGTGGGCGCTGTACGCCTACGGTGCCTCCAACGTGCTCCAGGAGATCCTCACCGTCAAGTCCGACGACACCGTGGGCCGCGTCAAGACCTACGAGTCCATCGTCAAGGGCGAGAACGTCCCCATGGCCGGCATCCCCGAGTCCTTCAAGGTGCTCGTCAAGGAGATCCGTTCGCTGGCGCTCGATATCGAGCCGCTGCGCGACGCCGAGCCCGAGGCGGCACCCGCATCCGAGGCCGCGGCTGACGCCATCGACCTGACCGACCTGCCCTCGCTCGACGAGGCCGACACCTCCGCCGATGCGGCCGACGCCAT
>CAUWJG010000028.1:0-21525 GCA_963559095.1 uncultured Collinsella sp. | reverse complement strand
GGGTTTTTTGGGGGGGGGGGGGGTGGGGCTCCCCCGGGGGGCCCACTGTGGGCCCCAATAGGCCCCCCCCGGCCAAAGCCCAACCCTTCAGGTGCAAGATCAACACTTCAGATGCAAAGCCGACGCGGCGGGTGCGCGTTGGCTGTGTGCCGGATACGGGACGCGCGCCGGACATACGATACGCGCGGCGAGCGTGCTGGACGCGCCACGCGCAGGGGGGACACGCCTGCTGCGCGCGGGGAACGCGTTGCGCGCCGCGATTGCAAAGTCAACGCAGGAAGCCCACGGCCGGGACGTGGCCTTCCTGCGCCCAAAAGCCAGCTAGAACCGATAGTGGATGCTGTCCTTATATTCCTCGTAGAGCGCGCGATTGAGCTCGTCGCCGCCATCGAGGTTGGCGCTATAGAAGATCGGCGGTCGTTTCATGCCGCCATCCACCAGTTTTTGCACGAGCGCGGCCACAATGGCGTTGAGCATGGCGGCGCCGGCAATCGTAGAGGTCGGCGACACTTTCTGCTCCATCCCATCGATCGCTACGGCGGCATCGCCAACGTCGCCGTGGTTGTCGAGCACGATGTCGGCCAGCTCGTAGAGCAGCTTGCCAGACGGGTGGCGCGAGCTGACGGACTGCGAATACGCGAGGTTGGTAACGGCGATGACCGTCGCGCCCGCTTCTTTTGCCGCCATGGCAATCTCAACCGTGACCGGGTTGCGGCCCGAAACGGAATGCGCGATGAGCACGTCCCCAGCGGCAAAACGGGCGCGGTCGCGCGCGAGCGCCGTGCCGTATCCAACCAGCCGCTCCATGGCGCTCGTATGCGTGATGGGCTCGGTGTCGAGCATGATTTCGCGGCCAAAGATGGGGTTCATGAGCATGAGCCCGCCGGCGCGATAATACAGCTCCTCGGACAGGATGCCCGCATGGCTGGCGCCAAAGGTGTAGATGGAGTGCTTGTTTTGCACGCAGTCGTAGAGCGCGTCGACGCACTGCTCCATGTGGTCGTGCTCCTCGCGCTCGAGCGTGGCGAGCAGGTTGTGTACGATGTCAAGATATTTGAAGTCCATGGGTGGTCCTTTCGCGAAGGTTGCGCGTGAACAAGGCGGGCGCGCCCGGGCGAATGCCTCCGGTGCGCGCCCGCAAAGGTGTGACATGGTTGTGAGGCGGGCGACGGGCCCTTCTGCCAGATGGCGAGGGAGTGCGGTGCCTGCCTGGGTATTCTCACCCGATGAGCGGTCCTCGCACCTACCAGTGTCGGGGTGCTATGCAGGTTCGGTACCGCCCCGTCCCTAGAGCGCCGCTCCGCCTGGCGAGCACCCTACCCGGCAAGAACGCCCCACCTGGCAGATGCGCCATCGCTTGCTCTCTCCGCTACGCGAACAGGCGCGCGACGGCTCCGCAGACCATGCCCCACAGATCGAAGTCCTGGCCGCCGAACACGAGCATCCAGCTTTGGATGGTGTTGTTGAAGAAGTACGCGCCAAAACCAACGAGCAGCACGGCGATCACACCGGACACAGCGGCGCCCACAACCGCGCCGCGCACGCCGCCAGTGGCGTTACCGACGATGGCAGCACAGCCAATCTCGAAGAAGCAGGTCGAAATCAGCGGGATGACCACAGTCGGGAAGATGCCCATGGAGCCGGTGACCAGAATGGTGATGATGGAGGTGACCATGGCCACGATAAAGCCGATGAGCAGCGCGTTGGGCGCGTACGGGAAGATGACCGGCACATCGAGAGCCGGGATGGCGCCGGGAACGAGCTTCTCGGCAATGCCCTGGAACGCCGGCACGATCTCGGCGATGAGCATGCGCACGCCCTGCAGCATGATGGTGATGCCCACGCCGAAGTAGATGGCGTGCGTGAAGATATAGGTGAAGATGCCGGTGTTGCCCTCGGCGTAGCCCCACACCACAGCGGGATCCTGGCCGTTGGCCAGCAGAATGAAGTACATCACTACATACGTAATGGCGATCGCAAACGAGCCCGTAATGGCGATCTCGCGCAAAAAGCCCAGCGACTTGGGGAAGTTCAAATCCTCAGTGGAGTGCTCCTTGTTGCCCACGACCTTGCCAAGCAGGCCGGAAATCACCGACAGGCACGTGGTGGGGTGACCGATGGTGAAAGAGTCATCCCCGGTGACCTGCTTGACGAAGGGGCGCATGAGGTTGGGGGAGACCACCATGTACAGCGCGGTGAACACCGCGGCGAGCAAAATGAGCTTGCCGCCGGTAAGGCCGGCGTCGACGCCCGCGGCGATAAAGACGAACGGGAACCAATACAGCATATGGCCCGTCAGGAAGATGGACTTCCACTTGGTGAAGCGTGCCACCAGGATGTTGATGGCGAAGGCGATAATCATGACGATGCCGATCTCAGTGCCGAACTCGGCGCCGATGTCCACGGTGGTGGACTCAACGGCCTGAGGCATGATGGTGTTGAAGGCGGCGGAGATGCCGTCGATGGAGTTGCCGGTGATAAGCCCCGTGCCAGTGGACAACACGAAGAAGCCGACAGCGGTCATGATGGTGCCGCGCACGATCTCGGAGAACGACTTTTTCTGCAGAATCAAACCGATGCAGGCGATCAGCGCCAAAAAGATGGCACCCTGTCCAAAGATCTCTTGGATGATGAAGTTGAGAACGGCTTCCATATCCTTATCCCCCTTACTGGACGGACTCGAGGTACGCGAGTGTTTTCTGCTCGACCTCGGCCTTGTTCATGAAGTTATCCAGCTCGATGACGGGCACCTTGGCGCGGTCCCGAATGCGCTCGCCGAGCTCCTTGGAGATGAAAATCACATCGCAGTCGTTCGAGCAGCACGAAGCGACATCGCCGCAAAACGCCTCGATTTCAATGTCGTGCGCCCGCGCGATCTTCTCGATGTTGGTGCGCAGCATGAGCGACGAGCCGCATCCATAGCCGCAAACCGTCTGAATCCGTGGTACTCCCATGATGGTTCCTTTCCTGCTGGTTGAACACGCGCCGCCGCTCGCGGCGTATGCAAAGGGCCGCGTCGCGCGTTACGCGTTGATGAGTTCGTACAGCTCGTCGGCGGTGGCGCAGGCCGCCATCTGTTCAACGAAGGTGTCGTCGAGCAGCTTCTCGGCGATGCGCTGCAGCCGGGCGATGTGCGCCTCGCGGTCGGTGCAAGCGAGGCACATGACGATGCGAACCGGGTCGTGGTCGCAATTGAACGTGATGTCGTTTGCGAACGTGGCAATCGACAGGTCGCTTACGTGTACATCGCTGCCAGGGGCGGCGTGCGCGATGGCGAGACCAGGCATGATGACGATATAGGGGCCGAGTTCGTGGACGCTTGCAATCATGCGCTCGACGTACGCGGGCTCGATCGATTCGTGCGCCACGAGTGGCGACGACGCGATGCGGATGGACGTCTCCCAGCTATCGGCGGTGCAGCCGAGTTGGATGTTGCGCAGGGCGATACATTCCTCCATGATTTCCTCCTTTCTCTACGCGTGCATATGCCAAACGTCGTCTATCTCAAGGTCCTCGCGCTCCAGCGTGCGGATGTTTTCCTCGCGCTCGAGAATGGGGGCCAAATTGAGCAGGTCGCTGCGTTCCTTGTCGTGCACGCCGAGCACCACGATGGCGCGGATGCTCTTGACGGTGCCCACGCCAAAGGGGATGTTGTGGGCCAGCACGCACATGGCGAGGCAGTTGCTTTTGATGCCGTCGTGGACGCCCGCATGCACGTAGGCGGTGCCCGGCGTCAGAACCATGTAGGGGCCAAAATCTTCGACGGCGCTGATCATGCGGCTCACATAGCGCTGCTCGATAACGCCGCGCGCCAGCAGCGGGGCGGCGGCGATGCGGATGGCGGCGCGCCAATCGGAGACGGTGACGCCGACTTGGATGTCATCGCGCCGGATCAGGTCGCCGACAGAGCAGGGCAGGTCCGGCGAGCAGTCGGCCCGCGCGTAGGAGCGCAGGAAATGCGCGCACATCTTTGAATAGGACGCCTGCATGAGCTCGCGTTTGACCGCATCGAGGGCGGATTGGTTGAGCAGCGGGTCCACGATGAGCACCGGCGCCGTGTCGCACTCAAACTCATTGGTTGAGATCACCAGGTCGATGTCGTGCGATGCGATAAAGCTTTGGGCTTCGGTGGTGGTCATGGGGCCGTGGACGTTGCATTCGCCGAGGACCTGCGAAAGGCGCATCATGAGGATGGAGCTCGAGGCAAGGCCGAACGAGCAGACGAACAGCACGTTGAGCGTGGTGGATTCGCGGGCGCTCGTTTCGTAGATGGTATCGAGGTACATGGCGATATAGGCGATCTCGCTGTCGTTGAACGAGATGCCGTAGGTCTGTTCGGCGGCGTGCATGTGCTTGCGGGTGAAGTCATAGAGCAGCGGGATTGAGACCATGATCTGGCGGGGCGTTTCGCTTTGAATCTGGTTGCGCATACGCACGCGCCAGATGGCGGCGCGCAGGTGCATGGTCAGGCCGTCGATCAGGTGACGCAGCGGCTCCTGCTCGATGACGTGCAGCTCGCGCAGGGCGTCGATGAGGTCCTGCGAGATGCGACTGGCCTCATCTTGGCAGGCGATGGGCTCATGCCCGAGTGCGTCGGTGCCGCTCGCGCGCTGTGACAAGATCACGGTGGCGAGGAAAAAGCGCTCCATGTCGGAAGGCAGATGGGCCGCGAGGGGTTGAACGAGGGCGAGAAGGTCGGGGCTGGGTGCCTCATCGCGGGCGGCGGATGGCTCGGCGCCTGCCGCCTGGCGGTGCAGCTCTCCGCTGTTTGCAGTGTCCGTGTGGGTGGAGGGCGGCAGCTGGTGTCCGCTTGCGGTTCGCATGAGGGAATATGCCGCGACCAGTGTGATGCGCTCGCGGTTGTCATGCGGAATTTGCTGGACCTGATCGATGTGGGCGAGCATGCGCTCCGCCCTGTCCAGGTGCGATGCAAGCAGGTTGCGGGCCAGCGGCTGGGTGACGCCTTGCAGCGAGGGGTTGGACACGAGGCCCAAAAAACAGCGACGCATGTCGAGCTCGCGACCGGCAAGGCGAATGCCGCGACCGCGCTCTCGCTGGCAGACAAGGTTCGCCGCTTCGAAAAACGCCTCGACGGCTTGGAAGTTGCTTATGGTGGTTTGCCTGCTCACGCGGCAGGTGTCGGCGATGCGCTGAAAGGTCACGAGCGGGCAGATGAGTAGCATGAGCTCGGCTACCGCGCATTGCTCAAGAGCGCTGAGGGCGTGCAGATCGGTCCGGCTCAGGTGCTCCTGGATGGCTTTGCGGGCGTCGGGCGTGCAGGTGAGGCGTACCCCGCTTCCCGATACGCGCTCGAGGCTCGCGTCCCATGGCGCGATGAACGAATCTACGATGTGCAGGTCGTTACGGATGGTGCGCGGCGATACATCGAGGGCGTGCGCCAAGTCGGCGATGGTGACGAAGGCGGTGGCGCGGCACAGCTTGTTCGTGAGCTTGCGTTGTCGGCTCGTGAGCTCAACCATGGGGCACCTCCCTTGCTCGCCTAATAGGGCACAATCTCATGGTCTCGAAAGTGCCACACATCATCAACACAAAATGTGGTCACACGCTGCGGCAAGTTTCGGACTTGGCGATGTGCTATCATCGTGACCACTGCGATGACGGAGAGGTTGCGCCTCAACGCTCGCGGCCAAGAGAGGGCGAGTCACCGGCTGAAAGCTCGCCTGCCGCGAAGAGACGCGAGTTCACTCCCGAGCTGCGACCTGAACGGTTGGTGCACGGCGGGCATGTTCTGCACAGTGCGCTGGGCGGCGCCCGATTGGCGGGCGCGCGCTTTTGACTGAGTAGGGAAGCCGCCCACCCGGGCGACAACGGGCAAAAGCGAGCATGTCGGGCCTGACATCCGGCAGCTAACCAGGGTGGTACCGCGGAAATCTAGTCCGTCCTTGGGCAGTGCAGTCGCACGCCTGAGGACGGACTTTTTTCATGGCGAACACGCGGCGGGTCGTCCGGCCCGCCGTTGGACAGGAGAGGGGAACAGATGAGTTTGATCGATGAGCTCGAGGCGCTCGAGGTCAAGACGCGAGAGCTAATTGAGGGCGCCGAGACAAGCGAGAAACTTGAGGCTGCCCGCGTGGCCCTGCTCGGCCGCAAGGGCGAGATCACCGGCCTCATGCGCATGATGGGCAAGATCGACCCGGAGGAGCGCCCGGTGCTCGGCAAGCGCGCCAACGAGATGCGCCGTATGGCCGAGACGCTGCTCGAGGGTCGTATGAAGGAGCTCAAGCGCTCCGCCGTCCGCGAGCTCATGGCGACCGAGTCCGTGGACATCACGCTGCCCGGCGCCCGTCCCAAAATCGGGCACGCGCACCTCATCAACCAGATCATCGAGGAGATCGAGGACGTCTTCTGCGGCATCGGCTACACGGTGGAAACCGGTCCGCAGGTCGAGTCCAGCTGGTACAACTTCACCGCGCTGAACGCCCCGCTCGACCACCCGAGCCGCTCCGCGCGCGACACCTTCTACGTGAAGGACAACGCCCCCGGTACCGCCGCCCACCCCGAGCAGCACGCCCACGGCGAGTCCGACGTGCTGCTGCGCACCCAGACCTCCGGCGTGCAGGTGCACACCATGGAGACCCAGGAGCCGCCCATTTACATGATCGCCCCGGGACGCGTGTACCGCCCCGATACGGCCGACGCCTGCCACCTGCCCCAGTTCCATCAGATCGAGGGCCTCGTCGTGGATAAGGGCATCACCTTCGGCGACCTCAAGGGCACGCTCGACTACTTCGTGAAGTGCATGTTCGGCGAGGACCGCGCCACGCGCTACCGCCCGCACTTCTTCCCGTTCACCGAGCCCTCCTGCGAGGTCGACGTGAGCTGCGGCGTGTGCGGCGGCGAGGGCTGCCCCTTCTGCAAGCACTCCGGCTGGATCGAGATCTTGGGCTGCGGCATGGTCGACCCCAACGTGCTGTGCAACTGCGGCATCGACCCCGAGGTCTACTCGGGATTCGCCTTCGGCGCCGGCGTCGAGCGCATCGCGGCGCTTCGCTACGACCTGCCCGACCTGCGCACGCTGGTTACGGGCGATATGCGTTTCCTGGAGCAGTTCTAGTCCGAGACAGGTTGAACGGGTTTTCCAGGTGCCGCAGATTGGCGCGAAAGAGGAGGGCGCACGCCTAGCGTGCGGCGCCCGACGATTGAACGCCAAGGTGCGGTGCCTGGGAAAGCCGACCTTGCATTTCTAAGGGAGTATGGGAAAAATGAAAGTTTCTTACGACTGGCTATCCAGCATGGTCGAGCTGCCGGAGGATCCCTCCGAGCTCTCGCGCGAGTTCATTCGCACCGGTACCGAGGTCGAGGCCATCGAGTGCGCGGGCGAGTCCTTCGACAACATCGTGACGGCCAAGGTCGTCTCCAAGCAGGCCCACCCCGATTCGGACCACCTGTGGGTCACCCTGGTCGACGTGGGCGAGAACAACGTCGACGCCGAGGGCAACCCGGAGCCGCTGCAGATCGTGTGCGGCGCCCAGAACTTCAACGAGGGTGACCACATCGTGACCGCCATGATCGGCGCCGAGCTTCCCGGTGACATCAAGATCAAGAAGGGCAAGCTGCGCGGCGTCGCCTCCATGGGCATGAACTGCTCGCAGCGCGAGCTCGGCCTGTCCGGCGACCATGAGGGCATCTGGATCCTGCCCGAGGATGCGCCCGTCGGCATGCCGCTCGCGCAGTACCTGGGCACGTCCGACACCGTGCTCGATTGCGAGATCACCCCGAACCGCGCCGACTGCCTGTCCATGATCGGCATCGCGCGCGAGGTCGGCGCCATCTACGACCTCGACTTCACCGTTGAGCTTCCGCAGGTCCAGGCCGAGTCCGGCATGCCGACCGCCGACACCGTCTCGGTGGAGCTCGTCGATGAGGGCCTCTGCGAGCGCTATGTGGCCCGCGTGGTGCGCAACGTGAAGGTCGGTCCCTCTCCGGAGTGGCTCGTGCAGCGCCTCAACGCCTGCGGGGTGCGCACGCACAATAACGTCGTGGACATCACCAACTACGTCATGATGATTACCGGCCAGCCCCTGCACGCCTTCGACCTCAACGCGTTCGAGGAGATCGATGGCAAGCGCGCGGTCGCCGTCCGCGCGGCGCGCGAGGGCGAGGTTTTCCGCACGCTCGACGATGTCGAGCGCATCCTGTCCGCGGGCATGGGCCTCATCGCCACGGGTGAGGTCGGCGCCGTCCCGGTGGCGCTCGCGGGCGTCATGGGCGGCATGGATTCCGAGGTCACCGACGCCACGGTCGACGTCCTGGTGGAGAGCGCCTGCTTCAACGCCGGCCGCACCTCCCATACCAGCCGCGACCTCGCGCTGATCTCCGACGCCTCCATCCGCTTCGAGCGCCAGGTCGACGAGACCGGCTGCGTGGACGTGGCGAACATCGCGTGCGCCCTCATCGAGCAGCTCGCGGGCGGCGAGGTGGCCCCGGGCTGCGTCGACGTGTATCCCGCGCCCAAGCAGCTCGCGCCCATCGAGCTGCGCCTTTCCCGCGTTCATGAGCTGTGCGGCGCCGCGATCGAGCCCGCGTTCATCGAGCGCTCCCTCACGCGCCTCGGCTGCGGTGTCGAGGCTGTCGGCGAGGGCGACGCGCGCGTGTTCCGCGTCATGCCCGCCACGTTCCGCCCCGACCTCACCCGCGAGATCGACCTCATCGAGGAGGTCCTGCGCCTGTGGGGCATGGACCGCGTCGAGGCCACCATCCCGGCCGCCAAGAACCACATCGGCGGCCTCACCCGCGAGCAGCGGCTCACCCGCAAGGTCGGCCAGGTGCTGCGCGCCTGCGGCCTCAACGAGACCATGAACTTCTCCTTCGCCGCCCCCGGCGACCTTGAGCGCATCGGCATGACCGGTGAGGGTCGCGGCTGCCCCGTCGAGATCATGAACCCGCTGGTCGCCGAGCAGACCGAGATGCGTCGCTCGCTCATCCCGGGCCTGCTGCAGTCCGTGGAGTACAACATCAAGCACAGCACCGCCAACGTGCAGCTGTATGAGATCGGCACCCTGTTCTTCGGCCGCGAGAACGCCAGCGCGCCGAAGGAGCGCGAGTCCGTGGCAGGCGTCCTGTCCGGCGCCATGGGCGAGGTCTCCTGGAACTACAAGCCCATGCCGCTGCGCTTCTTCGACGGCAAGGGCGTGGTCGAGGAGCTGCTCGCCCAGCTGCGCATCCCTAAGGTCCGCTTCCGTCCTGCCGACGGTGAGGATTACGCGTTCTTGCAGCCCGGTCGCGGCGCCGAGGTCCTTTCCGGCGGCACGGTGCTCGGCTGGGTTGGCGAGATCCACCCGGATGCGCGCGACGTCTACGGCATCGACATCCCCGTGGTCGCGTTCGAGCTGAACCTCGAGGCGCTGCTCAAGAGCGCCGGCGCCCAGGAGGCCTACCGCGAGTTCTCCCAGTTCCCGAGCGTCGAGCACGACCTCGCGATCGTGGTCGACGACGACGTGACGTGCGAGGACCTGGAGCGCCGTCTGCGCTCCGCCGGCGGCAAGCTGCTCGTGGGCGTGCGCCTGTTCGACGTGTACCGCGACCCGGTGCGCGTGGGCGCGGGCAAGAAGTCTATGGCGTTCGCGCTCACTTACCGTTCGGACGACCACACGCTCACGAGCGAGGAGGTCGAGCGTGCCCACTCCAAGCTGGTGGCGAAGGTGTGCAAGGCCACCGGCGGCGAGGTCCGCTCGTAAAAGTTCCCCAGGCACCTCACCTCGCCTTTCAATCGTCGGCCGCCGCACGTAAGGTGTGCGGCCTCCTCTTTCGAGGCGATTTGGGGCACCTGGGAACCTTTTACTGTTTAGGTGGCCAGACGCCTACCTCCGGGTGGACACGAAGGCGTATGTACAACCGTACACCGCGCCTTTGTGCCCGCCCGAATCTAGGGCACCTGGGAACGTTTTCTTTTCGAGGGGCAGGTGTCCCGCCTCGCCCTTCAATCGCACACGCTCGCACGCAAGGCGTGCGCCCTCCTCTTTCAGGGCGATCTGGGGGATTTGGGAACGTTTTCTTTTCGAAGGGCGCTTCGCCCCTGTTCAGCCGCTTAATCGGCTCATGAATAACGTGGTCGGGTTGTCCAGGTGCCTCGGGTTGGCATAAAAGAGGGCGCCGCGCGCCTTATGCGCGGAGGCGGACGATTGCATGTCAAGATGGGGTATCTGGACAAGCTGCGGAGATGAGGTCGATCCATGCCATCGTGGAACATACATATCGCGCATGCGGAGCGGCTGCTTGAGGGCGGCGGCCCCGTGGCGCGCGCGGTGCGCGACCGCAACGCGTTTCTCTTCGGCAATCTTGTGCCCGACATTTACGTGGGGTATATGGTGCCGGCTATCGTGCGCCCCATTCCGTACCGCATAACGCATTTTGCCGCGCCCGAGCATATCCCGCGCCCGCGTGAGCGCGAGTTTTGGGATGCCTATGTGGCGCCGCTCGCCCGCGAGCTGCTCTCAATGGGCGAGGCGTCGCTTGTTTGCGACCTGAGCGCGATGGGTGAGTCACCACTTGTCAGTGTCTCCGCTGACACCGCGATCGACGCCGCGTCAGGTGTCTCTGCGGGCACCGCTGCCGCCTGCGCCGAGGGTGGTGCCGAGCCCGCCGCCGCAGCTGGGACCGAGGCCACCGCCACAACCGGAGCCGAGGCCGTCGCCGCAGTTGGTACCGAGGCCGTCGCCGTAGGCTGCGTCGCGGCTGGCACCGCTGCAGCCTGCGCTCGCACTGACGTCCCCGCCGACGGCACGGCATCTGACGGGGTGGCCGTGCGCGCCGCTGGTCACGGTCTTTATGCCGTCGCGGCGGCTGGTGTCGCGACATGCGCCCATACCATTGAGACGGAGGCATCGGGCCCCTTGGCCGCCCTCACCGCCGGCCGCCCTTGTATCGAGCCTCTCTCAATCGCGAAGGAGGCCGCCCGCGTTGCACCGGCGCATGCCGCTTCGTTTGTAGATGAGGTTGATGCCCGCGCAACCGCGAGCCTGCAAGAGGCTGCCTTTGGGGCCGGACGGCAGTGCACTTCCAAGCGCGATACCCTCGGCTCGTTGTTCGATCTCACCTTGGGCGTATGGGTGCATCTGTTGGCGGATACGACCTGGAATACACGCGTGCGTGAGGCGCTCGCGGCGCGTGGTGAGACGCCCAGCCGCGGATTCCGCATCAAGAAGCAGGCCGACTTCGACCTCTTTGGCAAATCGCTCGCCATCGACATGGTGCCGCTTGCCACGCCCGCGCTCATCGAAACGGCGGCGCACTTTGCGCAGTACCCCATCGACGAGCGGTCCGTGTGCGCCACAACGGCGATCGCGCATGAGGTCGTGCGGACGAACCACGTGAACGGAGCGCCCGTCTACCAGCTTCTTGATGAGGAGTTTTTCGCCGCGACCTTCACCGAGGTCATCGAGGCGGCCGATGCCCTATTTGCCCAGCGGGCGTCGAGCCGAGCGTTTCCCAGTCGATAAATAAGTCATGCCGTAACGCCTCCTCGCGTGCAAGCATGGCAGGCGTTTTCGGTCTGCGCGCGATTCCGAGCCGTCGCGCAAGGTATGCTGCGGTTTCGCGGAATCGACGCGTATCCGTGAGCTGTTCGCTCGTGAGCAGTACAACGTCGATGCCCATGCTTTGGAGCCCCAGCGTGCGGTTGGCATCGAGCCCTCCCGCCGTGCCGCCGTCGTGGATCAAATGTCCTTGCAGCTCGACGTCTATATCGCCGTGCAACTCGTTTGCCGCGAAGAATAAATCTGCATAACACGTGCTTTGCCCGGCGAGCTTTTGGGCGGCGGGGGAGAGGGAGATGCGATGGTTGTTCGAAAAGGGGCCAAAGCCCTCGCCGCCCAGCCTGCGCGAAAGTCCGAACAGTATCGAGGCCTGGACCTCGAGCGGAGATGCGCATATGCCCATGACCATCTGTGCTGCCTGGGCCAGTTTGCGGTTGCCGCGCGTGCCCTTGGTGCGCTTCACAAATGCACGGAGCTCGGCAATTTCAATCATTGGGTCCCGTTGCCATAGCGAGGTCGGCCGGCCCTTGTGATCTTTGACTTGTCTCCAGTTATGCGGCCATGAAAGCCGTTGGTGCGTGAAGAGGTCGAGCTCCTTTTGGACGGTCGGAGAGGGCTTGAAAATCGAAAAGGCGCCGCAGAACTCGAAGGCTGCCATCGCGAGATGAATGGTGGAAACGAGCGGGGCGAGGGTGAGAAGTGTGAAAAGTGGCGAGGTGAACGTGGCGTTGAGGCCCTCGTCGTTCCAAAACGCCTGGGAGGGGAGGTCGCCTTTCCATACGTGGGTTATGAGGTTTCGGGATCCATTCCTTAAGCTGCAGTCATCAACCAGTACGTGAAGAGGGCCGCGAAAGACCTCTTGATAGGTGGCGTTTTGCGGCAGGGTTGCGCGTTGTGAGCGATATTCCAGCGGCGGAAGTGATGGAAGCATGAACGTAACTTGCGGCGGCGTGCGATGAAGCCGCAGCGCAGATGGCCCGCAGATTTCCCAACTCATGAAGCCCTCCATCCGTTGCATTTTTGGCATTCTATTGTGACGTTGCGGCGGTGCTATGGGGCGGAAAACCAAAACTTCGCGAAATGTAGATTGTTTTACGAGAGGCTAGAGTATACGCATGTGCCACACGCAATCTACCTGGGTCTTTTAAAGAGTAAAATGTCTGTCTACTTGGGGAGGACGGAATAAAACCTACATTTCGTAGAGTTTTGCAAACTTCTTGCTTCCGGGCGAGCGGTTTTCTTTTCTGCGGGGCATTTTCGAGCAAGTTCGGCGGACGAGGTGATGCGTCGACTGCTGTGTTGGGGGTGTCAAGCCGATTTTGCCGAGCCGATACGGCTGATTGCCTGGGTGTATGGAGGGGCTGCCCAGGGTATGCCACTAGGTTGATCGGGCATGCGGGCGAGTTGCCGGATGGCGTATGGCTGGATTGCCCAGGGCGCACGGGCGAGTTGCCGGATGGCGTATGGCTGGATTGGCCAGGGTGCACGGGCGAGCTTGCACAGAGCACACGGGCGAGCTTGCCCAGGGTGCATGGGTGGGGTCTGGGGAGCATGCGCAGATCGTCGAGGCGCATGGGTGAGCTGTCGGAGCTATGTGCTGAGGCGCGAAACTGGTAAGAGAGTGGGCGGAATACTCGCGGGCGGTTTGTCGTGTCGTTTTCCAGTCGGCAAAGCAGGCGCCTTGGCATCCAACGGGTGCGTGGTGAAAGACGGCGCCTGGCAGTGAAGATGCCAGGCGCCGGAACGGGGCCAGAGTGTTTGATTCCGTTTTGGTGTGCGCCCAATGTGCCCTGCTTCAGGGCAGATGTTATGCGGCGACGCTCTGGCGCTTGGGTCGGAACACCAGCGCAGCGGCGATGGCGGCGATAACCAGGCTCACGAGAACGGCTGGCGTCGTGCCCATCTTGATGGCGGGGATGCCTACGAGCATGCCAATCACATAGGGTACCAGCCAGGCGACCCACACGGCCGCGCTCAGACGATGGAAGGTGCGCTCGCGCTCGATGGCGGCTTCGTCGTTGCGGCGTCCACGCAGGTAAACCATGGTGGCCCAGCCGGCATGGAACAGCATGAGGACGATGGCGGCCAGACCGGTGATGCCGTGAATAGCCGGAGCGGACTCGAGACTGTTGCGGGCCATGATGGTCATGAGGGTCGTGCCCGTGGTGTCGCACGCCAGGCCGAGCCAGAAAAAGACAAGGTGTTGGCCTTGCAGGCGGCCTGCGGCGCGCTCACGGAGCACGCCGATGGTATAGAGAATAAGCGCGCCAGTGATAGCAAGGCTGGCAATCATGAGAAGCGGAGACATGGGTAATCCTTTCTGTAAATCAGTACGGCCCTATCACATGCGGTGCTCTGGCCATATGTGAACAGTGTTCATCTGAACAAAGTTCATATTAGAGAGAAAACTGTGATGATGCAAGGGGCATATTTGAAATGCTCCGTTCCCACCTTGAATGCTTCACAGCAATATTCATACGCAGAGGGTTACTTGCGAGACTTTGCGGCTCGTGTCTCAGGTATGATGAGCTATGTTCACATGAGGATTGGCTTAGGGAGTTCATATGGGTAGCAAGCCGGCAACCACGCGCGAAACCATTTTGGATAAGGCCTATGAGCGTGCCTGCACTGATGGCTTGGCTGCATTGGATACGCGGTCGGTCGCGCGGGAATGCGGCGTGGCTGTGGGAACCATCTACAACTATTTCCCCGACATGGCGGCCTTGCGCACTGAGGTTATGCAGCGGTTTTGGGCTGAAGCCCTGGCAGACGTGGGCGAACGCGCACGACAGGCGCACGGCGAGGGGGCGCTGGCGTATTGCCGGCAGTTGCTTGCGGCGCTCAGCGCCTCGATGGAGGGCTTTAGGACTACTTGGCTGCGCGACATTGCCTTGCTTGACGGGCGTACGCGTCAGCGCGGCCGCGATGCGGAGGCTGCATGTTTCGGCGAGATCCAGCAGGGTATCGTACGGGCTATTGAGCAGGACGACCAGATTGCGCCAGCTGCCCGCGAACGCTTGGATCCGGAGCGATTGGCGGCGTTCATTTGGTCAAGCATGCTTGCGGCGATTCGTCATGGTGAGGCGAACACGACGGTTTTGCTCGACATCATAGAGCTCGCGCTCTATCGCTAAGGGGCTGCTGAGGGGCTATGCCGCCGGGCGATAAGTCCTCTGCACCGTGTGGCGAGGGGCATATCCTTTGTGCCATGCGCTGGGGCGGTCGCTGTGCGCGGAGCGGGCGCGGCATAGGTTTTACGCGCGTGGCGCTGCGAAGCGCGGAGATTGGCCGTCTCATAGGGCGTGGCTCGGTGCCGCGGGCAAAGGTCGGCGCGGCTGCGGGAGACGAGATTCCGCCGCAGGCTTGGCGCCGCGTTGGTCTTGGCGCAAAGCCTGCACATCTTGTAGCGCCGCGCGTGTCATAATGGATGCCACATGCGCAACCAAACTTCAAACATGCAAGGCGCCCTATGAGAACAAATCGCAACAACAGTATCCCCTTGGCTGGTACTGCCGCCGGTCGCCGTGTCCCCGTCCGTACGGATGCGGGCGAGCCTCCCTTGGCCGCAGACGCTGTCCCTGCGGCATCTGCGCGGCCCGTGGCGTCGCGGGGACGGCCGCTTGCCTCGGGCGCCGTGCGAGCGCGGGCGGGCGCTGGCCGCAGATCGCATGCGGGCGAGCAAGTCGCGCAGCCGACGCGTGGCGTGGCGGCCGCCAAGCGTGCCGATCGTGCGCGCGGCGAGCAGAACCTCATGAAGTACGCGCAAGACAACCGATTCATCAGGTGGTTTTACGCACTGACGACCGGTCCGGCGCGCTTGGGCTTTTACCTGGTGGTAGCGGCCCTGATTGGGGCCGGGGTGTACTTCCCCGCGCGCGACCTGTACGTGGCGCATCGGACCGAAGATATCTTGGCGCAGCAGGTTGCCATCCGCGAGCGCTACAACGAGCGGCTCGACGAGGAAGTCGACGGCTACTTGTCGCAGGAGGGTATCGAGGACGCGGCGCGCAAAGATTTGGGCATGGTGATGCCAGGCGAGCAGACCATCACCGTTGAGGGCCTGGACGAGGACGGGAACCCCATCGTGCAGGAGCCGGAAACCGGTGGCGAGGCCGACGCGGGGGGCGCGACGGCCGATGGATCGAGCGGCGCCTCAGATGGTGATTCAGATGGGGACGGGGACGCCGCCACTGCAGCTGGCGTCGATGGAGCGGATGCCGACAAGGCCAGCGAGGACGAGGGTGGCAAGCTCAAAGGCGCCGATGCAACGGATAAGACCAAGACCGGCGGCGATACAAAGGCTGCGGCATCCGGAAAGGAGCCCACAACGTCTGCGGAGGTCGAGGCCGCTGAGCGTGCGGTGTACGAAAACTCCGAATGGTACTGGAAGGTGCTCGACGCCCTGTTCCTCTTTGACGGTGCGGGCGGCATGGCGGTGGTTTCCACCGGCGATGCGTCATGATGAGCGCCGATCGAATCGCGCCGGGCGCCGCAGGCCCCGCCGCTAGCCCCACTCGCAGCGACCCCAGGGCCCTGGGTACGGACACCGCTTTGCGGCTTGCCGCCATCGATATCGGCACGGTCTCCACGCGTCTGCTGTGCGCGACCGTAGAGCATGGCGAGCTGCAGCAGGACATCAAGCAAACAGCCATCACGGATCTCGGCGCGGGCGTGGACGCAACGGGCCAGTTTGCCGCGGATGCGGTCGCGCGTGTGCTGGATGCGTGCGCGCAGTTCCGCGCGCAGATTGTCGCACACCGTTCAGTGCGCGTATGCACCACGCTGACGAGCGCCGCGCGCGATGTGGCCAACGGAGATGTGTTGCTCGACGGCCTGCGTAAACTCGGCTTGCGCCCGCAGGTCATTGCGGGCACCACGGAAGCCCGTTTGACATTTTATGGCGTGGCGCATGATTTTGCGGATGAGCGCATCGCGGTGGCCGATCTGGGCGGCGGTTCGACGGAGCTCACGGTTGGCTCAGCTGCGCTCAGGGCGCACGCATCTGTCGAGTTGGAGCGCGTGGCATCGCTCGATATCGGTTGCCGTCGCGCGACCGAGCGCTTCTTCTCCACGATACCTCCGCGCCCCGATGAACTCGCCGCCATGATGGCGTGGGCGCACGAGCTGTATGAGCCCTATTGGCGGGGGCTAGAGCGTCGTCCGGACCGGCTGGTCGCGGTAGGTGGCACGGTGACAACACTCGTGGCGCTCGTGCATGAGCTGGCGGCGTACGACTCCTCATTTGTGCACCTGCGCGAGCTGCCCCTCGACCAGGTCGAGGCGTGCATGCAACGGATGCGCACACTCGATGTGGCCGGCATCGCCGCCTTGCCCGGCGTGCAGGCGAAGCGCGCCGGCGTGTTGCTGGCAGGAGCGGCGGCTTTGTACGAACTGATGCGCTCTGGGGGCTACGACCGTTTGACGGTCAGCGAGAACAGCCTGCTTGCGGGCGCAATTGCCACGATGTCCGAAGCGCTGGACGCGGGTACCACAGCGATCGGTTGGGTGCCCGAGCTTTCGTCATAGGCGAGCTTTGGGCGAGGTCTGCAGGCGGCGGGCGCATCCAGGGCGGATGTGACTGGACGCATCGGGCTGGCAACGGCGCCGGCGCCACATGCCGCGCCGTACTATCTGCGCGCGCGACATCGCGTGTGCAAGGAGGCTCAGCGGGCCTGTGTACATCGCGGCAGCCCCATAAGGGCGCCGGAAAGCCCGCGTCGTGACGGCTCCGCTCGCCGCGCCATCCCTGTACACCGCGCCGCTCTTGCACGTCGCCCCGCCCTTCCACACAGCAGCGTCTCCACAAAGAAGCGGCCGCCTTCCGCATCGCGCGGGAGGCGGCCGCTCAGCCATGTATGCAGCAGGCGCGTTGTGCGCCGCCTGCATCGCCCCGATGCTCTCCGAACGAGCACGGGGCGATGCGGTGCAGCCTAGCTCCGACGACGGCGGAGCGCCGCAGCGCCAAGACCGACGGTCGCCACGCCAGCGGCGGCGAAGGCGGCCATGGCGAGCGCAGCGCCATCACCGGTTGCCGGCAGCGAGCCGCTGCCACCCTGGCCAGGCTTGTTGCCAGGGTTGGGGGTCGGCGTCGGGGTCGGCTCGGGTTTGGGCTCAGGCGCAGGCGAGCTCTTTTTGGCGAAGTTCGCCACCAGATCCATATCGCCATTCACGGTGAGCGTGTAGGTTGCTTCGGTGGAGATCACCTCATCAGAGCCCTTCAAGGTCCAGCCGGTGAACTCGGCGCCATCGGCAGGTGTTGCCGTTGCGGTGGCCTGGGCGCCGTGCACGTACACGCCGTCCGTCGCATCGAGCTCGGCGGAGCCCAGCGCGGGGTCGTTCACGCCAACGGTCACCGTGTGCTGCTCTGCGAACTTGGCGGTCAGCTTGGTGTCCTCAATGAGCTTGAACGTGTAGGTGGCATCGGTGGAAATCGGCTGCTCGGCATCGTTCTTGAACCAGCCGAGGAAGGCATAGCCCTCATTGGCCATGGCCCTGACCGTGATCTCGGTGAGGTTCTCGTAGCTGCCGGCTTCCTTGCTGGACGTCATCGCGCCGCCCTCGGTCGCGCTGAAATCATAGGCAAACGAAGCGTTCGTGAACTCGCGCGACAGCGTGGGCTCTGCCCAGTCGGCATGTCCGCTCCAGTTGTTGTCCTTGCCCACGGTCACGAGGCGCAGCGTCTTGGCGCCCGTCACGTCAATGGCGGGCGTCTGCCCAAACGGGGTCTTCTCGCGCATGACCTCGCTCGTGAACTTCACCTCGCCATCAACCAGAACCTTGAAGATGACGTTGGCCTCGTCCTTGTTGTTGCGCTTGGCGCCGTCGATGCCGTACTTGGTCGTAAAGGAGGTAAAGCCGAGGTCGGCGATGTTGTACTCGATGTAGGCCTCGTCCGCGTTGGGCGCGGAAGCGTGGTTGCCCAGGCCGTGCTCGAACACGACCTCCTTACCGTCCTTGCCCAGCAGGCTGATGGGGCCGCCGTTCGCCGCGAGATCTTTGCGCGGCGGGTTGTCCTTCGGGTCGCCGGAGACCGCAGAGCTCCACTCAAGGTCGGACAGGTACAGGTCGCCCGACGCCTTGATCACGATCTTGTACTCCTTGACGGTCTCGCCGTCGGCGGCGGTCACGCGAATGATCGCCTCGGAATCGCCCTCATTCACCGCGAACTTCACCGGCGCGCTGCCCTTGGCGGTCACGCGCTCAATGCCGTCAACAGTCACGTTAGCCGTCGACTCGTCCTCCTGCGCGGTGGCAACCAGGTCGATCATCGGCTCGTTGACGCTCAGGGCATAGGTGTCGGTATCGGGGTTGAAGGCGGGGGAGAGGGTGCCGGCGCTCTTCAGCTCAAGCGAGCGCAGGCGCGCGTTGGTCAGGTAGGCGTCCTCGCTCACCGTGAATGCAATCTCGGTGCCGTCGAACACGCGCTCACCGCTGCGAACCTTGACCTTGACGCTCGCCTTGCCGGCGTTGACGCCCGTGACCTTGCCGTTCTCGTCGACCGACAAAACGGCGGGGTCGGTGGACTCAAAGACCACCTGGTCGTTGAGCGGCAGCTTGTTCTCCATCTTGAGCTTTGCCTGGTCGTTGGTGACGGTGACGTCGCTATCGGCTATGTTGGAGAGGTTGACGCGGGCGTTCAAGCCACCGTCATAGGTGTTGCCCGAAATCGTGACCTGGCGGCACGCGTTGAGGTTGTAGAGGCGCTCGTTGAACGTCGCGGTGCTGCCCGTGGCGGTGATCTGGGCGCTGGAGCCGGGGCGCAGGATGTCGCGATCGGCGGCGGCCTTGACCGTCACTGCGGGGTCCTCGCGGAACACCTTGTTATCCTTGAACTGCAACCCGCTCACGCTCGTGGCGTCAAGCACCATGGACGAGGCGCCGCTTGAGGTGGTGTAGAAGGTGTTGCCGGTGATCTTGAAGTTCTTGTGCACCGTCTCGTTGCCCGAGGAGGGGAACTTGGTGGGCCCAACGAGGATAGCCTGGGCCTTGCTGCGCGTGAACGTGTTGCCGCTGATGGTCACGTCGAGCGCGCGGCCGCTCTCATACCAACCGTTATTGTCGTTGGAGATGAAGATGCCCGCCATGCCCATGCCATCGAACGTGCTGTTCGTGATGCTGACCGGCTGGCGCGTCGTCACGAGGATGCCGCGTGTGGGCGTCTCGCGGAAGGTGCAGTCGGAGATGTTTACGCTGGGTGTGTAGGAGATGTTCTCAAGCACGTGCTGGTTGGCCTGGATGCCCGAGGGAGCCTCGTTCAGCGTCAGCTTGATGGTGCGGATTTTGTTCTCGTCGTTGCCAAGGTCTTCTTTGCCGCTGGGGCCCTCGTTGACCTTCTCGACCGTGTATTCCTTGCCGTCCGTGGGCAGCAGGTCGGACTTCTTGAAGAACTGAACCTTGTCGCCCTGGTAGTAGTTGGGGAAGCCGGCGGTCTCGTTGTGCATGTACTGCAGGGTGACTTCCTTGCCGCTGACGTTGGTTACCTGCAGGTAGGTGCCGTGCACGTTGATCGGGTCGTCATGCGGGTTGGAGAAATCGCAGCCCTTGATGTTGATGGTGCCCTTGCAGCCGGACATCTGGACGAAGTCAGCAGAGCCGGCGGAAGTCAGCCCGAGGTCCTGGCGCGCGACGAAGTCCACGTCGTTCAGGGTGATGTTCTCGGTGAACTGGCCCACCATGCCAAAGCCGTGCAGGAAGCGCACGTCGAGGTTCTCGAGCACCACGTCTTTGCTCTGCCAGAAGAACGCGCCCGGATGATCGCGGGTGGTGTTGCGCATCTGGAAGCAGAGGCCCTCGGTCACGCTGGCGGGCACGCCGTTGTTCCAGGTGAACTTGAGCTGGTGGTCGCCGATCTCCTCAACCGTATTGGCCTGGAAGAGCTCATTGCCGCCGTTGCCCGTGTTGCCGCGCCAGGTGAGTTTGGACACCGTGTCGAAGCGCTGGGTGTAGTCAATGCCCTTGCTCTTGCTGAGCGTCCAGTAGACCTGCTGGTTATACGGGCTCTTGTCGCTCGTGAAGACGGCCTCGTTGTTTTGGACCGTATAGTTGTAGCAGGCCGGCACGTTGACGATGGCGGAGTTGCCCTCGATTTTGCCAACCGTGAGATCGATGACCGTGGGCGTCTTGAACGCGATCTCGAGGTCCTTGAACGTCACGTTTGTGCTGTCGATGCTCGCGAGCGTCGTCATCTTGCCGTGGAACATGAGGGTGGAGCCCTGGCCGTCAATGGTGACGTTCTTCATGTTCTCGGCGAGGACGCCGATGGTTTTGTTGGAGAGGTTCTTGTTCTTCCAACCGGTCGTGTTCGACACGTAGAGGTGGCGCTTTTCGGCTTTGTCGGGGAACAGGTCGTACTCGCCCTTGGGGAACACGACGGTGACATGCTCGGCTTTGCCGGCGGTCTTGCCGTCGTTGGTGCCGGTGGCGTCCTTGGCGGCTTTCAGCGCCTTGATGACGGCCTCGACGTCGTCCTTGCCGTCGTTTGGTATGGCGCCGTATTCTTGTGCGGTTACGTCAATGGTGACCGTTTCGGCGTATACGGGGGGGGGTGGGGGCGACCCCAAAGAGCCCTGCCGTTACAGCCAGGGCGAGCCCTAGCTTGGCAAAGCGGTGCCGCCCGATTGCATTTTGTCTCAATGCGACCTCCTTCTCGCAGTGTAATCAGCCTTTTGAGCGTACACGTGAGGGCTTCAATTGGGGAGGATTGACCGGGCTGGCGTACCGATATAATCGGTAGACGGTACTTTTTGGTACAAAAATGGGGCTATTTTTGCGCCGGCAGCGGTGCCGGGCGAGCCGGGGGCGGTGCGCTGGGGGCGCCGGAGTGGGTCCCGTTGGGCGTTTCGCGCCTTGCGGACTGCGCTGGGAAGCGCTCGCGCGTTTTCGTTGCTTCGCCCCCCCGCAGCTTCGCCCCCCCGGTTCAAATCCATGCGAGGGGTACAAAAAAGCGGGTCTCGTGGACCCGCCGATCGATTCTCTATGGTAGGGGCGGTGGGACTCGAACCCACAATCCCGAAGGCCGAAGATTTTAAGT
>CAUWJG010000027.1:0-22305 GCA_963559095.1 uncultured Collinsella sp. | reverse complement strand
GTGCGACCCTCTACGTGAACCCCACTGGCCGCTTCGTGGTGGGCGGCCCCATGGGTGACACCGGCCTCACCGGCCGCAAGATCATCGTCGACACCTATGGCGGCATGGGTCGCCACGGCGGCGGCGCCTTCTCCGGCAAGGACTGCACCAAGGTCGACCGCTCGGCCGCCTACGCAGCCCGTTGGGTCGCCAAGAACGTGGTCGCCGCCGGCCTGGCCGAGCGCTGCGAGATCGAGCTCGCCTACGCCATCGGCGTCTCGCATCCGCTGTCCATCATGGTGGAAACCTTCGGCACAGCGAAGGTGGACGAGGCCGTGATCACCGAGGCCGTCAAGCGCGTGTTCGACCTGCGCCCCGGCGCGATCATCCGCGATCTGGACCTGCGTCGCCCCATCTACGAGAAGACGGCCGCCTACGGTCACTTCGGTCGCGAGGACGCCGATTTCACCTGGGAGCGCTGTGATCGCGTGGCCGAGCTGCGCTTGGCCTGCGGCATCGACGCGTAAAGAGGCCCCGCACGTGGCTGCTGCGCAAGGGTCGCTGTTCGGGGAATCGCATATGCCTGCGCCGGGGGCGTCCGGATCTGTGGACGCCGCCGGCGCCGAGGTGCCCGCTGCGGGTGATGGCGCGTCGTGGGCGGGCTTTGCCTCGGTGATTGTGGACATCCCGTCGCGCGCCCTGTCCGAGCCATTTGCCTATGCCATCCCGGTTAAGCTTGCCGAGCGGGTGGCAATCGGGTCGGCGGTTCTCGTGCCGTTTGGACGCCGCGTCGAGGTCGGCTATGTGGTGGCTCGCTCGATGGACGTGAGCTGCTTGCCCGGGGCGGCGGATCTGGCGGTTGGGCGCGTCAAGCCCATCTGTCAGGTCGTGGCCGAGCCCGCGTTTTCCGCCCGTGCAGCCGAGCTCGCGCATTGGATGAGCCGTGAGTATGTGGCGTCGCTTGCCGAGTGCATCCGGCTGTTCTTGCCGCCGGGCGGCGGCCCGAAGGTCGTGCGCCTGGACGACGGCACCTATGAGGTTGCCTATCCCAAGGTTGCTCCGGCGTCGCTGCGCTGGGTGAGTTTGACCCTGGAGGGTCGCGCCTACGAGCCGCCGACTCGCGCGGTGCGGCAGCGCCAGCTCATCGAGGCGCTGTCTTGCGGCCCGGTGACGACCCGCGAGCTCAACATGCTCTATACCGATATGTCGGCCACGGTTCGCGCCCTTGAGAAAAAGGGCGTCGTGGCCGTTGAGGAGCGGCGTGCCTGGCGTGGCTGCGGCGAGGCGACCTCGCTTTCGTCGGCCACGGCCTCGGCCCCTGCTCATCTGACCGACGGGCAGCGAGCGGCCCTGGCCGCGATCGAGCGCGCGTCTGCGCGCGGCGCGGGCGATGTCGTGCTGGTGGACGGTGTGACGGGCTCGGGCAAGACCGAGGTGTATCTGGCGGCCATTGAGCGCGTGGTGGACATGGGCCGCTCGGCTGTTGTGCTGGTGCCCGAGATCTCGCTCACCGCCCAGACCGTGGGGCGTTTCCGTTCGCGGTTCGGGGATGCCGTGGCCGTGTTCCACTCGCGGCTCACGCCCGGGGAGCGCCTGGACCAATGGGACATGGTGCGCACGGGTGCGGCCCGCGTGGTCGTGGGCGCGCGTTCGGCGCTGTTTTGCCCGCTTGCCGACCTCGGCCTCATCGTGATCGACGAGGAACACGAACAAAGCTATAAGCAGGCAAGCAGCCCGCGCTACCATGCACGCGAGGTCGCTGCGGCCATGGCGCGCATGGCGGGCTGCCCGCTTGTGTTGGGCTCGGCCACCCCGTCCGCTGAGGCGCTCGAGCGGTGCCGCATGGGCGTGGTTGCCGGTCAGCGCTGGGAGCGCATCGAGATGCCGGAGCGCCCGGGAAACGCGCGCTTGCCCCGCATCGTCGTGGCCGACCTGCGCCGCGAGTTCGCTGCGGGCAGTCGGTCGATCTTCTCCCAGCCGCTGCATGATGGGCTGCTGAGGATCGCCGAGCGCCATGAGAAAGCGGTGCTGCTGCACAACCGTCGCGGCTTCGCGAGCTTTCTCATGTGCCGCGAATGCGGCTGCGTCCCCACGTGCAACCACTGCTCAACCGCGCTGACCTACCATGAGCGAACGCACACGCTCCAATGCCATACCTGCGGCTCGGTGTGGCGGGTGCGGCCGTATCCAGAGACGGGCAGTGCGTGTCCCAAGTGCGGGAGCCGCTATCTTGCCAAGATGGGACTGGGTACCCAGCAGGTGGAGGATGCCGTGCGGCAGCTCATGCCCGCGCATGTCGAGGTCATCCGCATGGATGCGGATTCCACGCGCGGCAAGGACGCGCACAAGCGCCTGCTCGAGCAGTTCGACGCCGCCGAGTGCGCGGTGCTCGTGGGTACGCAGATGATCGCCAAGGGGCTTGATTTTCCCGAGGTGACGCTTGTGGGTGTCATCAACGCTGACTATGCCCTCAAGATGCCCGACTTCCGCGCGGGGGAGCGTGCGTTCGACTTGCTCGAGCAGGTGGCGGGGCGCGCGGGACGCGGTGAGCATCCCGGCGAGGTCGTGATCCAGACCTATCTGCCCGACGAGCCGGTCATCCGCGCGGTGGCCGAGCACGATCGGGCCATCTTCACCGATCACGATCTGGCCCAGCGTCGCGATGCCCTCTATCCGCCCTATGTGCGCCTGGTGAATATCTTGGTGTGGGGTCCCGATGAGCGGGCAGCGCGCGAGCATGTGGGCCGCATCGCGGATGGGCTGCGCGAGCAGGGCCCGGGTTCGCTTGCCGCTTTTCGAGCAACGCCCGCAGGTGCCGCGCTCGATGACGCCGCCGCAGGCGATGCCCCGGCGCTCGATGCCATCCAGGTGCTCGGCCCGGCTCCCTGCGTGATCGAGCGTGCGAAGGACCGCTACCGTTTTCACGTGATGGTGAAGGCCCCGCTCGGTTTTGCGGTGTCGGCGCTTGTGGCCGAGGTGTTGGGGCGGGTCGGCACGCGGCCGGCGGTAAGCGTCGCGGTGGATGTCGATGCGTTCGACTTGATGTAGCCCGGCGTGCCAGCGTACATTTGCGGGTACTATTAGAACCGATGACGAGGCGCGGCTGGACCGCGTTGCATGTGAAAGGAACGTTCATGGAAGTCAATGGCATCGTGCTGTCCCCCGATCCGCGCCTGCGCCAAGAGTGCGCCGAGATCGAGGAAATCACGCCCGAGCTGGAGGCGCTGGTCGAGCGCATGAAGCGCCAGATGTTCGAGAACGGCGGCTGTGGCTTGGCCGCTCCGCAGGTGGGCGAGCTGATCCAACTCGCCATCGTTGACACCGAGTACACAAACGCGGATGACTACGACCCGATTGTCCTCATCAACCCGGTGATCGTGGAGAGTTCCGAGACGCTGGCGCCCTATAGCGAGGGCTGCCTGTCCATTCCAGGCATCAACTGCGAGATCATGCGTCCCGACCGCGTGGTGGTGGAGGCCTACGATCTCGATGCGAATTGCATGCGCTATGAGGCTGCCGGCGACTTGTTCTGCGTGTGCCTGCAGCATGAGATCGATCATCTGCACGGCAAGACCATGTTTGAGCGTTTGCAGCCCCAGCAGCGGGTTCGCGCCATGAAGGCCTATCAGCAGGCCCTTGTCCGCGGCGCGAAGCCGGGGGACACCGAGTAGGGCAGGGCTTTTTCATGCGAGGCGCAGCGGCATGCTCGCCTCGCGAGCGGGCGCGCTGTCCCTGGATGCTTCGTGTTCGCGGCGTTGTCATTGAGGACGTTAAGGAGAAGACCGTTATGCGTATCGTGTTCATGGGTACCCCTGCTTTTGCCGTTCCCGCATTGCGGAAGCTGGCCTCCGCCTACGAGGTGGCGCTCGTGCTCACGCGTCCGGATGCCGTGCGTTCGCGTGGCAAGAAGCTCGAGCCCTCGCCGGTGAAGGTCGCCGCATGTGAGCTGGGCTTGCCGGTGCTCGAGGCCAAGCGGATGACGCCGGAGGTGCTCGAGGCTCTTCGCGCGGTTCAAGCTGATGTCTTCTGCGTCGCGGCCTACGGTTGCATCCTGCCCGATGAGGTGCTGACCATGGCGCCCGGTGGGTGCGTGAACGTGCACGCCTCACTGCTGCCGCGTTGGCGCGGCGCCGCCCCGATTCAACGCAGCATTCTTGCCGGCGACGTCGAGACGGGCGTCTCCATCATGCGCATTGGCCATGGGGTCGATACCGGGGCCTTTTGCGCGCAGGCATCGTGCTCGGTTGCCGGCAAGACGGCCGACGAGCTCACTGCCGAGCTGGCCGAGCTTGGCGGCGATCTGCTCGTGCGCATGCTTCCCGAGGTTCTCGACGGCACGGCTGTGTGGGTTGAGCAGGACGAGGCACATGTGACGCATGCCGCCAAGATCGATAAGGCAGAGATGCGCCTGGATCCCGCCGCGCCCGCGCTCGACAACGTCCGGCGCGTGCTTGCTTCCTCCGATGCGGCACCCGCCCGTTGCGTGATCGCCGACAAGTCGGTGCGCGTCATGGCCGCCGCTGTTGCCGACGACGCTCCGCGTTTGGCCGTGGGCGCGTGTTCGTGCGCCGGCAAGCGCCTGCTGCTCGGCTGTGCGGATGGCGTGCTCGAGGTCACCTCCATCAAACCCGATGGCAAGCGCGAGATGGATGCCGTCTCCTTTGCCGCCGGCGTGCGTGAGGAGCCTGCCGGCTGGGAGCGGCTCGCCTAGCCACGCGCGTGCAGTGTGCAAGATCTGCGGGACTACGTTTGAGGAGAATGCCCATGGCGAGGTTGTCGCCGGCGCGCCGCTGCGCACTTGCGGTGCTCATGGATGCCGAGCAGTCCGGTCGGTACGTGCGCGAGCTTATGCCCGGCGCCGCTGAGGCTGCCGCACTCGATACACGTGATGCCGCATTCGCCCTGCGGCTTGCGCTTGGGGTCAGTGGCACCCGCGGCTGCCTGGACGATGCCCTTGCCCCGTACCTGCACCGCGCTCGCGGTCTCGAGCCGTGCGTGCGGATGGCGCTGCGCATCTCCACCTTCGAGGCACTGTATTTCATGGCCGCCCCTGAGGTGGTGGTGAGCCAGGGCGTCGAGCTTGTGCGCGGCGTGTCGTTTGGTGCGGCCGGTCTGGCCAATGCCGTGTTGCGCCGTGTGTGCGAGGGGCGTGCGGCATTTCTCGCGGCTGAAGACGCCGATCCCGCGCAGCGCGCGATGGTCTCGCGTGCTCGCCGATCGGGCCTGCCGGTATGGCTTGTGCGCCGTATGGTCGCTTCGCTCGGGGAGACTCGGGCGGAAGGGGCGCTCAGCTCCCAGCTTGAGCCGGCTCCCACGGCGGTGCATGTCAACGCGCTGCGTGATGCGGGCGATTTTTCCTGGCTTGATGAGCCGGGCGTTGACGCCGGTGTGCTTCCCGGATGCTATGAGGGCGTCAAGGTCGCCGCGTTGGTCGCCTGCGATGCGTTCGCGCGGGCCGATGTTGTCGCCTCCGACCTGCATGCGCAGCTGATCGCCGCCGCCGCGACTCGACCGGGGACGTGCTTGGAGATCGGCGCGGGTCGAGGAACCAAGACATTCATGATGCACTGCCATGCACACCGTGCGGGATTTGCGCGCACTCATGTCGCGCTCGACTTGCATGAGGGCAAGTGCCGCTCAAATGCCGAACGCATCGAGCGGGCGGGCTTTGGGACGTTGGCCACCTGCGCAGGCGATGCGACCGATCTTTCGGCGGTGCTCGCCAGCATCGATGAGGCGGCAGGGGAGCGCGTGCGCCTCGACACCGTGTTCGTGGATGCCCCGTGTTCGGGCACCGGTACGATGCGCCGCCATTCAGAGATCGCCTGGCGCCTTGCCGTGCAGGATGTCGATCGGGATCTACCGGAGCTCCAGCGTGCCTTGCTGCGCCAGGCGGCGATGCGCGTGGCGCGCGGCGGTGAGCTCATCTATGCGACCTGCTCGGTGCTCGAGGCGGAAAATGCGGGCGTCGTCGATGCGTTTCTCGCCAGTGAGGATGGGCGGGCATTTCGGCTTGAGCTGCTCTCCGATGCGGAGATCTTCCAGCGTGATGGATATGCGGCCGCCGGCGCATACGTGAGGAGCAACGAAGACGGGCGCGGCCTGTTTCGGACCGCGCCCGCGCCACGTGCGTATGATGGCCATTTTTGCGCCCGCCTGAAGCGCATCGACTAACGCCCTACTCGTGGGCACACGCGCAGTTCTCGCACGAACACGGCGCGTCGGATGAAGAGGTGGCCGGGGTGTTCGACCCGCCGTCTCGCATGTCGGTGTTGTAGAAGCCCGACCCGGCGAACTTGATGCCGCTTGCATTGAATACCTTCTCGGCATCGTTTCCGCATGCGGGACATGTTACCCGGGGGTGTTCCATCATGCCGTGCTCCACCTCAAACGTCGTGTTGCATGCGGTGCAGCGATAGTCATAGCGTGCCATGTGCAAAACCTCTGTTTCAGCTCAATGTGTACGCGGGATACTGTACCCCAAATAACCGCCTGCAATCTGAGGGTCGGGCCATTTCGCATATCCGCCGCACGACGCGAGCGCGCGCCGTGCGGCGGATGGTTGCGCGAATCGACCCCGTCCCCAGATTGCAGGGGATGCTCTATCGAGTGCTTCTGCCGGTTTCTGCAAGCATGGTCGCCAGCACGTGCTCATGTTCGCACATGGCCTGTTCGGTGGCTTGCCAGCTCCAGTTGCCCGAAGCGGTTCCCGGGACGTTCATGCGCGCGTCGTCGCCGAGCAGCAGCACGTCTTGGAGCTGCATCATCACGACGTGAGCTGTGCTGGCAAGCGCCTGATGCAAGATCTCGGCGGCCAGATAGCGCCCGTCTTCCGCTGCCTTGTCCGAGCAAAACGAGCGCTGGCAGAATCCGGCGAGCGTCGAGGTGTCGTGCGTGGAGGTGTAGAGGACCTTGTCGGCATGCGGGTGGATTCCCTCTCGGATGTCGTAATCGGCAAACTCGAGCACGTCCATGCCGGGAAATCCGGTGCTTGCGAGCATGCCGCGCACTCCGGGCGTGAGGATGCCCAAGTCCTCGGCGATGAGGGGAAGCGGTCCCATTTCATCAAAGGCTCGCTCGAACAGCTTGATGCCCGGACCGGGAATCCATTGCCCGTCAGCGCCAGTGCCACCTGAGGGAATGCCGAAGTAGCTGTGGAAGCCCACGAAATGGTCGAGACGCACACGGTCGTACAGTGCGAAGCTGCGGCGCAGGCGCGCGAGCCACCACACATAGCCATCCTGGGCCATCTTGTCCCAACGGTAGGTGGGGTTGCCCCACACCTGTCCGGTGGACGAGAAACGATCGGGGGGCACGCCGGCGATTTCGTAGGGCATGCCATCTTTGCCGAGGCTGAACATGTCGGGCTCGCTCCATGCATCGGCGGAGTCGTCGGCGACGTACATCGGGATGTCGCCGATGATCTGGATGCCATGGGCGTGAGCGTAGGCGCGCATCTCAGACCACTCACGCTCAAAGCGAAACTGCGCGAAGGTATGAAAACGAGCGCGTTCGCAAAAGCGCCCATCGGCAAAGATGGCCACATGGTATCGGCGCAGCTCGGCTGGCCAGGTATGCCAGGAGGTGCCGCCGAGTGCATCTTTGACGGCCATGAAGGCGCAGTAGGGGTCGAGCCAACTCTCGTTTGCGCGGGCGAAATCAAAAAACGCGGCGCTGGTGAAGCCGCCGGTGTCCTTGAAGTGTCGGTAGGCGCGTGCAAGTTCGGAGGGCGTTTCTTCGAGTAGGTCGATGTTGCCGGCAAAAGCCGATGGACCGGCATAGGGGGAGTGGTAGGCATCGGTCGGGTTGATGGGCAGGACCTGCCAGTACCGCATGCCCATGGCGGCGAGGTGATCGATGAAGCGCCTGGCCGGCGCTCCGAGCGTTCCGGGGCGAGCGCCGACGTTGGGCAACGAGGTGATGTGTGCCACCACGCCCGCACCGCGCTCAAGCGGCTTTTGCAAACGTGTGGCGCGATGGGCATACACGAGTGCCGAGCCGAGCGGCCACAGGCGCACCTCGGCGCACCCATCCTGGCCGCGCATGAGGTCAGTGCCGGAGATGAGGTCCACCGCCGCATCGTTGTCGATCGCCACGCGTACCGAGCGCGTGGTCGAAAGGCTCTTGTTGATGAGCAGGCTGGCTGTCTGCCCATCGGCGGCGCGCCGCTTGATGCACAGCGCATCGTCGTTGAGCGCATAGGACTCCAGGGTCCCGTCCATCAAAAACGGCAATGCGCGCCGCAGCATCGAGGCGTTGCGCACCATGGTGAGCATATCGCGGTCGTGTACGGCGTCGGGCGTGGGCAGCGTTCGACGGTTGCCCGGGTCCGACAGCCCCTCGAGCCCATACTCGTCGCCGTAGTAGATGGATGGCACGCCCGGAAACGTCATCTGCATGAGGGTGGCGAGCCAAAACCGCCCCTTGGCGAGTCCCATCGAGTTCTCATCCAGCCGCCAGCGCCCGCGCTCCTCCTCAGGAAGCTGCGACTCGTCAGGGCCGCCGCCCAGTACGGAGGCGATGCGTGGCTTGTCGTGGCTGCCGAGCAGATTGAGGCAGCAGGCCAGGGCCTCGGGCGGATAGTTTTCGCGCAGGGTCTCAAGGCGCTCGGCGCACGTGTAGGCGCTCTCGTCGCCCACGATGAAACCGAGGATGGCATCGCGCAGCGGGTAGTTCATGGCCGAATCGAGCTCATCCCCCAGCAGATAGCGTCGCGGCTGCCCGTAGCTCACCTTGTTCGAGGCGTCCTCCCATACTTCGCCGAGCAGCAGACCGTCCGGGCATTCGTCCAACACGGCGCTCTTGATATCCGCGATCAGGCCGTCGGAAAGCTCGTCGGCGACATCGAGACGCCAGCCCCGCGCTCCGGCGCGCAGCCACGTGCGGACGACGCCGTTCTCGCCGAGCAGCAGCTCGCGCACGCGCGATGCGTCCTCGTTCAAGGCGGGCATGTTCTCGATGCCCCACCAGGCATCATAGGTGCCATCTTCGTGCCAGCAATAGGCATCGTGCCAGGGGGATTGCTCGCTTTGCGCGGCGCCGAGCGTGGGGTAGTTGCCAAAGCGGTTGAAGTAACGCGAGTCATCCCCGGTATGGTTGAACACCCCATCGAGGATGAGCGAGATGCCCTGCGCGCGGGCGTCTGCGGCAAGGCGGCGGAAATCATCTTCATCGCCCAGCATCGGGTCGATTGCAAGGTAGTCGCCCGTGTCGTAGCGGTGGTTGCTCAAGGCCTCGAAGATGGGGTTGAGATAGATGGCGGTGATGCCCATGCTTTTGAGGCGCGGCAGATCTTGCCGGATGCCCTCGAGTGAGCCGCCGTAAAAGTCCCAGCTGCGGATGGAACCATCATCGTTTCGGCAATACACGGGCGGCTCGTCCCAGCGCTCAACAAGGTGTTTGCCCGGTCCGTTGCGCGGTGTGTCGATGACCTGCTGCGCGCGCGTGCGCCAGGCGGCGTCGCGCGCGTAGCGATCGGGGAAAATCTGGTAGACCATGCCGCGCTCATACCAGCTGGGGCGCCTGGCGCGATGCTTGTACACGGTGATCTGGAAGGAGGGGACATCGGTGCGGTCGGTATACGTGACGCCCTCGCCGCCGGTGGCTCCCTCGCGCGCGCCCACGCGAAGCTCGGCGCCATCGGAGGTTGTCACGATGAAGCTGTACCAAACGATGGACGGGCGCATGCATGGCACCGCAGCCGCAAGCGTGTGCTCGTCTTGGGCTTCCATGGGAATGAGGGTCTCGCCCTCGCCGTCAACCCAGGTGCGCACATGCGCTCGGACAAAGGCGGCTTGTGCACCCTCGACGCCGAGCGTGAGGTACACGGTCGTGCCAACGACGACGGCGCCGAAGGGGATGCGGTATGCGGATCGGCGGGAATGATGTGTGAGATTCATAGTGCTACCAGGTTCAGGCGTGTGCTCGGGGCGCGTCTGTGCACCTCGGGCACACGCAGATGGGCTATTTGCGCTTGGTCTTGCGGCTGGTCTTGGGGACGGTTTTCACCGCAGGCTTGACCGATGCGGTAGGTGCTGCGGTGACCGTACTGCTCGCGCCCGCCGCAGCGGCCTTGGTTGCGCGCGACTTCGCTTTTGGTTTGGTCGTCGTTGCGGGCTTGGTGCTCGACGCTGATGAGACGGCTTTCTTGGCTTTGGAATCGGCCGTTGGCGCATCGGGTGCGGGCTTGGGGGCAGCCTTCGTCGTTGCTTTGGGTGTGTCTTTCGATTCAGGGCTGGGGGCAACTATCGATGCGACCTTGGGAGCTGTCTTCGGCGCGGGCACAGGTGCTACCTTGGGTGAAGCCTTGGGGGTTTTCTTTGCCGCGGCCTCAGGTGCTGCCTTGGGAGCTTTCTTTGCCGCGGCTTTGGGTGCAGCCTTCGGCGCGGCATCAGGAGCGGTCTGTGGCGCGGTCTTGGAGACGGTCGCGGATGCAGCCTTGGACGTTATCCTCGATGCGGTTGGAGAGGCCTTGGATGTTGCCTTCGATTCAGCATCGGGCGCAGCTTTTGGCTTGGACGCGCGGGCAGCCTTGGTTGTGGTTTTGGCATCGGTCTTGGACGTGGCTTTCGGCTGTGCCTTGCGGGCAGTCCTTGTCGTCGCCTCGGGATCGGTTGCCGGCGCAGCCATGTTGCTGGCCGACGCTTCCTGCCCGCTTGGCGCGATGGGTCGTGGGAGCTCGGGATGCAGGTTGTGGTAGAGCGACACGTACATATCGGCCGAGCGCTTCCAACTGAAGTCGGCTGCCATGGCGTGATCCACGAGCTTGTCGAACGCGGCTCGGTCGTCCCAGAACAGGCGCGCCGCGCGGAACACGGCATCGCCCATCTCGTCGCCGTTGAAGTTCGCAAAGGAAAACCCGGTGCCCTCACCGGTGAATTGGTTGTAGGGTGCCACCGTGTCTTTGAGGCCGCCGGTTTCGCGCACGATGGGCGGGGTGCCGTAGCGCATGGCGATCATTTGCGACAGGCCGCACGGTTCGAAGAGCGAGGGCATGAGGAACAGGTCGGCGCCGGCGTACATGCGCTGGGAAAGCGCGGGGTCGAATTGGATGCGAGCGGCCATGGTGCCGGGGTACTTACCCTCAAAGTAGCGCAGGGCGTTCTCGTATTCAGTGTCCCCGGTGCCGAGCACGGCCACCTGGACGCCGCCGGAGAGAATGCGGTCGAGTGCGTAGGTCACCAGATCCATGCCCTTTTGGCGGGTGAGACGCGTGACCATGACCATGAGTGGACGGTCATCGCGCACTTCAAGCCCAAGTTCTCGTTGTAACTCGGCTTTGCAGACGGCCTTGCCCGAGCGGTCATGTGCGGTGAAGGTCGCCGCGATGCGCGTGTCGGTGGCGGGGTTGAATCCATCGGTGTCGATGCCGTTGACGATCCCCTGCAGAATCGGCGCGCGCCTGCACAGGATGCCATCGAGCCCCTCGCCAAAGGCGGGCGTCTTGATCTCCTCGGCGTAGGTGGGGGAGACCGTGGTGATGGCATCGGTGTAGTTCAGCGCGCCTTGCATGTAATTGATGGCGTCCGGGCCGCAGGTGAGCTGGAAGGCCGCCGCTGGAATATGGGCGAGCCCCAGGATGTCATGCAAGACCGTGGCGCTGAACTGCCCCTGGAAGGCGATGTTGTGAATGGAAAACACGCAACGCACGTTGCGGTACATCTCGTTTTGCTGGTAGAACTCACGCAAGAACACCGGTGCCATGGCGGTGTGCCAGTCGTTGCAGTGCAGCACGTTGCAGCTGAAGCCCCCGAGCATATGCGGCAGGTGCTGCAGTGACTCGACCACGGCCTTGGAGAAGAAGGCGAAACGCTCACCGTCATCGAGGAAACCATACGGGTAGCCACGCGCGAAATAGCGCTCGTTGTCGATGAACAGGTAGGTGACGCCGTGCCAAACGAGTCGCTCGATGCCGCAGTATTCGTTACGCCAACCCAGCGGTACATAGAACTCGCCGAGGTGGTCCATCGAATCGCGGAACTCCTGCGCGATCGTGTCGTACTTGGGAACCATGACGACCGTGCGGACGCCGGCGGCTTGCAGTGCCTGGGGCAGCGAGCCGGCCACATCGCCCAGGCCTCCCGTTTTGACGAACGGTGCCGCCTCGGCGCTGGCGAATACGACCTGCAGGGCATCTGAGTTGTTCGATGACATGACATCACTCCAAAGGTATATATCCAGTCCGCAGGGCGCTTGGTGACCGTGCGTCCCATGCGGACACGAGCGCCCCGCGACGCCGTGAGGACACGCATGGTCGAAGGGCGTCGCGGGGCAACAGCCAAGACCCGGACATGCTGTATCCGGGTCTTGATTTCCTACTGCTCGAGCGCCACTTTGGGAACCACGAGCACCTGGTCGGGCGTGCCGCGCAGTTCGGTCTGCGCTGCGACCACATTGTTCTTATCGATGATCGCGTTTTCAACGCGCGCGCCGCGCTTGATGGTGCAACCTTGCATGATGATGCTGTTGGACACGTAGGCGCCGGACTCGACTACGACATCGCGCGAGAGGATGGAGCCGCGCACCGTGCCGTCGATGCGGCAACCTGCCGAGATGAACGAGCTGCAGGCGCTTGAGGACGCGCTGTATTTGGCCGGCGGCACATCGTGGGCCTTCGTCATGATCGGGCGCTCATGGGTGAACAGCTGGTGCATGGTATCTGGGTCGAGCATCTCCATACTGCGGCGGTAGTAGGTCGCCTCGTTGAACATCCCGACGGCCAGCCCCTTGAACTCATAGGTGCATACGTCGATGCGGCCGAAGTCGGGGCGGATGGCTTCGAACAGATCGAGGTAGTCGATGCTCTCGTACTCCTCGCAAATTTGCAGCAACAGCTTGCGGTCGATGATGAAGCAGTCGAGGAACTCGTTGTCACCGTAGGCGCAGCCGCTCTCGAAGCTCGCCACGCGCCCAGCGTCCGCGATGTTGAGTTTCGTGACGTCATCGAGCTGGCGGTCGGCCTTCTTGTAGATCATGGTGATGCCCGCTCCGCTGCGCTCGTGCGCATCGATGACATCGGAGAGATCCATGTTGAACACGATGTTGGTCGCGCTCATCACCACGTAGGGCTCGGATGCACGTTGGAACATCATCTTGTTGGCGCTGATGTCGCGCAGCAGGAAGCGGATGCCCTTCTTGGCGGTGCCGTACGCGCTGCCCTGCAGCAAGAACAGGCCGCCCTTCTTGCGGTCGAGCTCCCATTCGCGCCCGGAACCCAGATGGTCGACGAGCGAACGGTAGTTGCCCGGCAGCACGACACCCACGGTGCGGATGCCCGCGTTCATCATGTTGGAGAGCGGGAAGTCGATGAGGCGGTAGCGGCCCATGAAGGGCACGCTCGCCAGCGGACGGCAGTCGAGCAGGGTGCTGTGCTCCTTGTTCGTGTAGTTGGCAGTGATATAGCCGATGGCCTTACGATTGATCATCGGTTCATTCCCCCTTTCCGATCACGACGTCGTTTCCGACGACGGCGGTATCCCTCGTGGTGTCGACACTCCCGAGCTTGACGTTCTCCTCAACCACGGCGTTCTCGCCAAGGATGGCGCGCACCACGTGCGCCCCGTCCTTGACCACGGCGCCGGGCAGCAAGACGGAATCCTCGACGATGGCGCGCTCGCCCACCGTGCAGTCGGTGGAGAGGATGGAATGGCGCACGGTGCCGTTGATGCGGCATCCATTGGAGACCAGGCAGTCCTCAAGGCGGCCGTCAGGTCCGATGAAGTGCGGCGGGCGCGTGGAGTCGTTGCTCATGACGGGGAAGGACTTGTCGAACAGATCGAACTCGGGGTTCTCACCGAGCAAATCCATTGAGGTCTCGTGGAAGCTCGCGATGGTGCCGACGTCTTTCCAAAAACCGTTGAACTCATAGGTATACAGGCGCTTGCCGTCACCGAGGAGCTTGGGGATGATGTCCTTGCCGAAGTCGTGGCTGCTTCGCTGGTCGAGCGCGTCTTGCTCCAGGGCGGCGACGAGCACGTCGGTCGAGAAGATGTAGATGCCCATGGAGGCGAGGTTGCTGTCGGGCTTCTCGGGCTTCTCGGTGAACTTCTCGATGCGACCGTCCTCGGCGTCGGCGGTGATGATGCCGAAGCGGCTGGCCTCCTCCCACGGCACGGGCATGACCGAGACGGTGAGATCGGCGTCGTGTTCGATATGGCGCTCGAGCATCTTACGGTAGTCCATGCGATAGAGGTGGTCGCCGGACAAGATCAGCACATAGGCCGGGTCGTGGCGCTTGATATAGTCGAGGTTTTGCGTGATGGCGTCCGCCGTGCCCGCATACCAGGCCCCGCCGTCCTGGGTGGCGTAGGGCGGCAGGATGGACACGCCTGCGCCCTGCTCGGCCAGATCCCAGGCGCGGCCGGATCCCACGTACTCGTGGAGCTGATAGGGGCGGTACTGCGTGAGCACACCCACCGTATCGATGCCGGAGTTCGCGCAGTTCGACAGCGAGAAGTCGATAATGCGGAACTTGCCGCCGAAGCTGACGGCGGGCTTGGCGATCTTGGACGTGAGCGCCCCCAACCTGCTGCCCTGTCCTCCCGCGAGGAGCATCGCGATGCATTCTTTGCTTGCCATGAATCTCTCCTAAACAGATACGAACATGGATGGACTTGACGGGTCTGCCGTGACCGGCGGTTCAGCTCCCGTGCCGCTGAAGACCGCCGCTGCCCGATATGACGACCGCGCGGGCGCGCGGAGTCGTGCCTGGTCGCGCCCTTGCGCCATGGACAGCGCAAGGGCGCCTGCGGCTATGCGTGCCAGATCTCGTCGCGGTACTCGCGGATGGTGCGATCGGAGGAGAACCAGCCCGACATCGCCGTGTTGTGCAGCGCGCGGCGATTCCAGTCCTGTGCATCACGGTAGGAGGCGGTCAGGCGCTCCCAGGCGTCCACATAGGAATGGAAATCGCGCAAGACGAGGTCATAGTCGTTGTTGAACATGAGCTCGTGGTGGATGCTCTCGAAGTTACCCGACTGCGCGGCGAACGTGCCATCGACGAACTGGTTGACGATGCGACCCAACCGATCGCGGTCGCCGTTCACGATGTCCCATGCGAAATACCGACCGCTTGCGCGCAGCTGTTCGACCTCAGGGGTGGTGAGGCCGAAGATAGCCTCGTTCTCCGCACCGGCGAGGTCGACGATCTCGATGTTGGCGCCGTCCATGGTGCCGAGCGTGATCGCGCCGTTCATCATGAGCTTCATGTTCGAGGTGCCCGACGCCTCCTTGCCTGCGGTGGAGATCTGCTCGGAGATCTCGGCGGCCGGATAGATGAGCTGGGCGTTGGAGACGCGGAAGTTCGGGATGAAGCACACCTTGATGAGCCCGTTCACGCGCGGGACGGTGTTGACGACTTCGGCCACGCCGTTGATGAGGCGGATGACCTCTTTGGCGAAGGCATAGGAGCTCGCCGCCTTGCCCGAGAAGATGAAGGTGGTGGGCTCGACGGTGAATCCGGGGTCGGTGAGCAGGCGGTTGTAGAGGTCCATGACCTTCATGATGTTGAGCAGCTGGCGCTTGTAGGCATGGAAGCGCTTGACCTGCACATCGAAGATGCTGTTCGGGTCGATGACCATGCCGCACTCGCGCCTGACGTACTCGGCCAGGCGCAGTTTGTTGGCGCGCTTGGAGGCGCCGACGCGCTCCAGGAAGGACGCATCGCCCTCGAAGGCGGTGAGCTTCTCGAGCTCGGAGGCATCATCGAGCCAGCCGTCTCCGATGGCCTCGGTCACGAGTTTGGCGTAGGTGGGGTTTGCCTCGGCGAAGAAGCGACGATGGCTGATGCCGTTGGTCTTGTTCTGGAATTTCTCGGGCGAAAGCGCGTAGAAGTCCTTCAACGTGCTTGCCTTCAGGATGTCGGAATGGATCTTGGCCACGCCGTTGACCGAATGGCTGCAAATCACCGAGAGGTTTGCCATGCGAACCTCGCCGTCCCACAGCACCGAGGTAGCGCGCAGGCGCTCGGCAGCCTCGGGCTGGGTCGTGTCAAAGCCCTCGCGCCAGCGGCGGTTGATCTCGTCGATGATCTGGTAAATGCGCGGCAGCAGCGTCGAGAAGGTCGAGATCGGCCACTTCTCAAGCGCCTCGGGCAAGATGGTGTGGTTGGTGTAGGACACGGTTCGGGTCACGATATCCCAGGCCTCGTCCCACGGCAGCCCCTCCTCGTCCATAAGGACGCGCATGAGCTCGGGGCCGCACATGGCCGGATGGGTGTCATTGGTGTGGATGGCCACGTAGCGGGGCAGCTCGCTCCAGGCGCTTCCGTGTTCGCGACGGAAGGTGTCGAGCAACGTGTGGATGCCCGCGGCCACGAACAGGTATTCCTGCTTGAGGCGCAGTAGGCGCCCGTGCTCGCCCGCGTCGTTGGGATAGAGGATGGCCGAGATCGCCTCGGCGTTGGCGCGGTCGCGGTCGGCGCCGGTGTAGTCGCCGGCGTTGAAGGCGTCCAGGTCGAAATGCTCGTCGATGGGCTCGGCGCTCCAGCAGCGCAGCTTGTTCACGGTCTTGCCGCCGTAGCCCACGATCGGGATGTCGTAGGGGACGGCCATGACGTCCTCGGTACCCTCGAGGTCAAATAGGGTTCGATCGCCCTCTTGGCGGGAGACGACGCGCCCGCCGAAGCGGATGCGCACGGCCTTGTCGGGGCGCTTGACCTCCCAGGGGTACCCGCGTGAGAGCCATTCGTCGGCTTTTTCGACTTGGCGGCCGTCCACGATGTCCTGTTTGAACAGGCCATAGCGGTAGCGCATGCCGTTGCCGTAACCGGCGATGTCCTCATGGGCCATGGAGTCCAAAAAGCATGCGGCGAGTCGGCCCAGGCCGCCGTTGCCCAAGGCCGGATCGGGTTCTTGGCGCTCGATCTCGTCCAGGTCGGCGCCCATCTCGGCGATCGCGTCGGCCACCAGGTCGCGCACGCCGAGGTTCAGCAGGTAGTTGTCGAGCAGGCGTCCGATGAGGAACTCGATGGAGAAATAGTAGACGCGCTTTTTGCCCTGCGTCTTGTTGCGCTCATCGGTGCCCGCAGCGATGCTGCGCGCGTGTCCGGCGACGAGCTGCGCGAGCGCGGTGAAGCGATCGATGTCGCTCGTGTCCTCGAACTCCTTGCCGGAAAGCTCGCGGACAGCCTGGCGGTAGGCGAGCTTGAACTGGTCTTTGGTGTAGTGGGTCGGTTCCATGGTGTCCTTTCGGGCGGCCGCCGCAGCTTGGGAGTAGCGCCATCATCGCACGGGCGGCCTTGGGTGCGATTGCGGCGTCTGGTACCTGAATGGGACGATTTAGGCCGGAGGCGCGGGCGGTTTTACCGCCGCATGTCCGCGGGTCGTTCGTGCGGGTGCGGCGCTGGACTTCGTCGGGCGCGGCGGCTTGTAGGAACTCGTGCGTTGGCGCCGATAGACGAGGCCCGAAAGGCCCGGCACGGCGATCTCGATCGAGTTGTCCCGCCCGTTCCAGGGTTCCGGCCGCGAGGATGCCATCTCGACGCGCTGATAATCGGAACCGCCGAAAGGCGCCTCATCGGTGGTGAACACAAGCTTCCAGTCGCCCTCGCGCGGCACGCCGACACGGTAGCGCTCGTAGGAGGCAGGGTCGAAGTTGATGAGGACGAGCAGGTCGTCGGCGGGCTTATCGCCATGGCGCACGAAGCTGATGATGGACTGCCCGGCATTGTCGGCGTCGATCCACTCGAAGCCGTCTTCGGTGTAGCCGCGCTGCCACAGGGCGCGCTGCTTGGTGTAGAGCTCATTGAGGCTCTGGCAGAAACGCCGATGCGCCGCGTGGGCGTCGTAGCGCTCGGCCAAGAACCACTCGATGGACTCGTAGTAGCGCCATTCGATGAACTGGGCTATCTCGTCGCCCATGAAGGTGAGCTTGGCGCCGGGGTGCGTCATCTGGTAGAACGCCAGGGTGCGCAGGCCGGCGAACTGTCGCCACGGGTCCCCGGGCATGCGGCCGATCAGCGAGCACTTGCCGTTGACCACCTCGTCGTGGGAGAGCGGCAGCACGAAGTTCTCCGAGAAGGCGTACATGATGGAGAACGTGAGCAGGTTGTGGTTGCCGGCTCGCCAGGGAAAGTCGGTTTGCATGTAGTGCAGGGTGTCGTTCATCCAGCCCATGTCCCACTTGAAGTGGAAACCCAGCCCGCCGTCGGCGGCAGGGTAGGTCACGAGCGGCCAAGCGGTGGATTCCTCGGCGATCATCATGACGTCGGGGAAGGAGCGGCCCACGGCCTCGTTCACCTGGCGGATGAAGGCCGAGGCATCGAGGTCCTCCTCGGTGCCGTGCACGTTGAACTTCTTGTCGGCCGGGTTGTCCACACCGAAGTTCAGGTAGAGCATGCTCGAGACGCCGTCCATGCGGATGCCGTCCAGGTGGAACTGCTCGACCCAGAACATGACGTTGGAGAGCAGGAAGCTCACGACTTCAGGCCGGCCGAAATCGAACTTATGGGTGCCCCAGTTGGGGTGGATTTCGCGCTCATAGAGCATGTGCCCGTTGAAGGTGGCGAGGCCCTCGGCGTTGGCGCAAAAGCCACCGGGCACCCAGTCGAGGATGACGCCGATGCCGGCGCGGTGGCAGGCGTCCACGAGCGCCATGAGCTCCTGCGGGGTGCCGTAGCGCGCCGTGGCGGCGAAGTACCCGGTTGCCTGGTAGCCCCAGGAGCCGTCGAAAGGATGCTCAGCCAGCGGCATGATCTCGATATGCGTGTAGCCCATCTGCTTGACGTAGGACACCAGCTCGCGGGCCAGCTCGGTGTAGGTGTAATACGTGCCACGCTGCGCGGGGAACGGGTCGCCGGGGCCGGGATAGGTGCCGTCCGCGCGCGGCTCGCCCTGCGGCTCAGTGCCGTGGCGCCGCCAGCTCCCCAGGTGCACCTCGTAGATATTGAGCGGGCTTTTGAACATGTCGCGCGCGGCGCGCTTCTTGAGCCACGAGGCATCGTGCCAGGTATAGCCGGAGATGTCCCAGAGGCGCGAGGCGGTGCCAGGCGCGCATTCTGCATAGAAGGCGAAGGGATCGGCCTTCCAAAGCAGCTCGCCTGTGGCGGTCTCGATGACATACTTGTAGAGCGCGCCCGCCTCAAGCCCGGGCACGAACCCCTCCCAGATGTCGCCGGTGAGTGTGCGGGCAAGCGGCGTGGCATGTGGATCCCATGCGTTGAAGTCACCCACGACGTGCACGCTGGCCACATCGGGCGCCCAGAGGCGGAACAACCAGCCACGCGTGCCGTTTTGGATATCGGGGTGAGCGCCCATCTTTTCCCATGCGCGCTGCCACGTGCCGGCGGCGTGCAGATGGATGTCGTCGGCGGTGAGCATGAGTGCTGCCCCGGGTACCGCCGTCTGGTTGGCGCGGGCGCCGCGCCGCTTCGTGGCTTGAGTTGCCAAGTGAATCAGCCCCATCGTTTGCGCAGCGTTTTGCCGCGTTTCCTGTAGATAGGCGTCGCGGGCTCGGCGATGCGCATGCAGCGCGATGGGTGAGACATTTAAGCTTCGTTCCACCTGCGCGAGCGTATGTGGAACCTGTGACGACCTAACTGTATCACGTAGCGGCATTCACGATACCTACATAACGGCGGACGGGGAAAAATGCCGCTCCCCGAAACATGCGTGTTTTGACTTGACGAATGCGAAAGTTCGGCATTCCGCTCTTTCGTTGCAGGTGCACGGCGTGTGCGGCATCTATTTCGAACAGGATGCGTGCATGGTGTTCGTTGTGCGGTGCGAATGGGTGACGGTTTGCTAGGATAGAGGTCTGTTGGCCATGAATGCGCAAGGAGGCGCTATGCCCGTGTTGTCCGCCGATGCCGCTGCTTTTATTTTCGACTGCGATGGCACGCTCGTTGATTCCATGGATGCGTGGTTGTCCGTGTGGCCCGATGTGGCAGCGGAGTTCGGTGTTTTTGCCGTCGCTGCGGACTTCGATGCATATGAGCATCTGTCTGTTGAGCAAGAGTGCATCGAGATTCATCGGGATTTCGGCCTGCGCGGCAGTGCCGAGGCGTTTGAGGCGCGTATCCGGCAGGAGATGGCCGAGCGGTATCGTACACGCGTACGGGCACTCAGCGGCGTACGGGCCTTTTTGGGCCAGGCTGCTGCCGCGGGAATTCCAATGGCCGTGGCGACTTCCACAAGTGCCGACCTGGTGGTGCCCTGCCTGGAGCAAAACGGCATCGCCGCGTATTTTGGTGCCGTGGTGACCACGGGCATGGTGGGCGCTTCCAAGGCCGAGCCCATCGTGTACGATCGCGCGCGCGAGCTCGTGGCCCCAGGTGTCTCTCGGCGGGACTGCTGGGTGTTTGAGGACGCACTGTTCGGTCTTTCGACAGCGCGTCGCGCGGGTTATCACGTTGTCGGCATCGCCGATCCGCATCGCCCGGACGGAGCTGGGCGCGCACGGGCATTGTCTGAGCTGTTTATCGAGAGCTATGCCGAGTTGTCGCTGAGCGAGGTGCGTTAAATGGCAGTTGCATCTCAAGTCTTGGTAGTTGGCGGGTCGCCCGAGGCGCCGCATGCGGGTTTGTTGCGTGAGCTCGCATGCCGCAGCGATGCCGTCATCGCCGTCGATCACGGGCTTGATGCGCTTTTGGACGCCGGGCTCTCCTGCGATTTGTTTTGTGGTGATGCTGATTCGGTCGGTGCGCGCGGTGCTCTTTTGGTCGAGGCGGCCCAGGCGGATGCACCTGTCGCTTCACACCGGGCGTGCGTGGGGGCCGTTGAGCGCTATGACCCCGCGAAGGACGCCACGGATCTCTCGTTGGCGCTTTCCGCCGCCGCCGCGCGTTGGCCGCAGGCACGTGTGGTGTGCACGGGTCTTTCGGGCGGTCGCCCCGATCACGCGTTGGCCGCGCTTGGCCAGCTTGCGGCCATTCCCACCGGTGCCGCTTTGGAGGAGAACGGCTTTTCCGCCCGTGTTCTCCATGCCGGTTGCACCTGGGATATCGAGGAGCGTGTCGGTGCGACCTTCTCATTTGTGCCGGTGGCTGCCGATACGGTCGTGAGCGAGTCCGGCATGCGCTGGGAACTCGACCATCATCGAGCGCAGCTCTTAGATGATTTGGGCATCTCCAACGTCATCAGTGCCCCTCAAGCCGCCATCACCTGCCACACCGGCACCCTCATCGCCTGGCTCTTCAAATAAGGGTCGCGCTCCCAAGGGGGAAGTTACGACCCTCGTCTAAAATTTCGCCCTACCCACCCAGGGCAGATGCGCAGATCTAAGGCCGACCGCCATACCTAAGCAAGCATTCGGCGGGAAAAAGCCGCCCGAAGGCGGCTTTTTCCGAGGACCGTTTGCTTGGGTATTGATTTCGACCCCCAGGACCGCAGGGAGCATTACCCCTGGTAGTCCACCACGTCGATCCAGTTCATGAGGAACGTATCGTCAACGTCGGCGCGCTTGCGCGAAAGCTCGGCGGCCGCGACGATGGACATCCACTGACGCACGATCTGCATCGGCACGTCGGCGCGGTTGCAGTACAGCTCAAGGTAGGCGTCGGCCTGGCTCTTGTCATTAAGCGCGAAGAGCAGGTAGGTCATGGCCGCATCGGCCGCCGGGGCGCCCTGCGTGGCATGCGCCCAGTCGCACACGTACAGCTGGCCGTCATCGCCCACGATGACGTTGCTCGGGTTGAAGTCGCCGTGACAGATCTGGAACTCCTTCTTCATGCCGTCCAAGCGCTCCATGAGGTTGTAGCGGGTGGTGGCATTGATGTGCGGCAGCTCGTTGATCATGCGCGCATACTTATCGCGCTGGCGGTTGAGCAACGGGGAACGGTTGGCGTGGATCTCGATCTGCAGGTCCACGAACTGTTCGAGGTACTCGTAGAACTTGGAGGGCTCGGCGGCCATCTTGTCGGCCAGGGTGGTACCGGGAACCTTCTCGGTGAGCACGGCCCAGCCGGTACCCTCGACCTCGGAGACCTCGAGCACGCGCGGGCTGCGGATGCCGCATTCGTTGATGCGAGCGAGGTTCAGGGCCTCGTTGAACACATCGGAGACGGGCTTGGTGGCGTTGAACACCTTGGCGATCTTGTCGCCCAGGTCAAAGACCTGCTTGTTACCGCGCTCGACCAGAAGGGTTTTGGAATCGGGAAGCATCATGGTGTTGCCGTCCTTTCTGCTTGGTTTGCACCATCATCGTAGTGCGCCCGCGCGCGCCGGAACCGCGTGAATCGGCGAGAGGCGCGCTGCGGGCGACAAACGGATGATCCGTTAGAGCACCGCGTAGTCCTGGGGCTCGCGGCCGTAGTAGGCGTCGAGGTAGAGCTCGCGGATCTCGCTCATCAGCGGGTAGCGCGGGTTGGCGCCGGTGCACTGGTCGTTGAAC
>CAUWJG010000026.1:0-26205 GCA_963559095.1 uncultured Collinsella sp. | reverse complement strand
CAACGATTCAACAGCTCACCATTGTACCAGCGAAATGAGAGGCGGGCACCCGTAGCGGCGATACTGCCAAACGGGCGCCCGCCCCATCGCAAAAAACTTCAGAAAGTGAAAACCCGGATTGCTGATAATAGAAAATCCGAAGTGATTGAATACGAAAATCCGAATGCGCCAGCACCGATAATCCGAGTCCAAGGTTGCGGAAAACCGCACTCAGCATAAGAAGAGCATCCAATCGCTCCCTACTCCGACTGCCCTGGTTTCTCATCCGAAGGGGTATCCGGAGACGTCACCAACTCGAGCAGCTCGCATGTGCGACCGGCAAGTTCGTCGATATCCTCGCGCATGTTCTTTGTCCAGCGGTCCTGACTCGCAACCGTCTCTCCCCCATTTGCCACCAGGGCGTCGAGGTTGGACGAAAGGGAGGCCATGGGCGTCTTGAGCTCGTGTGACGCCTTGATAAGGAACTCGCGCTGGCGAGCCTGCGACTCCGCCACCGGCGCGAGCGCGCGGTCGATGATCTTGCGGCAAACGACGATGAGCACGGCGCAGCCGACCACGCCCGCAACGCCAAGCACAATAGCCAGCCACTTGAGCTGCAAAATCGAGGGCGTGATGTCTACAAACGCAAAGATGCGGGCGGCAACCAACCCATCGTCTTCATACTCGGACAAATCGCCATTCGCATAGAGGTTTATGACGTACGATTCCGGATCATCCGGGTTGTAAGCCGGATTTGTCACAGCGATCTGCGTGGTCCACAGCCAGGTATTCCCAAACACTTCGGTCGTTTGCTCGGGCATTTTCGCCCCACCGCCGGCGCGTGCGTCGATGGCGCGCTCAACCAGCGAAACCGTATCCTCATAGCGCATCGCGTACTGCTGTGAATCGATAAACGCGACTGACCCGTCTTCAAAGACCGCCACGCGAATGGGGTCGGCGGGGATGGGTCCAGGTGCAGCCGCGCTATCCGGGGCGGTACCGGACGGCCAAAGGAGGCGATTCCAGTCTGGGTCCTGTGCGGGATCCTCACGACGTCGCTCGTCAAGTGCGTAATCGACGCGCGCATCCGCATGCTCCTGCGCCCACATCAGATCGTCAGGGGTGACCGCTTGCCCAAGCACGTTGAGCAGCATGCTTCGATTCGAGTTCGCCGTCACCGCCGCGCTGGCGATCCAGGTCGAAATCAAGGCAACGACGAGAACGCCGCAGGTGAGCAGAGACGACAGTCTCCAGAGGCGTATGCGCAAGGACTCAAGGTCATGGGGATTGGTCTTGCTGTTGACATGTACCGAGGTGCTCATGGCCTCTCCTCTCAACAGTCGGTTCTATTGAAGTGGGTGCACGCCCGCCCCGAGACACCGCGGACCGCTCGGGACGGGGTGACGGAAAGATCACTGAGCCGTATGTGGCTCGGCGATAAGGCGATATCCCACACCGCGCACCGTCTCGATGCGCGTCCGGGCCTCCAGGTGAGCAAGCTTGTCACGCAGTGCATGGACGAGCACCTCAAGGCGGTTTTCTCCCGCCCGCGTGTTCGGCCCCCACAAGCGCACGATCAAGTCGCTCTTGGGAAACGGCGACCCTGCGCGCCGCATAAGTGTTTCGAGCAACAGGGACTCTTTTGCCGTGAGCCCCACCGCCGCTTCGCTTGCCGTGCAGCGCACCACGTGCGCACCTGTATCCAGGCTGAGATCAAAGGCCGTACGCGCGCCGTCCGCTCGATACACCTGTGGCCGACGGCACACCGCGCGGATACGGGCGAGCAGCTCGCTGGCGTGGAATGGCTTGGGCAGGTAGTCATCGGCACCCGCGTCGAGGCCCGCTACGCAATCGCCCACGCCCTGGCGCGCCGTGAGCATGATCACAGGCACCGTCTCGCCTTGGGCGCGCAGTTCGCGCAGCACGTCCATCCCGCTTTTGCCCGGTAGCATGATGTCGAGTAGCACAACGTCATATGCGCCCGAAGCCGCCATATCAAGCCCATCGATGCCATTGCGCGCGATATCGACCTCATGCCCCTGCTTGCGCACGATCTCGGCGACCGCATCGGCCAAGCGGGGCGTGTCCTCCACTAACAGCAGACGCACGGCGGACCTCCTCTCAATCTCGCTCCCCGGCCGCGCATCCCATCTGGGATGTACCTCGCCGAGGCCCCATCTCTGCCTTTGAGGATACCCGAGCAACCTGAGAGCAAGCTGAGACATGTGCGGATGGGATGGCGGCGTTGCGAAATCCCGCTTGACCCCGACGCTGCGTCGTAGTTTTCAATACTGGCAACGGCGGAGTGTACCGCCCCGTTTAACAAGGAGAACCCCATGCTCAAAGGCGCCGTACTGCGTTATCTCGTCTCCGACGCACTCTCGCTGATCGGCAATTCGATCGCCGGCGTGGTCCTGCCGCTCGTGCTGCTCGCTCGCACCGGCGACGTTCTGGCGGCGGGATCGCTCGCGCTCATCTGCGCGGTCCCCCAATTCATGTGCGGCATCCTGGGCGGCGCACTGCTCGACCGCGTGAACCGCAAGGCCGTGTGCGTGGCCTCCGACCTTGTCTCCGCGCTAGCCGTGGCATTGCTGCCCGTTATCGACGCGACCGTTGGCCTTTCCTTTGGATGGTTCGTCGCCCTAGGCCTACTGGGGGCCGTTGGCGATGTTCCCGGCATGACGGCGCGCGATGCCCTGCTGCCCGAGGTCCGCGAGCGCGAAGGCGTCGACCTCCAGCGCTTCGTGGGCGCGAGCCAGTCGATCGGCTCGCTCGTGGCAATCGCCGGGCCCGCGCTTGCCGCGCTGCTCATCGGCATCATGCCCGACGTCGATGCCCTGTGGGTCACCGCCGCCTGCTCCTGCGCCGCGGCGGCCGTGAGCGCCACCCTGCCCCGCGGCGTCGGGGCCATCAAGGCAACGGGCCGTCAGGGCGCGGACCTTACCGGGAACCCCGCACACGGCACCCCCGAAACCAACGCCGCCATGCGGGGCGCTTCCGGGGCGTCTAACCTACAGGCCCTCATCAAAACTACCCGCTCCGTCCTCACCGACGGCCTCTCCGAGCTTTTCGCCCATAACAAGCTGCTCCGCGCCTCGGTGCTCCTCTCCTTCGGCGTCTCCATGGTCATGGCCAGTTGGCAGGGTATCGTGCTCCCCGCGTACTTCACGCAGGCAGGCACTCCTCAACTCACCGGGCTGTTCATCTCCGCCATGGGCATCGGCATGCTCGTGGGTACGCTGGCATACACCGCCCTCTCGAATCGCCTTTCACGCCGCGCCTGGCTCGCCGTCTCCCTGATCGGCATGTGTCTAGGGGCGGTCGGCATGGGGACGCTCCCCGATACGCCGCTTCTGCTCGCCAGCGCCATCTTGCTCGGCCTGTTCGCCGGCCCCATGTCCGCGCTCCTCGGGTTCTTCGCCTTCGACTGCATCTCGGACGAACGGCGCGGGTCTGCGATGGGGACGCTCAACGCCCTGTACCTCATCATCGGGCCGATTGGCACGTTCTTGGGCTCGACGCTCATCGCGAGCATCCAAATCGATGCGACGGGACTGGTGCTCGCAGGCCTATGGGTCGCCGTGACGGTCGCCGCCCTCTCGGCGCCGGCCCTTCGCGACCTCGGCGATCGCAAGAGCGCAGCTGGGGTACAAGCCCAACGTGAAGGCATCGTCTAGATCGCATCGCCCGGACGCGCCGGCAAACCGGTGATCCTGAGCGTCGCTGCACGAACAGCCGTATTCCTCGCAGCAGTGCCCTAGCAACCCAGCGCGTGCCTCGCCGACACACACCATCATCCCCTGCAGAAAGGAGCGCGCGCCCCGCATGAAAAGCAGCGAACTCGCCCACATGGCCGGCGTGAGCGTGCGCACGCTGCGCCACTACCACGCAATCGGCCTTTTGCCCGAGCCCAAGCGCACCGCGAACGGCTACCGAACCTACGAGGCAACGCATTTGCTGCGCCTCCTGCGTATCCGCCAACTCGCGTCCCTCGGCTTTTCCCTTGAGCAGATCGGCCCCATGCTCGATGAGCTCGACGCCGAGCGCCAGGAAAACAGTGAGCGCAAAAGCGAGGGGAGCGGACACGGCACACGGACGGAGACGGGCGCCGATCGCCTTCTCGATGATCTGGACCGCCAGCTTGAGGAGCAGATATCCCAACTGCAGCATCAACGCGAGCTCATCCGGCACATTCGCACCCGCCACGCCGACCCCGACTACCCCGAGCGCGCCATGCGCGTGCTCGACGCCGTCGACGCCTTTGAGCGGCAGGCCCACGACTTCGGCTTTTTGCTCAGCGCGCTCACCGAGGACGACCGCATCGCCATGGGCATCGCCGCGCACCTCTACACCGACGGCGAACTCGCCGAGATCGAGCGGATCTTTCGCGCCATACCCGAACGCGGACTCACCGATGAGTATCTTCACGTGAGCAAGCTCATGGACGAACTTCCCGACGATGCGGATCCCGCTCAGCGCGAGCGCGCCATCGAAGCGGGCATGGCGTTTTTGGAGAAGATCGCCGACTGCATGGACGCGGGCAACTGGCTCAGGCCGGATAAGGACTACGAGCGCATGCTCGAGAACATGACCATGGTGCGCTTCAACGAGGCGCAGATTGCGGCCTCAGACGAGCTCTTCCTCCGATTCACCGAGCTGCTCGCCGAGCGCGTCGGCGCCCATGCGGATGCATAAACAACGCACCCGTCCCCAAATTGCATATTGAGCACGCCTGCGGACTTCTCGCACGAACGCGAGCGCAGCCGTTTCGCCCTCGCGTTGTTCGGGTACGGTAAGAGCAGCGAAGCGCGCAACCCGAACCGACACGGCTGGAGGCAACGCCATGGATGGCATCGTTACGTTTTTTAAACAGCCTTTTGTGCAGAGCATGTTATGGGCATGCGCGCTGGTGGTCATCACGGCCATCGTTGCTCGCATCGCCAGTCGCGCGCTGTGGCACTTTCTCGAACGGGACAGCAATCCGCTGCCCAGCTCAAGCATCATCGTCAACATCGTGCGCGGGGTCATTTGGGCAACGGGTGCGAGTATCATCCTCGACGCCTGTTTCGGCGTGAACGCCAATGCGCTCGTGGCAGCTCTTGGCGTCGGCGGTATCGCCGTCTCACTCGGCTTCCAGGACACGCTGTCCAACCTGATCGGCGGGCTGCAGGTCACGTTCATGGGTATCGTCAAACCCGGCGACAACATCGAGGTCGGCGCGGAGGCGGGCGTGGTGCAAGACGTTACCTGGCGCCACACCACAATCCGCGACGCCATGGGGCAGACAGTGATCATCCCCAATTCCATCATCTCCAAGACGGCGCTGGTGCATTTGCTGCCGGCGAGCCGCGTGAGCGTGCCCTTTGCCGTCCCGCGCCTACGCGAAGATGGCAGCGCGCGGGCAGCCGACATGGACGGCCTGGCCGATGAGCTCACCGCACTCGCCCGCCGCGCCGCCTCCGCCATCTCGCCTGTCACCGATGGGCCACGCGTCATGTTTTCCGAAATTTCCGAACTGGGCATCAAGGGCAAGATCGGGCTGCAGGTTGAGGACGCCAGCAAGACCGGCGCCGTTGCCGACGCGATCGTGCGCGCAGTGGCAAGACTGGTGTAGCGGCACGCCCCAAGGCTCATCGGCCAGCCCGAATGCGACAGCGCTGCGCAAAGTTTCTCGAACCCGCTGGGCGATTTTTCGTTATACTACGATTTCAAGGGCGATTGGCGCAACGGTTAGCGCAGGTGCTTTACACGCACAAGGCTGGGGGTTCGAATCCCTCATCGCCCACCACCTAGCTTGAAACGGTCCCGGAAACGGGGCCGTTTTGCTTTCGGCCGTGCTGTGGGGATTCGAACCCCGTTGGGGTGCGGAGCCGAGGAAACGGCGCGAGCCGTTTCCCGGCGAAGCCCGCGAGGCGCGCCAGCGCCGAAGCGAACCGAGGGCGGCCCCAGCCGCCCGGCGAATCCCTCATCGCCCACCATACGGAACGTATCCGAACCCCTGAACGGCACCGCCGTTTGGGGGCTCGCCTTGTCGGGACGCGAAACCCGGCAGCAGGGCCGTTTTGCATTCGGGGCCATGGGTACAATAACGGCACGAATGCAGGAGGAAGCCATGGCGAGCAACAAACGATCGGCACGGGCCAAACAGCGGGCGGCCTTCGAAGCGGGCTTTGACCCCTCGGGGATGGGCGGCGTATTCGCACGCGAACATGAGCGCGACGAGCAGCTACACGCCGAACGGGAGGCATCGCTGCGGCACCGGGCATGCGAATCGAAAAACCGCTATGTCAGCCGCATGGAGGCAGAAGCCGCCATCGCCTCATGCGCCGATCACGGCCGCAGCGGCCTGCACGCCTACCGCTGCCGCTACTGCCACGGCTGGCATCTCACATCGCATCCGCACCAGTAAGCACCACGCACTCATCCAAAGGAGGCCCACCATGGCCAACATCCTCGTTGTCATCGATATGCAGAACGATTTTGTCGACGGCGCCCTCGGCACACCCGAGGCGCAAGCAATCGCGCAGGACGTGGTGGATTATGCCCGCTCATTTGATGGCACAATCGTCTTCACCAAGGACACGCACCTGGCAAACTACGCGACCACGCAGGAGGGGCGCAACCTACCCATCCCCCACTGCATACAAGGCACACACGGCTGGGAGCTCATAGACGAGCTCGAGGCGCTGAGAGCCGAGCGAGGCGCGCTCGTATTTGAAAAGCCCACATTCGGATCGCTTGAACTTGCCCAGTGGCTCACCGAGCAGCACCGCACGAACGCAATCGGGTCGATTGAGCTGTGCGGCCTATGTACCGACATCTGCGTCGTGAGCAACGCCCTCACCATCAAGGCGCACCTTCCCGAAGTCCCGATTTCCGTGCAGGCCCGGCTCTGCGCCGGCGTCACCCCCGCCGCCCATGAAGCGGCGCTTACAACCATGCGCAGCTGCCAGGTCAACACCCTGTAGCGCGGGGCGCCATTGTCCGCACCGCACGCACCATCACGGCATGCAACTCGACAGCCCCATCATTTACCTATTTATCACCTATGCATATTGGACGGAATGCTACTATATAATCATCGTTATCTAGACTCAACGTAAACCATTCGACAGCCACTCAGAGGAGCGCACATGCATTTGAATCTTCGCGCGGGAGATCGCGTTGCGCTCGGCTTGATCGCGCTCACGCTCGCGTGCGGCGGGGCGTGGCTTGCCCTGCGGCCCACTCAAGCAGCCAACGACCCTGCACGTGAACATCTCATGGTTGTTGCTCAGTCAAAAGATGGTTTCTACCGCGCCGATCCGCTCTCCTCAACGGTCAGCTACACCATTGAGACCGCAGGGACCGGCCATGGCCCCGATGCCGATGAGGCCACCAACATCGTCCGCATCGAACATGGGCATGCCTGTGTTGAAGAGGCAAATTGCTCCAACCAGGTATGCGTCGAACACGACCCGATCGATGAGGCGGGAGAGCAAATCGTATGCCTGCCCCACGGCGTTGTCGTTGAAGTCGTTGCAGATGAAAAGGACGCCTCCACCCTCCGATAAACTCAGGTGCAGTCCTCCAAAAGCGGTACACTTACCTATCAGGCAGCAACGCAAACGCGCACCCATGCTGCTCGCGAAGCACCATGCCGGAAAGGAGGGTCGACATGGCCTTTGACCCCATCGAGGAAGATTGCATGCGCCTCACCATCGCGGCCGCCCAGCGCGACCGTGTGCTACCATTCGAGCATCCGCTGGTGTTCGAACGCTACATCGAGGCATTTCGAGACGATCCGGCGCAGCTCATTCAAACCGATCGGGACCGGTCATTTCACCTCACGGCAAAAGCGGCCGAGCTCATCGATTACCGCATCCCTTTTGCAACGACCGAACGCGAAGCCATCGAGCAGGCCGATTGCGGCGAGCACTATCTCGCGGAGGCGGTTGAGCTCAACCCCGCCAATTGGGACGCACAGCGCATGCTGGCGGCCATGCGAGCCGAAACGCCGAGCGACTATATCGCATATCTACTGCAACATCGTGATGAGGTCGAAGCCAGCTGCAACTCAGATGCCGCTGGAGCCACAAGCCGCACAGATGCCGACGCGTACGCCCGCGAGTTTTTCCGCGAGCTTGACCGCCGTCCCTATCTGCGGTGGCTCGCCGCCCTCTCCTCGCAGGAACTCATTGCCGGACGCTATCGCAAGGCGCTCGACACCGCACTCGAAAGCCTCGCCATCGCGCCGCTCGATCCTGCGGGAACGCGCCATACCGCGGTACTCGCCTTAGCAAAGCTCGAGGCGACCGAGCAGGAGCTCGATGCGTTTTTGGCCCGCCATGCCGGTGCCTACCGCGTGGTCGACCTCATGCGCGGCACAGGAGCAAACGCCGAGCAAACTGCGGCGTCAGATGCGTCCACGCACGCCAACGCCCCTTGGGCGCGCGACCCCTGGGCGCTCATCGCCCGCATGGCCATCGCCTATCGCGAGCTTGACTACCAGCGGGCAAGCACTGTGCTGCAAACCATTATCGACACCTTCCCGCACGCTCCGCAGTCCCTCTTTTACCAGGCAGAATTTCCCGATGGGCTGTGGGACCGGGTGTCCGTTGCGCCCAGCAGCGACGATGAGCTGGTGATTGCCCTATCCGAATCGACGCCGCTTCTGCAAGAAGGCGTCGGTGCGCCCGATATGGCGAGCTTTGCCACTTGGGTTGGCGAGCACGAGCTTGTCCAAAGCCGCATCGATGCCCGAGAACTCGAGGCCCAAGCCGCCGCGTGGCGCGCAAATGCAGGAGGTGCCGCCTAGCCATGGAGCCAAGCAGTTATCTTTCGCGCTACCTTGAGGCCGCCTATCTGCGCGATCACCCCGACCTCACCGAGGGCGCCCGCGCCATGCTGCACGCACAGCTCGCCACCCAGCCCGAACGCTACGCGACCGACGACCACGCCCGGGCCCTGGTGAGCTACACCAACCTGCACGCGCGCTTGCACCGCGAGCTCATCCGCATGGACGAGCTTGGCGACGAGCAATTCGAAACGAGCATCATGCGCCTGTTTGACGCCATGCAGCACGATGTCCAGCGCATCTATCATGCGGATGCACGCTGCTACGATGCGCGCCTGCTCGACATCCTGCTTACCGACGCCCCCATTGATGAGCGCATGCCGCATCTGCTCGATCTCGAACGCGATGCCCGCGCCTTTCTCGATCAGGCCCTGCCCGCATTCGATGGCTCGCGCACGCCCTGCTGGATGGGGCCCGTTGACACTGAGGCGGAACCTCGCACCGACGCGGCGGACGCCAACGTTTCCGGAGATCTCTACCTGCCAGAGCTCGTCGGCTGGCTGCACACGCTCGAGGCGCTTGCCTTTGAATGCATGGCGGCGGCGCGCTATCGGGCGGCGGCGCGCTATGCCCGCGCCGTCCACCGCACGCCAGATTATCGCAGCCTCGCGGTGGGAACCCTATTGCTGTGCCTTGCCCGCCTCGAGGACGAGCAGGGCTTTTTCGACGCGGCGCGCGAGGCGGGGCCCGAAATCGAGGGAACCCCTTGGTTCCTGCTTGGCCGCACGCTGCTGCTCTACAAACTCGACCGTATGCGTTCGGCAACCCGCGCACTGCGCGAATTCGCCGCGCGATGCGAAGGCGGGGCATTTTTCCTCCTCAACCCCACCTACCACGATCCGTACCTGCCCAGTCGGCCACCCGCGCGGGAAGCATGGGAGCTCAGCCACCAAGCGGTATGGGAGGCCGATGCCATCATTGTGGATACACCCGACTTCACCACATGGGCCATGGGAGTGGACGGCGTGGAGGATGCCGCCCGCAGCTTCGCCGAACGGCGGGGCTTCTAGCACCGCGTCATGCTACGCTACGAGACACCCCCATGTGCCCCTTCGACCGAGACGACCGAAAAGGAAGCGATTCCGTGCCAGACTTCGCACTCAAACACCGCGTGACCGTTCACTACACCGGCAGCTTCGACACCGGCGAGGTATTCGACACCACGCGCGGCCGCACACCGCTCACCTACATCGAGGGTGCGCGCGAAGTGGTGCCGGGCTTCGAAGCTGCCGTGCTCCAAATGCACCCCGGCGAAACCAAGAAGGTCCACCTTGAGCCACGCGAGGCCTATGGCGAGCGCCGGCCCGAGCTGCTCTACACCATGCCGACCATCGAGATCCCCCGCTACGAAGAGCTCATTCCCGGCGAGATGATCTACTTGATGAACGAAGAGGGCTATCAGCAGCTCGCGCGCGTGGTGCGCGTCGAGGACGACGGTCAGACGATCTTCGACTTCAACCATCCCATGGCGGGCTGCGCGCTCAACTTCGAAATCGAGCTGCTATCGCGAGAAAGCGCCGATGCGCCGCAAGAACCTGCCGCTGGTGATGAGGCAGGCCGGAGCGCTTGTGCCGAGAGCGAGCCTGCGGACGGCGCAGCACCCGACACGACGGCACACAGCGCCGCCGCTGGCGACACAACCGCTGGCGCCGCTGGCGCCACGGCAAGGAGGCGATAGCATGAAGGCACCCGAGATGGGCATTTGCTGCGCGGGCTGCCCGCACCGAGCAGCGTACCTCGCCTGTCGCGCAGCACTGGGGCGCGGGCGTGGGCGCGTTCTGTGCGGAGATGCCGGCTGCGCGCAGGTGGGTCCGATGCATCCGGCCGCCACGACCTGCCCCGGCGGAGAGGGCGAGCTGCTCGACCGTTATCGCATCGAAACGCCGCAACGCACGGCTGCCGGCGAGCCAGGAAGCGTCGCATGCATCCATTTCATCCCAGACGCACTGCTCATGGAGCCCGAAACGGCCGACGCCCTTTCCGACCTTGCCGGCGAGGGCATCTCGGTGGTACTTGCCATCCTGGCCTCAAGCGCCGATTTCGCCACGCGCCCGGCGCTTGAGGGGCTAGCAGACCGCGCACGCGCGCTGGGCGCCCAGGATGCCATTGCGGTCGACCCATTCGATGCCGAAAACGCCCGTTCGGCAGTTTGCGCGGCGCTTGCGGCACCCGGCGTGCATGCGGTGATCTTCTCCTCCCCTTGCACGCGGCTCTTGGATCTTGAGCCCTTGGGCGGTCCTTGCGAGGTCGACCCGTTCGCCTGCATTGGATGCCATCGATGCAAGCAGGTCACCGGCTGTCCCGCGCTCAACTTCGCACCGCCCGCCTACCGCATCGATGCGGATGCGTGCGCTGGGTGCGACCTGTGTGCCGCTCAGTGCCGTACGCACGTCATTTACTCACCGCGCGCCCGTTTGGCAATCGAGGATCGTGCGCGTCTGCGTTGGCAGAGCATGAGGCCCTAACGGCGGTGCCCCAGGCGAAACGACCCAGAGCGCCGAGGGCGGCGGGCGAGGCGCGCCGGCGATGCAAGCTCGAGACCATTGGAGTCGAACCACTCAAGGCCAAGGCTCGCTACGCCACTTTGCCGCCCTCACCGTGCAGCCCATCTCCTCGCCCGCCCCTCGCCACCACCGCCTACGCCACCCCTTCGCCTGGCACCGCCGAGCACCCCGCCCCCCCCCGCATCGGCACAGGCCACCCCTTCGTCCCCACCGTCCCCGCACCGACTTGCGCCCACCCCTTCGTCCCCACCATCCCCGCAGCCGAGCGTCTGCCACCTCTGTTGATTGGAGCCCCATGAGTTTGCGATCGAGCCTAGCCGTAAGCGCCGCCGGCATGAGCCGATGGGGCCTTCGCCGCGTTCTCAAGCGCAACGGCGGCGTCCTACCTGGACGCATCGCGCTGGCAATCGACCCCGATGTCGTCGCGTCGTACACCGACAAGCTCGACGCCAGCGTGGTCGTCACCGGAACCAACGGCAAAACCACCACCGCCAACCTCATCGCCGATATCATGGCGGCGAGCGGTGCGCGAGTGGTTTGCAATCGCGCTGGCAACAATATGGAGACAGGCATCGCCGCCGCACTGCTCGAACACAACCGTAAACTCAACAGCACCGAAGCCCGGCGCGTCGGCGTGTTTGAGTGCGACGAGCTCTACACCGTTCGCGTGCTGCCCAAGCTCAAGCCCTCGCATTTCGTATTGCTCAACCTCTTCCGCGATCAGCTTGATCGCTATGGCGAGATCGACCACACGCAAGCCGTCATCGCCCAGGCACTTGCATCGTCGCCCGCCACCACGCTCATCTTCAACGCCGACGATCCGTTATGCGCCGCCATCGCCAGCCGCGTTCCCAACCCAACGCTGCCCTTTGGCATCGAAGGTGCCACGGGCACCGAGACGACCCGCATTTCGGAATCGCGTTTCTGTCCCCAATGTGGCGCGCCCCTGTCTTACCATTACGTGCACTATGGCCAGCTCGGCGCCTACGACTGTCCAACATGTGGATGGGCGCGGCCCGCCCTTGAACGCCTGATCGAGCATGTCGAGCTCGGATGCGGCGGCTACCACTTCGACCTTGTTCGCGCTGTCGATGCGCGGCCCGCAGCGGCCAATGAGGTGGCGGGCCATGCGGCCAACCCCCAGCGCACGGCCGGCACGGCCGCACGCATGCCGATCCCCACGGCGGCAAGGGCGCAATCCGACCATGCTCCCATGCACATCAAGACGCGCTACAACGGCCTGTACATGGTGTACAACATCGCGGCGGCGCTTTTCGCCGCTACGGAGCTGGGCGCAGCGGCAGATGTGTTCCAGCCCACGCTCGATACGTACGTGCCTGCGGGTGGGCGGATGGCGAGTTGGGAAATCGCCGGTCGCCATGTCATATCGAACCTCGCTAAAAACCCTGTGGGCTTCGACCGACAAATTCAGCAGATCAAAACGGCCGGCGGACGGCTGGCGGCTTTTTTCCTGAATGACAACGACGCCGATGGCCACGATGTTTCCTGGATCTGGGACGTGGATTTTGAGCGCATCGCCGACACACCGGGACTGGTCGCCTTTGCCGGCGGCACCCGCGCGCACGATATGCAGGTGCGCCTCAAATATGCCGGCATCGATGCCGCGCTGGTCGAAGGAGCCGCCGACACATTGAGTCGCCTTGCGGTTGGCGAGCTCGGTGACCTTTATCTGGTGGCGAATTACACAGCATTTCCGCCGCTTGTCAAAGAGCTTGAAACGCTGCAACGCGATAGCTTGAATCGAAATAACGCCGCGGTCACCACGGATTCCAGCACCGATGGCGTTGAATCCGCCCGCAATGGCAACAAACCGTCCTCGCCCACCGTAGGACACGCGGCTGAAAAGCCGTCACATACCAAGACGATGGGCACTAGCCAAGGCGCCGGAGGCTCCATGAGCGCACCGTTGCTTACGCGACCGTTCACCATCGTGCACCTGTACCCCGATGCCCTCAACCTGTATGGCGATGGCGGCAACGCCATCGTGCTGGAGCGCCGCTGCGCATGGCGCGGCATCCCCGTTCAGGTCGTGGATGTCACCATGGGCCAGACGGTCGATTTGTCGGAGGCGGACGTGGTCCTTATGGGCGGCGGCGCCGACCGCGACCAGCTCGCTGTGGCACACGAACTCATCAAGCAACGCGATGCGATCGCATCGTATGTTGAAGATGGAGGCACGATGCTCGCCATCTGCGGCAGCTATCAGCTACTCGGCCATTCTTACTACATGGCAGAGCAATGCGTCGAGGGCCTTGGCGTCATCGATATCCGAACTGTGCGCGGGCAAGGTCGCCTCATCGGCAATGTTGCCGTTGCCTGCGATTTGACACCGACGCCCTTCGTTGGGTTTGAGAATCACGGCGGCCGCACCCAACTTGGACCGAACGAGCAGCCCCTTGGTCGCAGTGTGGTGCCGCAAACCGGCAACAATGGGACCGATGGCTACGAGGGCGTTTTGCATAAGGGGCTTGTGGGAACCTACCTACATGGGCCCGCGCTCTCCAAAAACCCCGAGCTTGCCGATTGGCTCATCACGCACGCCCTTGAGCGCCGCGCAAAAGCAGGGGATGTCCAGGCAGAAGTGCTGCTTCCGCTTTCCGCCCTTGATGATACCTGCGAACATGCCGCCCACGCCGCGGCGATGGAGCTCCTGCCTCGCTGACGCAGGCGATACCCCCACGATGAGCAGCCCCCTTCGTCATCGCACCTGATGGCGAAGGGGGCTCGCCGCACCGCCCTTTTGGTGTCAGATGATGCCCACGGCGGCCGCTGTAAAACCAAATCATGACACACGGGTCATCGTGCGCCCCGTGATCCGCAATAAGAAACCCGTCCAACCAGACGGCCGGCACGTGAGCGCGCTCCGCATGCGTCTCGCCCTTAGTTTTTCAGCGAGTTCAACGGCGCCGGGAAGCGACCGCCGCGATGAGCGAACACCGTGCCGGCGTGCGAGTTGACCGGCATAACCGGAGCTCGCCCAAACAGGCCACCGTAGTCAACGCTTTCGCCCACGCCCTTACCAATCGCCGGGATGATGCGCACGGCAGTCGTCTTATTGTTAATCACACCAATCGCCATCTCATCCGCGATGATGCCCGCAAGCGTCTCAACGCTCGTGTTGCCCGGAACGGCGATCATGTCGAGACCCACGGAGCAGACGCACGTCATGGCTTCGAGCTTCTCGAGCGAAAGCGCACCGGATTCCGCCGCAGCAATCATGCCCGCATCCTCGGACACGGGGATGAAGGCACCGGAAAGGCCACCCACACTGGAGCTCGCCATCACACCGCCCTTCTTCACGCAATCATTCAGCAAGGCGAGTGCGGCCGTGGTGCCAGGTCCACCGCACTGGCCAACGCCGATGATCTCCAAAATGCGGGCAACCGAGTCGCCCACGGCGGGAGTAGGAGCCAAGGAAAGATCGACGATACCCTTTTCGACGCCCAGGCGCCGAGCGGCCTCGCGGCTCATAAGCTCACCGGCACGCGTGATCTTAAACGCCGTCTGCTTGATACGCTCTGCAACCGTCATCATATCGGCATCAAGGGGCAGCTCGTCGAGGGCGGCCGCCATCACACCAGGACCGGACACTCCCACGTTGATCACGGCGTCCGCCTCACCAGAACCGTGCACCGCGCCGGCCATGAATGGGGAATCCTCAACCATGTTGGCAAACACCACGAATTTGCTCGCACCCACGCACTCTCGGTCAGACGTGAGCTCAGCGGCCTTCATGATCGTATCCGCAGCCATAAGGACGGCATCCATGTTGATACCGGCGCGCAAGGTCGCCACGTTCAAGCTCGAGCACACACGGCTCGTCTCCGCCAGTGCACGCGGAATGCTGTCAATCAGGCGGCGATCCGCATCGCCGATGCCCTTGTGCACCAAAGCGGAGTACCCACCCAGGTAGTCGATGCCGAGCGTTTCCGCCGCGCGATCGAGCGCATGAGCCAGTGGCACCAAATCCATATCGGGACAAGCAGAGGCGATCTGCGCCACCGGCGTCACCGAGACGCGCTTGTTCACGATCGGAATACCATACTCCCGCTCCAACCCCTCGGCTGTTTCCACCAAGTGTTCAGCCGTGGCAGTCACGTGATCGTAGACCTTGGAGCACATCCTGCCCAAGTCCTCATCGGCACAACCCATAAGAGAGATGCCCATGGTGATAGTGCGAATATCGAGGTTGTGCTCCGACACCATACCCCTTGTCTCGGCAATCTCCTGTGGCGTAATAGACATGGATGCTCCCATCGAACAAACGCTGCCAACTCAGCGACACCCTTGTATACAACGCTCCTCATTTTAGCGCGGGCGCCCCCGGAACATGCCGATGCGCCATAATTGAATCCCCGTCAACGTCCAAGGAGCGTCTCATGGCACAACAACCAACTTCCTCCATTCACCCGGCATCAATGCAGCGCGGCGCCTTGCTCACAACCGATTGGGCGGCCGAATGGCAATCCACACAGGTGTTCCGCCATGCACCCGACGACCCAAATATCTGGGATGCCCGCGCCAAGCACTTCAAGCCACGCGAAACACATCCATACGCCAAAGATTTCATCACCCTGGTCGATGCTCAACCTGGCGAGAGTATCTTTGACATGGGCTGTGGCGCCGGATCGCTCGCCATCCCGTTCGCACAAAACGGCCATGCCGTCATCGCGGCAGACTTCTCTCCCGCCATGCTCGCAACCTTACAAGAGGGCATTGCCTATCACCACCTCGAACAGTTCATCTCTCCCCTCCAACTTGCCTGGGACAGCGATTGGGACGCAACCGGACTCAAGCCGAAATCCGCTGACATCGCCATCGCGAGCCGCTCCATCGCCACGCGCGACTTAAAGTCCGCCCTGCTCAAGCTCGACCGCATCGCACGGCGACGCTGCTGCATCACCTTGGTAACCGGCTCAAGCCCCCGTTACGACGAACATATCATGCGGGCCATTGGTGTTTCAGTCACCCAGAGCCGCGACTACATCTATGCCTTCAACATCCTCACCCAACTTGGCATCACCCCCGAAATACACTATATCGATTCCCCCCGTCGCGACACATTCGACACCCTCGAGGAAGCAGTCGATGACTTCAGCCGCATGCTCGAGGGCGGCGAAGAGCACCGTATCGATGAGTTGCGCTCCTACCTCAAGGCTCACATGGTTCCCAACAACCACGCAGGCGAGCCAGGGCAAAAGGGCAAACCGCAAGGACGCTATGCACTCGATCACATCCGCAACGTGCGATGGGCCTTCATCTCCTGGACACCGCGCTCGTAACGGAATGCACCCGAAGTGGATTCACGAGCTTTGGTGAAGCGCCCGCGTAGCGTCTGCTTGCCAACTCCTGCACGCGCGCCCAATACGCCCCAGTGCACCTCGTAGCGCAACCCTGCGGCCGCAGTCGCGCAAAGCACATCGTCTTTGCACCGTCTTCCCGCATGTACCTGCACAAACAGTGCAGGATGTCTTGCCCTCACCATCTCGGTGCGCTATCGTGTACCCTCAGTCAGTACGATTCATCAGAAAGCGAGCACGCCCATGGCACTCGATGGCAAACAAGTCCGCCAGCTCCGTAGCTTGGCGCATCATCTCAACCCCGTCATTCACATCGGCAAGTCAGACGTCACCGAAGCTGTGGCAAAGCAAGCCGATGAGGCATTGGAAGCACATGAGCTCATCAAGTGCGCCGTACAGGATGGCAGCGACCTTTCGGCTCGCGAGGCCGCACATGAGCTGGCGGCCCAAACAAATGCCGAGGTTGTGCAGGTCATCGGCCATCGTTTCTCCCTGTATCGCGAGAGCAGCCGCAAAGACATCGAGCACATCAAGCTCGCGTAATACTATCCCCTTCCCGTCCCCGCAAGGCCTGGCCCCACGGGGAAACCAAACAAGATCACTCAAGACAAAGCCCCGCGCGCCAGCGTTCATCCGAACCGGATTAGCCTGTTGTGCGGGGCTTTCCCATCATCGGTCGCCCGGCCTTCTCGCTCATCCCTCCTTAGATCATCGCTGACATTTTCGACTTCGCGATAATCGATTCGTATGCGATGCGCGTCTCCTCTTCGGGTATCGTCTTGAGCTCCCGCTCCAATCGGCTCAAATGACCACTGTACAGCTCAACAACCTCACGCCTGCGACCGCTCATGTCGTAAATCCGCATCGCGCTTCGAATGACATCCTCGCGCAAGGGCGCCTCTCGCAGCGCAGCTTCAACCAGCCATGATGCCGACGCCCGGTCATCCAGCTCCAAGGCAATCTCAATGCCCCGTATCATGCAATCGACGAACTTATTCTGATACACGCGGCGCATGCGGCTGAAAAAGCGCACTTCCGTTCCCTCCGGCTTGAAGAGCGCTCCTGTGTATATCTCTTCTAGCCTCAAACACATCTCGATGATCTGCCGCCCTGACGCATTCCCCGCGCGAAGCAGAATATCACGCGCCAGCAAATCGAATTGGGCGGTGTCCGATGACACGTAATCCGTATTGATGGCAACGCCGTCACCCTGCGTCAGGATATATTGCGGCCCCGTTTCACGCTGACCACACGCGCGACGCAGCGACGAAAGCGTCACATACAAGTTGTCCCGCGCGCGTTTATACGACGTGTTCGGCCATAGCTCCTCGCACAGCACGGATCGCTTGACGAACGACCCCGCCGCAAGAACCAGGCGCGCCGCCAACACGTTCGCCTTTTTCCTTCGCCAGGCCACATCGGTCAACACGTGCCCATTGCGCTCGGCCTTAAACCCGCCAAACAGGCGTACGCAAACCTGGCCTACCTCTGAATTCGATGCCCCCACGAACTCAAAGAGATTGATAGCACCATCGGGCAGCGACTCCATAGCGTAGCTCGCCTGGATCCGACGTGGCAACAGATGCCGGATGGATTGTGCCCGCTCGCCAATGGCCGACAACGCCTGACGCGCCATCGGGCAAAACTCCTCCCCGAGCATCGCATCTTTATGCAAGGAAAACCATGCTGCCAGCTCCGCGTCATAGCGCGCCGCTGACAGGTGCATCGCCGTGCACCAGGCCTCGGCAACACCGCAGTCCTGACGCGCCAAATCCATCGTCTCCGCCTCTTCGCACAACACAGCTCGCGACGTATTCACAATCGATGCCGTGCGCTCGAGCATCAGCGCCCACGCTCGCACAAAACCCCAGCCCGTATCTGCAAGCTTGAGCACCTGCTGCGCACGAAAGCGGGCATTCACCGCCTGCCCCATCTCCATCGCTTGCCAACCTTCACCCAGCAGGCAGAATAACTGTGTTCCAAAATCTGACTCACGGACCGCCGTGGTGCCCGCATCAACAAACGCCCGCCCATCGATCACCGCCTTTCCGGACATGATTCGACACGTTGCCGCAACCATACGCACACGTGCAGCCAAAGGAACCAGCTTTCTTTTCACCAGACATGCGGCAAGTCCTTGCAATCGCTGGTCGCAACGCACCACATCGCCGATATCCCCATGCAACGCATCCCTCAGCGCACAATCGCACGCCAACAACACGGCAACAACATCGATACGCTCCCCCTCGCAGGCATCCCAACACTCGGGAGAACCCGCATGGGCTGGCCCCTCAACCGTACTCAACAGCGATCGGTATAACGACGCATGCTGTCGGAGTTTTTGACATGCTTCGACCCTGCCTGCACCCTTAAGATATTCAACCGACAAATTGGGGAGTTCGATTCCCGCGCACGTTCCCCATGCCTGGCTGAGCGCCAAGGCAACTCCCCACTCACGCGCGTCAATCTCTTCCTCGAGGTACTGTGCACGACGACGCAGCTCCGCGCACATGCTGCGAGCCACACGATACTCCCCCATCGTCAGCGCGCTCATATAGACCGCCAACACCACACCGGCATGAACTGCCGTCACCTGCTCGGTCTGCATGCCCGCCACGACCTCGTGGACAAATAAACCGTTGCCGCTCAGAGCGAACGCAGCGGGGTACAGCCCAATGACCTCCACCTGTGCTGGCCCGTCCAGAACAATCCTCGCCAATGCAACCGCGCGGTCAACTTCCCCCGCTCCCACGAGCGCTCGCACCGCTTTCATCGCAAGCACCGGTGATGTCTTCGCGATCTCAACCTGTAACCCCATAAGCGGGCTTCCTCCGCCCATGCACGCAAAGGTTCTTTGCTGCATATCCACACCGAAGAAAGGATACTCGCGCACGAATCGCTCGGTCGTCTCCGTCCGCATCCTCATGCCACATCGCTCAAAATCCCCCACCGATCCGTGCCCCACAAGTAAGAACACATATGCCCATCGCAGCAACGGGCTTTTCGTTGCCCGCATGTGTCCGAGCGCACTGCGATACATCTTTGCCACACCGCGGTTGAGAATGTCGTCATTCTCTGTCTTTGTAACCATCTGAAGCAATGACACCAAGCAAGGCACACCCTGTGTCAGTCCATAGACATCCAATGTCTTATCTATTGCAAGCGTCTTCGCCCATTCTGGGTATTCCTGCGGACGCACCCGCAATGCTTGCGCACCGAGCTTGTACGCATCGCCCATCGCGCGCACAAATGCCTCGTTTCCCGGCCGACATGACACCACGACCTCTGCACCACGCTCGCGCAGCACACGTAGACGACGCGGCACGGCCTCAAGCGCACTTTCCCGCAAAACCGGCATATTATCAATCACGATAAGTGGAGACATCTGCTTCGGCAATTCATCGACAAGGTCATCGAGACACTTCAGCACGTCCAGCACTTCCAGCATCTCCGCATCAACTTCTCGCACCCAACCTCGTGATGGATCGTGCTTGACCATATCGGCATACTGCAGGAGAAGTGCGGTCTTGCCCATACCATGTGGGGCACACACGATACTCACGCCAGCTTCCCGGCTGTGCCGCGCCAATTCGTGCAGCAAGTGCTTCCTTGTCACCATGAAACCAGAAGCCGCGAGCCCGTCCGTCTCGCATACCCCAATCACCGAGACATCGTCATCTCGCACCTGGTCCTGCCCTTGTTCCACGCGCGTCATCATGACCTCCATCCGCGTCGTCTACCCCTTACACCGTAGCTTCGCGCGTGAAATGCAGCCGAAAAAATCCGGGCTTCTTTTTTCATGTGGCAAGATTCGGGAAAGAAGTGCCACGGCTTCAGGGGAAGAAACGAACCCGCGACACAAGCATCCCCGCCTGCATATCACACGCTCGAATCAGAATGACCATGGTGTTTCTGTTTCTTAGTACACATATATAGCTGAATATCTTCAGATTTATTATGCATATTTTTCATTGTTGAGAAGTAATCCGTGAACGGACGAATAGCGGCTGTAAACGGTTGGATAAGGGCAAGATTTAGGCAAGCGCCCGGGAAAACCTTCAGCGCAGACCTTGCATCGGGCCACTATCGCCCTCAATCGCACGTATGACTTCATTCTTTTTTCTTGCAACTAGCTGAAAGAATTCTAAATAATATAAACTGTAATATACAATTTAAGACTATTCTATGTACACAGATGGCCCCATCGGAGCAACGGCAATGACACCGGCATCCAAGCGAGCGCCCTTGTTCCGTTGCACCACGCTGTGAGGCCCGCACGAAAGAGATGTGCGTGGCGAGCGAGCATCATGTTTCCCTAAGCCCCCACAGCCGCTGGCACAGGACCTGACACCAAAGACGTCACCGCCGCGACCACAAACGCTGCCGACCTTCCTGTATCTGGCAACCCATGTTGCGGCACGCAGCGTTTATAATATCGCCCTGAAGACGTGCATCAGACCTGAGTTCGCACGAGTAGGAGCAAGGAGATTCCATGGGCCTGTTTGATTTCCTCAAGAAAAACGATGCGTCCACACCTGCCACACCAGCGGCCATTACGGCCGCCAGCGGCAGCGATGTGCTGTGCGCCCCGGTTTCTGGCACGGCAATCGCAATGACCAGCGTTCCCGATCCGGTGTTTTCCGGCGAGGTGCTCGGTCGCGGCTGTGCCATCTGGCCAAATGAGGACATCGTGTACGCACCGGTATCCGGCATGGTGACCGTGACGATGGGTCACGCCGTGGGCATCATGTCCGATGCGGGCGTGGAAGTGCTCGTGCATGTGGGCGTTGACACCGTGAACCTTCAGGGCAAGGGCTTCACGCCGTACGTGAAGCAAGGAGATGCCGTTTGCGCCGGCCAGCCGATGCTCAAAATGGACCGCACGGTAATCGCCGAGGCCGGCTATAAGGACTGTGTGGTGCTCGCCGTTTCGAACACCGCCGAGTTCGCCGAAGTTGAAATGGCCGTTGCGGCCGACTCTCCCGTCGAGGCGGGCACGGCCGTAGTGTCTATCACGCGCAAGTAACGCGCAACGCTCGCAACCACTTTACGTGCAGCTTTTGCTAGGCACATAGACACACCACGCAACCGGACGAATAGGCAGCCGGTGCATGAGGGCAATGACATTTCGCGGTATGATTACGGGACTGCCGGATTATCGACTGTCCCGTTTTTCATGCTGAACGAACCAGCAATCCGGGTGCACAGGCCGTTCGATTGGCGGTCAACGCCCAAGACACTTGCTGCACGATCTTTTCGCACATTGAGGAGTACGTCATGGTGAGCTTTACCTACACGATTGAAGGTGCCGCTGGGCTACACGCGCGCCCCGTGGCGCTCATTGCCGCCGAGGCACGCAAATGGAAAAGCGTGGCGCACCTCACCTGCAATGACCGTGCTGCGGACGCCCACGACCTCATGGGTCTCATGGGCCTGAACGCCCGCAAAGGCGATACACTCGCGGTGCACATCGACGGCCCGGATGAGCAACAGGCCGCCGAGGGCTTTCGGTGCGTGTTCACCTTTTAGATACACCACGCAAACCCTCTGCACAAGGTGCTGCACAATCGCATCGCGCCGCCGTCTTACGAATCCTCCCACATTTTTCCGAACGTGTGTTTGTATTTATGATACCATAGGTATACAGAGATGGACGCATCACCGAACATGATGGGAGGAGGCTGCAGTGACCGTACAGAGTACATCGAAATTGACGGCGCGAGAAGTCATCGATCGCATTATGGCCGATGAACGCTTCCGAGCCAGCTCCCATTTTTCCAGTACAGTCTATGCGGACGAACCCATCCTCAAAACGGCACGACAAATGGCAACCTTCTTGCCTGATCGATACCGAGAAATGCGCGCCATTTCACGTTGGGAATCGGGGGCGGACGGACATCCCGGTCGCTGGCTGACGGAAGCCGAGCTGTTTTATCGTCAAGGCGCCTTTATGGCCGACTTTGAGGACGATTGTCCCTACCACGGCGACTTCCGCTCCTACTTCCCCACATACAATGCGATGAGCGATCATCAGTTGCGCGGTTATTTCACCTGGCGCACTGCCATACGCCGGGGCCAGATCGAGCAGGCCCCGCTTTCATTTGCCTTTGTTTACCTCTATGAGCTCCTCAATGGCATCGGAGTACCAAATCCGCTCGATGGCTTTCATAGCTTTGTCTCATTTTGGCAAACATATCGCGTCTATGCGCCTGAGCTTGATCGCTACGCGCGCACCTGGCTGCAGGATTATGTTATTTACCATGGTCTCGATGCAAAGTTGCTTGAACCGTATACCGATACGGCCCACGATAACGCCATTGTGGCGCTTCGGGAATTGGAAAGCGAGCTTGAGGCACTCCCCATGCCCCGCGGGGCGAAATCGGCCCTTCCGTTGCCTGGCGATACCGAATTTGAAGAACGGCTCTTCAATGCACTTGACGAGGTTTCAAGTTATCGCATGAGCGGCAGCCGCCTCATGCGCACCCAACGTCAGGCGCTGTGTCATATTTGCTGCAGCGTCTGGGCGCGCCTGAGGCGCCATTATGCTCGTCAGGGCAAACATGGCGCTATAGAGAGCCTGTTCGGTAACGAAGTCACCTTGCCCTACAGCATGTTCGGATCCGCTGTGTTCTTTGAGGCCAGCCCACATTCCGATACCACCTACGCACTCAATCCCATACATCGCTATAGCTGCAGTAGGGGGCGCTGGAGCGTCACGCGCTTTTCCGACCACACATCGCGCAGCGCAAAGCTTGGGCATGCGATGCGCGCTGCAGATCGCTCACTACGTGAGGCCCTGAAGCTCCCCTATCCTCTCAAAGACAACGGCAAGACGCCGCGCTATGTGCAAGAAATCGTCGACCGCGAAGTGGCGGCCTGGATCGCATGGAAGGAAGCGCATGCGGCACGCGTGATCCACATCGACCGTACGCAGCTGGCCGGCATTCGATTGAGCGCCATGACGACTCGCGAGGCGCTCCTCATCGATGAGGAGCGCGAAGGAGCCGGGGAGCTCCTTGACCACGCTCTTAATGAGGCTGCGGAACAAACCCTAGCCAGCGTATCGAGTGCACATAAAGCCGCAACACCGTCTTCGATGGCCGACGGCAACCGCAAGATCACGACGCCGCCTCCAACGCTCAATGGTGGTAACGGAACCACTGCGTCGCTCCTGGCACCCGATGATGCCTGCAAATCTATGACGAAATGCGATATGCAGACGGGCGGGGGAGAATGGAAACGGGGCGGTGCACCTCAACCAGAGCCGACCCAAGCTGAGACGATCAACGGCTCGGATGATACTCCACAACCGGGCATACCCACAGAAGGTGTCCCTACCAAGGCTCCTGGTACCGTTCGCGCATGGCTGCAAGCGCTGCTTGCGGGCGACCGCGATGCCATGCGCGTCGCCGCCGAGAGATACGAAGGCTCTGAGGACATGCTCGTCGATGCGCTCAATGAAACGTGCTTTGAACAGTTGGGTGACACGGCAATCGAGTATGGTGAAAACGGTCCAGCGTTGATTGAAGATTACCGCGACGATGTAGAAGGGATGCTCGCTCATGGCGCCATCTAATACGACAACCCCACACGCCGCAATCGGAGCTGTGCCACGCGTTCCCAAGCGCGTGGCGGCGGTACTCATCAACTCGCTCAAAGGCGGTGTAGTGCCACGCATCGGCTTGCCTTACATCACGGTTGGACGTGAAATTGAAATCAACGCCCTTTTGCATGACTTGCAGCTCATTGGCGATGGCGGCGCGAGCTTCCGTTTCCTAGTGGGCCGTTACGGCGCTGGAAAGAGCTTTCTGCTGCAAACCATCCGCACGCATGCTATGGGCGAGAACTTCGTCGTAGCCGACGCTGATCTTTCCCCTGAACGCCGCTTGCAGGGAGGTCAGGGGCAGGGGCTGGCCACCTATCGTGAACTCATTCGCAACCTCTCCACCAAGACACGACCCGAAGGAGGCGCGCTGCGGCTGATTCTCGACCGTTGGGCCGCCAGCCTGCCCGACCTCGACACGCCCGAAGCGGCCACTCAACTCGAACCGCTCCGCGACATGGTTCACGGCTTCGACTTTACGCACATGGTTGAGCGATACCATGCCGCTTCCCGTGCGGGCGACGCGGCAACCATGGAACTCGTCATCAAATGGCTTCGCGGTGAATACCGCACCAAGACCGAAGCGCGCCGTGAACTCGCATGCAGCGAAATCATCGATGATGACACCTGGTATGACTACCTGAAGCTGCTCGCCCGCTTCTTGGTTGGCGCGGGCTATCGCGGCATGCTCGTACTGATTGATGAGCTTGTGAACTTGTACAAGATTCCAAATGCAATTACGCGACAGTACAACTACGAGAAAATCCTCACGATGTATAACGACACCTTGCAGGGCAAGGCGCATCACCTCGGCATTATCATGGGCGGCACGCCCACCAGCATCGAAGACCGGCGTCGCGGCGTCTTTTCCTATGAGGCGCTGCGCAGTCGCCTTACACAGGGACGCTTTGCCCAGGAAAACGTCCGGGACATGCTGGCACCTATCATTCACCTGCAGCCGCTCACCTATGAAGAACTGCTCGTGCTCATTGAAAAACTCGCGTCCATCCATGCGGGCTACTTTGACTACACGCCCACGATTACCGAAGACGACCTCGTGCTGTTCCTGCAGGTGGAATTCGGACGTGTGGGCGCCTCAAGCCACCTTACACCGCGCGAGGTCATTCGCGACTTTATCGAGCTGTTGGATATCGCGTGTCAAAACCCGACCATGGATATCCGGGCACTCATCGAACGTGAGCGCGGTGATGCGGACGCGGCGGAATCGGGCAACGGATCGACTATGCACGCCGATGCCCCATTTGCCGAGTTCACGATCTAAGTCCCTCGGCAAGCGGTCCATATACGCACACTCATCCTCCGTTGATCAGCAGGCAGGCGAGACAAGTGCCAGAAACGGGATGACAATCATCGTCGGCTGAGCTCGAACGGGCGGCGCCATATCTGAACGTTTGGGCCGCCTGATCACTCCGCGCGTATGGCGACAACCCATCCACATGGAATTGAAAGCCAATACGTGTACCCCGCCCTCTGTCGTCCATTCAAGCGCAGGCTGTAGGACAAAAGCGCGCCCTATATCCTCAGGCGAACTGAAAGCAAGCGTGCTTCTGTCCCGTTACGCAAAAAGCCGGCCCTGGGTAGTTCCCAGGGCCGGCTTGTGAGGACCATGAAGTCTAACGAAGACTTAGCCGAAGTAGCGCTCCAGCAGGCCAGCGAAGGCCTTGCCGTGACGGGCCTCGTCGCGAGCCATCTCGTGCACGGTGTCGTGGATGGCGTCCAGGCCGGCGGCCTTGGCGCGCTTGGCCAGATCGAACTTGCCGGCGGTGGCGCCGTTCTCGGCCTCAACGCGCATCTCGAGGTTCTTCTTGGTGGAGGTGGTCACGACCTCGCCCAGGAGCTCGGCGAACTTGGAAGCGTGCTCGGCCTCCTCGTAAGCGGCCTTCTCCCAGTACAGGCCGATCTCGGGGTAGCCCTCGCGATGGGCAACGCGAGCCATGGCCA
>CAUWJG010000025.1:0-27694 GCA_963559095.1 uncultured Collinsella sp. | reverse complement strand
AGAAGCAGCAGCGCGAGGCCTCCGAGTTCGAGGAGCGCGTCGTTTTCATCAACCGTGTGGCCAAGACCGTCAAGGGCGGCCGCCGCATGAGCCTCGTGGCCCTCGTGGTCGTGGGCGACGGCAAGGGCAACGTGGGTCTGGGCATGGGCAAGTCGGCCGAGGTGCCGCTGGCCATCTCCAAGGCGTCCATCGACGCCAAGAAGCACATGTTCCACGTGCCCGTGACCGAGGACGGCAGCATCCCGCATGACGTCATCGGTGAGTTCGGCGCCGCCCGCATCATCATGCGCCCGGCTGTCGAGGGTACCGGCGTTATCGCCGGCGGTGCCGTGCGTCCGCTCTTCGAGCTGGCCGGCATCAAGAACATCCTCTCCAAGTCCCTGGGTTCGGACAACGGCCTGAACATCATCAAGGCCGCTGCCGAGGGCTTGAAGGAGCTCTCCAGCCCCGAGGACATCGCCGAGCTTCGCGGTCTGACCGTCTCTGAGCTGTTCGTCGGCAAGAAGGAGAACTAGGCATGGCTACCATCAAGATCAAGCAGGTCCGCAGCATCAACGGCTGCAAGGAGGACCAGCGCCGCACGGTGCGCGCCCTTGGCCTGCACCGCATCAACGATACGCGCGAGATCACCGACAATGAGGGCGTGCGTGGCATGATCTTCAAGGTCAAGCACCTCGTTGAGATTGTAGAGGAGTAACAATGCAGCTTCATGATCTGACTCCGGCCGCGGGTTCCACCCACAGCCGTAAGCGCGTCGGTCGCGGCAACTCCGGCAAGGGCGGCACCTACGCCGGCCGTGGCCTCAACGGTCAGGGCTCCCGCTCCGGCGGCACCAAGGGCGCCGGCTTCGAGGGCGGCCAGACCCCGCTCGCGATGCGCCTCCCCAAGCTCCCGGGCTTCAAGAACCCCCGTCGCATCGAGTACACCGCGGTGAACGTCTCCACCCTCGAGGTGAAGTTCGAGGACGGCGCCGTTGTCGACGGTGCCTCCCTCAAAGCCGCCGGCATCACCAAGTCCGAGTTCGAGCCGGTCAAGGTGCTCGGTGACGGTGAGATCACCAAGAAGCTCACGGTCAAGGTCGACAAGGTCTCCGCTTCCGCGAAGGCCAAGATCGAGGCCGCTGGCGGAAAGGTCGAGCTCCCTTGCTAACTGGTCTAAAGAACACCTTCCGCATCAAAGAACTCCGCGGAAAGATTCTTTTTACCATCGCGATGCTCGTCGTGTACCGTATCGGTGCGCACGTTCCGGTGCCCGGCATCCCCTTCCAGGGGATGTCGGCCCTTTTTACATCCGCCGGTGACACGTTCGCCAGCGGCGCGATGGCCCTGTTGAATCTTTTCTCGGGCGGTGCGCTTTCCTACGTGTCCGTCTTCTCCCTGGGCATCATGCCCTATATCACCAGCTCCATCGTGATGCAGATGCTCCAGGCCGTCGTGCCGAGCCTGCACGAGCTGGCGCGTGAGGGCGAGGTCGGCCAGACCAAGATCACGCAGTACTCGCGTTACCTCACGCTCGCGCTCGCGCTGCTCAACGCCGTGGGCTACCTCTTCCTCTTCAAGAGCTTCGGCATTGACTTTGCTGGTGCCGGCGCGCCCGAGATCATCTTCGACATCATGATCGTGGGCACGCTCACCGCAGGCGCCATGCTCATCATGTGGATCGGCGAGCTCATCACCCAGCGTGGCATCGGCAACGGCATGAGCCTGATCATCTTCGCTAACATCATGGCGGGGCTGCCGCAGGCCATCTTCCAGTCGATCGAGGGCGGTAACCTCGCCATCATCTCCACGGTTGTCATCTTCGTGGTGATCCTGTGCGTCATTCCGTTCATCGTGTACCTGGAGCGCGGCCAGCGTCGCATTCCAGTGCAGTACGCCAAGCGCGTGGTTGGTCGCCGCATCATGGGCGGCCAGGCAACCTATTTGCCCATCAAGGTCAACACCGCCGGTGTCATTCCGATCATCTTCGCCAGCGCGCTGCTGTACTTCCCGGCGCAGCTCGCCGTGTTCTTCCCGAATGTCGGTTGGATGCAGGGCTTTGCCAACGCGCTGTCCGCTGGTTGGATCAACTGGATCCTGAACGTCGTGCTCATCGTTTTCTTCGCGTATTTCTATACCTCTATGGTGTTCAATCCGGACGAGACGGCCGACAACCTCAAGAAGCAGGGTGGCTTCATCCCGGGTGTGCGTCCTGGTAAGACCACGGCCAACTACATCAAGAACGCCCTGAACAAGATCACGCTGCCGTCGGCCATCTTTTTGGCGCTCATCGCCATCGTGCCGTCCATTGTGTTCTCTTTCACTGGCAACCCGCTGATCCAGGCCTTCGGCGGCACTTCGGTGCTCATCATGGTCGGCGTGGTGCTCGACACCATCGATAAGGTGGAGAGCCAGCTCAAGATGTACGACTACGACGGCTTCTTCAAGTAGGCGAGAGGGGATATACGATGAACATCGTATTGCTCGGCGCTCCCGGTGCCGGTAAGGGCACGCAGGCTCAGCGCCTCGTTTCCGAGTACGGCGTGGCCCATATCTCCACGGGCGATTTGCTCCGTGCTGCGGTGAAGGCTCAGTCTGAGCTTGGCGTGGCCGCCAAGAAGTACATGGATGCCGGTGAGCTCGTGCCCGATCAGCTGGTCATCGACCTGGTGAAGGAGCGCTTGGCTGCCGACGACGCGCAGAAGGGCTTCATCCTCGATGGTTTTCCGCGCAACACGATGCAGGCCGTGACGCTCGATACCGAGCTGTCGGCCATGGGTCGTGAGCTCGACGGGGCGCTGCTCGTTGATGTTCCGTCTGAGGTCATCATCGGCCGCTTGTCCTCCCGCCGCACCTGCCGTGACTGCGGCTACACCGCCGGTCCCGATACCGAGGTGTGCCCCAAGTGCTCTGGCGAGATGTATCAGCGCGACGACGACAAGCCCGAGACGATCGCCAACCGCCTGGACGTGTACGAGAAGAACACCAGCCCGCTGGTGGAGTACTATCGCGGCCAGGGCATCTTGAAGGTCGTTGACGGCAACCGCAGCGTCGATGCGGTCTTTGCCGACGTGAAGGATGCGCTCGGTCTATGATCAAGATCAAGTCTGCAACAGAGATCGAGCAGATGAAGAAGGCCGGAGCGATGTCTAAGATGGCGCTCCGGCACGTTGGTGCCATGATTCGCCCCGGCGTGTCCACCTTCGAGCTCGATCAGCTCGCTGAGCAAATCATCCGTATGCATGGCGGCACGCCGGCGTTCAAGGGCTACTGCGGGTTTCCCGGTAGCGTGTGCGCCTCATTGAACGATGCGGTGGTGCACGGTATCCCGAATCCCGATGTGATCCTGCGCGATGGCGACATCATCTCCATCGACACCGGCGCTATCGTCGATGGCTGGGTGGGGGATAACGCCTGGACGTTTTACGTCGGCAATCCCGCGCCTGAGGTGCAGGGTCTCTGCGAGGTCACGCGTGACTGCCTGATCGCAGGTATCGAGCAGGCCGTTCCCGGCAATCATCTGGGCGATATCGGCTTTGCCATCCAGAGCCTGGCCGAGAGCCACGGTTATGGCGTACTGCGCGATTACGTTGGTCACGGTGTGGGTCGTGTGATGCACGAGGATCCCAATGTGCCGAACTACGGCAAGAAGGGTCGTGGTGTCAAGCTGCAGGCCGGCATGGTCATTGCCATCGAGCCCATGATCACGTTGGGCACCAACCGGGTGCACACCGGCGCAGACGGCTGGCTTGTTTCCACCGACGATGGTCTGGCGAGCGCCCATTACGAGAACACGATTGCCATCACCAACGATGGCCCCGTGATTCTCACGCAGGACTCCCAGGGTCCCTGGTGCTCCATGGTCGGCGGCGTCATGTAGCCTGCAGTTTGGGGACGGGGTCGATTCGTATTTTTTGAGCTAAAGCGTGAGCTAAAGCGGCATCACAGATAGAAAATACGAATCGGCCCCGTCCCCAAACCCCCAGTCCCCGTCCCTAGGTTACGGGGATTGCCGGCGAATAATTTGTGAAGCAGTTGGGTTGTTCTCAGCTGCTCATTTTGCATGAGGTAATATGCAGTGTTGCTGTCGTTTTTGAGAGAAAGATGATTGCCAGTGAAGAAGGAAGATGCCATCGAGCTCGAGGGTACGGTCACTGAGCCGCTGCCGAATGCCATGTTCCGTGTCGAGCTTGAGAACGGTCATTCGGTGCTTTGCTCTATTTCGGGCAAGATCCGCATGAACTACATCCGCATTCTGCCGGGCGACAAAGTCGTGGTGGAGCTTTCCCCCTACGATCTGACGCGCGGTCGCATCACCTATCGCTACAAGTAGCGTCAGTACATGCGCATATGTTCGAGCTGGGGGAGCGCTCTGCCCGCAGTTCGATCTATGTATTTCCAGCCATTCGTTATTAACGCCTGCGGCTGGGCGAGTAGATAACATTCCATTTTTGTAGCTTGAGCACTACCGAAAGGAAGAACGATGAAGGTACGCCCTTCCGTCAAGAAGATGTGCGATAAGTGCAAAATCATCCGCCGCCATGGCAAGGTGCTCGTCATTTGCGAGAACCCGCGCCACAAGCAGCGCCAGGGCTAAGAGAGGAGATCCACAGTGGCCCGTATTAACGGTGTCGACCTTCCGAACGAGAAGCGTGCGGAGATTGGTCTGACCTACATCTACGGCATCGGCCGCACCACCGCAGCGAAGATGTGCGCCGATCTGAACATTGTCGACGGCACTCGCATCAAGGACCTCACCGAGGAGCAGATCTCGGCGATCCGCGATTACATTGATCAGAACGGCCTGATGGTCGAGGGTGACCTCCGTCGTGAGCGTTCCCAGAACGTCAAGCGCCTCATGGACATCGGCTGCAACCGTGGCCTCCGTCACCGCAAGGGCCTCCCTGTTCGCGGCCAGCGCACCCACACCAACGCTCGCACCCGCAAGGGTCCGAAGCGTCAGATCGGTGCCAAGAAGAAGAAATAAGGGAGACTGACGCATCATGGCTACTGCAAAGAACAAGCGCGGCGCCTCCACTCGCATCAAGCGCGCCGACCGTAAGAACATCTCCGTGGGCCAGGCTCACATTCGTTCTACGTTCAACAACACGATCGTTTCGATCACCGATCCTGCGGGCAACGTCATCGCCTGGCAGTCGGCTGGTACGGTGGGCTTCAAGGGCTCCCGTAAGTCCACGCCGTTCGCCGCTCAGATGGCCGCCGAGGCTTGCGCCAAGGCCGCTATGGAGCACGGCATGCACAAGGTCGCTGTCTTCGTGAAAGGCCCCGGCTCTGGCCGCGAGACCGCGATTCGCTCCCTCCAGGCCGCCGGCCTCGAGGTTTCGAGCATCCAGGACAAGACCCCCATCCCGCACAACGGCTGCCGCCCCAAGAAGCGTCGCCGCGTGTAACTGAAAGGATCGAAAAACTATGGCAATCGATAGGACTCCGGTTCTTAAGCGCTGCCGTCAGCTCGGGATCGATCCCGCTGAGCTCGGTTACAGCAGCAAGAAGGAATCTATTCGCCAGCCCAAGCGCCGTCGCAAGGAATCCGAGTACGGCATGCAGCTGCGCGAGAAGCAGAAGGTCAAGTTCATCTACGGCGTTCTCGAGAAGCAGTTCCACCACTACTACGAGCACGCCCTGCGCATGGATGGCGTCACCGGTGAGAACCTCATGACCATCCTCGAGACCCGTCTCGACAACGTCGTGTTCCGCCTGGGCTTCGCTCGCACCCGCAAGGAGGCTCGCCAGACCGTCCGCCATGGTCACTTCACCGTCAACGGCAAGCGCGTGGACATCCCGTCCTACCGCGTGAAGGCCGGCGACGTCGTGGCCGTGGGCGAGAAGTTCCGCGACCTGCTCCCCATCAAGGAGGCCCTCATCTCCTCTGAGCGTTTTGAGGTTCCCGGCTGGCTTGAGGTCGACATCGAGAAGCTCTCCGGCAACGTCATCTCGCTGCCTTCCCGCGAGCAGATCAGCGGCGACATCAACGAGCAGCTCATCGTCGAGCTCTACTCGAAGTAATCGGTTGCGCGCTACGCTGGAGGTATTACATGTCCGAATTCATTAGGCCCCAGGTTCACGTCGAGGAGATCAGCGACACTGCCGCTCGCGTCTCCGTCGAGCCTCTGGAGCGCGGGTATGGCGACACGCTGGGTAACTCCCTGCGCCGCGTGCTGCTCTCCTCGCTCGAGGGCGCAGCCGTCGAGGCCATCCAGATCGATGGCGCCCAGCACGAGTTCACCACGATTCCCAACATGGTCGAGGATGTCACCGACATCGTCCTGAACGTGAAGGGTCTCGTGTTCCGCACGCTCGGTACCACGGACGAGGGCACCGCGACCATCTCGGTCGATGGCCCGTGCGAGGTTACCGGCGCTGACTTCTTCATTCCGTCCGAGTTCGAGCTCGTCAACCCCGAGCAGCACATCGCCACCCTCACCGAGGGCGGTCACCTGACCATGAGCATGCGCATCGGGTACGGCCGCGGCTATGTGTCCTACGAGCAGAACAAGCGCGACAACGATCCGATCGGCATCATCCATGTCGACTCGCTCTTCTCCCCGGTCAAGCGCTGCGCCAAGCTCGTCGAGGCGTGCCGTGTTGGCCAGCACACCGACTACGATCGCCTCGTTCTCGAGATCGAGACCAACGGCGCGATCAACCCGCGTGACGCGGTGGTCTCCGCTGCTAACATCATCAACCAGCACATGGCTGCGTTCATGACCCTGGCTGACGAGCCTGAGGCGGAGGAGGAGATCTCCATCTTCGCCCCCGAGGTGACGAGCGATAACGCCGAGCTTGACAAGCAGATCGAGGACCTGGACCTTTCCGTCCGCTCCTACAACTGCCTCAAGCGCGCGAGCATTCACTCCGTGCGTCAGCTGGTCGAGTTCTCCGAGAACGACCTGCTGAACATCCGCAACTTCGGCGTGAAGTCGATTGAGGAAGTCAAGGACAAGCTTGAGTCCATGGGTCTGAGCCTCAAGGCTTAAACCCTAGGTATAGAGGAGAACTAGACCATGCGTCACAACAAGAAGAAGGGCCTGAAGCTCGGCACCGATGCCAGCCACACCAAGGCCATGAAGAAGAGCCTTGCCAAGGCGCTCTTCGAGAACGATCGCATCAAGACCACCGAGACCCGCGCCAAGGCGCTGCGCAGCTACGCCGAGCCCATCATCACCTGGGCCAAGAAGGGCGACCTGCACTCCCGTCGTCTGGCCATCGCCAAGCTCGGCGATAAGAACCTCGTGGCCGAGATCTTTGACAAGGCCGCTCAGGGCATGTGGGCGGACCGCAACGGCGGTTACACCCGCATCATGAAGCTGGGTCCGCGCAAGGGCGACGCCGCCGAGATGGTCATCATCGAGATCGTCTCCGAGCCCTGCACCCCGAAGGCCAAGAAGGCCGAGCCTGCCAAGAAGGCTGCCGCGCCGAAGAAGGTCGTCAAGAAGGACGAGGCTGCTGAGGAGGCCATTGAGGTCGAGGCCGTCGAGACCACTGAGGCTGCTGCCGAGGAGACTGCTGAGTAGCATTTGCTGCCTGCATATCGCATAGAAGAGGGGCACGTTCGCGTGCCCCTTTTGTTATCTAATATCTGGCTTTGACTGGGCTGCCTGCGGTCGGTTTTTGCGTCATGGCGAACAGGGTCCAGGCTGGCATGGCGGAAAGTCGCTGGTCGATATATTGGGAGAGGCCAGCGGCTCGGTGCTTTCCGGAGAGCTTGCGTAGGGTGGTACGGAAAGAAAGACGTCGAGGTAGAAGAAGGGAGGTGTGAACATGCTTGAGGCTGATGACGTTTCAATTTCATATGATGGTGTCAAGGTGTTGTCGGGGCATTCGCTTTCGGTTGCCCCTGGGGAGCTCGTGGCGCTGGTAGGGGACAACGGGTGCGGTAAATCTAGCCTGGCGCGTGCGCTGTGTGCGGTGCGGCTTGTTGACGAAGGGCGCGTGGTTGTAGACGGCCACGATCCGTCCGTGAGCGAGCTGGAGCGCCTACATGTTCGTCAGTTGGTGGGCTATGTGCAGCAAGACCCGTTCGACCAGCTGGTCTGCGCCTCCGTGTTTGACGAGGTGGCGTTTGGGCCACGCAATATGGGGCTGAATGGCCAGGAGGTTGTTTGTCGGGTTACCGAGGCGTTGACGGCGGTGGGGCTTGCTGGGTACGAGGCGCGTGAGACTGCACGACTTTCGGGTGGCGAGCAGCAGCGTCTTGCGTTGGCGGGAGTCCTGGCGATGGAGCCGCGTTATCTCGTGCTTGATGAGCCGACGGCGCAGCTTGACCCGACGGCTCGTGCTCAGATGCGTGCCTTGTTTGCCGAGCTTGCCCACGATCGCGGGATCGGCGTGATCCTTGTGACGCACGATGCACATGAGATTGCGCTGGCTGACCGCGTGGTGCGCCTTGGGGACGCCCCTGCGTCGGAATTATCGCCGGCCGCTGATGCTGCAAAGGGTTCCTGTGGGCAGATTGTGCTTGATGTGCACGGCGTCTTGCAGGCATATGAGGGACGCAAACTGCTTTCGGGTGCCAATCTGTCGGTGCGGGCGGGCGAGGTTGTGCTTTTGGGTGGTGCCTCCGGAGCTGGCAAGACCACGCTTGCGCTGATTGCTGCGGGCCTGTTTGAGCCGCAAGCGGGTGTGGCGCTTGTCGACGGAAAGCCCTCTGTGCCGGGCTGTGTTGGGCTGGCTTTTCAGAACCCGGAGGCCCAGTGTTTTTTGAATACCGTGTTTGATGAGATCGCGTATGCGCCGCGCAACGTGGGTGTGGATGAGGCGCGCGTTGCAATGCTCGTGCATGCATCCGCCGCGCGTGTGGGGCTTGCCGAGGAGCTCTTGGATCGGCACCCGATGGAATTGTCGGGCGGGCAGGCCCGCCGTGTTGGCTTGGCGGCCACGTTGGCGCTGGATGCGCCTGCCTACATTTTCGACGAGCCGAGCGCCGGGTTGGATACCGCGGGGCGCGCCTTTGCGCATCGACTCGTGCGTGAACTTGCCTCCGCCGGCAAGGCCGTTGTGGTGATCAGCCACGATGTTGAGGAATGGCTGCCGGTGGCGGATCGATCGCTGCGCGTCGAAGCAGGGGCTGTGGTGCCCTCGGACTTGGTTGCATCCACAAGCCAAGACTCGTGGGCGCCCACGCCAGATGGCCAAATGGCGCGGCCTGGCACGTCGGCGGCAGTGCCAGGCAGCGGGGCGGCGGAACCCGGTGCGTCGGCGGCAGCGACAGACAGCCGGGCAGTGGAGCCCAGCGCATCGGCGACAGAGCCGGGCGGTCAAGCGGTGCGACCCGGTGCGCTGGCTGATGAGGCGCTGTTTGTCCGCATCGATGCGCGTGTGAAAATCATCTTGCTGCTTTTGGTGTGCGCCGGCTTGTTTGCGGTTTCCTCTCCCTTGGCCTTGTCGCCTTGGCTTGCCGCGCTGGTGCTGTGCTTGGCCGCGTCTCGTGTAAGCGTGCGTTCATTGGTGCGCTCTATGAAACCGATTGTCATCGTGCTGCTGTTCGTGCTGGTCGCCAATGTGCTGGTGATCGACGGCCATGCGGATATATCCCTGGTCGGGCCAGCTGGCATCACCTTGAGCGGGATGGCTCGCGCTGGCACGGCCGCGCTGCGGATCGTGCTGCTCGTCGGCTTTGCGCTCGTGGTGGCGGCAACGACGACGCCGATGCAGATCGCCGATGCCTGCGTTCGATTTCTGCACCCCTTGGCGCCCTTGGGCGTTCCCGTGGCGTCTGTTGGCTCGGTGCTCTCGCTCGCCTTGCGCTTCATCCCCCTTGTTCATGAGGAGCTTGCCCGCATTCGACTGGCGCAACGCGCTCGAGGCGCATGTTTTGATGAGGGCCCGCTTGGTGCGCGCATTCGCGTGTGGGCCTCGGTGTTCATTCCGCTGATTGTGGGGTTGTTCCATCGGGCCGACTGCTTGGCAGAGGCCATGGCGGCGCGTTTAGCTGAGGCTCCGAGCGCCAACCGGCTGCCGGAGCCACGGGCACTCACGTTTTGGGATTGGATTGTGCTTGCCACAGGGGTTGTGCTCACCGCACTGTTTTTCGTGGGTGCGATCCGATGCCCCGCCGCATGGTGACAGGGCCATCCGATTGATGCATGCCGCCGCGCTCGCAATGCGCATCACGATGTTTCATGCGCGGAAGCGCTTTTGGTAGCATACAAAAGGACGATTACATATCCGGGTGTTTGAGGGGATGGGTGCCATGGCAGCATATGTGGCAGATACCGGCACGTCAGAGGAAGTGGCACTGGCCGCGCCGGCGCAGGACAAGCCCATGGCTGCGCCGTCTGGCGTGGGGATGGCTGTTGCTGCGCCGGCTTCCGCCTCGTCTTCGACCGAAGGCGGCGCAGCATTGCATTCCGTTTCGGATGGGCTGGATGGCACGCTTGTGTTCAAGCTGGGCTATGACGGCGCCGCGTTTTCCGGGTTTGCCGAGCAGCCGGGGCCGCGCACGGTTGCCGGCGAGTTGCGCCGCGCGCTCGAGACATTCCTGCGGCGTCCGGTGGAGCTCACCTGCGCCGGCCGCACCGATGCGGGCGTGCATGCCATCTCCCAATACGTAAGCGTGCCTGCGTATGCCTCGGAACTCGCCATTGAGCATCGCCGGTGGATGCGCGCTATGGCCGCCCTGCTGCCCGAGGATATCGCGTTGCGCGCTGTTTATCACGCGGCCCCCGGCTTTTCCGCCCGCTTCGATGCGCGAGCCCGCACCTACACGTATCGCATCGTTACCGGCGACGCGCCGCCGCTGCTTACGCGTCACGTGGCGTGGTGGCATCGTCTGCCGCTCGATGTCGCCGCCATGGAGCGCGCGGCATTGCACCTGGTGGGCGAGCATGATTTCAAGAGCTTCTGCAAGGTATCGTCGGCGGTGGGCAAGCCAACGTGCCGCTGCGTCCAGGCGGTTGGCTTTGAGATGGACGACCCGCTTGGTGAGAACTGCATCGCGTTCACCATTACGGGCAACGCCTTTTTGCACAGCATGGTGCGCACGATCGTGGGGACGTTGGTTGAGGTGGGTGCGCATCGCCGCGAGCCGGAATGGGTTGCCGACGTGCTCGCTGCCTGCGATCGCACGGCTGCCGGTCCGACGGCGCCCGCAAAGGGACTCTGCTTTATGGATGTCATCTACGACGATGGCGCCTTTGTGCCGTGTCCTTAGCCCTAAGGCGCTCATGCCGTATCAGCGGTGCTTGCTTTTCGCGGGGCCCCGATGCCCGCGCCATGGCAGCGTACGGGTATTCTTGTATGCATTGCTGTAACATTTTAGGAACATTCTATGCATCGCGCCTGCACTCATGTACCATGTACCTATTGTCGCGCGGTGCCTGTGCGTGTGCATCGTGCGAGCATGGCGAGGGCGAGGAGGTCCCGCATGGTCAGGAAGCGCAACAACCGCCAGGAAGCCATTCGAGAGATTGTGCGCGCAGCGGATATTCGCACGCAGCGCATGCTTGTCGATGAGCTGGGGCGGCATGGTTTTGTATGCACGCAGGCAACGGTCTCACGTGATATCGCGGACATGGGCCTGCGCAAGCTGCCCGAGGGCATGTACGTGCTGGCGGAGGACCTGCATCTGCAGCGCATGGTTTCCGAGCTGGTCATTGGCGTGCAGCGCACCGAGAACCTGGTGATCGTCAAAGCACAGCCGGGCACGGCGCTGGGTATCGCCGCTGCGATTGACGCTGCGGACTTGCCCGATGTGCTGGGTTCGCTTGCCGGTAACGACACGATCTTGGTGATTGCCAAGACGGCCGAGGATGGCGAGCGGTTTGAGGGCATGATTGCCAAGTTGAGGAGCGTGCGCAAGTAATGGTTGCCCTCATGCATATCGCGATGATCTCGCTGATCATTTTGTTGCCGATTGCCCTGGTGGCGCTGCTGGCATGGTATTTCGTGCGGTCGCGCCGCAGTCGCCAGGACTGAGCGATTGTTTGTCGAGCCGCCGCCTGACGGGCGGCTGTCGCGACTGCCCGTTGCGCGGATGTTTGTTGACTGTTTGCGCGGTGCCCGCTTACGTGTCGAGTGATCGTCCATCGAGCGGTTGTTTGTCGTGCAGTTGTCCGCCGCTTTCGTAGCTACATGTGTATCGCCCCGCCTCCTATATGGGAGACGGGGCGATTGTTGTTTTCGCTGTACGCTAGTTCATGTGCCCTTTCATTCGCAGGAAAGCGCATGTCGTGAGGATGGCGCCGGCCATGAGGATACGTGGATAGATGGCAGTCGTCTCGCCGGTTGCAGGCAGGCTTCCTGCGTTGTTGGACGGCTGCGAACCTGAGTTTGCAGCATGTGGTGCGCCGTTGCCCTGCGCCCCCGATTCGGGCGTTTGAGCGTTGCCGTGCTCGCCTTGTCCGGGTTTGCTCTCGGGCGACGGGTCGGGATTCGGCTCAGGGTTGGGGCTGGGATTCGGCTCAGGGTTGGGCTCCGGTTCCGGATCGGGCTCAGGCTCGGGCTTCGGATCGGGATCGACCGCATCGGTCAGGCCGGTAATTGCTGCTCGAATGGCCGCTGCGGCATCGTCGACCTGCTGCTGTGTGGCGCTTCCATCCATGAACACGGCGTACGCGTCGGCGCAGGCCTTGCCCAGCATCGCCACGCTTTCGGTCGTCTTGCCATCGAGATCGGCGGCCTGCGCGCGTTCAAGCGCCGATGCCAGCGCATCGACATGGGGCGCATCTGTGCGCACGCCACTCACCGCAAGCTCGGCTGCCCCGGCAAAGGCGTTGCCCGCCAGGGAGTTTTTCGCCACAAGGGTCACATAGCGCCCCTCGACCGCCTTGAATGATACGATGCTTGCCGTGCGCGCGGATGCCTGGCGTACATCGGGGAAGCTGCTTGCCGCAGCGGGTGTGCCGCCGGGTATGCCCTTGGGGTCCTCGGCACTCACGAAGACCTCGTAGTCCTTGATGAGGCCGTTTGCATTGGATTGACGCGGCAGGTAGGACAGACCGTCCACCAGATAGCTCGCGCCCAAGTCGATGGTGAGCCAGTGGGGGAACTCATCGGCGCCGCCTGCGTACTTGGTGTGCCAGAACGTGCTGGGGTTGCCGTCGAATGCGTTTGTGGCCGGCGCCTGCTCGCTTGTGGTTTCCTGCGAGGAGGTGCCGGCGAGCTTGTAGGATTGCCGGTCGATGGGGTTGGCGAGCACGGCGTCCGCCACGGTGAGCGCGGCGGATCCGTTCCACCAGCCCTGGGAAACGCGGACGCGCAGCGTGCCGGTTGCGGCGCTGGCGGGCACCTGCACCACACCGGCCGCGCGGCCATCGGCACTTACGGCGAGCTTGGCAACCGCGTCGCTCTCACGCGTTTTGCCGCTTCCGTCCGCCTCAAAGAAAAGCTCGGCCGTCTTGCCTGGCTCAAGGCCGCCAATCAGGACAGGCACCGTGTCGCCCGGCACCACCTCGTGGCGTGCCAGGGTTACCTCGGGCGTGAAGGCGGCCGTCACCGTAAAGGGGGTAGTGACGGCGTTAGCGCCTACAGGATCGGTGCTGAGCTCGTAGGTTCCGGGCTGCACAGCGGGGACTTTAAACGACAGCGCGCCGGCGCCATGGGCATCCACATCGACCACGCCCAGCTTGGTCTCGCCAAACAATACCGTCGCCTGCGTATCGGGCTGGAAATCGGACAGCTCGGCCGTAATGGTGGCGCCCTGCGCACCAGAGGCTGCGGACAGCGTGAGATTGTTCCCGTAAGCCGTGGCGCCTTCGGTCACCGTGATCGATACGGTGTCGGTGGCGGTGTTCCCGGTTGCGGTAAACGTCACCGTGCCCGTGTGCGCGCCGACGCCCGGCAGTGTGGTGAGCACGAGCTCCCACAGGCCATTTTGCGCGCGGTTGTTGTTGTGGTTGGCGTTGGGCGCCTGGTAGGGGCGGCGCTGTACGACCTCAAGCGGGGTCTGCGTGCCATCGTTCCAGGTAATGCTCGCGCTCACAGCCCCCGTTTCGGTCATGGGCATATAGCCGCGGGCAATGGTATGGCGCACGCCCACGGTGGGGCCACAGGTGAGGTCCGTGGCGGCTACAAGCGGCTTGCTCGCCAGGCCGTCTTCGGCATAAAAATCGGCACCGAGCATGGTGAGGGCAGGGACGGTGTCGGCCAGGCGGCGCTTGAGGTCGGCGAGCTTGCCGGCGCGCTTTGCCTGCGGGGACCAGGCCACCTCGGCCAGCGCCATCGCGCGCGGATAGGATGGGAAGAAGAAGTCCTGGATGCTGCGGGCGTGCTCGGCCCACATGGCGCCCTCGACGCCGCGAAGCTTGCCCTCGGCAACGCCGGCGCTCGTCACGGGGTCGTACTCGTAGAATTTTGCCAGATCGGCGGCGCCGCCCGCAGCCCAGGTGGGACCCCAGACGTTGTAGCCGGCCTTTTGCGGGAAATACGCATTGGCGGCGGCCGACCAAATCACCTTCGCGTCCGCGCTGTTCACCTTGTTTTGGACGTGGGAGAGGTTGCCGGTCCAATACTGGATGGTGTCGCCGACTTTGATTTCACCGGTGCCATCGGCCCATTCATTCCAGCCAATGGGGGAGAGGCCCATCTCGCGCACGATTTGCGCGGCGCGCGTGAGGAACGGCCCGTGCGTGCCGGGGCGTTCGCTGTTCATCCGGTGCGGCTCATCGCCGCCGATGTGGATGGAGCCCGAACCGGTGATGTCGGTCACCTGCTTCACCACGTGTTTGAGGAAGACCCAGGTGGCGTCGTTGTCGGGGTCGAGGTAGGAGTTGCCCACATCGGACGTGGTTTGGGCGGGTGCGCACATCCATTGGGCGGGGTCGGTGATGGTGGCACCCGTTGCAGGGTCGACGGTGCCGTTATGCGAGGATCCCTTGCTGTTGAGCTGCGGAATCGCATGCAGGATAGCCTGCGAGTGCCCAGGGATGTCGATTTCGGGGATCACCTGGATGTGGTGCGCGTTGGCGTAGGCCACGATGGCGCGCAGGTCGTCTTGGGTGTAAAAGCCGCCCACGCCCGGGGTTGCCTGCTGTTGGGTGGTGCCCATGGCGGTCGGGCCCGAGACGCTCGTCAGGCGTGTGTAGTCGATAGTGTCGTTTGCCACGCGACCCTCGTTGGTCACTTCGATGCGCCAGCCCTGGTCATCGGCAAGGTGCAGGTGCAGATAGGAGAACTTGTAGAGGGCCATGACGTCGATGGACTGCTTGATTTCGTCCACGGTGAGGAAGGATCGCGCCGGGTCGAGCATGATGCCGCGGTATTCAAAGCGCGGTGCGTCCTCGATGTGCAGCGCCGGCGTGGTCCAAGGGCCGTTGGTGGTGAAGCTGGCCACGGAAAACGGCCCAAAGAGTTGGTAGATGGTTTGAATGCCGTTGAACAGGCCGTGGGTGCCTGCAGCGGTGAGCGTGATGCCCGTGTGCGCGACATCGAGCGTGTAGGCCTCCTCGCCTCCTTTGACGCTGCTGTTGAGCTTAAGCGTGATGGCCGGGTTTTCCTTGGGGGCGGTGTCCGCTACAGGCAACTTGAAGCCGGTTGAGGCGCGCAGTTTCTGGGCGAGCTTGTTCGCCTCGTCGGCGGCATCGCCTGTGGCTACGATGACGGTGTCGTTGGTGAGGGTGAACGGCTGACCCGCGCGGGCCTCATAGGTCGCGGGCGTGGGCACCACGGAGGGGAGGTCGGCGCTGCTTGTGGGCGGTCCGTCGACCCAGGTGCCGAACACCTCGATCTCCCAAATGCCCACGGGATAGGTGCTATTGCGGGAAGTAGGGTGGATGCGCACATGGCGGGCCGTTTTGCCGGAGAGGGAAGTGGTGACCTCTTCTGACGGCGTGGTTTGCGCCTTGGTGGCAACCTGGATCCAATCGCGACCGTTGTCCGAGAGTTCGATGGCGTAGGAAGTGCCGTACTGCTTGCCCCAGGTCACGGTGACATGATCGAGCTTCGCGCTGGCCCCAAGGTCGATTGCGAGCCAGACGTCGTCGGCGCTGTTGGCCGACCAGCGGCTGGCACTGGGCGAGCGGAAGTTATTGCCATCCTCGCGCCAGGTGCGATCGCCGCCTTTGTTGCCGTCGATGGTGAGCTCGGGGCCCCATTGGCCCTCCTTCTCGACGCCCGAGGCCGTGGCGGTGCCCTTGCGTGCCAAATTGGTGGCGGCCTCGGCGGCCGTGGCGGCCGAGGCGCGGGGTATGCCGCCAGGGAGGATGATTATCGCCAATGCACAGGCAATGAGGGCCGCTAGGGCCTTTCGGACAGAACGGTTTCGCAGCATGAAAACCCCTCTCGTCTCCGGTGGCGCATGCAACGAGCAGCGCTCACCCAGGGCGAATTACCAACAGATTTACTGTATAGGTACAAATGTACAAGAGAGGCGGGCGCGGGTATTTCTCAGCCAACGGTTGTATTTGGTCGGCGAGCGGTTGGAAGGAGTGGGGTGGGCAGTGGTCTAGTGGGGCGAGCGGTCGTGGGGGGCAGGCGGCGGCCTGGGGGGGTGCCGCCTGCTGCAGGCGGTTGTGGGGGCACGCGGACTTTGACGGGCTCGGGCTGGTGCTGCGGGCGCGCGACCCCGGCACATGGCACCCGGAACCTACGCGCTCGCATCGGCTGGGATCTTATTGCGTCTGCCCGCTTTGATTGCCGCCCGCGTTCCCGCCTTGGCCGGTTCCACCCGTGGTGCCACCGCCTTGACCGTTGCCTCCTTGGCCGCTCTGGTCGCCACCACCCTCTTCGGGAATCGTGGGGCGATTATCGGGCTGCTCAGGCTGCGTGGGCTCCTGCGGCTGTTCAGGCTGGGTCGCCTCTTCACTCGTAGATTCGCCTTCGGTTTCCTGGTTCGTGTTCTCGGCGGGCTTGCTGCTCTTGACGTTGGTCTTGGAGAACTTCCACTCGGAATTGGCCTTGTATTCAGGAGCTTCGGCCTCGGGGAACTTCTCGCGCTCGGCGTCGGCAAGCATGGTCTTCATGAAGTTGCGGAACACCGGGAGCACCATCTCGCTGGTGCGCAGGCCGTTGATGGGGTTGTTGCTGCCAGAATGGCCCACCCACACCGATACGGAGTACTGCGGACTGTAGCCGCAAAACCACAGATCCGTGGTGTCGGAGGCGGTACCGGCGGTGCCCGTCTTGCCTGCCACGTCCTGCCCGTTCCACGGATTGGCGCCGCTGCCGGTGCCGTTGGTCATGACGCCCTCGAGCACCTGGGTGACGGCGGCGGCCTCCTCGGGGGTGAGCGCATCCTCGGGCTTGTCCTGATGCTGGTAGAGCACCTTGCCGTCGCGCGATTCGATCTGCGTGATGGCCACCGACTCGCGGTGCTTGCCGCCGTTCGCGAAGGTGGCGTAGGCCTCGGCCATATCGAGGGTTGACACCTCGCCGGTGCCGAGCGTCATGGACAGGCCATCGTGCATCTTGGACGTGTCGAGCCCCAGCGCGCGGCAGGTCTCCATGATATTTTGGTTGCCAATCGCCTCGGCGATCTGCACGTAGCCGGTGTTGGACGACAGCTCGGTGGCGCGCGCCAGCGAGATGGTGCCGTAGCGAGAGCCACCGTAGTTCTGCACTCGGTAGTCTTCTTGGCCGTCCGGCATGTCCCAGGTGAGCGGGGAGTCGCAGTTTACGAGCACCGTTGGGTTCATGCCCATCTTGATGGCGGTGGCCAGGGTGAAGCTCTTGAACGAGGAGCCAGGTTGGCGCTTGGCGGTGGCGTGGTTAGTGTGCGCGTCGTTCAGGTTGTAGTCGCGCCCGCCGACCATCGCCTTGATGTAGCCGGTCTTGGGATCGATGACCGTCATGCCGATGTTGAGGTCATCGGCCGCACGGTATTTGTTGATGTTCTCAACGGCCGCCTGCTCGGCTGCGGCCTGCACGGTGGGATCGATGGTCGTCTTGACGGTGAGGCCGCCCTTGAACAGGACGTCGGTGGAGAATTCCTCCTGGAGCAGGGAACGCACATAGTCAACGAAGTAGGGCTGGCCATACACGGTGATGCCGGAGTCGGAGGTCTCGGTCACGGCCAAGGCGAGCGGCTCGGCCTGGGCGGCGGCGCATTCCTCCTCGGTGATGGTCCCCAGGCGCGCCATGTTGCCCAGGACCTTGTTGCGCCGGTCCACCGCAGCCTCGGGGTTGACGGTGGGGTCGTAGTAGGACGGGGAGTTGGGCAGGCCGACGAGCAGGGCCGCCTCGGCCAGCGTCAACTCGCTGGCGTTTTTGGAGAGGTAGGTTTTGGAGGCGGCTTGGATTCCATACGCCCCGTGGCCGTAGTAGATGGTGTTGAGGTACATCATCAAGATCTCGTCCTTGGAGAAGATCTCCTCCATCTTGATGGCGATGAACGCCTCGCGCACCTTGCGTTCGATGGTTTGGTCGAACTGTTCCTCAGACAGGATGGTGTTGCGCACGAGCTGCTGGGTGATGGTCGAGGCGCCCTCGGAGCGGCCCATGAGCTGGGCCACCACGGCACGACCGATGCCGATGATGTCGACGCCGTTGTGCTCGTAGAAGCGCTCGTCCTCGACATCAACGGTGCCCTTGAGGACGTAGGGAGACACTTGGTCGGCCGTGACGCTCTCGCGGTTTTGCGCGAAGAGCGTGGCGATCTCGTTGCCCTGGGCATCGAGGATGTGCGTGGGCTCGCTGACCAGGTACTGGTTGGTGTCGGTGTAATCCGGCAGGTCGGAGAGCCAGCGGTTGATGTTGCCCAGCATGCCGATGCCAAATGCCACGCCGGCGATGAGCATAAAGCCCAGCAGCGAGACGATGACGATGGGGACGGCGTGCGTCTTGGAGCGCTGTCGAGCGTGACGCTGACGAGGACCCATAAACGACCTCCTACAGGGTGGCGTTCGTATAGATGCGCCCGCAGTCTGCACGGGCGCGCATAGATTCACCATACTTTAACGCACATCGGTGGTATGACGATGGAGGTCGGGCAATATCGGGCGAAACTCCAGATGCGGGACGGGTCGGGTGGGGGCGCCTGCCTCGTGCGGCCCGCCGTGGGCGTGCGCCCGCGAGTGTGCGGCCCGCTGCGAGCGTGCGGCCCGCCGCGAGCGTGCGCCCGTGCCATGCGCCCCGCCGCGAGCGCATGGTAGAGTGTGGCGGGAAGAGATTGCGGCGCGCGTGGCGCCGCTTGATGCGAGGGGGCCGCGCGTGCAAAACGAGATGTTTCCGGAGCTGCTGGCGCCTGCGGGCAGCATCGACGCGCTCTATGCGGCGATTGCCGCCGGCGCCGATGCCGTGTACGTGGGGCTTGGTGCCTTCAATGCGCGTGCGGGCAACGCCGGCCTGACGCTCGATGAGCTGGCGCTCGGTTGCGCCGTGGCTCACGCGCATGGCGCGCGCGTGTACGTGGCCCTCAACGTGTTCGTGCGCGATGCGGAGCTGGACGAGGCGCTCGCTTTGGCTCGCCGCGCGCTCGCTGCCGGCGCCGATGCGTTCATCGTGGCCGATGCCGGCTTGTGCCTGCACCTGCGCGAGCACGTGCCGGGCGTCGAGCTGCACCTGTCTACGCAGGCGGGGGTGCAGTGCGCCGAGGCGGCCGCGTTCGCGGCACGCGAGCTGGGTGTGGCGCGCGTGACCTGCGCGCGTGAGCTTTCCGTGGACGAGCTCGCCGACCTGTGCGCCACGGGCGTTCCCATCGAGGCGTTTTGCCATGGGGCCATCTGCATCTGTTATTCCGGTGCGTGCTCGTATTCCGCCCTGCTGCGCGGTCGCTCGGCGAACCGAGGCGATTGCGTGCAGCCGTGTCGCTTGGCGTACGAGCTGCAGGACGCCTCCGGGCGCGTGCTCGCCAGCGGCGCGTGGGAGCGCGGTACTTCGCGGGACGGAGGCTTTGAGGGAGATCGCCTGCTGTGTCCGCGCGACTTCCTGGGCATTCGGCAGATTCCGGCGATGCTTGCCGCCGGGGTCGCCTCCTTCAAGATCGAGGGCCGCATGAAGGGACCCGATTACGTGTACAACGTGGTGCGCTGCTATCGCACGGCGCTCGATGCCGCGTGCGATGGGCGTGCGCTGGGTGAGGACGAGGTTGCCGCCCTCGAGGCGCAGCTCGCTCGCTCATTTAGCCGCGGGTTCACCGACGGGTATCTGCGGGGCGGGCACGCGGCGACGGGGGCCGGCCTTATGAGTTTCGAGCGCGCCATCAACCAGGGGCTGTGCGTGGGCGAGCTGGTGGATTTGGGGTACGACGAGGTGTCCATCGGGCTGACGCGCGACGTCGCGGCGGGCGACCAGCTCGAGATTCGCTCGACGCCCGGCCCGGACGCCCCGGCCGACGTACCCAAGCGTTGGCCCATCGTGGTCTGTCCGCGCGATGTGGCGGCGGGGGAGCGCCTGGTGGTGCATTGCAAGCGCAAGGTCGTGCTCGGCAGTGCGGTGCACGTGGTGCGCTCCGCCGGCGTGATCGCCGAGGTGGAGGTGGCGGTTGCCGCCATGCGCGCCGAGGCGGCGTTGCTTGCGCCTGGTGTCGGGCGCGCCGGGGGTGACCGCGGCGTGGCGGATTGCGATGCTGAGGCGGGTCGTGGTGGTGCGGGGGCGGCTCACGAGCCCGGGGCTGGGTGTGGCCTGGAGGTGGGCCACGGGACCGGGGCCGGCGATCGTTTAGGGGCGGATGCACGCGCCGAGACCGTTGTTGCCCGGGGCGTGCCTGAACGCCGCACAGCTCCTTCCGCTGCCGCGTACGGGCTCGAGCAGGCCGATTCGGGGCATAACGAGTGCCATGTCGGGGCTCAAACGCTGGCGAAAAGCCGCCTCGCGCTCAAAGAGGGCGGCGGTGGGCGCGGGCCGCAGCGCCGCGAGCGATGCCGCCTCGAGCCGTCCCGTCGCGAGACGGACGTCTGCGATGTGGGCGAGGTGTGCCGTCGCGAGGACGTCGCGCGGGTGCGACGGGCGTGCGAGACCGGCCACCCCGTCCTGTGCCGCAATGTGGGTCAGATCGCGTGCGCCGTCGAGGCGGGCGTGCCGTGGGAGGCGGCGCCGCCCTTTGCGGTGTGGAATGCCCGCACCGCGCGGTGGCTGCTGGGGCTGGGTGCTCGTCGCGTCTGGATGCCCGAGGAACTGCCGGGAGAAGCCGTGGACGCCCTGGCGTCCGAGTTGGGGCGTCTGGCCGGCCCGGAGGCCGCCGCGCGCCTGGAGCCCACGCGTCTTGGGGCGACCCCGCTCATGATCACCGAGCACTGCCTGCTGACCGTCGAGGGACCCTGCTCGGGTGCATGCGCCACCTGCGCCCGCCGAGCCGCAAGCCAGACTGGCGACCGATACCTGGTCGAACTCGACCGCAAATCAGGCCACCAGCGCCTGCGCGCCGAGGTCGATGCTCTCGGTCGCACCCGGCTCTACCGCTAGTTTGCGCTTCGGGGACGGGGTCGATTCGTCTATTTGTCGTTTACCTGCGAATATACGAATCGACCCCGTCCCCAAACTGCAGCGGATGGCAATCTCGGCTACACTCTTGTCTACATGTGTGTTCAAGCACCGCCCGTGGCGCATGTGCGACCGCGCAGGCGAGGGCGCTATGACTGCAAGAAAGGTATATCCATGTTGCCTGTAGATGAACAGATGCGCATCATTACCTCCGGTGTCGCCAAGATCGTGCCCGAGGCCGACCTGCGCAAGAAGCTCGAGCGCGGCGTGCCGCTCAACATCAAGCTCGGCGTCGATCCCACCAGCCCGGACCTGCACCTGGGCCATGCCGTCCCGCTGCGCAAGATGCGCCAGTTCCAGGACCTCGGCCATCGCGTGACCCTCATCATCGGCAACGGAACCGCCACCATCGGTGATCCGTCCGGCAAGAACTCCACCCGACCGCAGCTCACCCGGGAGGAGGTCGAGGCCAACGCCGCGACCTACGTCTCCCAGGCCATGAAGATCCTCGACCCCGAGAAGACCACCATCGTCCACAACGGCGACTGGATGTTCCCCATGGGCCTCAAGGAGCTGCTGTCCATCGCGTCCAAGTTCACCGTCGCCCGCATCCTCGAGCGCGACGACTTCACCAAGCGCTACCAGTCCCAGACCCCCATCGCGCTGCACGAGTTCCTGTACCCCATCATGCAGGCCTACGACTCGGTCAAGATCGAGGCCGACGTGGAGATGGGCGGCAACGACCAGCTCTTCAACCTGCTGGCCGGCCGTGAGCTCATGGAGAAGATGGGCATGGAGCCGCAGATCGCGCTCACCATGCCGCTGCTCGAGGGCACCGACGGCACCCGCAAGATGTCCAAGTCCTACGGCAACTACATCGGCCTGACCGACGAGCCCGCAGACATGTTCGGCAAGACCATGTCCATTCCCGACGAGATGATCGGCAAGTACTACCGCCTGGCGAGCTCGCTCGCACCGGCGGAGGTCGACGCCATCGACGCCGCGCTGGCCGACGGCTCCGCCAATCCCTACGAGCTCAAGCGCGCGCTCGGCCGCGACCTGGTGACCACCTATCACAGTGCCGAGGCCGCCGCTGCCGCCGAGGCCGAGTTCGACCAGGTGCACAAGAACCGCGAGATGCCCACCGACATCGCCGAGGTGTCCGTCGAGATTTCCGTCAACGACGAGGGCCTTGTGTACCTGCCTGCCGTGCTGCAGGCCGCGGGGCTTGTGCCCAGCGCCGGCCAGGCGCGCCGCGACATCGACGGCGGCGGCGTCAAGCTCGACGGCGAGGCCGTTGCGCCCAAGACCTACAACGTGGACCCCGCCGCGCTCAAGCCCGGCACGGTGCTGCAGGTGGGCAAGCGCCACTTCGCTCGCCTGGCGTAAAGCCGCCCTGTTGGCCGTGTGCCCCCGTTTGGCAAGGGGCCTCGGTCGGGACGGCTGCATATCTGGTGCCTGCATGCTTGGAGCATGAGCCTGGCATCGCGGCGAATACAAAAGGTCGATCGGTTTTCCGATCGACCTTTTTGCGCTAACGGCAGCTTCCAAGCGCTTCACGCACTGGCTGGACAGCGGAAGTGCGCGGCGTAGGGAACGCTATGCTTCCGGCGACAGCTCTACGGATGCCGCCTCAAAGGTTTCATGTTCGCTCGTCCAATAGTCCCCGGCAATCGAAATCGCCTCCACGTCGCTCGTGTTGACGAACGTCGAGAACGAGTACACTGCCGAGCCGTCACCGAACCCCGCCTGCACATACGTGTTGATGACCTGGGTGTCATCAACGTCGTGATTGACACTGGTGATGGTTGCAATCGATCCATCGGACAGCCCGAGCGCCACGCCGTTGGCATTGAATCGTGATCCGTTGCCTGTGCTTACGTTGAAGTGGATGCTATAGGGGCTCAGGCGCGCGCTCGCGCCATGCCCGTCGGAGTATGCTCGCGTGCCGATGATGCGCCGCGGTGTGAAATAGTCGCTGTACGCCTCGCACGACCGCGAGCCTCCTTGCTGATCTTCACCATTCCAGACCATACGCCACCGGACGCCCGTCAACGCATCGCGCCGGCTTTGCTCAAACGAGTCGCCGATGGGGGTGAAATACATGGTGGCGTCGAGATGGGTCTCGGTTTTGGTCGAGACGTCGTAATATGCGTAGGCGTCAAGGAAATTGCCCGAGCGGTCTTCCATGCTAATGAGCGCCAGGTTCTTCGGGCCTGTCGGGTCGAAGACGATCGCGTTGCCGTTTTCCTCCGGCTTGTACAAGCCGAGGCCTTCCGGCCCGTCGAGGCTGAAGCGGACGGCACCGCAACCGTTCTCGTCGATGACCATGTCCTTGATTGTCATGGTGTAGCCATTGCCCTCGAGCGTGTATCCCACGGGTTCGACGGCCTCGGCGAGCTCGGACGAAACCTCTGCTGGATCGACGGTTGAGAACTCTTGCCGGTATGTGTAGCCCGACTCGGAATTCGTCCATTCGATGGCCCCGTCGGTTCCGTGCGCGCCAAATGCCGTTTGGAAAAAGTCGCTGGTAACCACGGCGTATGCGGTACCGCCCAAACCCGCGGCGCCAATAAGGATGGCGGCGGCTACGGCAGCGAGGGGCCGCACGGTTCCCGACCGCTTGCGCTTTCCTCCGGCTGCCTGTCGTATGACGCGTTCGTATAGGTCGTCGGAAGCGTGTAGATGGTCCATCGCCTCGTTAAAGGCCTGCTTCTGCGGCTGGTTGCCGTGCATGGTGATCCTCCTTTTCGAGCATCGTTTTGAGCTGTGAGCGCCCGCGCGCGAGTCGCGTGCGCACGGTGGCCCCGGGCGTTTTGGTGAGCTGCGCGATCTCATTCGTGGTAAACCCGAGGTAGTAATAGAGCACGAGGGGAACGCGGTAACGTTCCGGCAGGCTCATAACAGAGGTGAACACATCGACATGTTCGCGCGAAGGCATCGAGAGCGTGTTTGCGTAGTTCTCGATGTCCTCCATGCGCCGCCATGGCCTGCGGAATAGCGATTTGCATTCGTTGACGGTTACGCGAATGAGCCACCGGCGCACATGCTCATCGTTTGCAAATGCGGGCGTCTTGCGGATGAACTTGACGAACACATCCTGCGCGACGTCGTCTGCGTCGGCGGGGTCGCGCAGGTAGGTGAATGCGATTCGAAACACCATGTCGCGGTGCTGTTCGACAACACGCCTGATGTCGAGCTCATCTGCCGCGTTGCTTGCACGCTTCATCGCGTCCTCCCTTCTTTTCGGTATGGTTCCACACATTCGAACCCCTTTGTATATGAAACGCTTGGCGTCCCTGTTTTGTTTCATTGAATTGGCAGTTGGCGAGTTACGCGGTTGGCGAGTTGTGCGCTGCGTAGGTGCTTGGCTCGTGGCGTGGTTGGCATGCTGGCGAGGTTGCGCCCCTTATCGCGCGTCGTTTTGGGGTTAGATTTGCGGTGTATTGGCGTTTGTTTCGCCGGCTGGTCGCAAAGTTGGTTGAATGGGCGGCCGATTAGCGTGCGGCTCATCAGGATTTTCGCGTGATGGTCGCAGTGTGCGTTGAATGGGCGGCCGCGTGGATCTTGGGAGGGATTGGGAAGTCAAGGATGTCCCAAAACGACGCTCAATGGGCGGTGAGGTTGTGCGCTGGCGCCCATTGAATGGATATTTTGGACCGATGAGTCGGGCGGAGCTTTGCTGTACGTGTGGTTGCCGCCCATTCAGCGTAATTTGCGGCCAAATCATGTCCAATGTGGGTTCTGAGGGGCGGTCGAACCGCCCATTCGATGAACTTTGGGGCCGCACACGGAATCTGGTGGTCGGCAGCGAGGCATCGTGCGGATGCATCCATGTTCGCCTGGCTGCCAAACTCGGAGGTGAACACAAGATTCCTGCAATGCAACCGATATAGTTACTGCGGTTGCAGACGTTAAGAGCGTTGACTATGTGGCTCCTCCACTACTATATGGAGGAACTGAGATGCCCGTTCATACCAGTTCGAAATGTAAGAAGTTTTCTGAGGGGCGCGGGCGGCTGGCCGGGTGGCATGGGCTGCGCGGTTTGGATTTCGGCTAGATATGTGCAAGAACGTGGTGGTTCGTTTTGCACGCTCGTGGCGCATGTGCTCTCTCTGGCGTGCTAGCGTTTCGATATGGAACACGTGATTTGTCTACATAGCACAACAGCTTTTGAGCTGTATCGAAAGTGGGATTGTATTGTCCCCGGCTACTTTGACCTGCCCCGATCTTCCTTGCTTGAGGCGTGCATGATCCCGGGCGAGATCGAGGTCGCCGATCGGCTCTCCCTGCTCGGCTTGCACGAGCGGCCATATCACCTGCTGGTTGGGAGCGATCGGCACGCGCCGTCGTCAAGTTCGGTGGTTCGGCACGTATGGTCGGGCGGCCTGCCCAGGCGTTCTCTTGTTCGAGTGGCGCCGGGGGTGCTGTGTCCGTCTCCGGAGTTGGCGTTTGCGCAGCTCGCCCAGCAAACCGCGCGTGCCGGAACGCCGTGCAGCGGTGAGCTGTGGGGTACCGCGTATTGCCGTTTTCCCTGGGTTGATGAGGTGGCATTGGCGCTCAAGGGGTTTGAGCTGTGCGGAACCTATCTGCTCGACCAGGAAAACGAGGACGGTTTTGTCAACACGCCTCGCCCCTTGACGGATGCGGGACGGCTCCAGCGCACCGTTGCGGCATTGGGCCAGTTTCGTGGCGTTCGCCTTGCAAGGGCCGCGGCAAAGTTGGTCCAGGACGGAGCACATTCGCCCATGGAAACCGCCATGGCGCTGCAGCTCACCGCCCCAGCGCGCGTGGGCGGTATGGGGCTGCCGCGCGGCGTGCTCAACTGCAGGCTCGCCACGGTCGATGGGGATCGGTGGGTTGACCTTGGATGGAAGTCCAAGGATGTCGGCATTGAGTATCAGGGCAAGAAATGGCACACGAGCGCCGAGGCGGACGACCGCAGAAGAAACGGCATCGTCGGGGCGGGGATGAATCTCTTCATTGTGCGTTATCGGGATTTGTGCAGTGTCGATTTGTTCGAGAACCTTGCATATGGTCTGGCCCGAGCGCTCGGCGTTCGATTGCGCACGAGGGGTAAGGACTTCCGCGCGCGTCGTGCGGCACTGTGGGAGCGCGTGTTGCCTACGCGCCTCGGCTGATGGGTGCTTCGCGCTGCAGGCCGCCGGATGAGCTCGTGTTTTTGGCGAAGGGCGGTTGGTCGGTGCCGGCTGCGCGCGATATGCGCAACGTTCCCGCGTCCACATCGCGCAACTCCATTGCTCCCATACTGCGCCGCCACACGAAGCATTGTGAATGTGGGGCAGGGAGGCCGTGCGGATCGCGTGGTTTCGGGAACCTTTCTACCTGATGTATGTATGCAGGTTGGAAGGGGTGTGCATGGACGAGCAAGGGCGAGCAATGCAGGGGAATGGGCGCGAGGGCCTCGAGGAATGTCCGCGCGTCTCGGCAGGAGGCGCGCGGGACGCGCGGCGCGCCTCCTTTCCGGCGCGGCGCATCTGCCCGCAGGGTGATGCGACTGGCGGCGTGCTGTATGGCTACGCGCGCGTGTCGGCCCGCGACCAGCGGCTGACGCGTCAGCTCGATGCGCTGCGGGCCTTTGGCGTCGCTGCGGCGCACGTATTTGCGGACAAGGCGAGCGGCAAGGATTTCAAACGTCCGGCGTGGCGCGAGCTTGTGGCGCGTTTGCGCCCGGGAGATACCGTGGTGGTGACGAGCATCGACCGGCTGGGCCGCAACTACGATGAGATTTTGGCGCAGTGGCGTCTGTTGACGCAGGAGCGCGGCGCGGCGATCGTGGTGCTCGACATGCCGCTGCTCGATACGCGTCGAGCGGCAAGCAATGTGACGAGCGAGCTCATTGCGGACATCGTGCTGCAGCTGCTGAGCTATGTTGCCCATGTGGAGCGAGAGCATATCCGCCAGCGGCAGGCGGAGGGCATTGCCTCGGCGCGGGCGCGTGGGGTGCATTTGGGGCGGCCGCGCAAGGAGCGGCCGTCGCAGTATGCGAGCGTTTGCCGGGAGTTCGAGCGCGGCTGCCTCACGAGGAGCGCCGCTGCGGCGCGTTTGGGCGTGTGTCCGGGCACGTTTGATCGATGGCGCCGCGAGGATGCGCGGGCCTGTGCGCCGGCATGTCTGTAGGTAGCGCCGCCGTGCGCATATGCGGTGCCGGCTTGCATTATTGCGGATGAAGAGCGGGTGCGGCCACGGGTGACCCGTTGAGGTCACGTGCGCATCGCGGCAAAAAGGTACACCTTTTTGAAACCTCTAAGACGCATTCATTCTATCAGTGATTCGTACATAAGTGTTGGCACCATACAAATTCATATCACCCGTAGCGGGTCCGCTTGATTTCCAACCTTAGCGAAACGCCCCCAACACTCAGCGCGACATGTATCGCT
>CAUWJG010000024.1:0-34551 GCA_963559095.1 uncultured Collinsella sp. | reverse complement strand
GGACGAGGTGATCTTCGAGGAGTTCAAGGGCACCGGCAACATGGAGCTCAAGCTCGACCGCGACCTCGCCGACCGCCGCATCTTCCCGGCCATCGACCCGATCGCGTCGGGCACGCGCAACGAGGATCTGTTGGTGGACGACTCGATGCGCCCGTTCGTCTGGGGTATCCGCCGCATTCTGGCGAACATGAACAACACCGAGCGCGCCGCCGCCTCCTTCATCAAGGGCCTCAAGGGCACCAACTCCAACCAGGAGTTCCTCATCCGGACGGCCAAGAAGGCCGCCGACCATCCCGACGCGCTGTAGCCGAATATTTTCGGTACGGCAAACGATCCGGGGCGTGCTGCCTGGCCGCCCTGTTCTATCGAAGGGGCGTTTCGCGAGCGAAGCGAGCCACACCCCGCAGATAGAGCAGGGCGGCCTTGGCTGCCCCATCACTCGTTTCAGGCAAATGGTGCAACTTGTTTCCATCTTTTGACGGTTCGACTTGACATGAAACGCGCCGGCGTGCGCCCCTACAATGAGTAGCGACAGGGAGGGGGCGTTGATGCCGAACAAATCGCGAGCGACCGCGCATGGCGAGACCATCGCGTCGTTTATACGCTATATCGAGGCGCACCCTGGTCTCCCGATTGCCGACGTCGCGCGTTTTTACGAGGTCACGGAGCGCACCGTGCGCACCTATGTCCGAATGGCGTGTGACGAGCTCGCCGGCTTCGCCCGCATCGTCCCCGATCACGATGGCTATATCCTCTAGGTCACTGACGAGGCGGCGTGGGCCGCATGGTGCCGAGGGGCCGGCGGTATGCTGTGGAACGGCATTCCCACCACGCCGCAGGGCCGCATATCCTTTTTGGTGAACGATTTGCTGTGCCGCACGGATTGGGTCACGCTCGACGCGTTGGCAGGCGCGCTATTTTGCTCGCGCCGCACGGTGATCAATGCACTTGCCGGCGTGGCATCCTACGTTGAGATGTTCGGCCTGGAGCTCGAGCGCCGCCCGCATCGCGGCATCCGCATCAACGGCCCGGAGGATCGCCGTCGCATCTGCCTGGCGAATATCGTGCTCGATCGCATGGCAGCCGATGGCAGCTTGGACGCGCAGGGTTCGGCCACCGCTTCCGATGGAGCCGATGCGCTCTCGATGGCACACCGGGACTTTGATCTGGCCGCCATTGCGGCCTGCGTCGACGAGGCGACGCGCGAGCATGGATTCTCCATCAACTCGGTCGCCTATCAGAACTTGCTGGTGCATATCGCCGTGGCGGTCGTGCGCGTGCGCGCGGGACGCTATGTTTCCGACGATGTCGCCGAGGCGCGCGATTTGGTGGGTTCCGATGCCTGGCGTGTCGCAACCTCGATCACCGAGCGTGTGGGCAAGGCGCTGCATATGGAGCTGCCGCCGCGCGAAGTGGCTTATATCGCCATCCATTTGGCGGGCAAGCGCATCCTATTTCCCGTTGCAGGCGAGGGTGCCCCCGCACCCGCTGCCGCCCTGGATGCGGGCTTTGAGGATGACGCATCGGCTGCTGAGCGCGCAGAGGCGCTTGCTGCCCCCGAGGCCATCTCGGACGAGGTGTGGGACCTGGCCGCGCGCATGATCGATGCGGTCGATGCGGCCTTTGGGCTCGATTTGGCTTGCGACCTTGAGCTGCGCATGAACCTGGCGCGTCACCTCGGGCCGCTCAAGATTCGCCTTACCTATCATATGCGCCTGGAAAACCCGTTGTGCGCGGACATCCGGGCGCGCTACCCCTTCGCCTTCGCGTGCGCACTGGAGGCGGCCACGGTGCTGTCTGCCGCCTGCGAGGCCGAGGTCAGCGATGACGAGGCGGCCTATCTGGCACTTGCCTTCGCGCTGGCCATGGAGCGTCGTCGCCTGCGTGCGGCTCGGCCCAAAAACGTGCTCGTGGTGTGCGCCTCGGGCATGGGGAGCGCGGAGCTTTTGGCCATGCGGTGCCGCGAGGAGTTCGGCGACCAGCTCGGCTCCATCACGACCTGCGACGTATCGCAGGTGCGAACCATGGATTTCACGAACATCGACTACCTGTTCACCACGGTGCCGCTGCCCTGCGAGGTTCCCGTTCCCGTGCGTGAGGTGGGCTACTTCTTGGATCGCCGCGATGTCGAAGGCGTCCGCCAGCTTTTGGCCCGTCGTCAGCCGGGCGGCAGCGCGTGCGGCTATGTGGCCGAGGATCTCTTCGTCGCGCACCTGTCTGCCTCCACGGATGTCGAGGCGATCATGGAGCTCGCGGACGTTTGCCGTCGCCATGAGGACGTGTCTTCGCACTTCACCGATTACGTGTTGCGCCGCGAGCAGAGCGCCTCAACGGCGTTCGGCAACGGCGTCGCCATACCACATCCACTCATGGCCGCCTCTGCGCGCACCTTTGTGTGCGTGGGCTTGGCCGACGCGCCCATCACATGGGGCGCTCAGCACGTCGAGGTCGTCTTGCTCGTGTCGGTTTCGGCCGACCCAGATGAGGATCTCCACGATCTATACGATGCACTTCTCAAATTGGCCTCCGACGAGACGGCGCTCAAGCGCCTGCTCGCTGAACGCCGTTATTCCACCCTGCTCGAGTTGTTGGAGCGGGCGTCGGGAACCGACGCGATAGGTGACGGGCAACCTGAAAGGAGGTGACAGATATGACCGATGAGGAAGTTGTCATGAGCCTGATCGTCCCGGCCGGCACTGCCAAGAGCGCTGCCATCGAAGCGATCGCGGCGGCTCGCAAGCACGAGTTCGATCGCGCTGAGGAGCTGCTGAGCAAGGCCGACGAGGCCATCGTGGATGCCCATGAGCATCAGAGCGAGGCGATTCGCGCCGTGCTGAACGGCGAGGACGATACCGCCACGTCGCTGATCATGGTGCATGGGCAGGATCACCTGATGAACGCCATCACCACGATCGATTTGGCACGTCAGATCGTCGGGCTCACCCGTGAGCTCGCCGAGCAGGCGCGCTAAGACCATGAAAGGAGCGAGATCATGAAGAAGATCTACCTGTTTTGCAGTGCCGGCATGTCCACGAGCATGCTTGCCAAGAACATGCAGAAGGCTGCCGACGCGCACAACCTTCCCGCGCATGTCGAGGCGTTTTCCTCGAGCAAGATCGCCGCGCTCGTCGAGAGCGATCACCCCGATGTCATCCTGCTTGGGCCGCAGGTCGGCTTCATGTTCGATGATGTGAACGAGAAATACGGCGCCACGGCGCCGGTCGGTGTCATCAACGCCGACGACTACGGTGCGCTCGACGGCGAGCGCGTGCTCAAGTACGCGATTTTGCTGCTGAAGAAATTCAAAGCCGCATAAGGCGCTGACAAGGGGGTTTACCATGGCTGAGAAATCTGGCCTTATGGATGTGCTCGAGCAAAAGCTCGTGCCGTTGGCAAATGTGGTGGGTAAGAACAAGTACCTGCTCACGCTGCGTGACACCTTCTCCATGATCATGCCGCTGCTGATCGTGGGTTCGATCTTCACGCTCATCGGCAGCTTTCCGCTTGAGCCCTGGACGAACTTTTTGAAGAGCGTCCAGATCGGCGATCAGACGCTTTCCGCGCTCGTGGGCGTACCTGCCACCATCACCGTGTCGATGATGGCGCTGTTCGTGGCCTTCCTCATGGGCTACAACTTTGCCGAGCATGAGGGCCTGACCGACCGCGTCTCCGCCGGCCTGTGCTCGCTGCTCACCTGGCTGCTGCTCATGCCGCTCTACACGCTGTTCACGCCCGAGGGCACCGAAGAGGTGTTCAAGGTTTCCAGCATCCCGATGGATTGGGTTGGCTCAAAGGGCGTGTTCGTCGCCATGATCATGGGCTTCGTGTCCATCAAGATCTACGGCTGGTTCGTCCGCAAGGACTTCACCATCAAGATGCCCGAGGGCGTTCCGCCCACCGTCGCCCGCGCGTTCTCCGCGCTCATCCCCATGACGGTGACGATCGTCGTCGTGTGGTTCCTGCGCATCGGCTTCGTGCTGACGCCTTGGGACAACGTGTTCGAGTTCATCTACTCCTTCCTGCAGATCCCGCTGCAGAACCTCGGCGGCACCGTGTTCGCCCAGGCTGGCGTGTATCTGTTCGCCCACTTCCTGTGGTTCTTCGGCATTCACGGCACCAACATCACCGACTCCGTGTACAACCCGATCCTGCTCGCGCTTTCCGCGCAGAACCAGGAGGCCATCGCGGCTGGTCTGCCCGCGCCGAACATCATCAACGCGCAGTTCCAGTCCCTGTTCGCCACGATCGGCGGTGGCGGCTGCACCCTGTCGCTGCTGATCGCCATCCTGATCTTCTGCAAGTCTGAGCGTCTGCAGAAGTTGGCCCGCCTGTGCATCGCCCCGGGTATCTTCAACATCAACGAGCCGGTCATCTTCGGTTTGCCTGTCGTGCTGAACCCGGTGCTGTTCATCCCGTTCATCCTGTGCCCGTTCGTCTACATCGTGCTTACCTACGGTGTGATGGCCGCCGGCCTGGTGCCCATCTGCAATGGCGTGCTGGTGCCGTGGAGCACCCCGGCCATCCTGTCGGGCTTCTTGGTGAGCGGCTGGCAGGGCGCTGTGTGGCAGGGCATCCTGATCGTGCTCGGTGTCTTGATCTACCTGCCGTTCATCAAGACGCTGGACAAGCAGTACCTGGCCGAGCAGGGCAAGGCTCCCGCCGTTGCCGCCGCCAGCGAGCTTGACGACATCGATCTGGATTCGATCGACTTCGATTCGCTGTAATCGCTCGCAACGTCTCGTCGTGGGCGGCGCGCCCCACCAGGGTTCGCCGCCCCTTTTTTGAAAGGAGATGCGCGTTATGCATCGTTTGGGTATCTCGCTGTATCCGGAGCATTCCACGCCCGAGCGCGACGACGCCTACATGGAGCTCGCAGCAAAGTACGGGTTCAGCCGTATCTTCACCTGCCTGCTTTCGGTGGAGAAGGACGCCGAGACCACGAAGGCCGAGTTTGGCGCATTCGTGGCCCGCGCGCATGAGCTGGGCTTCCAGGTCGCGGTCGACACGAACGAGGACGTCTTTGCGCGCCTGGGTGCCACGCCGTACGACCTCGCGCCCTTTGCCGAGATGGGCGTTGACATCGTGCGCCTGGATGGGCACTTTGGCGACCATGGCGACATCATGATCACGCGCAACCGCGACGGCATCGCCGTGGAGTTCAACGCCTCGGGCAACCTGGCGCTCGATTTGCTCATCGAGCGCGGTGCCGATGCGCGCAACATGGTGACGTGCCACAACTTCTATCCAGAGCCCTACAGCGGCCTGTCCGAGGACGTCTTTATCGAGCGTTCCGTCAAGTACAAGGACATGGGCTTGAAGCTCGCGGCGTTCGTGTCCAGCCAGCAGGAGAGCACCTTCGGCCCCTGGCCGGTTGCGGCGGGCCTGCCCACGTGCGAGGATGACCGCCATCGTCCTATCGATCTGCAGATGCGCCACCTGATTGCCACCGGGCTCGTTGATGATATCCTGATTGGCAACTGCTTCGCCTCCGAGGAGGAGCTGGCAGCCATGGCGGCTGTGGACACCTCCCGGACGACGATGCGCATCGAGCTCGAGGCCGATGCGTCCGATGTCGAGCGCGAGCTCGTGTTCGACCGCGACCACACCAACCGCGGCGACGCCTCCGCCTACATGCTGCGCTCCTCGTGGCACCGTAGCGAGTTCCGCGATCGCAGCGTGCCGGCGCGCACTTGCGACAAGGCCGTGTTCACCCGCGGCGACGTGGTCGCCGTCAACGACAACATGGCCCACTACCGCGGCGAGCTTGAGGTCGTGCTCCAGGATATGGTCAACGACGGCACGCGTAACTTGGTGGGTCACGTGCCTGCCGAGGAGCTGTTCCTGCTCGATTACATCAAGCCGGAGTATCCGTTTGGGTTTGTCCGTCCCTAAGCAGCGGGGTGTGCGGTGCATCTCGTGCCCAGGCGCGGGCGAGAAGGAGGATGTTGGTGGGAAAACGGAAGAAGCGCGCGGCGACGCGTCCGGCGGTCGAGCCGGCGCCGATCATGCGGCGCGTGGGAGCCTTCCTGATTGACTGGTACGTGGGCGCGTTGGCGACGGCGCTGCCCATCGCCGTGATCGCCATGCAGCTTGGGCGCGAGATGACCGATCAGAATATCGCCGCCTATGAAGGGCAGTGGGGCCTGATCGCCGGTTTGCTCGGCATCCTGTTCGGCGTTGCCTACTATGCGCTCGTGCCGATGCTCATGCGCGGAAAGACGCTGGGCAAGCGCATATGCGGGCTGCGCATCGTGTCCAAGGACGGCTCGGATGTGTCCTCGCTGGCGCTGCTGGGCCGCCAGGTGCTGGGGCTAATGTTCATCGAGGGCGCCTCGGTGGGCACGAGCACGGTGGTTTGGCAGGTTGTGCATATCGTGACCGGTGTGAATCTGCTGGTGTACGCCATGGCTCTTGGCACGGTTGTGACCTTGGTGAGCATTGCGATGGTGGGGATGTCTGCCCAGCATCGCGCACTGCACGATGTGATCTTTGGCACCGTGGTGACGGAAGGCTAGGGCTGCGGCGGTTCTCGACAGCGACTATCCGCTTTTGTGGATGATTCGGGCGGTTCGCGGTGGTCTGCTTGCGGTGAATGGTTCGATCGGCCCGTGGTCGTGGCTATTTGTCCGCAGTGGATGGCTCGATCGGTTTGCGGCGGCCATCTGCCTATGGGGGATAGCCGGGCAGTTTGCGGCGGCCATCTGCCCGCAGTGGATGGTTCGAACAGTTTACGGCGGCCACATGTTCGTGGGCGGGGCGATTCGCGTTGCGCGCATCGTACGTCCTGCGGCATGTGGCCGCCGTTTTGTTGTACCGGAGCGACCCCGTTCGTCTGGCTGTGGCATTGTGGTCCGTTGAGAGGGCTGCTTGCAAGCGAAATCTCGCCTGAGTCTCGCCGGGCGGGTCGATTCCAAGCGGATTTTCGCCCGCATTTCGCCGAGCGAGCTGTCTCCAAGCATAATCTTGAGAAAATCGGGCGAAAAAGCTGGAAAAGAGCCCGCTCGATTGACGCATGGTGCGATCCCGGCGCGCCATGCGAACTCAGCGCACGACGCGATCTCGGCGCGCCAAGCGACCTGGATGCGCCATGCGACCCAGATGCGCGATGCGGCTTCGGCGCGCCATGCGACCTGGATGCGCCATGCGGCCTCGGCGCGCGACGCGATCAAATTGGACTTTCGGCCGCTCTCGTGGGGCAGTGCGTCGCTCCAGGCATCACCGGCCGATGCGGTGGCAGAGCCCGGCTCCCGCTACAGTACGCCGAGCCTACGCTCAATCGCCAGCAGCGCCTTGTATGGCAGCACGCGCGACGCCGCGTAGTAGGCGCGCATGTCAAGCGACGGTATGCAGAGGCTCTTGCCCGCTCGGGATGCGGTGAGTGCGGCGCGCGCCACGTCCGCTGCCTGTTCAAATCCAATGGCCGTCATGCGCTGCGCGGCGTCCGCATCGCCCGGGGCATCGAGAAACTCGGTTTTCATGAATTTGGGGCATACAGCGGTCGCGTGGATGTCCACCTCGCCCAACTCGGCGTCCAACGCCCGCGTGAGATCCAGGATGAAGCGTTTCGCGGCGGCATAGACGGCCAAGCGCGGTTGGGGGACGAACGCCGCCACGCTGGCAATGTTGATGATGCGCGACCCGCCATGCATGAACGGCAGCATGCGGTACATGAGCTCCACGGGCGCCTGCATGAGCAGCTTGACCATGCTGGCGGTGTCGACATGGCTTTGCAGCGCGAAGTCTCCAAACGAGCCGAATCCTGCGTTGTTGATGAGCAGGGCCACATTGATGTCGCCCGCCGCCGCGACGGCCTCATCGAGCGCATCGAAGGACGCGGGGTCGGTGAGGTCGAGGGCGAAGCTGCGGGTGGGCGTGGCGCAAGTCCGCTCCAGCGCTTCGAGCCGCTCGGCACGGCGGGCGATGACCCAGAGCTCGTCGATGGGTCCCGCCTCGCCGGCGTCGATGTGCTTGACGAACTCCCTCCCCAGCCCCGAGCTGGCTCCAGTGATGATGGCGATGTTGCGCATGGTGCCTCCTTGAATATGCCGAACGGGCGCGCGACGGCGCCGCCTGTGGGGTATATGCCCGTTTGCGTTCCATCCAAACAAATGTGCTGGATGGCATGTGGTTTTACTTGCAAATACCAGTGGATTCTCTCATAATACAAACAGATTGCAGCGGGAACATGCAGATGAAACGTACACCTATCCGTTGCGCCGAGCCGCCTTTCGGTTTCGGCCATGCACCTCCTCATCTTTTCGCGCGATCGAGCGTGACGCCGGGCCGCTTTTGTGTGGGAAGGCGTCGCGTGCAGTGGATTGACGGCTCGTGGAGCTTATAAGGAGCGCATCATGGCTGCGGCGATGGGTTCACATAGGGCAGTGGCGGTTGGTATCGCAGGCGGGCTGGGGCTCGCCCTGCCGATGACGGCATATCTGGCGACCATCCCGTTTGACGGGGCGCATGAGGCCGTTGCCGCCGATGTGCTGCCGTTTGCCGCCGGTGCCATTGCCGGTGTGGGGCTGCTTGCCCTTTCGGGCTCTCTGCTGGATGCCCGCGATCGCCGTCGTGCGCCGGCGGGGGCGGATACGTGTGCGGAGGGATTTGCCGATGCGGATCCGGCGCGCACGCATGTGAGGTGGGCTGCACCCAAGGGCGTGCCGGTCATCAATCGCGCGATCGATGCGATGGACGAAGAGGCCGCTTGGGCCGAGATCGACGCCATGTTCACCGATGGCTCGCCCTTCAGCTGCGATCCCGCCCGCTCGAAAGACATGTATCAAATCGCCTTTGAGGAGCTGCAGCGCACGGCCGCGACGCCGGGAGCGTCTTCTCCTGTCCGGCCCGCTCGCCCGGATTCTACCGCCATGTATGCGGCGATGGCGTCCGCGCCGGCGACGTCGGCTGCAAGTGCGAGCGCGAGCCCTGCCGACTCGGCTTCCGCGTCAAGCATGGCGGTTTCCGATCAGGCCGCGCCCTATGCCGGCTTTGCAGCAACGGCTTCCACCGGTTCCGCACCCAACGCTGCGCCCGTCCCTGCTGGGCCGACCGCCCATGAGGATGTTGATGCCCAGGCGGCTCGCGATGCCGCCATGGCCGCACTCTACGGCCCCTCGCCGCTCGCGCCTGCGTCCCGCTCCGCTGCGAACGCCGCAGCGCCCCAGGCATCCGCAGCGCCTGCCACATCGGTTCCCGTGCCTGCATCTGAACAGGATGTCGAGGTCCCGGTGGCCGACTATTCGGGCCACGAGGCCATGTGGGAGGCCGCTCTCGCCATCCTGGATGAGCCCGGCGATGTGCGCACCTCGCCTGCCATCACCTCATCGGTATCGGCCGATCACATGGCCGCGTTGGCGGCGGGCGGCGTGGCCACCACCATGCACGACCATGTGAACGACATGCTCGAGCAGGAGCTTGACCGCTCCAGCTCCGGCAGCGTGCGCGGGGCGACGCATGAGTTCTTGCGCGTGGTGCAGGGCGGTACCGCCTCCATGCCGCGCATGAGCGCTGAGGCGTAAGGGCATGGGGCTGTTTGCGCGCGCTCGCCGCGCTTTCTACCTGCCTGCGCTCGCGCTGTGGGTCATTGCCGCGCTGCTCGTTTGGGGCAACTCGATGGTACCGGGCACCGGCAGCTCGGCGCTCAGCTTGGGCGTTGTCGACGCGGTGCGCGCCGCGCTCGATGCTCTCGGCTTGCCGAGTTCGTGGGTCACCAATTTGCTCATCCGCAAGGCGGCTCATGTGAGCGAGTACGCGCTCCTCGGCGCGCTTGCCCTGCGCGCGTGCGCCCCGCAGCTGCCGCACCCGCGCGCCTCGGTGCTGCGCGCGGGTGCGCTGTGCGTCGGCGTGGCCGTCATCGACGAGACCATCCAGCGTTTCGTGCCGGGTCGCTGCGGCCAGCCCACCGATGTGCTCATCGATTCGTGCGGCGTGGCTCTCGGCATCATGCTCTGTTTGTTGCTCCTGCGCGCCTGGTACCAACGCGCAGCTCGTGCATAAGTGGGGATTTGCCATCTGAACACTTTTCATTTAAGTGTTTCTGTATTACTATCAATTAAATAACCGCGTGGAGACGAGTGCGCCGCGAGGGGCGCCATACGGTGCCATGCTGCTCGTCCCATGCCTGACAGGGGAGGAGGAGAAGCATGGACGCATCGGCACTCGCGCGCATGCAGTTCGCGTTTACCGTCTTGTATCACTATCTGTTCGTGCCGCTCTCCGTTGGCATCGGTCTGATCGTTGCCATCATGGTCACCCGGGCCTATCGCACGCGCGACGCGCGCGACGAGGCGCGGGCCCAGTTTTGGGTGAAGCTCTTCACGGCGACCTTCGCGGTCGGTGTGGCATCGGGTATCACCATGGAGTTCTCGTTCGGCACCAACTGGGCGGGTTACGCGCGATTCGTGGGCGACATTTTCGGCGCGCCCCTGGCCGCCGAGGCGCTCTTTGCGTTCTTCCTCGAGTCGGTGTTCTTGGGCGTGCTGCTTTTTGGTCGCAAGCGCGTGAGCCCTAAGCTTTATGTGGCCAGTGGTTGGCTGGTGTGGGGCGGCTCTATGCTGAGCTCGCTGTGGATCATCATCGCCAACTCTTGGATGCAGACGCCGGCGGGCTACGAAGTCGTGACCGACGCCCGCGGCACCCGTGCCGTCCTGACCGACTTCTGGGCGGCCGCGTTCAATCCCACGACGGTCCAGCGCTACTTCCATACGGTCATTGCACTGCTCATCTTGGGCGCATTCGTATGCATGGCCGTGGGTGCGCTGTATCTGTGGCGCAAGCGCGACGTCGCCTCGGGCAAGCTGTTCATCAAAATCGGCACCATCGTCGGCATCGTGACGGCCGTTATCATGCTGCCCGCCGCTCATGCGCAGGCGTTCGCCGTGGCGCAAAACCAGCCGGCCAAGCTCGCCGCGCTTGAGGGTCAGTACGAAACGGGCCCGGTGGACCTGTCCTTGTTCGGGTGGGTTGACGAGGAGAGCCAGCAGACCTTCGCCCTTGGCATCCCCGGTGGCACGTCCTTCCTCATCGATCAGACCTTCACGACTGAGTTTCCGGGTCTGAACGATTTCCCGGCCGATGAGCGTCCCGATTCGATCAACCTCATTTTCCAGTCCTATCATGCCATGGTCGCCTTGTTCGGCGTCATCTGCGTGACACTTGTGCTGGGCTTCGTGCTCATGCGCGGCAAGCTCGCCGGCCGTCGGTGGCCGCTGGTCATCCTGATGCTGGCTTGGCTCGCGCCGTATCTGGCCATCGAGTTCGGCTGGATCGTGGCTGAGATCGGCCGTCAGCCGTGGATTGTCTACAACGAACTCAAGACGGTCGACGCCGTGTCTCAGGCCGTGAGCTCCGAACAGCTCATGATCACGCTCGCACTGTTCATGCTCGTCTACCTGATTTTGTTTGTCGGCTGGGTGCGCGTGGTCGTCAAGACCATCAAGGCCGGCCCTGCTGCCTTCATGGCGTCGGAAGGTGCTGATAGCTCTGTCGATGCAGCGGGCCTGACCTTCTCCAGCGAGGGCTCGGCGCAGGCGGGCGATGCGGTGGATGCCGCGCGCGATTCCGGGGAGGTGAAGTAGGATGACGGCTTTGGGTGTGCTGTGGTTTGTCCTGGTTGCCGTGCTGATCGTCGGCTACTTTGCGCTTGATGGCTTCGATTTGGGCTGTGGCGTGCTCTATCCCTTCATTGCGCGCACCGAGCGCGAGCGCTCGCAGGTGCGCCGCGCGGTCGGTCCGGTGTGGGATGGTAACGAGGTGTGGCTCCTCACGGCCGGCGGTGCGCTGTTCGCGGCGTTTGCCCCCGCGTACGCCACGAGTTTTTCCGGGTTTTACCTGGCGATTATGCTCGTGCTGTTCGGCTTGATCCTGCGTGCGGCAGCTCTTGAGCTCCGTGCGCACGAGACGGGCGCCCTGGCACGATTCTGGGACGTCATGTTCTTCGTCGGCAGCCTGCTTCCCGCGCTGTTGTTCGGCGTAGCCATCGGTAACGTCCTGAAGGGCATCGAGCTCAATGCCGCAGGCGACTACACGGGCGGCTTCTTTGCCCTGTTGAACCCGTTTTCGCTGCTGTGCGGTGTGCTCGGTTTGGTGCACATGTTGCTTTTGGGCGCCAGCTGGCTTGCGCTCAAAGCGCCTGAGGGCGATCTGCGCCAGCGTGCGCTGCGTTTGCGCCGGGTGTTCGCGCTGGCCGACCTGGCCGTGTTCGCGCTTACCTCGCTGCTGTTCTTTGTGCAGGTAGTTCCTGCGTCCGCTGCGGGCGTGTCTGCCAATCTCGTGTCGTGCTTGTTCGCGCTCGTGTTTGTGGCGGCCACCGCCGGTGTGGCATGCCTGCGCGGGGCTGAGCGTCGCTCCAATTTGGTGTCGCAGGTGCTGGCGAGCCTGGGCTGCGTGGGCCTGGTGGGCGCCGTGGCGGCTTCGCTGTTCCCGAATCTCATCCCGGCGACCGACCCGTACTTCTCGATCACCATCGCCAATGCGGCCTCTACGGATACCTCCCTTGCCGCTATGACGATCATCGCGTGCATCGGCGTGCCGTTGGTGCTCGTCTATCATGTGATTGCGTATCGCATCTTCAACGGGGAGCTTTCTGACGCTGATTTGACGTACTAACCGTCATGTGAGCCTTACGCCTCCTCGAGGTGATGTGTACGAGCGCCGTGTATGGCCGTATCGGGCCGTGCACGGCGCTTTTGCGTTGTGCATGCAGCGGGTACAATCGTGGTGTGAGCGCCCTTGTGGCGCGATTCGATGTCACATGAGGATGGGGAGTGCATGCTATGCGATCTACTGCGGTGAAGTCCTGGATTCCCGAGATCGTGTGCGGCGCCTCGAGCGCATCGGCGCTTGTTGGCGCCTTCGCGTTGGGCAACCTTGATGCTTTGGCGAGCGGTGGCACTGCGTGCGCGTTGATGGGCGCCGTAGCCGTAGGTGGTCTTGTGGGCTGCCTGGTTCGTCGCGCGGCCGATGCGCCTGCACGCGCGGAGCTTACGGCTCAGCTGGCCGATCTGTCGGGTCGACCAACGGTGGAGGAGCACGCCCTGCTCACGGGGCGCGTGGCCGAGCTCGAAGGACAGCTGCAGGATGCGCAGCAGGCGCTGGCGGGGGTGAGTGAGGAGCTGGCCGCCGCGCAGCAGGAGCGCGAGCGCATGGAGGAGGCGTATGCCGCAGCCCGTATGACCGCCTCGCTTGACCGGTTCAGCGGTTTTCAGCTGCTTGCCATGTGCGAGATTTCCGATGCCGAGGATGAGGTCGGCTACCTGTTGCGGCCGCTCAGCGATCCGGCGATGGAACAGCTCCAGGCACTTGGCGTGGTTTCGTTTGCCGCAGCTCACGATGGCGGCAAGGACCTGCGCTGGACGTTGGCGCCCGAATGGCGGCAGGCGGTGCGGGCGCATCGGGACGACATCGAGGCGCGCGCGGGTGCGATGCGGGGCCGCCGCTTGGTTGAGAAACTGGGGGAACAAGCTTCTGACCTGTAGATTCCATGAGGTGAACACACTTGTTCTGCATTCACGGCAAAATTGGTAAAAACGCTTGCAACGTCGCTGGGTGCGGTGCATAATAGTCAAGCGCTTTGCGCAAGAGGCACATGGTGGGTATAGCTCAGTCGGCTAGAGCGACGGGTTGTGGTCCCGTAGGTCGAGGGTTCGAGTCCCTTTACCCACCCCATTCCTCTTTACGCTGTTTGGGCCGTTAGCTCAGCTGGCCAGAGCAGGGGACTCTTAATCCCAAGGTCCAGGGTTCGAATCCCTGACGGCCCACCAGACAGTGTTTGCGCCATATGGATCGTTAGCTCAGCTGGCCAGAGCAGGGGACTCTTAATCCCAAGGTCCAGGGTTCGAATCCCTGACGATCCACCATTGCATGATAAGCCCCTGCAAAAGGGGCTTTTTCGTTTAGCTTCTCGGCCTTCTTGATCGTTTGTGTCGACTATCCAGTATCTGTGTGTCTACTCACATAGGTAACTCTTATGTTATGACAAAGTCCGCTTTTGGATGATGCCATGAACGCGGTGAGCATGGTCCAATTGGCGCGCGTTTTCTAAATCACGCCATGAAACTGCTGCAATGACGACAAATAGGACTGTTTGGCACGTTGGCTTGCAGCAACGCGCGCCTCAATTGCCCACATGTGGCACATCGGACAGACGTCTCAATCGCGCGTCGTGCGGATGCATAAGCCGTGCATCATATGCGCGCTTCCTTGGTGCAACGGTGTCGTTTGATGGAAATCTACCGTTCGCATCGTTTTTCCTACCGTTCGCACGTGCGCCGCCCATCCATCTTTACTCTCCCACTACGTCAGTGCGTAGAAAGAGTGCATGGAGTAACCCCTCTAAGACGGGAGGTTGGCATGCAGAGATCGGTGGCATGTGGTGCGCGCCGCGAACAGGCCCTCGTGAAGAAACGAGCGCTCGATCAGAGCTTTCTGAAAAAGGGTCTCTTGGTCGCGTTGTATTCCGGCATCACGTACGGCCTGTATTCAGCGTTCATCATGGCTGCGCAGACGCAGGGCGTTTGGGCTCATTGGGCTGGCACGCTGCCGGTCGCGAGCTTCTTGGTGGTGTTTATCCTCCCCACGATCGCGACGGCGCTCAATGATATATTCAGCGCGGTCTGGGCGCTCTTGATTACAGCGCGGCAGGGCAAGCTCGGCGATTTTATTCAGACCTTCCGTTCAAAACCCGGTGTCATCATGGTTGCCGCCGCCTTGGTGGGAGGCCCGATTGCCGGCGCTGCTTACGTGATTGCGCTTTCCATGGCCGGACCGATTGTGACGCCCGTTGCGGCACTTTGCCCGGCGATTGGCGCCATCCTTTCCCATTTCCTGTTTAAGCAGTCCATGGGACCACGTGTCATGCTGGGTATCCTGATTTGCGTCGTTGCGAGCGGGATGATCGGCTTCACCGGCCTTACCGGCGCTCTCGGCCCCGGTGTGGTTCCCGGCCTGCTCCTTGCCTTCATTGCCGCGCTCGGCTGGGGCATCGAGGGCTGCATCGGTGGCTTCGGCACGTCGATGATCGACCCGCAGATCGGCATCACGATTCGCCAGGTCACCTCTGGTTCCGTGAACCTGATCATCATCCTTCCGTTGCTCACGCTCTTTGGCGGGGGCGACCTCGCAACCACCTATCAGTGCGTATGCCAGGCCTTCGGCGACATTCCATCGGTGTTTATCTTCATCGCCTCCGGCTTCTTCGCCTACACCTCGTTCTCCAACTGGTATCGCGGCAACAGCATGTGCGGCACGGCTTTGGGCATGGCCTGCAACGGTACCTACTCGTTCTTCGTGCCGCTTGCGAGCTGGATCATCGTCGGCCTGGTCATGGGCATCGAGGGCTTCGCCCTGCCCGCGATCGCCTGGATCGCCGCCATTGTCATGGTCGCCGGCATTACCGTCATCGCCGTGAACCCGCTGGACTTCCTAAAGAAGAAGGGGGAGTAGCATGTCGCGCCCGCTGAACTACGCAATGCTCAAGTACTTCACCACGGTTGACGAGGCTTGCGTCGACGACGTCATGGAGGCCCTGAAGGGCGAGTACGCTTCCCGCCGCGCCTTCACCCGCGATGAGATGACCTCCGCGCTTATGACGGCCGAGAAGAACGGCCTCATCGAGGAGTCCCGAATCGATCTGGATTCTCACGACGACTTGCTGGTGTATTACCGCGCCACCGAGGAGCAGAAGCAGTCCATCAACTCGTACATCAAGTAGGAAGGGGAGGTTCCCATGCGCTACCAGGGAGAACAGGCTATCGGCCTTATCGAGACCATCGGCATGGTCCCCGCTCTCCTCGCCGCCGACGCCATGCTCAAGGCCGGCGACACGGAGCTCATCAGCTACGAGAACGTTGGTTCCACGCTGGTAACCGTTATTGTCCGCGGCGACGTGGCGGCTTGCGAGGCAGCCGTCAAGGCCGGCGCCGAGGCAGCCAAGTCCATCGGCAAGCTGACGGCCCAGAACGTTATGAAGCGACCCGTGCCCGCTGTGGGCGACGTGGTCTCCGTCCACGACGTCGATTTCTAGGAGGAAGCCATGACACAGGGTTATTCCGGAGCGCTTGGCGCCATCGAGACCTTTGGCCTGGTCTTTGTCCTCGAGGCGGCCGACGCCATGTGCAAGGCCGGCGACGTGACGCTCATTGGCTACGAGAACACCGCATCGGGCTATATCTCGATTCTGGTCGAAGGTGATGTGGCGGCGGTCGAGGCGGCGGTCGCGGCCGGTGTTGCCGCCGTGGGCGAGATGGGCGCGGAGGTCTACAGCTCCGTCGTCATTGCTCGTCCGCATCCCGATCTTACCAAGATCACGCAGCGCTACTGCGTTGAGAACCTGCTGCCGTACTAAGGGGGCGCTTGTTCCATGCCGCTGATCGATAACGATCTTCTATCCATTCAGGAAGCGCGCATCCTGTTGGAGCACGCCGAGGAGTCCCAAGGCGTGCTCGAGGGCCTGGGCGACGGATTGGTCCGTGGCTTTTTGCAGCAGCTTCGAGAGAGGCTGCTGCCGCAGGCGGGCGACCTCGCCAAGCAGGCCTGCCTCGAGAGCGACTACGGCAACCCGGAAGACGAGCGCGCTCTGACCGAGTGGGTTCTCACCGAGATGCTCGATGAGGTCTCTTCGCAGCTCGAGGTCCAGCAAATCTACCGCGATGGCTGGACCCACGGGGTCGAGACGGGCCTGCCCAAGGGCGTGGTGGTCTCGTTTTTACCCGATTGGCTGACGGTCCCCACCCTGCTGAGCCAGCTTCTATGCGCGGCCAAGGCGAAGACCCCCGTGATCTTCTCCGCTCGCGTTCGCACGCACGCGACTTGCGAGTCGCTAATGGCGGAGGTGGCCGATGTCGCCGCCGCCTGCCATTATCCGCTCGAGGCGCTGGGCTTTCTGCACCAGTACTCCGAGGAGGGCGACGCCTGGCTCGCCTGCCAGCCCTCCGTTCGCATGGTGATCGATTCGCGCGAATACGAGCGCGTGGTCGCCAGCGACTTGGGCGGCAAGGACGTCTACCACGCATCGATCGGCAACAACCCGGTCTTTGTCGAGGAGACCGCCGACCTGGCGCATTGCGCCGAAGAGGTGGTCGCGGGCAAGAGCTTCTGCTACGGCATGATGCCCGGAGCCGAGCAATCCCTTGTGGTTGAGCGGGCGGTAGACGAGCAGTTCAGGGCCCAGCTCAAGGCGCGCGGGTGCTATTTCCTGAGCGATGAGGAGGCCGAGTCCCTGGCGAAGACGCTGTTCAAGCCGTGCGGCAAGCCGTATCGCGAGCTGATCGGCAAGTCCGCCTTCGACATGGCACGCCGCGCCGGGTTGGTGGTCCCGGAGAGCACCAAGGTGCTTGTGGTCGAGAAGCCCTATGTTTCCGAGCACAGCGTCTTCTCAAAGGCCAAGTACGGCCCGGTGCTGTCCTACTACGTCGAGGAGAGTTGGCGCGGTGCCTGCGAGAAGTGCATCGAGCTCATCCTCAACAGCGGGGACGGCAACGCGCTTTCGATCTTCTCGCGCGATGGCGAGGTGGTGAGGCAGTTCATCCTCAAAAAGCCCGTCGGTCGCATCTTGGTCAACGTGGGAACAGGAATGGGCGCGACCGGCCGCCATTCCACGCTGCCCAAGACGTTGACCATCACGGGATGGGACAACGCCTGCTCATCGGATATGGGTGTGACCTATCGAGACTTCATCCGACGTCGCCAGGTTGGCGTTGGCGCCTTCCACCTCGACTGCGAGCTGCTCAAGAAGGCAGGTCTCAGGGAGCCCGGCGATTCCACGTCGTCAACCGACTGTGAACGCGCGTGCGATAAGGGGCCCAGCCATCCCGAGGAATGCCGGGAGAAGCCCGCGTCCGATTCAATGTCCAATTGGTTCTCCAGCTTATTGGAAGACGTTACAACGTCCTGAGAAAAGAGGTAAGAATGGATATCAGGGAGTTTGCAAAGGAGCTGTCCGACGCCACCAAGGAGATGGACGACGAGCAGCGCGCCGCCGTCCGCAAGATGTTCGAGCAGGTGTATGACCAACTCGACCGCCCGCTGACCACCAGGGCCGCCGCCACCGGCGATCCCACCGAGATTCCCGACGGCCCCACGGAGCGTCACGTTCGCCTCAAGCAGAATTTCTTGAAGCAGGTGCCCACCATCACCACGCACCGTGCCCGCGCCGTCACCGAGTTCACCAAGAAGAACCCGGGTATGCCCAAGATCCTTCTGCGCGCCAAGTGCTTCCGCTATTGCTGTGAGACCGCCCCGCTGGTCATTCAGGATGACGAGCTGATCGTTGGATCGCCCTGCGGTGCCCCGCGTGCCGGCGCGTTCTCTCCCGACATCGCCTGGCGCTGGCTGCGCGACGAGATCGACACCATCGGCACGCGACCGCAGGACCCCTTCTTCATCTCCGAAGAGGACAAGAGGTACATGCGCGAGGAGCTCTTCCCGTTCTGGGAGGGCAAGTCGCTCGACGAGTACTGCGAGGACCAGTACCGCGAGGCCGGCGTCTGGGAGCTCTCCGGCGAGTCCTTCGTTTCCGATTGCTCTTACCACCAGGTCAACGGCGGCGGCGATTCCAACCCGGGCTACGATGTCATCCTGATGAAGAAGGGTATGCAGGACATCCAGGACGAGGCCAAGGAGCATCTGGCTCATCTGGATTACGAGAATCCCGACGACCTCAGCAAGATCTACTTCTATAAGTCCATCGTCGAGACCACCGAGGGCGTCATGATCTACGCCCGCCGCCTGTCCGACTATGCACAGCACATGGCCCGCTCCGAGCAGAATCCCCGCCGCCGTGCCGAGCTCGAGCAGATCGCTGCCAACTTGCGCAACGTTCCCGCTCACAAGCCCGCCACCTTCTGGGAGGCCATCCAATCGGTATGGGTCATCGAGTCGCTGCTCCCCGTTGAGGAGAATCAGACCGGCATGTCCATCGGCCGCGTCGACCAGTATATGTACCCCTTCTACAAGGCCGATATCGAGTCCGGTCGTCTCACCAACTACCAGGCCTTCGATCTGGCTGGCTGCATGCTCATCAAGATGAGCGAGATGATGTGGGTCACCAGCGAGGCATCCTCGAAGTTCTTCGCCGGCTACCAGCCCTTCGTCAACATGACCCTGGGCGGCGTCACCCGCGCCGGCGCGGACGCCACCAACGACCTCACCTACCTGCTGATGGATGCGGTGCGCCATGTGAAGATCTATCAGCCCTCGCTGGCATGCCGCATCTACAACAAGTCCCCCGAGCGGTACCTTCGCAAGATCGTGGACGTCGTCCGCTCCGGCATGGGTTTCCCTGCCTGCCACTTCGACGACTCTCATATCAAGATGATGCTCGCCAAGGGCATTTCCGTGGAGGATGCGCGCGACTACTGCATGATGGGCTGCGTCGAGCCCCAGAAGTCCGGTCGTCTCTACCAGTGGACCTCCACCTCCTACACCCAGTGGCCCATCGCCATCGAGCTCACCTTGAACCACGGCGTGCCCCTGTGGTACGGCAAGCAGGTCACGCCCGATTTGGGCTCACTGTCCCAGTACAAGACCTACGAGGACTTCGAGCGCGCGGTCAAAGACACCATCTACTACATGACCAAGTGGACCTCCGTGGCAACCGTCATCTCCCAACGCGTTCATCGCGACATGGCTCCCAAGCCCCTCATGTCCATCATGTTCGAGGGCTGCATGGAGCACGGCTGCGATGTTTCCGCCGGCGGCGCCATGTACAACTTCGGTCCCGGCGTGGTGTGGAGCGGCCTTGCGACCTACGCCGACTCCATGGCCGCCATCAAGAAGCTTGTCTTCGATGAGCACAAGTACACGCTTGAGGAGCTCAACGAGGGGCTGAAGGCGGACTTCGAGGGTTACGAGCAGATGCGCCAAGACTGCCTGAAGGCCCCCAAGTACGGCAACGACGACGACTACGCGGACAGCATCTGCGCCGACATCGTCCATTACACCGAGCATATCCACAGTCAGTTCAAGACCCTGTACTCGCGCCTGTCCCACGGCACGCTGTCCATTTCCAACAACACGCCCTTCGGTCAGCTGACCGGTGCCTCCGCCAACGGCCGCCGCGCCTGGACGCCGCTTTCCGACGGCATCAGTCCCACCCAGGGCGCCGACTTCAACGGCCCCACCGCCATCATCAAGTCGGTTTCCAAGATGGCCAACGACAGCATGAACATCGGCATGGTGCACAACTTCAAGCTGATGGCCGGTTTGCTGGATACGCCTGAGGGCGAGAACGGCCTGGTCACGCTGCTGCGCACCGCCTGCATGTATGGCAACGGCGAGATGCAGTTCAACTATCTGGACAACAAGACGATGCTCGATGCGCAGGAGCACCCCGAGGAACATCGCGACTTGGTGGTGCGCGTCGCGGGCTACAGCGCATTCTTCGTTGAGCTCTGTAAGGACGTCCAGGACGAGATCATCAGCCGCACCATGCTCACCAAGTTCTAGCAGCGCGATTGGGACATGCGCGCGTGAGCGGCCGCCAGCCGAACGTCGGGATACACGAGGAGGTAGGGCATTGAGCCTTGAGCAAACGAATGTAGAGCGCAAAGCTCGTATATTCAACCTTCAGAAGTACAACATGTACGATGGCCCCGGCGTTCGGTCGATGGCGTTTTTCAAGGGTTGCCCGCTGCGCTGTGCCTGGTGCTCGAATCCGGAGAGCCAGCAGCGCGAGTACGAGGTCATGTTTAAAGCCTCGGCATGTGTCAATTGCGGGGCCTGCGTTAAGGCGTGCCCCGTCGGGATCCATCAGATGGTCGCCGACGAGCACGCGGTCCGTCGCGACGTTTCGTGCGTGGGCTGCCATCGCTGCGAGAGGGCGTGCCTCTACGGCGCCTTGCAGATCATGGGTGAAGACAAGACGATCGATGAACTCGCGGCGTTCTTCGATCAGGATGCCGACTTTTACCGCATGTCGGGTGGCGGCATCACGTTGTCTGGGGGCGAAGTGCTGGCACAGCCCGAGGCCGCTCTCAGCTTGTTGGCGACGTGTCATGAACGCGGCTATCACACTGCGGTGGAGACGTGCGGCTTCGTTCCCACCAAAACGCTGTTGAAGGCCGCCGAGCATATCGATCTGTTCCTGTTTGACATCAAGCACATGGATCCGGTCAAGCACAAGCAATGGACCGGGGCCAACAACGAGTTGATCTTGGAAAACGTTCGGACGCTGCTTGAGAACGGTTTCAATGTGCGCGTGCGTATGCCCCTGCTCAAAGGGGTCAACGACAGCAAGGAGGAGATCGACGCCGTGATTGCCTTCTTCACGCCCTACCGCTACCAGAAGAACTTCGACGGCGTCGACCTGCTCCCGTACCACAAGCTCGGCGTTGGCAAGTATGGGCAGTTGGGTCGCACGTATGCCATCGAGGGTGACCCTTCGCTCACCGAGGACGATCTCGGGCGTATCAGGTCGTGGATCAGCGGTGCCGATTTCGCTGTCAACCTTGTGAGCCATTGAGGGAGGGGGGCATGGAGAACCTTTCGCGCATCATCCAAGAGTCTGTTCCCGGCAAGCAGGTGACTATTGCCCACGTGATTGCCAGTCCGGGTCCTGAGATTCATGAGCGAATCGGCGTGATCGCCGGTGAGTCCATCGGCATCCTCACGCTCTCGCCTGCGGAGACCGCCATCATCGCTGCAGATGTCGCGTCAAAGGCGGCATCGGTGTCGATTGGCTTTCTCGATCGGTTCACGGGGTCCGTGGTTGTTTTGGGCGATGTCCAGAGCGTGGAGACCGCCATCGCCGAGGTCGTCCGGTTCTTGCATGACCAGATGGGTTTTTGCTGCACGGAGGTGACCAGGTCGTGAGCACCAAGCGTGTGATGCTGATCGGTTTGGATGGGTCGGGAAAGTCCACGTTGGCGGACCTGGTGGAGGGCGGGGAGTCCAACCACGCCCACCGTGAGGACTGCTATTACCGCGAGCGGTGCTTCGAGGTTCCCGGTCGCTATATCGAGAATCATTGGATGCACGGCATCATCCTTACGCTGGCGCAAAACCAGGCCTCCTCAATGCTGATGCTTCTGGACGGCAGCACCTGCGAGTCCCTGTACTCGAGCGGGTATGCGCGGGCTTTTACGCGCCCATGCCTGGGAGTCCTCACCAAGGCCCCCGCCGATGCCGAAGCACGCGCGAAGGGCGTCGCCAAGCTCAAGGCAGCGGGGTGCACGGAGATCCGGTGCGTCTCGACTGAGACGGGCGAGGGCGTTGGCGAATTGTTGGATTGGGTCGCCGCATGCATGTGATGCGGGGCGGCGACCGTGAGATTTGAGCGAGACCGAGAGGAGGAAGCATGCACTACGTGACGGAGAGGGAGCTGCGCGATGAGTACGCCGCCTGCCCGTTCGAGACCTACCGTCTTGCGCCCGACGCGCGCTTGACACCGGGTGCTCGCCAGTTCCTGGTCGACTTCCGTATCACCTTCGATGCCGGAACGGTTCTGCCCTGTGCGGAGACGGGGGCGCACAAGCCCGACGACCAACGGACGAGCGACTCCTTCCTCGACGACGTCCGCGTGCTCGGCGCGAAGCTCTGCTTGCTTGCGCGCCGCAGCTGCGGGATCTGCCGGGGATTGTCTCGCGCCTGCTACGTCGCGGGAACGGCGTGGCGGCAGGGGCAGCCCGGAGGGGTCGTCTGTGATGCGGAAGGGGAGGAACCGCCGCGCCCGGCAGCGCCTTCGTTGGATTTGCATCCGATCTATTTCGAGGCGGCGTTACTTGACGCCGAGCTTGTCCGAACCATGCATTTTTGGACGAGCGCCCAGGCCGACATGGCCGAGGAGACTCGAGGCCGCATGGAGACCTGGGTCCACGAGGCCCGACGCGTCCGATACGAGATCGCCCGAGCGATCGCCAAGGCCCAGGAGGAGGTCGACCATGGTTGATTTGAAGGAAACCAATCGTCTGCTCGACGTCTTGATGGCCACGGTCGATTCTCCCGAGCCGGTTGCCGAGGGCGCGGAGCTCTACTGCGGGCTCGACGTGGGCACCGCGTTCATCGTCCTTGTGGTGGTGGACGCAGCTGGAGAGCCCGTCGCTTGCGCCTACCAGTTCGCCGATGTCGTCCGCGACGGCATGGTGGTCGACTACATGGGCGCCTGCGACATCGCCCGCTCCCTTAAGGAGCAGCTCGAGGGCCGCCTTGGCTGCGAGCTTCTCCAGACGGCCGTGGCGATTCCGCCGGGAACGGAGAGCCTGGACGGTGGCGTGGTCAGAAACGTCGCCGAGAGCGCCGGGTTCGACGTGGTCGCCGTCTTCGACGAGCCCACCGCCGCGAACATGGTGATGGGGATCGAGAACGGCGCCGTGGTCGATATCGGCGGCGGCACCACCGGCATCTCCGTGCTTTGCGACGGACGCGTGGTGCAGTGCGTGGACGAGTCCACGGGAGGCACCCACTTCTCGCTGGTGCTCGCCGGCGCGAAGGGCGTGGGCTTCGATGAGGCGGAGGGCTACAAGCGCGATTCCGCCAACCATGCCGAGGTGCTCAGGATCGTGCGTCCCACCGTGGACAAGGTCGCGAGCATCGTGGAGCGCTCCTGCAGGGGCTTCCAGGTGCCCGAGGTCATCTTGGTGGGCGGCACGGCAGAGCTCATCGGCATCGAGGAGCGCATGGAGCACCAGCTCGGCATGCCCGTGGTGAAGCCGAGCCGACCCATGTTTGTGACGCCCTTGGGAATCGCCTGCGGTTGCAGGGCCAAGGTCCAGGGAGAGGGGCGCTAGATGATCGATATCCGCATCATCAAGGCTCCCTCCGCCGGGACGATGAACATCATCAGGTCCCGCAGCGGGGCGCGATGGGGAGAGGACTTCTCCCCGGCGGCGGTCGGTTTGGTCCAGGGCAAGCTGATCGACATGGTGGTCGCCAGCGACATCGCCGAGAAGACGGCGGGCGTGAGGGTCACCGACGTGCGGGGAAGCTGCCCGCAGAACATGGTTCTCCTGGCCATCGCCGGCGATACGGCGGAGGTCGTTGAATGTCTTGGCCGCATAGAGAGGGAAGGAGGCGAGGCTAATGGTTATCGGTAGGCTCATCGGTTCGATCTGGGCGACCAACAAGTACGAGGAGCTCGATGGCATGAAGCTCATGCGCGTCGAGGTCCTCACCGGCATCGACGCCGGCAGGCAGATCGTCTGCATCGACACCATCAGCGCCGGAATGGGCGAGCGCGTACTGGTGACCACGGGGTCGAGCGCCTACCAGTTCGTGAAGGAGCGGTTCCACAGATGCGCTCCCGTAGACGCGGTCATTGTAGGAATCATCGACGAAGACGTGAGTCTATAGGAAAGGAGGAGGCAATGAAACGACTGATCAGCGCGAAAGACGTGGAAGACGCCGCCGCTAAGGGCGAGAGCCTGCTGGTCGACGACAACACCATCGTCACCGCACAGGCGCGCGATATCGCTCGCGAGCGCGGGGTTCTTCTCCAGTGCGCGCACGAGGTCGCTAAGAAGGCATCGCCCGCGCAGGCCTACGAGCCGCAGCCGCCGTGCCGCGGCGCCATGCGCGAGCAGGCGGCGACGCCCGCACAAGTATGCGCCGCCGAGCATTCCGCATGCTGCGACCATCGAGAGCCGGCGCTGAGCGCCGAGGAGATGGAGAAGGTCATCCGCGCAGCCGTCGACCGCGGCATCTGGACCGAGCAAGAGCTCGCCTGCATGCTGAGCGGCGTGAAATCGGGGGCGTGCCATGGCTAGTTCCCTCGAAGACCTCACCGGTCTTTTGGCGTCCTTCCTGGGCGAGCGGTCGGAGCAGAGCTTGATCGCGACGGTCGGCGTCTCCGGGCGCCACGTGCACTTAAGCCAGGGCGACCTCGAGGCGCTGTTCGGAGCGGGCTACGAGCTCACGCCGATCAAGAACCTCTCCCAGCCCGGTCAGTTCGCGTCGAAGGAGACCGTCACGCTGGTGGGTCCCAAGGGCGTTATCGAGCGCGTCCGCGTGCTCGGTCCCGTGCGCTCCCAGACCCAGGTGGAGATCCTCGCCGGCGATTCGTTCAAGCTCGGCGTGCCGGCCATGGTGCGCATGAGCGGAAAGCTCGAGGGGACCCCGGGAATCACCCTGGCGGGACCCAAGGGAACGGTCGCCATTCCCGGCGGCGTCATGGTCGCCGCGCGCCACATCCACATGTCGCTGGCGCAGGCGGCCTCGATGGGGCTGCACGATGGCCAGGTGGTCTCGATTGCCTTTGACGGCGAGCGAGGCGGCCGTTTGGACGGCGTGGCAATCCGCGCGAACGGTTCTGGTGAGCTTGATTGTCATATCGATAGGGAAGAGGCGAACGCGTTGGGCATTTCAAACGGTTCCCGCGTTCGAATCATCGCGTAATGAAACGTCAAACCTGCGACAAAAAGGAGATCAAGATGGCAAACATCACGCAGGCCCTCGGCATGATCGAGACCAAGGGGCTCGTCGGCGCGGTCGAGGCCGCCGACGCCATGGTCAAGGCGGCCAACGTCGAGCTCGTCGGCAAGGAGCAGGTCGGCGGCGGCCTCGTCACCGTGTTCGTGCGCGGCGACGTCGGCGCCGTGAAGGCCGCCACCGACGCCGGCGCGGCCGCCGCGCAGCGCGTGGGCGAGCTGCTGTCCGTCCATGTCATCCCGCGCCCCGACGGGTCGGTCGAGACCATCCTGCCCGGCGCCCAGGCCTAAAGGCTCGCCATGGCAGAGAAGAAGCCTACGGCCGCCGGCGAGCAGGAGGCTCCGATAGAGGCCCCCAAGAAGGCTCCCGTGGCGCGCATCGCAAAGGAACCCAAGCAAGAAACACCCGCGAAGGCTGAACCCAAGCAGCCCGAGCAGACCCCCAAGAAGGAGATCAAGATGGCAAACATCACGCAGGCCCTCGGCATGATCGAGACCAAGGGGCTCGTCGGCGCGGTCGAGGCCGCCGACGCCATGGTCAAGGCGGCCAACGTCGAGCTCGTCGGCAAGGAGCAGGTCGGCGGCGGCCTCGTCACCGTGTTCGTGCGCGGCGACGTCGGCGCCGTGAAGGCCGCCACCGACGCCGGCGCGGCCGCCGCGCAGCGCGTGGGCGAGCTGCTGTCCGTCCACGTCATCCCGCGCCCCGACGGGTCGGTCGAGACCATCCTGCCGACCTCCAAATAATCTATTCATGTTATAGGTAATATATGGCTGAAAGGAGGCGTGATGCGAGACATGGATACTGACCTTCAAGATATCCAGGCGGCGCGCGATTTGGCTCGCCGTGGCAAGGCGGCCGCCAAACAGCTTGCCGCATTTGATGAAGAGCAGATCGGTCGCATCTTGCGCCGCATGGTCGAGGTGGCCGAAGAGCATGCCGAAGTGCTCGCCCAAATGGCCGTCGAGGAAACCGGTTTCGGTGTCGTTGAGGACAAGGTGTACAAGAATCACATGGCCTCTGGGCTGCTATACGAGCAGATTCGCGATGCCAAGACCATCGGTGTCATCGAGGTGGATGAGCAGCGCCAGACGATTACCATCGCCGAGCCTGTTGGCTTGCTGATGGGCATCGTTCCATCCACGAATCCAACTTCAACGGTGTTGTATAAATCGCTCATCGCGATCAAGGCTCGCAACGCCATCGTCTTTTCGCCGCATCCGGCGGCGGCAAAATGCACCGCAATGGCGATTCAGCTGATGAACGATGCCGCCGTCGAGGCGGGCGCGCCCGAGAACGTCATCCAGGGGATCGCGCATCCCTCGATCGTCACCACCAATGAGCTCATGCATGCACCCGAGGTCGCCATGATCATCGCGACGGGTGGTCCAGGCATGGTCAAGGCAGCCTATAGCTCCGGCAAGCCCGCTTTGGGTGTCGGTGCCGGCAACTCGCCCGCCTACATTGAGCGCACCGCCGTTCCCAGGGACGCGGTCCGTCGCATCATGGCCTCCAAGACGTTCGACAATGGTACGATTTGCGCTTCGGAGCAAAGCGTGATCTGCGAAACGGTGAACCGCGATGCGGTCGTCGCCGAGTTCAAACGCCAGGGCGCCTACTTCATGACAGAGGATGAGTGCCGGAGGGTCAGCAGCCTCTTGTTCCGAAACGGGCATGCCATGAGCCCCAAGTTCGTGGGGCGCTCCGCTCAGGTCATCGCGGATGCAGCGGGCATTGCTGTTCCTGCGGGCACGCGTGTTCTCATTGGCGAGCAGCGCGGCGTGGGTGACGAATGGCCCCTGTCATTTGAGAAGCTCACCTCGGTTTTGGCGTTCTACACGGTCAGCGATTGGCGTGAGGCGTGCGATTTGTCCATCGCCTTGCTGCAAAACGGCATCGGGCACACCATGAGCATCCATACGACCTCAAAGGACATGATTCGCAAGTTCTCGGTTAAACCCGCGTCGCGCATTTTGGTCAACACAGGCGGAACCCAGGGCGGCACCGGTCTTTCAACGGGCTTGGATATCGCGCTCACCCTTGGTTGCGGCACCTGGGGCGGTAGCTCCACGTCCGAAAACGTTGGGCCGCAGCATCTCATCAACGTCAAGCGGGTGGCGAACGGGACGATCGAGCCCGATGAGCTCATCGCCAAAGATGAGCTGTTTGCCTTCTATCATCCCGAGCTCGCGCATGGGCATTCGTCCAACCCGGGCACGGAGATGGAGACCGAGCCGGCGCCTGCATCTGAGCCGACGCCGACGCCCGTGTCCGGCATTTCGTATTCGCCGGGATGCGGTTGCTGCGCTGCGGCTTCGGAGAATCGCGAGCGCCCCTCAGATGTTATCGGCATCGACGAGCTCAAGGACATGATCGAGCAGCTCGTCGGTGCGCTCAAGAGCGCTTGAGTTTTGCAAACCCCGATCCGTGCCGTGGGAGGCGCGGGAATGAGGAGGAACTGAAATGAACGAGGCGTTGGGTATGGTCGAGACCTACGGCGCGATTGGCGTCGTCGAGGCGAGCGACGCGATGGTCAAGGCGGCCAATGTTCGCCTGGTCGGCAAGGTCAACGTGGGCGCGGGTATCGTCACCACGTTTGTTCGAGGTGATGTTGGTGCGGTCAAGGCCGCCACGGACGCCGGGGCTGCAGCGGCTCAGCGCGTCGGTGAGCTGCGTTCGGTGCATGTGATCCCGCGCCCGGATACCGAGCTCGAGAAAATTCTGCCTTAGTGAAGGTGCGTCGCCTGGCGGCCCGCTTGCATGGCGTTGTGCATACAAGCGGGCACCGGGGCGATGTGCATTGACGGCCGGACGAGGGGAGCGTTGCGGGAAATGAAAGGTTTGGAACTTGCGCGTGCGTATTTCGATGCGTGTGTCGATGGCTTGTTCGCGGGCCTCCCATGCTCGCTGCGCTCCCGTTCGGCATGTGGCTTGATCGGGCCGGGCTCCGAGTGCTTGGGATTCGACGATGCCTTATCGACCGACCATGATTTTGGCGCCGGTTTTTGCGTTTGGCTCGAGCGGGATGATTTTGAGCGCTACGGTTCGGTGCTTCAGCAGCGCTATGATGAGCTGCCAGCTTCTTTTATGGGGTATGGGATCCGCGTATATGTCGGCGCCGACCGGCGCGTGGGGATTTTCGACATCGATGCATTTTGCCGTCGCTATTCCGGTTTGAGTGCCGCACCTCACACCTCGCGCGACTGGCTCTTCTTGCCGGAGCAGCTATTGGCTGAGTTTACTGCGGGTGCGGTGTTTGCTGACCCCGCCGGGCTTATGGAGTCGCGTCGTGCGCCGTATGTGGCATATTTTCCCGAAGAAGTGCGGCGCAAGAAGTTTGCAGCGGAGTGCGCCATCATGGCACAGGCGGGCCAGTACAACGTGCCGCGTTGCTTGAAGCGTCGTGATTTTGTCGCGGCCAACGCGGCGCGCGCCGAATTCATCAAGGCATGCCTGGCGTCGATGCACGTGCTCGCGCGCGTGTACATGCCGTTTTACAAGTGGTCATTTCGCTCGCTTACCGATCGAGCCCAGATGCCATGCACGATCGCGGGCCTCATTGAGGAGCTCGCCGCCATGCCGGTGTCCCAGATTGACGTTGGCGACATCGATCGGCTGTGCGCCGTGGTGGCTGGCGTTGCTCGCTCGATGGGATGGGCGCACTCGTCCGGTGATTTTCTGCTGCCGCTCGCGCAGGAGATTCACGCAAGCTTGCATGATGCGTTTCTCGCATCGCTGCCGATGGATGCCGGCGCGTATCGCTGAGGGGGTGGCTTGTGGGGACTGCATCGACGTTCGGTTCCGGCGCGCGGCGGGCCGATATTCGCGTTTACTTCGATGCTGAGGGCATGCGCGCGTTGTTTGAGGCTCTCAACGTGGGCGACGACCTTCAAAACCTGGCATTTCATGTCATTGAGGCTGAGTGGCGCGCATTCGATTCGGTCACGGGACTGTTTGGACGTGCCGCCTGCCAGGATGACGCTCGGTCGTTTTTCGTGTATCGGTTGGCTCAACATCTGGCGTTCCCGCCCGCCTTTTTGCAGTCGGTCGCCAGCGATCTTGACAGGGCGTCGCACGAGGGGGAGCGCAATATCGTCGAGGAGAAGTATGCCCGCATGATGGCGCATACCGATCGGGCGCTGTTCGAGCGCCTGTGGTCCGGCACGCTGCCTGTCATCTCTCCAGTTAAAGCAGCCGCTCTCGGGTGCGTTCGAGATCGGCTCGCCCCCATGCTCGAGGAGGCCGCACGCGAGTTGCCTCGCGTGTCCGCTCATGGTCGAGCGCTGGTTTCCCAACCGGGTGCCGTTTCCGGCATGGATTATTTCATGAGCGAGGTCGCGTGCTACTCTTTGGGGACGATATGGAGCTTGCTTGAGGGGCTGGAGTGTTTTCGCGCTCGAGGCGTCAACCCGATCGCCAACACGTATGTATATGCCCTTTGCATCGATCATGCATTGGGGGGGAGATGGTTGCATGAGTCAATCCAGGCGTAAAAAACGCTGTATCGACCAGCGTGAGGGCCTGTATCGCATCGGCGAGGTGAGCAAGGCGACGGGGCTTTCCCAGCGAGCCTTGCGCCATTACGCCGACCTCAAGCTTATGGAGCCCAGCTTCATCGATGAGAGCGGCTATCGGTATTACTCGTATCGCGCGATGCTCAAGGCGCCCGTCATTGCGTATTTCAAGAAGATGGGTCTCTCGCTTAAGGAGATAGCCTCAATTTTCAAGTGCCGAGATTTCACTAGTATCCGGCGCAGCTTTTTGACGCAGCGCGAAGACTGTCTGCGCGAGATTCGCAAGGCCAATGAACGGCTGGAGATCATAGAGGATTGGAATGAGGCGGTGGAAGAGGCCGCTTTTGTGCTTGGCCTCCCATCTGTGGGGGTCACCACAAAGTATCTTCCGTCTGCGTCCTTTTTGGCGATGCCATATCGCTTTACGGGTGATTACGCCGATGCGACTATCAATTTGGCGTTCACCTCGTTTGTCGATGCGACTGATAACGTCATCTCCGGGACGGTTATCATGCGGCGCTCTTTCGAAGGCGAGCCGCCCGCGTCGTGGTTTCGCGAGCCGTGTGACGCCGTTGTGCTTCAAAAGGCCTTGCGCGCCATCGATCCGGCGTGTGAGTACACGCGCCCGCAAGGATTGTTCCTCTCTTTGTACCACGTGGGTGACTACGGGCATATTGGCTGCTCGTATCAACGCATATTCGAGTATGCGGCCCAGCATGGCCACGTGTTGTGTGGCGTCTCGTACGAGCGTTTTGTCACGGATTATTGGACAACGTATGACCCAGGGTTGTTTGTGACGGAGCTTTTGCTCCCCATTCAAACACAGGGCGAATGACAGGGGAAAGGTCGGACCACATGCATGAGTTCACACTTGCGACCGAGGTTCTATTCGGACCTCAGGCAATCGATGCGCTTTCGGATATGCCGTATCGAAGCATCTTCATCGTCACCGATGAGTTTCTCGTCAAATCGGGCATGCTTGCGAAGTTGGCGCGCCATTTGCCTGCGGGCGCGGCGTTTCAGACGTATTCGCATGTTCGCCCCGATCCCAGTCAAGAGTTGGTGGATGAGGGGGCCTGCGCGTTTGCTGAGGCCAACCCTGATATGGTCATCGCCTTTGGCGGGGGCTCATGCATTGATGCCGCGAAGGCGATGTTGCGCCAAGCTATGGGACGGGGCGTCATCAAGCCGTACTTTCTGGCGATTCCCACAACTGCCGGCACTGGCTCCGAAGTGACAAACTTCGCCGTTATCACGTGCGGCGACCGCAAAGTCGTGCATATCGATGCGTCTATGGCTCCCGATGCGGCGCTGTTGGTGGCCGATTTCACACGCAGCGTGCCTGCTCGCATCACGGTCGATACGGGCATGGACGTGTTGACCCATGCGATCGAGGCGTACGTATCCACCGGTGCCACATCTTTCTCCGATGCCCTTGCTGTTAAGGCCATCCGAATGGTGCTGGCCGATTTGCCCCAGGTATCTAGGGATGGCATGGCCATGCGCGCCCGATCCGGCATGATTGAGGCATCTTGTATGGCGGGGGCGGCCTTTACCAATGCGGGGCTCGGTATCAATCACTCGCTTGCGCATGCCTTGGGCGGTACATTCCATGTGGCGCACGGCCGCCTCAATGCGGTGCTGCTGCCGTATACCATGGCGTTTCATATGGCCGAGCGTGCCAGTCGCGAACCATTTGAGCGGCTGGCGCTTGAACTCGGCATGGAGGGTGCCGATGCGTTGCTTCGGGCAATCCTTGATCTTCGCATTCGTTTGGGCGTCGAATCTTGTTTGTTGGAGCTCGATCAAATCGATGCCTTGGCGTTTGATCGTTGTGTCGGGGAGATGGCGCAGACGGCCTTGCATGATCGGTGCACGTGCAGCAACGTGCGCGCGGTTTCAAAGCAAGACTTGGTGAATCTGTATCGGGATGCCATGCAGGGCGTGTTGCGATAGAACGGTGCCTTTCGTGTACGGCGCATGTTCGCCTTGTGTGGCAGCGGTGGTTCCGGGCGTTGTCCGACCGTTTTCATTGCGGTGCCCCCGCGCCCCTGACGGAAAACGGCTTTTGCATCAAGGTCCCCCCGGCCGTCTTCAGCGTGGTGCCTCCATGCTCCTGGCGGATAGATTTGCTTTTGCATCAAGGTTGTCTGAGCGTTTCCATTACGGCACCTCCCATGTTCTTCATACGTGAATTTCCTGCTTTTGCGTGTCTGTTTTTCACGGATGACGTGGGTGGGTATAGTTGGAGACGGAACGAACATCCCTCGATGCGAGAGGACCGCCATGAAGATCAAAGTGTACGAATTGCGCGAGGATGAGCGCCCGGCTTACGAGCGCGTATGTGCCGGGTTGCCTGACGACATCGAGGTGAGCTGCTCGCCCGGTTGTTTGACCGCTGCCAACGTGGACGAGGTGGCGGGCTTTGACGGTGTGGTCATCGTGAACAAGTCGCCTATGGACGAGGCGATGCTGGCGCTGCTGGACGAGCGCGGCGTGCGCTACGTTGCCACGCGCAGCATTGGCTATAACCACATCGACGTCGCGGCGGCCAAGCGCCTTGGTATCCACGTGTGCAACACCACCTACCCGCCGTACGGTGTGGCAGAATTTGCCGTCATGTTGATGCTCATGGCCTTGCGTAAATACAAGCCGGCCATGTGGCGTCAGCAGGTCAACGACTACTCGCTGGCGGGCTTGCAGGGGCGTGAGCTGCGCAATCTGACCGTTGGCGTGATGGGCACGGGCCGTATCGGCCGGGCGGTCATCGACTATCTGCGCGGGTTTGGCTGCACGATCCTGGCCTATGACCCCTATCCGAATGCCGAGCTTGCCGCGCGCGATGATGTGACCTATGTTGAGCTTGACGAGCTGTATGCGCGCTGCGACCTCATTACCGTGCATGTGCCGCTCATGGATGCCACACGCGGCATCATCGACGCTGGTGCCATTGCCAAGATGCGCGACGGTGTGGTGCTCGTGAACGTGAGCCGCGGTGAGCTCATGGACACCGACGCGCTCATCGCGGGCGTGGAGTCCGAGAAGATCGGCGCGCTGGCCATGGACGTGTTCGCTGAGGAGGACGGGATCTACCACGTGAACCGCACGCATGACATTCTCGCAAACCGCAACATGGCCTACCTGCGCCAGTTCCCCAACGTTATCCTGACGCAGCATATCGCGTTCTACACCGATATCGATGTGGAGAGCATGGTGCGCCAGGGCATCGAGGGCGTGGTCGCTATGGCGTCCGGCGCTTGCGCCACCGAGCTGTAGGCCGTTTGTACTGTGGGCCTGCCGGCCATGCGTGCGCAGTTGGGTTGCCGGGCTGCGCGTGCGCGGCGGGAGCTGCTGGGGCGCGTGCGCGGTGAGGCTGCCGGGGTGCGTGCGCGGTGGGCCCGCCGGGATGCGCGTGCGGTGAGGCTGCGGATGGCATCGCGTCGAGCAGGCTCTTTTCAAGTTGTCCGAATGCCGAGCGGGCTCTTTTCCAGCATTTTCAGGGTCGATTCACCTAAATTTGCTGGAAATGAGCCCGCTCGACGCGATGCTATCCAGGAAATGCTTGCAATGAGCCCGCTTGCGACCCTGATGATTGGCAGGCGAACTCTGCCGATTCGGTCGCATCCGACCTGTCGCATCCAATGCGCGTCTAGCTGGTTGTTCGCATCAAAGCTATCGGGATCCGACGCGCGTCGTGTCCGGCTTGTTCTTTTTCGATGCGCGTTTCGCCCGGTCCGCCCGCTTGCGATGCGCGTTTTGCCCGGCCTGCTCGCATGCGACGCGCGTTGCGCCCCACTTGCCCGCATCTGGCCCGCCTGCTTCCGGCGCACGCCGCGCCCCGCCCGCACGCATCTGGGCGGCCCGCTTCCGACCTACACTGCATCTAGCCACCCGCATCTGGGCGGCCCGTTTCTGGCACGCGCCCCGCCCCGCCTGCCCGCATTTGGTCCGCCAGCTTCCGACCTGCGCCGCATCTAGCCAGAGCCACATTTGGCACGCTTGCATCTGGCGTGGCCGCATTCAGTTCGCAACCAGACGCCTGCGAAAAGCCGTATACAGAAGGCCCCCTGCTCAGGCCACCAAAAAAGCCGTCGCCCCATGCGGGACGACGGCTTTGCCATTTCTGCTTTGGCATCTGCGGCGCAAAAGCTGCGCGGCGCGAATGCTACTCGTTGATAGCGGCGTTCACGGCGACGGCGCAGGCGACGGTGGCACCGACCATGGGGTTGTTGCCCATGCCGATGAGGCCCATCATGTCGACGTGCGCGGGGACCGAGGAGGAGCCGGCGAACTGGGCGTCGGAGTGCATGCGGCCCATGGTGTCGGTCATGCCGTAGGAGGCAGGGCCGGCGCCCATGTTGTCCGGGTGCAGGGTACGGCCAGTGCCGCCACCGGAGGCCACGGAGAAGTACTTCTTGCCGGCCTCGAGGCGCTCCTTCTTGTAGGTGCCCGCGGTGGGGTGCTGGAAGCGCGTGGGGTTGGTGGAGTTACCGGTGATGGAGATGTCGACGTTCTCGTGCCACATGATGGCAACGCCCTCGCGGACGTCGTCGGCGCCGTAGCAGTTGACGGCAGCGCGGGGACCATCGGAGTAGGGGATGGTCTCGACGACCTTGAGCTCGCCCGTGAAGTAGTCGAACTGGGTCTTCACATAGGTGAAGCCGTTGATGCGGGCGATGATCTG
>CAUWJG010000023.1:0-34682 GCA_963559095.1 uncultured Collinsella sp. | reverse complement strand
GGAGCGCCGCGGCGACGGCCTGTACAAGAACGTCCCCGGCGAGAAGTTCATGCCCCTGTTCGAGAGCGGCGTGGCCTACTTCGGCTAAACCATTGCCGGCGGGGTCCATCAGCCCGACCATCACCATGAAAGCCGCCGTCCGCATCATATTCGGACGGCGGCTTTTTAAGACGATTCAAACCGATTGACGCCACACGCCGCACGCGAAAGGACCGATCATGCATCAACCCATGACCCAACTGCCCGAACGCGCGATCAGCCTCGAAGAGGCGCGCGACATCCTGCATGACGCCGAATACTGCGTTGTCGCCACCGTCGACGCGGACGGCCACCCCTACGCCACGCCCCTCTCCTACGCGCTGGACGGCGACACGCTGCTCATCCATACAGGCGCCGCCGGCGGCCAGAAAACTGAAGACTGGGCGCGCGACCCCCGTGTCTGCATCACCGTCGCCATGGACATGGAGCCCGTCTATGTGGAGAAGCATGGCGAGCCGGGCTTTTTCACCACGCGCTACGCCAGCGTGATCGCCACGGGAACTATCAGGCGCGTCACCGACTCCGCGCAAATTCGGCGCGCGCTCGCCCAGCTCTGCCTGAAATACTCGCCCGAGTACAAAGAAGAGATCGGCGGCGCCATCGATCGAGAGCTGTCTCTTACCGCCGTATGGGCCATCGACCTCAACCATATCTCCGGCAAAGCCGGACGACGTATCCCCAATGGCAAGGGATCGGTTCGCACACGCTAGCCGTTGCGTGTCGCTTCCCTTGGAACCGCAGGCAAACGGATACGCGACACGCGAGCAGCCATACCGACGCGCGGCCTTTCCAGCCGTATCAACGGGGCGCGGGCGGCCACCAGGCGATACCCAACCGCAAACCAGAAGGAGAAACCTTTGGAACTCACAAGCACCCGCCTCGTCTTGCGCCCCTGGCTCGACAGCGATGCGCCGGCACTTTATGAGCTCGCGCGCAACCCGAAGATCGGCCCCTCTGCGGGATGGCCGGCGCACGAAAGCGTTGAACAGAGCCTCGACATCCTGCGCAACATCTTGCGCGGGCAGGAGCAATACGCCATAACCCTGCGCGATACGGGCGAGCTCATTGGGGCAATCGGCCTTAAAACGCGTGAAGCGTGCCCGTACCTTCCGTCTGATAACGATTACTCCGTTGGATATTGGATTGGAGAGCGTTACTGGGGCCACGGTTTCGCTCCCGAGGCCCTCACGCGCCTCATCGAGCATGCGCGCGACGACCTGAACGCCCGTGCCATCTGGGCGGACCACTTCCCGTGCAACACGCAATCGCACCGCGTGATGGAAAAATGCGGGCTCACCCCCGTGCGCACTGGCACAAGCGAGACGGCTGGCCCAGACGGCTCGCGTGAGATCCTCATCATGCGGCGCGAGCTCCCGTAGCCCCCTTGACACCTCGTCTCTTCACGGCTTCGGCAGTACCCCATCCGACCACATCATCAGCACCATCGGCCCGCCATCGGCCGCACACGATATTTCCGCTACGATACAGATACAAAGACGTGATTATCTGTTTGCAACGCCATCAAGGAGCATCTATGGGATATGGAGCAAACGCCCGACGCGAATCGTCGCGGGCACTCGAGGCATGGCTATGCGAAACCGCGCATCTGGCGCGCGGGCATGCGCGAGCAATCGCCCACTCCCTCGCCGACCGACCCGAGCTCACCATCAAGCGCAAAGCCCTGGATAACGTCTTGGAATCGACCCTTGGCACGACTCGCGCACGGGCGTGCTGTGATGCGCTGTGCCGCGCCGGCATTCTTACGCTCGCCAAAGGCGATGCGCACAACCCAGCCGCGCACGACATCCTTGCCATCGAGATGCCCAGCGCGCAACCCGTGGATGCCGAGAGCGAGAAGGCGCCATCCCTCGACGACGCCACCTTCACGTCGCGACAACTCGCCAAATATGCCACAACAACCCATCAGGATTCCCCGCAGATCCAGCGCCACCTCGAAAAGCTCCAGCAGCTCGACGCATGGCTTGTGCACACGGACGCGACGCCACCCACGGCGGCCACCATCGGCCAGCGCGCATTCGAGATCTTCAATGACGAAAAGGCGCTCGATGCCCATCTCAGCGCATCGTTCACACGCCTGCTCAAGCGCTTGGGCATCGATGAGCAGGTGCTTCACATCAGCGATGTGCACGTGAACTCACTCAAGACCTTTATCCCCCATCAGGCACAGGGGCCGGTGCTTGTGGTGGAAAACGGCGACTCCTTTACCACCTTGCGCTATTTCATCGGCGCAAACCCGCAGGCGCGCATCTTCGGCCAGCGTATCGGCGGCGTCATCCACGGGGCGGGCAAGGCGGTCTGCACACCGCACCTGCTCGATGACACGCTGCGGGCGATCGGCTACCAACTGCCATACGTCCTGTACTGGGGCGATATCGACCGCTCGGGCGTCTCAGAGCTCACGGGGGCACGCGAGGCCAACGACACCGAGATCCGCGTTGCCCGTCCCTTTTACAAGGCGATGGTGCGCCTGCAAAAACAGCGCACTCGCGCAGGCATCGACCCGGAGCCATCGGGCAAGCAGGCCTACCCCGAGCAGCTCGACGCCATTTCGCGCGAGATCCCGCTGAGCGCCCGCTGGGTTTTTCTGCAAACCATCCGCAACAGCCAACGCATTCCGCAAGAAATCATCCAGCTCGAGCACCTGACGCGCGCATAAATAATATTGCGGCAACGGAGCGCCCCGACCAGGACGCCCCGTTGCCGCAACCGATAGGCATGCGATATGTATGCGCGCTCTTGTCGCAGGTGCAGCAGGCAAACGCTAATCCGTCGATGCGGGCGCGTAGGTGTTGTAGCTCGTCGCAGGCTGCATGGGGGCCATCATGACGCGCCCGGTGCCGCGATACACGTTGACAAGCCCCTCGCCGCCCACAGCAGACCCGATCAGGCTCTTTCCTGAACGCTCGACGGTGAACTCGAGGCCTGAGGTCCACACCAGCGCGTAGTTGCCATCGACCTTGAGCTCATCGTTGTGCAGGTCCACATACACGACTTCCTCAACCGGACACGGGGACTCGAGCGCCAGCACGCCCGCACCATCCAGGCGCAAGTTGAACAAGCCCTCGTTGCCCGCCACAGCCGATGAGAAATTCGAGCGCTTCTGCAGCGAATCGCGAATGGTGCTGTCGCACGCCAGGAACAGGCCGTCGTTCAGCACCACGGAATTGCCCCAGTCCGCCAGGTCGAGCAGAAGCAGGTGCTGCCACGTCGGCTCGCAAACCAACGTGCCGGAGCCCGTGTATTCAGGCTTGATCATCGAATCCTGGCTGACGGCGCCGCGAAACATCTTGCCCATCAAATCGCCCGCACCCTTGACGCCCGTATTCGCCTGCACGTTGCCGACCGTCCACTGCATGGCGCCAGCCTGCAGCGTCACGCCCGTCTGGCCGTCGAGCTTTGCAACCAGCTGGCGACGCCTCACGTTCATTTCCGATGAAAACCAGGCCGTTTGCGCGCTCCACGGAGAGACCGACAGGTCGCGCTGCCATTCAATGACCGAAAACTGTCCGAGCTGTGCCAGCGTTTTCACATCGTTGTTGTCCTCGAAGTTATAGATGGTGTACGCCATACATCGGCTCCTTTCAAAACCCGTCAGCTACGATATAAGGCATCGTATCAAGCCCGGTACGCCTGCATCTTGTCGCACCCGCCAAACGGCGCGGCCCCTCGGTCAACGGCGACATGTGCAAACGCCTGGGTGGGGCCGCCGTTGTTATGCCGGGTAACGCAAGTGGGACGCATCGATCTGCGCGAGATCGCGCGTGAGGTAGCGATCGGCAAGCCAGTGCGCCATGGGAAGGTTCTGGTCGAGGTAGTTTCCGCACTCAATGGCCGTGGCGCCGGGGATCTCGCCCGTAAAATCGCGAACGAATGTGAACAGCTCGCGCACGAGCGGCACGATTTCCTCGCTGGTCACCTCGCCAAACACGACGAGGTAAAAGCCGGTGCGGCAGCCCATGGGGCCAAAATAGACAACGCGCGAGGACCACGTCGCATGGTTGCGCAGGAAGGTGGCACCCAGATGCTCGATGGTATGGCACTCCGCCGTATTCATAACCGGCTCTGCGTTTGGTGAGGTCAGGCGAAGGTCGAACGTCGTGACCGCCGCGCCCGTCGCGGGATCGCGGTCCACGCGGGAAACATACACGCCCGGTTCAAGCAGGAGATGGTTTACGCCGAAGCTGGCAATTCGATCCATGGGAGATCCTTTCGGTGCGCACCGTCGCACTCAAGGGCAAAGCGGACGGCGACATGTACAACTCATCGCATTATCCCATGTGGCACCCACCATATGACGCGACATCAGCACAGCTGGCATGGTCTGCCCGCCGGGCGATCAGGCCGCACGACCATGGACTGCCCGTCGGGCGATCAGGCCGCACGACGTTCCTCGTCCACGAATGTCGCGAGCTGGCGACGGCGCAGCACCAGGATCGCCAGCGGCACCACGGTGACCACTACGGCTGCCGCGATGAGTGTCCCCTGGACACCGAGCATGCGCGCGAGCGAGGGAGCCGCCAGAAGCGGAAAGGCACCGGCAAGATTGAAGCCGGCACCCATGGCGGCATTCACGCGGCCGATGCATGTGAGCGGCGTATGCAGCTGCACAAGCGTGTCCTTGATGGGCCCAAACGCGCTAAACGCAATGCCGAGCAGGAGCTGCCCGGCACACGCGACCGCAACATACGGCGTGGCAACGTACAGCAGGCTCCCCATGCCCGACAACGCCAACACGATGAGCAGCGCCCGCACATTCACGTGGCGCGCGGGAATCACGCCGGCGAGCAGTGCTCCCAGCACGCCGCCCACACCGGAAAGCGCCGACAGCCATCCCATCCACTCCGCGCCGACCTTGAGCACATCGCGGTAAAACAACGACTCCAACGGGTCGAACGCGCCGTACCCCATGAAGGAGAGCATCGTGGCCCAGAACAACAGCGAGAGCACCGCGCTCCCGAAGATCTCGCGAAAGCCCGCATCCACGCTGTTGCCATCGGCCGGTGCCTCGGCGAAGGTGCCGATGCCCTCCGACGGCGTCGCACCCGTTTCGAGCGTTGCCATCGAGGCGGACACGGGTGTCCGCAGAGAGCGAAAGCCCCATCCCGGGACCAGGGCCGAGCCCGCGCACGCCGCTGTGAACAGGAACACGGTCCGCGTAGGCGCCACCAGCGCGATTGCCCCGCCGATCACAGGACCCACCACGATGGCGACATTGCTCGCCAACGTCACCGCAGCGTTGATGCGTTTGAGGTCGTCAACATCGGAGGTCAGGTACGCGGGGTACGAGCGAGGCACCACATCGGTCATGCCCCATGCCAAGCCAAACGCCGCAGCGCCCACAAACACGCCCCAGATATTCACCCCGATGAGGTAATAGCCTATGCTCGCCGCCAACAAGAACACGGCGACCAAGCGGATATGCCGCCTGGGCCCAACCCGATCGAGAATCGCGCCGCCTCGCAAGCTGCCCAGCACCATACATAGGTTGAGCAGTCCCACGGCAACTACGTTATCGCCCACGCTGGCATCCATCGAGAACGTCAAAGTGCCGAGCACGCCGATGAAGTAGCTCGACATGGCGCCGAGGTTCAACAGCAGGCGCATGGCGACCAGACGAATCACCTGGCGCCTCAACTCGACAGACGCAAACGACAGCCGCCCCGCACGACCCATGGACCACCCTTTCATCAGCATGTACCTTCGTGCAACTCTAGCACAGTAAAGTACATCCACTACAACGTAACCAACTCGCAACCTCCCTCTGCCGGCACGCACGCGGCCGGCGCGACCCGCACACGGGCGAGACGACGGCACGCCCGCCGCGCCACGGCGGGGACAGCCCGCGCCGACGCAAAACGTAGTATCCTGAACAGGCAATCTAAACCAGAAAGGTGCCCTTTGGTGACGCACGGCAAACTCTCCGACGGCTGCGGCCGCGCCATCACATATCTGCGCATCTCGGTGACCGACCGTTGCAATTACCGCTGCGTATATTGCATGCCACCCGAGGGCGTGCCCGCGCGCAGGCACGAGGATATGTTGTCGGCCGAGGACATCGCGCGCTTCGTCGCACTCGCGGCGCGCGAGGGCGTGCGACGTGTGCGGCTCTCCGGCGGCGAGCCGCTCGTCTCGCGGCGCATCGTCCCACTTATCCGTTGCATCCGGGCCATACCCGGCATCGAGGACATCGCGCTCACCACCAACGGCGCGCTGCTGCCGCGCATGGCGAGTGAACTCAAGGATGCCGGGCTCGACCGCGTCAATATCTCCTTGGATACCCTCGATGCGGCGCAATTCACGCAGATCACGCGCTTGGGGCGTGTGGAACAGGCACTCGCTGGCATCGATGCGGCGCTCGAGACGGGGCTTTCGCCCGTCAAAGTGAACACGGTGGTGGTACGCAGGCTCGAGCAAGACGTGCTCGCCCTGGCGCGCCTTTCCATCGAGCGACCCATACACGTGCGCTTCATCGAATACATGCCGATCGGCAGCGGGCAGGAACTGGACAAGTGCGCGCCTGGGCACGGCGAGGCGCGGGGCGGCTGCGGCGGCACCGAGCAGGTCGGCGCGACGCTGGAACCCGAGCTATGGGACGCAAGCGACATCATCCCATCTGCGGAGCTCCGCGCCCGCATCGCCGCCGAGGGCGCCGCCTGCGGCCTCGGCACCCTGGAGCCGGCCGGAACATCCGCCCCGATGGGCGCCGGGCCTGCGCGCTATTGGCGTTTTCCCGGCGCGAAAGGCACCATCGGCTTCATCTCCGCCATGTCAGACCACTTCTGCGCCAGCTGCAACCGCATGCGCCTCACCGCCGACGGCACGCTGCGCCCCTGCCTGTTCTCGGATGCCGAGTACCCCATTCGCGAGGCCCTCAAAGCCGGCGACGACCAGGCGGTGCGCGAGATGTTCCATGAGGCACTCGCCCATAAACCGCGCCAGCACGACCACATAGATGGCACCCGTCGTTTCATGTCGCAAATCGGAGGTTGACCCATGAGCACATCGCCCACCCCCGCCAACAAGCACAAGCGCCAGCACGCCCTCGGCTCGCATACTGGGGAGACGTATCCCGCCGCCGTCATCGGCGCGGTGGACGAGGGGCGCGCGGTGAGCGGGGCGCATCCCGCGCGCGACGCCTACCGCGATGAGCTCACACACGTCGACGCGGACGGCGAGGTGCGGATGGTCGACGTGTCCGACAAGGCCGCGACCAAGCGCATCGCCGTTGCGGAGGGCAGCATCCTCATGCACCCCGAGACGCAGACCATGGTACTTGCCGACCGCGCCAAAAAGGGCGATGTCCTCGCCTGCGCGCGCGTGGCCGGGATCATGGCAAGCAAGCGCACAAGCGACCTCATCCCCATGTGCCACCCGCTGAATATCACGAAGGCCGCCGTGGATATCACCCCCATTCCCGCCCGAGGGGACGGGGCCCGTGGCGATGGGCGCGTGGGCTTTCGCGTGCAGGCGACCTGCGGCGTTTCGGGCGTCACGGGCATCGAGATGGAAGCGCTGACGGCGGCATCGGTGGCGTGCCTCACCATCTATGACATGTGCAAGGCGGTCGATCGCGGGATGGAGATCGTCGATGTGCGCCTGCTGCACAAGGAGGGTGGCCGCTCCGGCGTTTGGGAGCGCACCGACCATGCGGCAACTGCGGCGGAGTTGTGCCCGGTGGGGGCGAATGCGGCGAGCGCCGGCGGCGCGGGAGGCCTCGATGCCGCATCGGCGCTCGCGGCGCTTCCCGTCCCGGCCGTCTCCTTCGTCGGGTATCAAAATGCCGGCAAGACGACGCTGGTCGAACAGGTCATCGCCAAGCTGACCGAGCGCGGCGTGCGCGTGGGGTCCATCAAGCATCATGGACACAAGGGCTTCGACGTGGACGAGCCGGGCAAGGACTCCTGGCGCCATGCGCAGGCGGGCAGCCGGCACGTGGGGCTGGTCTCCCCCGACCGCTGGGCCGAGTACGCCGATACCGACCAGGAAATGGAGCTGCCACGCCTGTTGGAGCATTACACCGATGTTGACGTGGTAATTGTCGAGGGATACAAGGCCTCTGGCATCCCCAGCATCGCCGTTGCGCGCTCGGGCATCGACCGCATGCGGCGCCGCGACTCCATCGACCTGCTCAGCCCCAGCACGGTGGCCGTCGCCTGCAATGAGGCCGTCGTGCGCGATTGGACCGCCCGCCTCACCGCAGCCGCCGAGAAAGCCGGGTGCGAGCTGCGGCTGCCCCCCTTCCTCGACATCAACGACCCCGAGGAAGTCACCGAGTTCGTCTACCGCCTCACCATGGGATAAGGGCGCGGCGGCGCGCGGGCGCAGCGCAATGGCGCTTGCGCGACACGCATGCTGGAGCATGTGGCGGCCAGCGCCCGGGGCGCCCCACATCGCATGTGCCTTCTCACGGCACCCTGCCTCGTACGCAGGGTGCTGTTTTTCCATGCCAGACTGATACAATACCCGCATCGCGCGGGCGGCGCATCACGCGCCGGCACCAAACCACACGCAACCGATTGGAGACGCATGGCACCCACCATCGCCATCATCGGCGCGCTCGAGAAAGAAGTGCGCCAGATCTACACCGCCATCGAGCACGGGACGGCCGCCGACGAGGCAGGCCTGCATGTCATCGGCGGCATGTACCACGGCTTCAATATCGTTGCCACCACCGCTGGCATGGGAACCGTGAACGCCGCCGCTGCGGCCCAGCACCTCATCAGCGCGCACGGCGCCAACGCCATCATCTTCTCGGGCATTGCCGGCAGCCTCAACCCCGCGCTGCACATCGGCGACGTGGTGATTGGCGAGAGGCTGCGCTACCTGGACACGGACACGGCGCTCGTCGCGGAATCCGCTCCGTACCTAGAGGAGTTCTCGAGCAGCGACTTCCTCATCGATCTTGCCGTGGACACGCTGCGCGCGCACGGCTTCATCGACGCGCACCGCAGCTCCGACGCCGATGCCCTCGCCGCGGCCAACGCAACGGCGTTCCGGCGCAACAGAACGGATGTCGAGCCGTCCCAATACCTGCGCGGTGTCATCGCCACAGGCGACCGCTTCGTGTCGGGCACCGAGGTAAAGCAGCATGCGGTCGCGGCCACGCAGGCCGACTGCGTTGAGATGGAGGGCGCCGCGATCGCGCACATCGCAGCGAAAAACGGCATCGACTGCCTCGTGCTGCGCGCCATTTCCGACAACTGTGATGAGGCCTACGACGCGCTGTCCGCACGCGAGTTCGACCTCGAGACGTATGCCCGCTCGGCCAGCGACCTCGTGCTCTCCATCGTGCGCCGCCTCGCGGTGCACCTGGGCGTGGAGCCGCGCGACTAGCCCGCGACCGGGCACGTCGCAGAAGGCGCTTCGCAGAGCCGCCCGTCAAAATTGGGCGCTTCTTCACACGTTTCGCGGCCCACGGGCGGTTCGCGCCATTTTCTGTGAAGCGTTTTTCGCAGGTCCAGCGCGTGCGCTATGATGCTGCTACACAACATGTCCAATAAAACGTACGAGAAGCGCCGATTTTTGACGAACAGACAAGGGAGCTACCCCATGGCAGAGGCCATCAACTACAACAAGGTCCGTTTCGTTGCGAGCTACGGCGCGATCGCGCAGATTCCGCCGTCGACCTGCCCCGAGGTGAGTTTCGTGGGCCGCTCGAACGTCGGCAAGTCCTCCATCATGAACAAGCTGTTCAACCGTCGCGGCCTGGTCAAGGTATCGAGCACACCGGGCAAGACCGCGAACATCAACTTCTTCGAAGCCGATGGCGTCCACTTCATCGACCTGCCGGGCTATGGCTTTGCGCAGCGCAGCAAGGCAGAGCGCGACCGCTGGGCCAAGCTCATCGGGGACTTCTTTGATGCGGAGCGCAGCTTCAACCTGGTCGTCTCTCTGGTGGACATCCGCCACGATCCCAGCAAGCTCGACCTGCAAATGCTCGAGTTCCTGCAGGAGAACGGCTTCAACTTCATCGTGTGCCTCACCAAGGCCGACAAGCTTTCCAAAGCAAAGCAAATGCGCCAGGCTGCGGCTATTCGCAAGATCATCGGCATCCCCGCCGATCGCGTCCTCATCACCAGCAGCGAGACGGGCCAAGGCATCGACAAGCTCAAGGCGGCCATCGTCGACCATTGCCTCGATGACGATGAGCACGAGACAGAGAACAGGTTCGAAACTACCGCTCAGTAAGGCCTCCGGGCCGCAATCTCGACCACGATTTCGGCCCGACTATTCAAAACTTCGCGAAATGTAGACTTTTCTGTGGACACCTCGAGTACACCAGATCTACAACACGAAGCCGCAGGCGATATACCTGCGGTTTCTTCTTTTACCGATTTTGCTCTACTTCGCACAATGCAAAACAAGTCTACATTTCGCGAAGTTTTGATCCCGAGCGCGCGTTTCCAGCCATAAAAGCCGCGAAAACGCAATCATACCTCGGGGATCTGCCCCGTTGCCAAGATCTCCTCCATGGCGGCCTCGTCCAAGACGGGCACCCCGAGGCTCTCGGCCTTGGTGAGCTTGGAGCCCGCCTTGGGGCCGGCCACCAAGAAACTCGTCTTTTTCGAAACCGAGCCCGACACCTTGGCGCCAAGCAGCTTCAGGGCGGCGCCCGCCTCGTCGCGCGTGCGGTGTTCCAGCGTACCCGTCAGCACGAAAGTCAGCCCAGCCAGCGGCTGCGTCTCGGCCAGGGTTGCATCCACGCCCGTCTCAGCAGATGCCTGCGCCACCGCGGCACCCAGGTCCTCCTCAAGCGTGAGGCCGGCCTCGCGCAAGCGCTGCAGCACCTGCACGTTTTCCGGCACCGACAAAAACTCCCGCACGCTCATCGCGATCTTGGGACCCACACCGTCCACCTGCGCGATATCCTCCTCGCTGGCGGCAACGAGCGCGTCGATGCCCAGGAAACGCCGCGCCAGCAGCTCACCGACCGACTTGCCCACATGCCGGATGCCCAACGCAAACAGCACGCGCGAAAGCGGCTGCTGGCGCGAGCGGGCAAGCTCATCCACAACCTTCTGCGCAATCGTGACGCCGACCGGAATCGCATCCCCGGCGCGGACGCCCTTCTTCTTGTCGTCCTTAAGGTAGGTCCGCCCCGTGTCGAGCGCGGCCACCGCATCGACCGTCAGCTGATAGAAGTCCGCGACGTCGCGCAGTAGGCCCGCCTCGATCATCTTGTCCACGAGCTCGTCGCCCACACCGTCCACGTCCATGCAGCCGCGGCTTACCCAATGCAGTAGGCGTTCTTTGAGCTGCGCGGGGCAATCGAGCGAGACGCACCGATAGGCCACCTCATCGCCTTCGTGCACCACAGGACTGCCGCAGGCAGGGCACACATCCGGCATATCCCACGGCTGCGCCTCGGCGGGGCGCTTATCCAGCACGGGCCCCACGACCTCGGGAATCACATCTCCGGCCTTGTGCACCACGATCGTGTCTCCCACGCGCACGTCCTTGCGGCGAATCTCGTCCAGGTTGTGCAGGGTCGCGCGCGCGATGGTGGAGCCGGCGACCGTCACGGGGTCGAACTCCGCCACCGGGGTGAGCACGCCGGTGCGCCCCACCTGGATGCGAATATCGCGCAGTACGGTTGTCTTTTCCTCCGGCGGAAACTTGAACGCGATGGCCCAGCGCGGCGCACGCGCGGTGAAGCCCAGCTCATCTTGCTGCTCAAAGGCATCGACCTTGACCACCACGCCATCGATGTCGTAATCGAGATCGGCGCGATGCGCAAGCGCGTCGGCGCAAAACGCGTGCACCTCGGCAGGCGTGGCGCAGCGCGCGACCTTGGGGTTCACCGAGAAGCCCGCCTCGCCCAGCCAGCCGAGAAACTCGTGCTGCGACCCCACGTGCAACGGCGCGGTATCGGCGATGGAGTAGATGAAGGTGGCCAAGTGGCGCGTGGCCGTGACCTTGGGGTCTTTTTGCCGCAGCGAGCCGGCGGCGGCGTTGCGCGGGTTGGCGAACGGCTCGCGGCCCTCCGCATCGGCCTCTGCGTTCAGGCGGGCGAAGCTGCCCTTGGGCATATAGACCTCGCCGCGCACCTCGATGGGACGACTGCGATCGGCACCCATGTGGGCGAGCGCGGCCTCGGTGAGATGCATGGGGACGTCGCGGATCGTGCGCACGTTCAGGCTCACGTCCTCACCCGTCGTGCCGTCGCCGCGCGTGGCAGCGCGCACGAAGGCGCCGTCCGCATAGGTGAGCGCCACGCCGAGGCCGTCGATCTTGAGCTCGCAGGTATAGGCGACCCGCCCGGCGCCAAGCGCATCCTCGGTACGCTGGAGCCACTCATCGAGCTCCGCCAGATCCATGGCATCGTCCATCGAGTACATGCGCGCCATGTGCGTCACGGGCTCGAACTGCTCGGACACATAGCCACCCACGCGCTGCGTGTAGGAGCCGGGCGTCACGAGCTCGGGGTGGGCAGCCTCGATCTGCTGCAACTCCACGAGCAGTGCGTCGAAGGCCGCATCCGTGATCTCGGGCGCATCGAGCGCATAGTAGCGATATGCGTGATATTCGAGCAGGTGGCGCAGCTCGGCTGCGCGCTCGGCTGGCGAGGGCGCCGCCGCAGGCATCACAGACGGGGCTTCGGTGCCGACCGCAGGCTTATCTGCAAAACCGATGACGTCCTTTGACGACCGTATCGCCGCATCGCTGGCCACAGGCACATCCAGCTCATGTTCTTCCACGTTGGTCTCCTTTACCGAGGGTATCTTCTCTTCAAGCACCTTTTCCTCAACAGGGTACCATCCCCATGCGGGCCGCCACGAAAAGTGCCGCAGCCAATCGGCGCTATTCCCGTCCGGCTTCGCGCCTCGCCGAGCGTACGCGACCGCTCGCCGATACGTCCGCACCCCCGCCGTGAGTAATGCTTGATTTTCATACAATGGGGCTATTGTCCAATGCGGCAGCAAGGAGCAATCATGAGCGCTACAGCACGGTCATACAAAAACGAGCTGATCCGTCGCCTGACCGAACTCGACGACGGGCAAGAGGATGCCATCCATGAGGCCGCCCTCATCATGGCCGACACCATCGAACGAGGCGGCATCATCCGTGCGTTCGGCTCCGGCCACTCCTATGCCAGTGCGCTCGAGATCTCGGGACGCGCTGGTGGCTACATCCAGACGCGTGTTATCAATGAGCCGGCGCGCGGAATCTACGAGCGGGTCGAGGGCGTCGGCGAGCTGTTCTGGAACAGTCTCGACGTGCGCGAAGAGGACTGTTTGGTCACCATCTCGAACTCGGGGCGCAACCCGCTGCCGCTGGAGCTCGCCTTCCATGCGCGCGAGGCGGGCATCAAGGTCATCGCCGTCACCGCGCTCGCCGCGTCACAAGCCGGCACCTCGCGCCATTCCAGTGGCAAGCTGCTGTACGAGGTGGCCGACGTGGTGCTCGACAACAAATCGGCATTCGGCGATACCTGCATTGAGGTCGAAGGCCTACCCTGCAAGGTGGGCGGCACCTCGTTGTACACAAGCAGCCTGCTGCTTGACTACGCAGTGATGGACTCCATGGACATCCTGCTGGAGCGCGGCGTGGTGCCCCCGGTATTCATGAGCGCGAATGTCGATGGCGGGCCTGAGTTCAACCAACGGCTGCTCGACCAGTTCAAGCATCGTCTGGCAGAATTCTAAGGCAGCTTGCACCACGGCAGCCGTTCATGAGACGAACGTTACAATACCCAATTCATGGGGTATAGTCTCTCATATCGTTCGCCCCTAAGGAGGACTTCATGGAATACGGACCCGTCGAAGCGAATGAAGCGCGGGAGCTCTCCCCCTTCGACCCCGCGCGCGACCACAGTGCCCACCTTTCGCGCCGCATGTACAACATCGTCATGGGCGGCCTGGTCATGCTGGGCTTTGTCGTCATCGCGCTGGGTGCCGCCTTTGCGAGCACGCCCGCTTTTCTGTTTGCCGTCATCGACAACTATCTGGCCGTGACCATCGGCTCGTGCGTTGCCAGTATCGCGGGCGTCGTGGTGATCAATCTCGGCATGAAACGCGAGGGCTTTGGCATGGCGCTCGCCGGCTATGCGCTGGTCGTCTGCTCCATCGGGCTCACCACGGGTCTGATTCTGCCCCTGTACGACCTGCCGAGCATCGCCAACGCCGCCGTGGGCACCGCGATCATCGCTCTGCTCTTCACCTTGCTGGGCGCCAGCTATCCGCAAGTGTTCGCGCGCATCCAAGGCGTTGCCGTCGTGTCGCTGCTCGCCCTGCTGGTGGTGAGCATCGTTGGCGGTCTTATGGGCATGCCGCTGGGCTGGATTGATTACGCTATTATCCTGGTATTCTGTGGCTTTATCGGGTATGATACGTACCGAGCGCAGCAATGCGAGCCCACGGTCAAGATGGCAATTTTCAACGCCGTTCAGATTTGGCTCGACCTGGTGAATGTGTTCATCCGCATCCTGTCCATCGTGGGCAACCGGGACTAATGCATAGACCCCATCGCGCGACGCGATAGACCCCCATCCCATCGCGTCGCATTTCTCCATACGCGCCGAGGCACCCGCCCGCCTCGGCGCGTTTTTCATGCCGATGGCGCTCTACGAACTCGGTGGAAATGAGCCATGGCACGCTGGGGACTTCGGAAAATCATGTTTTTCCGAAACCGAAAACCCGTTTTAGCCAAATCGGTGTCGGTAAATCATGATTTACCGACACCGCCCCGCCGCCGTTCGCCCCATCGCCGCCCGCGCGCGACGCTGCCCGTGCGAACCACCGTTGGACGCAACGCTGCCCGGGCGCAGCGCCGTTGGGCGCGCACCACCTCACCGCTGTTGTGCGCGCGCACCGCGCCGCCACCGTGCGCACACCGCAACGCCGCCCGTTGGCGCGCCGCCATACCAAAAACGGCGGTGCCTGCATCTGCAGGCACCGCCGCCGACAACCAAACGCTACGACTCAATCTCCACGCGCGGCCCTGCGCCCTTCGCGTGGACATGGAACGGGAACACCACCAACTCAAGGCCAAGCAACAGCACATGGTGTCCTAGGTTCGCCAATGGCGCCATCAACAGCATCGTGCCCAATACCAGCTCGAACACGCCAGTCGCAAGGGGCGCAAGCCAGCCGCCCTGACGGCCGCGCGCCTCATTGGCCTCGTCAATCTCGGCTGCCGCCTTTTCCAAACCCAGCAAGCCCCACATCACTGCAATGACATTCAGGGACTCCGAGGTGTTGAGCAGCGTCACCACGCCGAGCACGATCATGACGACATCGGTGCCCACGGTGATCTTGCCCGGCGTGCTGTCGCGGTCGAGCAGGTCGGTCACGATATCGGCTGCGCCCACGAACAGCATCACACTGCCAAGGACGTGCGGGAGATACTCAGCCACCAGCTCCGATGCAACAAGACACACGACACCCAGCAGCGGGAACAGCAAGGTCGCCGCAAAAGCGACCTTACCGGGCAGGCGCTGGCCCGCCAGCGTGCGCTCCATTTCCACACGTGACATATCGAATCCAGCCTTTCCCTATCGCGCGCCGGCGCCCGCACCAGCGCGCGTGTTGGACGTGCGGGCGATGCGCGGAGCAGCGTGAGCCGAGCGCGGCGCCACAGCAAAGCCGCCGCCGAGCGCACCGGCCGCGCGGGGCGCGGGAATCTCGCCCGCACCGTGGCTGAACACGAAGGAGCCCTCGACCACATCGCACTCCACCGTATCGCCGGCCTTCCACTCGCCTGCCAGCAATTCCTCGGACAGCGGGTCCTCGATCAGCGTCTGAATCGCACGGCGCAGCGGACGGGCGCCGTTCGTGAGATCAGTCCCCTCCTCCACGATCTTGGCCACAGCGGCCTCGCTCAGGCGGATGTTCATGCCGTTGGCGATCATGCGCTGGCGCAGGTCGTCCACGAGCAGCTCGGCGATGCGCGTCAGGGCCTCGCCGGAGAGCTTCTTGAACACCACGATGTCGTCCACGCGGTTCAGGAACTCCGGGCGGAACAGCCGCTTGAGCTCGCCCATGGCGCGGCTCTTGATCTCCTCCGCCGTCAAGCCCGACTCACCCGTCGTGCCAAAGCCAACGCTCGAATCCTGCGCGATCTCGCGCGCACCGACGTTACTCGTCATGATGATCACGGTGTTGCGGAAGTCCACGGTCTTGCCCTGGCCGTCCGTCAGGCGGCCCTCATCGAGCACCTGCAGCAACACGTTGAAGATGTCGGGGTGCGCCTTCTCGATCTCGTCGAACAGCACCACGGAGTACGGGTTGCGGCGCACGGCCTTGGTGAGCTGGCCGCCCTCCTCGTGGCCCACATAGCCGGGAGGCGAACCGATGAGCTTGGAGACCTCGTACTGGCTGCCGAACTCGGACATGTCGAAGCTGATGAGCGCGTCCTTGCTGCCGAACAGGTACTCGGCGAGCGTCTTGGCGAGCTCGGTCTTGCCCGTGCCCGTGGGACCCAGGAAGATGAACGAACCGCCCGGGCGGCGCGGGTCCTTGAGCGGGCTGCGCGAACGGCGGATGGCCTTGGCCACGGCCTCAACGGCGGCATCCTGCCCGATAATCCGGGTCTTGAGCACGCCCTCGCATGCAAGCAGGCGACGGCTCTCGTCCTCGGTGAGCGAGGAGACGGGCACGCCCGAGGTCACCGAGACGATGTCGGCGATCTGGGGCACGTCGATGACGGCCGGCGCGGCGGCGAGCTCGGCATCCCACGCGGTCTTGGCCTCACCCAACGCGATCTCGGCCTGCTTCTGTTCATCGGCGAGCTCGGCGGCGCGGTTCATGTCGTCGGCCTCGGTGGCCTTGGCGACCTCGCCCGCCAGCTCGTCCAGGCGCGCCTGCGCCGCACGCACGGGCTCGGGAGCCTGGTTGCGGGCGATGCGCGCGCGGGCCCCGGCCTCGTCCATAAGGTCGATGGCCTTGTCCGGCAGGAAGCGATCCTGGATGTAGCGGCTCGAAAGCGATGCGGCGGCCTCGATGGCAGCTGGGGTGTAGCGCACGCGATGGTGCTCCTCGTAGCGCGGCGCCAGGGCGGTGAGAATCTTCACCGTGTCCTCGATGCTCGGCTCCTCCACGTCGATCGTCTGGAAGCGGCGCTCGAACGCCGGGTCCTTCGTGAGGTACTTGCGGAACTCCTCGGCCGTTGTGGCGCCGATGATCTGGAACGCCCCGCGCGCGAGCACCGGCTTGAGCATGGAGCTCGCGTCGATGGAGCCCTCGGCCGAACCCGCGCCGATCAGCGTGTGCATCTCATCGATGAACAGGATCACGTCGTCGGCCTCGGTGGCCTCCTTGATCACGCCCTTCAAGCGCTCCTCGAACTCGCCGCGATACTTGGCGCCGGCCACCAGGCCGGGCAGATCGAGCGTCCACACGTTCATGCCCGAAAGGTTCTCCGGCACGTTGCCCGCCGCGATCTCGAGCGCCAGGCCCTCGACGATGGCGGTTTTGCCCACGCCCGGGTCGCCCAGGATAAGTGGGTTGTTCTTGGTGCGGCGGGAAAGGATCTCCATCATGCGCGAAATCTCGCGCTCGCGGCCAATCACCGGGTCGAGCTTGCCGTCGCGGGCCTTCTGCGTGAGATTCGTGCCGAACTGTGCGAGCATGCTCTCGCCATCGGCGCCTGCCGCCCCCGACGCGCCGCCGAAAAACGGCAGGCCCGCGCCAGGACGACCCGCGCCGGCGCCCGCCAAGGGGCGCTGGCGGCCACCGTCCTTCTCCGTCAGCTTTTCCACGGCGGCACGAACGCTGGCGGCCGAGATGCCCAAGCGCACGATGATCTCAAGTGCGAGGGCGTCCTTTTCGGCCACGATGGCAAGCAGCAGGTGCTCGGTGGACACATAGGTCTGGTTGTTCTCGCGCGCCAGGCGGAAGCTCTTCTCCATGGCCGCAATGACGATGGGCGTGAACGCCAGCTTGGCGCCCTCGGCGACCGGCGCTTCGGGCTCGGCGCGGCGCAGCTCCTTGAGCTCGGCCAGGATGTCGTCGTAGGTGATCTCAAGCGAGCGCAAGGCCTCCGAGGCCACGCCCTCCGGCTCCTTGGCAAGCGCCAGCAGCAGGTGCTCGGTGCCCACCTTGGAGGAGCCGAGTTCCTTGGCCTCCTCCTTGGCGAGCGACATCACCTTGCGCGCGCGGTCGGTGAATCTATCTAACATGCGTCTACCTCGTTTATGCTTTGCTCGTAACGTCGTATCGAACAACGTGTACCCAATGGTGCACAATCATAACCGATTGCAATAGGGGGACGGGGCCGTTTCGTATGGAGAATCGCACGTGGGTTCTCCATACGAAACGGCCCCGCCCCCGAATGAGCGATCGGTTAGGGCTTAGGCGGCGAGACGGCGCAGGACGTCGGTAAGCAGCACGTAGAAACGCTCAAAGGACGCAAGGTCCATGTGCTCATCGGGCGTGTGCACGTCGGCGAGCTGCGGGCCCACGGCGATGGCGTCCAAGCCCTCGAGCGCATCGGCGAACAGGCCGCACTCCAAGCCGGCGTGGATGGACTCGATCTTGAGCTCGGTGCCGAACAGCTCGCGGTAGCTCTCGCAGAACACATCGCGCACCGGGGAGTGCTCGACGTAGCTCCAGCCCGGGTACTCATACTCGAACACGGCACCGAAGCCCAAGACCTCGGCGAGGATACGCAGGCGCTCCTTGAAGTCCTCCTGCAGCGACGCGATGGACGAGCGCGGCGACAGCAGCAGCTCGATCTGCTCGCCCGCGGCGCGCACCACGCCGATGTTGGAAGAGACCTCGACCGCGCCGTCGGCGGCGACGTTGCGGCGAATCACGCCGTTGGGAGCCAGGCGCAGCGCGCGCACGAGCGCCAGGGCGTCGTCGGCTGCCATGACGTCGGCCTCCGCGCCCTGCTCGAGGGTCCAGGCAAAGGAGAAACCGGGGTCGAACACCGCGAGCTCGGCCTTGATCTGGTCGGCGAGGCGGCACAGGCCGGCAGCGGCCTCGTTCGCGGCCTCAACGTCGGCAAACAGCAGCTGCGCCTTGCACTCACGGTTGATGGCGTTGTCCTTGGTGCCACCCTCGAACGAGACGAGCGAGACATCGTCGCGATGCAAAAGCGGCTCGACCATGCGCGCCATGAGCAGGTTGGCGTTGCCGCGCTCCAGGTGGATGTCGGCGCCGGAGTGGCCGCCGAGCAGGCCCGTGATGGACAGGGTAAGGGTGACGCCGGCCTTGCGCGTGCGCGGCGTGGGCCGCGTGAACGTGGCGACAAAACCACCGGCGCAGCTCACCGTGGCCACGCCCTCCTCCTCGGAGTCGAGGTTGATCATGGTGCGGGCGCTGATCTGGGACTTGTCGAGCGTCTCGGCGCCCACCAAGCCCGTCTCCTCGTCGGTGGTGAACACGCACTCGAGCGCCGGATGGGCCAGCGTGTCGTCATCGAGCACCGTGAGCATGAGTGCCACGGCCACGCCGTTGTCCGCGCCGAGGGTGGTGCCGTTGGCGGACAGGATGCCGTCCTTGACGATAAGGTCGATGCCCTCGGTGGCGAAATCGTGCTCGACGCCGGCCAACTTGTCGCACACCATGTCGATGTGGCCCTGCATCATGACAGTGGGAGCGGCCTCGGCCCCGGCAGACGCCGCCTTCTTGATGATGACGTTGTAGACCTCGTCCTGGTACACCTCGAGATTGCGCTCATGGGCAAACGCGACCAAAAAATCGCTGATGGCCTTCTCGTGACGGGACTCGCGCGGAATGGCGCTGATGTCTTCAAAGAAATGGAAGAGCTGCTCGGGCTGGTAGCCGGTGATCTTATACTCCATGGGTCCTCCTTGGCATACGCCAGACGACGACAGTACATACCACACATTTTTATTCCCCATTGCCGCTCAACCAAATCACGCAATTCCGTGAACGGTCATCCCCTTCGGGCGGGCGGCGTGCGAGCACATGGGAGCGCCCAGCGCAAGGGAGCCTGCACGAGTAGCACAGCCAACCGCGGGCCTACACGGACAAGCCGCGGCGTTCGATGAGATAGACGGTCCCTACGCCGACAGCCAGCAGGACCAGCACAAACGCCGCGGCCCCGGCGCGGCTCACCGCCATCCACGTGGCCACCGAAGTGCCGACCGCCAACGCGCCCATCAAGTTCGAGAAGAGCACACCGCTCGCCATGTCGAACGCCCAAAACCCGTTTGGGGAAAACAGCAGCGTCTGGTGGCGCAAAAAGGCCATCTCCAGCGCGAACAGCACAAGTGCCAGCACTACCACGAGCGTCTTGCGCGCCGGGTTGCGCGGGAGCGCCGACGAGACGAGCTGCGCCAACAGCACCACAACGGGCACGGATACCAGCTCGATAACCAGGCGCGCCGCATCGAGGTTCGTCAGCGAAACCAGGCTCGGATCAAGCCATCCGTATGCCGGCCGCGCGAGGATCTCGACGAGATGCACACCCATCACCACACCGAGCGCCACCAGCAGCAGCGCGAAAAACCGCACGATCACGAGTGGCACCGGCAGGCGCGGGCACTCGGCGGCGACGCCCTCGCAAAACGAGGTGATGGCCGCATCGTACTCGGACACGCTCGCCGTGCCGAGCAGCGCCTCGATGGCGTCGCCGCCGGCTTCCTCGCATTCCGCAAGCATCAGCAGGTTATCGTGCAAGACGCGCTCGCACTGTGCGGCCGTGAGGCCTCGACGTCCCAACTCGGCCCGGATGCGCCGCACGGCGCGTCGCGCCGGCCTTGAGCCGAGTCCCCGCTCAAGCCTCGCATTGCGCAAGCGCAGTGTCAGCAGATTCTCACGCATGGCTTTCTCCCATCGCCTCGTGCTCGACCGCGCGCGCCTCGTCGTCACGGCGCTGCGGCAGCACGTCATCGTAATCGCCCGACAGCGCACCGCGCACACGGCCACCGCCTGCACCATCCGTCGAGCACCCCGCCTCGACGCACACGGCAACCCCTCCACCCGCATCAGCGTGGCGTCCCGGTTCGTCCGAGGAACCCGACGGGCCCGCAAGCACCGTCTCGACCACCGCCGACAGACGCGCGAACTCGTCTGCGAACGCGGCGACCTCCGCCACGCCTGCGTCCGTGATGCGGTAGTACTTGCGGCGCGGCCCCATCTCGGATGCGCGATAAGTCGAAGTGATGCAGCCCTTCTTTTCCAACCGCATGAGCAGCGGGTAGAGCGTGCCCTCGGCGATGCCGGCAAGCCCGCTTGCCGCCAGGGTACCCACCAGCTCGTAGCCATAGGTTTCCCCGCGCCCGATGAGCGCCAGCACGCACCCCTCGAGCACGCCTTTGAGCATTTGCGATGATGTCATCTACGCTCCTCCCCTCCCATCCGGTCGCGCTGACGCGTTGCGCATGCGCCCGTTGTGCGCTCCGTCTATGGAAAGCGTACCAAACACGCGCTCGTAGATCTCCCAGAACCGCCCGCGCCGAGCGGGGTCGCCGGATGCCGCGCCCAAGCCAATGGAGCCCGGAACACCCGAATCCTCATCAGCGCGCGTCTCGCTCGCTTCGCGCCCCAGCGCCACGCACTCCAGTTTTCCCTCGCAAATGCACCATGCCTCGTCGCACAGGTCATCGAGATTCGACAGGATATGCGAGGACAGCAGGATACCCGTCCCCTGCGCGGCAAGCCGCCGCATGATGTAGGTGTTGAGCGCCACGTTGGTGGGGTCGAGTGCGTTCATGGGCTCGTCGAGCAGCAGATAGCGGACGCCGGTGCAGTACGCTACGGCGAGTGCAAGCTGCTGCTTCATGCCGGACGAATACGTACGCACCGGCCGGTTGAGATACGCACCCAGGCCGCAGAGCTCGATGAGCTTGCCCGTGTCGACCTTATCCGGCCAAAGGGCGCTCGCCAGCTTGACGTGGTCGGCCGCCGTGAGATTCGGGTAGAGCAGGCCGGCGTCGCACGGCACGTAGAGCACGAGCTTGTGGAAGTCGGCATCGGCGGAGGAGACGTCTTGGGCATGGACGCCGCCGTCCCGGCGCGCGCCGCCCACGGCAGCCAGTGCCTCGAGCAGCGTGGTCTTGCCGCGCCCATTCGGCGCGATGAGACCCGCGATGACACCGGGGCGCACCGCGCAGTCCGCGCCGCCCAGCAGCTGCCGCTTGCCGTATGCCAGGCGCAGGCCGTGCGCCTTAAGCGATGCAGCATCCTTCTCAGCGGACGCGATGGCATCCTGCCGCGCGATGCGCGCGCCGCGCGCCGCAGCCACACCGCACGCGAGCGCGAACACCGCGAGTCCCCACGCCACGAGCACCGCGCAGGCCAGCCCGATCGTCAGGCGCTCATCATGCAGCAGCACCTGATGTGGCCAGTAGTTCGCATAACCGGCGACCTGCGCACACTCATCGATATACGTGAGCGGGTTGTATGGCGCAAGCGCATCGGCAAGGGGCGACGGCGCTTGAGGGGCAACCTCTGGAGCCAGAGAACCCATCTGCAGGTACGCCTCGACCAGCGGCATCGCCAACAGGACGCATGCCAGCACGGGGCCGAGCGCCGCCGCACGCCGGGGCACGATGCGCGAAACCGCATGGGCGAGCGCCACGGAAAACGCCGCGAGCGCACTGAGCATGAGCAGCATCCGCAACACCACGTGGCCGACGGTCGCCTCCGCAATCGCGACCTGACTCTCCCCCAGCACATTCACAATGGGATACGTCGCCTCGCCCAGTCCGTTTGCCAGCAGTGTGACGGCAAACGGCACCAGCGCGATCAGCGCAATCGACGCGATGCCGAGGGTGACGAGCACAAGCGCCTGCGCCGCGCACGATACCACGCGCCCCAACGGCGCCTGGGCAAGCAGGGTCTTGCCACGGACCGCGCGGGTCAACGAGGCCGTCATCATGATCGCGGGCAGCACCCACACGATGAGCGGCACTGTAGTGTAGGCGCTGGCCAGGTAATACAGCGCGGGCATCTCGCGATAGGACAGGTAGATGCGCGCGTCTGCCTGTTCGGAGAGCAGCGTGAAGAACCGGTGCTTGGACTCGAGCTCCATGCGCGTGGAGCCCGACAGGTTACCCGCATCGAAGGCTTCGAGATCGTTTTCCACAAGGTCCGCCCGGAGCCGCGCGTACTCATGCGGGTCGTCCGTCGTGGTGGCGCGCAGCATGATGCTGATGTCCTCGCGCTGACGTTCGAGCACCTCCGGCGGCATGGTGTCATACACGCCAGCTTCCATGTTTTTCTGCGCCTCGAACAGGCGGGTCTGCAGCTCCTCGGTACCCATGAAGTATCCCATGGATTGATCGCCCCTGATGAAGGGCGCCAATAGCATGAGTTGGCATATCAACACGGCAATCCACGGAATCGGGCTCTTGAGAACCACCTTCGCCAACGCTCGCATGTACCGCATCATGGCGCATCACCATCCTCAGCCGCCACTACACAACTACTTTGTGTTACTTAGTAGTGACTACATAGTAGCGCATAGTAGTAGACTCCTTGGGGAGCGGATGGAAATTCTCGGTGAACGGTCAAGGGATGCCGAGAAAAAGCCGAAACAACAAGGCCTCAAAGCGCATGGCTCCAGAAAAGCTCGAGACTGTAGTCCACCCTGCGTGAACAGTGGAAGCACAGCCTGGGCGAGGCGAAGCTCCATGCGCGATTCAAGCCTCCCCCCATCTTCTCGAAGCTACCGTTGACCGCTATTTTCCTACCGTTTACGTATGAGTATTTGTAATAAACCTATTAAAAAGAAATGATGTATACAGCTGCAGCTAGTATTCAAACGTAGAGAGGACCCGTAAGTGAAAAAGTGTTTTGCCATTCTGCCCGCCGCAGTCCTTTGCCTACTAGCCGTAAGCGCATTTGTTCCAGAGCAAGCTCATGCTGTTACGCCAGGCTACTATGCCCCCTTCGGTAGCATAAGTAGTAATATTGAGTGTAAGAACGGTTATAAGTATTCTAAGCAGAATATGAATTCAGGCATTTGCCGTGTCAATTGGAACACCGTAATTGGCAACACCATCAACAGCACCATCAATGCCGGCATTGCTGGGGGACTTGGACATCATTTGCCTTAAGTAAATACTCAAATGCCTGCAACCGAAAGGACAAACGATGGACTCCACCCTAAAAGCCAGGGCAACGCGCCTGATTGAAGAGTTTTCCGAAGCTCTTAAAAAGCAAGCTTCCGCCTCGCAAGGCTATATTAGTGCCACTGAAGCCGTAGAGAACGTCCTTCATGAGCTGTCGAATAGTGATGCAAGCTATAAAGCCTCGGATTATGCACTTGCGCGCTTCCATGGGCATATTTCACGCCTTGTGGGATTCAAGAGCCTCGCGCTTGACGACGAAGCGCGGCAGTGCTGGGACGATATCAAGGACTTCGTGCATAACGATGCCCGCAATGACCTGCGCGACGTCGGCGGCCCTGCGCTCATGTAGGCATCGCAGGTAGGCATCGCAGCCCACGCAGTGCGGCGCAACGTCACCTGCCGATCCCTCGCAAAACAAAGGCGGAACCAACAAAACGACGGACAGCCTCACGCGTACGCTCCAACGCACAGCCCAACGAGTGCGAGTGCAGAAAGCATCCCACAGGTGCGGCCGAGCAAAAAACCGGGGCACCAGGATTAAAGATTCCCAGGTGCCCCGGTTTCAAGTGAGCGAGAGAAGCGCACGACCGGCTATTCTACAATCACGATCTCAGCGTTTTGCGGCACGCATCGGTGACCCCCGCCCGATACCAGGCACTGCGGGAACCTCAAAACCACCTTGAGCGCTGCCGCCACGACCTCAGCGAAAACGAAAGGATCCTTGAAGTGGCAAGCGACCTCGGCACTTGCGATCTTCACGGCAACGGCCCTTTCTATGCTCCGTAGTACACCGTGCGCAAAAGCGCGCGGGCGTCCTCCTCGGTCACTTCGACAGGATTCGCGGGCGTGCACACATCGGTGAGCACCTTGTGCACCAGCTCATCGAAATGCGTCTCGAACTCCTCTTCGTCGGGAACAACCTCTTTCATGGTTGTGGGAACCCCCAACTCCAACTTCAAGTCCACAATGACTCGTTCGAGATCGGGTTTACCAACGTAGGTGGCGAGCCTTTCGTATCGAGCTGCAGCAGCTGAGCTGCGCGCGGCGTTGAATGCGATGCTATACGGCAGGACCACACCATTCGCAAGACCGTGTGGGACGTTATACGTCGCTCCAAACGTATGCGCGACACCATGGCAAATACCCAGCGCGCCATTGGTAAACGCAATGCCACCAAGGCAGCTCGCCGCCAACATATCGCCGCGGGCCTCAAGGTTATTTGGCTCGTTGGCACACGTTGCCAGCGATTCATACCCCGCTATCCACGCGCCAATTGCCTGCGCATCGGAAAAGACGTTCGCGGGTTTTGCCACATATGCCTCAATGGCATGGGTAAGCGCATCCATACCGCACGCAACGGTACCGCCACGAGGCATGGTGACCGAAAACGCCGGGTCGAGAATCGCGACGTCCGGAATCAGGCGGCCGGTGTACTCGCGCACCGAGTACTTGCGTTTTTGCACCGGATCTTTGATAAGCGCCGCTCGCGTACACTCGGACCCCGTTCCGGCGCTTGTGGCGATGCAGCACACGCGTGCCTTCTGACGCAACGATAACGGCGCCGGCGGCATAACCTCTTCGAGCGTCTTGTACTGGGGATTCTCGTAAAACACCCACATGGCCTTTGCGGCATCCATGGCCGATCCGCCACCGAATCCAATCACCCAGTCAGGCTCGAACTCCATCATCTCCTCAACACCGCACCTCACCGATTCCCAACAAGGCTCCGGCTCGACATTGGTATTGGAACGCCACGTCCATCCCGCGCCATCAAGCACATCGGTGACAACCTTGAGCTGACCCAGCTCCTGCTGAATCGTGCCACTCATGACGATATAGGCGCGTTTGCGCTCCGCTGGGAGACTCGCCAGCGCCTGCACCGCGCCCTCGCCAAAATAAATCTTGTCGGCGCCCAATTTGAATGTGTTCATCCTGCAGCCACCTTTTTCTCTATTCGTTGCCAATCGGATCAATCTACTCGTACACGATGCAGTTCTTGATGACATCGCCCGATGCGTGCTCGAGCAGGGCGCGCTCCAAATCTTCCAAGCGATATTCATGCTGAATGAAGTCCCGCTCATCAATGACGCCGAGCTCAAGCAACTTGAACGCCTGCTTGACCGCCAAAGGCGTGGTATGAAAAACGCCCTTGATCGTGAGCTGGGAATAGTGCATGAGCGTCGCATCGACAGAAAGGGTGCTGCCCGCCTTGGTCCCGCCAAACAGCAGCACGAAACCGCCCTTGCGAGCCATCCGGCAACTCGTCTGCCACACCTCGATGCGTCCCGTCGCCTCAATCACCACATCGGCACCGCGACCATCATCGGTCAGGCCGCGAACAGCTTCCGCCGAATCGTCCATCCCCCGTACATTGAGCGTGCCCCACACGCCCATACGCTCGGCGGTCTCCAACCTCCCCTGTGAGATGTCCGTGACCAGCACCTGGGCGCCCTTGAGCACCGATAGGCGCGCAAACATCAAGCCAATGGGGCCCGCTCCGTTCACAACCACGAAATCACCGGGAGCAATGGGGCAATTCTCGATACCGTACACGGCACACGCAAGCGGCTCCATCAAACTCGCCGTTTTATAGCTCATGGAATCCGGCAGCTTGAACATGTTCTGCTGGACAATCCGCGCAGGAACACGCGTGTACTCGGCATAGCTTCCGCGATTGAACAGCAGATCCTCACACATCGAGAACTGGCCGTGTTTACACCAGTAGCACGATCCGCAAGGCGCGGAGTTGTGCACCGCCACGCGATCGCCCTCGGCGAACCCCTCGACACCCTCGCCCACGGCAGCGATGACGCCTGAAAACTCATGGCCGAACGGGTGCGGCGGCTTGAGCAACGGATATCCGCGCATGTAATTCTTGACATCCGTGCCACACGTCGTGGAAACCTTATTCTTAACGAGGACCTCACCGGCGCTAACCTGGGGAACCGGGATCTCCTCGATCACGATCTCACGTTGGTCCATCAGCACCGCGCGTCGCATACCCCACCACCTTACTAAAAAGCCGGGTGGGGCCCCATGATCCCACCCGGCGCACTTACTACTTGGCAGGCTGAACCTGACCGTACGTCTTGGAGCGGTCAAGCGCCGCGGCAAACTCCTCCTCAGTGAGGTTCACCGGGCCGTTGGCGCATTCGCACTGCCATTGAATACGCGACGTGAACTCGACGTTCTCGGCCAAGCCGAACGCCTTGGGCAAACTGACGTGGAAACACACGTCACCGTGATTGGCAAGCAACACGGCACGGGCGCCCTCATGCGCACGCAAGACCTTCTCGACCTCATCGGCGAGCTCCGGCGTGCCGAAGGTCACGTACGGCACGAGCGGGACCTCGTACGTATTCGAGCCCATCATGGCGTAATGCACGGGCTTGAGCGTCTCATGCATACCGGCAAGCGTGGTGGCATACGGAGAGTGCGTGTGCACAACGGCGCGGGCCTCCGGGCGATTCCTGTACACGACGGTATGCAGACCGTGCTCGGACGACGGCTTGCGAGAACCGTCGATCTGGTTACCGTCGAGGTCCATAACGGCGATGTCCTCCGCCTCGGTCTCAAAATAGCCAAGACCAGAAGGGCTGATGCACATATAGCCCGTCTCGGGATCAAACACAGAAATATTGCCGCTTGTGCCGATAGAGAGCCCCGAGGCGCTCATCTTGCGACCATAGTCGACGACCATTTGACGTTCCTGCTCCAACAACATGTTAAACACTCCAATCAACCGAGGGAAAGCGTTCGCGCGGGCGTGCGAACTACGCGGTAAGCTGCTTAAAGATTGACGACCATATCGCTCGTGCCGGTCTCCCAGTACTCGCGAATCTTGCGGGCGAGCAGCAAGGGGCTCTTGGGCAGGGCGTCTACGACGTTACCTGCGTTATGCGGCGTAATGGTGACGTTATCGAGCGCCAGCAGCGGGTCATCTTCGGCAATGGGCTCTTCCCAAAACACGTCAAGCGCGCAGCCGCCAATCATGCGCTCAGTCAGGGCACGCACCAGGGCATCCTTATCGACCACGCCGGCGCGAGAGGTGTTGATGAGATAGGCGGTGGGCTTCATGAGTCCGAGCAGTCGCTCGCCAATGCAGCCCTTCGTCTCGGGCGTGAGGCGCATATGCAGGCTCACAATGTCGGCCGTGCTGAACAGCTCATCCTCCTCGACAAGCGTGACAGGCAAACCCTGCTCATCAACTTGCTCCTGCGTGAGATAGGGGTCATAGGCGATCACACGCTTCATGCCCAAGCCCGCGCCCTTCTTGGCGACCAGCTTGCCGATGTTACCCAATCCAACCAAACCCAGGGTCATCTCGCACATGGACGTGGTGTACTGGCTGTTCACATACTCCTTGCGCCACTCGCCCTGCTTAAGCGCGGCAAAGCTGCGGGCGATGTTGCGCGCCTCTGCGAACATGAGGCCAATCGCGAAATCCGACGTCGCCTCAGCGTTGCGAATGCAATGGATGACTGGAATATTGCGCTCGGTGGCGGCGGCAACGGCAATGTGCTCCATACCCCCGCGACACGTTCCGATGAGCTTAAGGCGCTTTCCGGCTTCGACGAGTGCGGCGGGAACCGGGCAGAAGTGGGTCAGCAAGATGTCGGCATCCGCCACCTGCTCATACACCTCAGCGGGAACTTCCTCGGCATCCGGACCATGCTTCTCGAGATTCTGCGCACGACGCTGAAACTCCTGACGCGTCTCGCACACCCATTCCACAGCCACGACTTCGGCCGCGTCATCGAGCGTATGGGCAGCCTCAACCAGCAGCTCACAGGGGACGACAATATCACCCACAACAACGATTTTCATGAGCTTCCCTTCTTTAGATCGGGGCGCCCGAAACGGAGCGCCCCGCAATCAGGTGGACACCAGCCGCTAGGCAGCCGCGACTTTTTCCTGCTTCTCGGGGCGCTTGCCCGTGGCAAGAAACTCCAGATAGTCCTGGAAGCGGACCTTGTTTTTCTTAAACAGGACGAAAAGCACGACGTACCCCGCAACAACAGCGCCGATAACCAAGGGATTCTGCGTCAAGAACGCCATGGTAATCAGGCCGGCCGTGCAGTTGGACATGATGAAGCCGATGACGAACGTGCCCGCGCCAATCGCCTCGACAGCCGCCTCAAAACCGACGCCTGCCGCAACCTCGGTGAACACGGCGGCCCAGTACGAAGCCATCAGCAGCTTCGCGGTGAATACGATGGCGGCCATGAGGACGGATTTCACAATGTTGCCGTTGGACAGCGACACGGGAACCTCGACCATATACGGCAGCGATGGAAGCACCATGAGCGGAATGACCAAGTTGCCCGGCATCAGAAATGCGATCAGAATGCCAATAGGAATCATCAGAAGGCCCGTCGTCAGCGTCGCCGCCTCACCGTAGCCCAGGGCATCATTCACGGAGACGAGGAACTGGCGATCCTTGCCAAACTTGGACTTTGCGAGCGTCTTTTGGGAATACTCGGTCAGCGCGCCAAAGCCAGCGGCGAACATGCCGGCGATGCGAGGGAAGATGGCCATAACGGCCGCACAGGTGACGGACACTTGGGCGATATTGCCCCAGCCCTCCATGAGCATGAGTCGGTCGACGTTGCCAACGATACCCAAAACCAGACCGATGAACAGACCGATATACATCGGCTCGCCGAGGAAACCGATCTTCTTCTTGATGGTGCCCGGATCAACGCGGACCTTGTCGAGGCCAAGTTTAGAGAACACGACGTTGAGCACAAGATAGATCGGCGCATCGCCCATATGGTGAGGGGCCGTCATGACGCAACCGGGATAGTTGTAATACGTCGACCAACGCTTCTGCACGACCTCGGCAATAAGCAGGGTCACGAGGTTCACGAACAGCATGAGCGCAAACGCCAAGGCCATATTGCCGCACAGAAGGAACAACAGAGAACCCCACACGGAGATGGAATAGTTGTTCCAAAGGTCCGAGGGCATGAAGATGTCGGTGATCCGCAGGAACCATACAATGACCTGGAACAGCAGGCCGACACCGATGAACATCATGCCAAGATCGGTGGAGTAGCATACAGCGGCAACCGCCTGCCAACCAATATCGAGCGCGGGCTTGGAAATGCCCGACACATCGACCATGCGCTGAATAAGCGGCGTCAGCACATTGCCGAATGCGGACGTCACAAACGACATGCCCATCAGGCCGACGCCAACGAGCACGGCAGATTGGAATGCCCGCTTCGTGGGAGTGCGGAAGATCTTGCAGATAACGAAAATGATGATCGGCACGGTAATGTAATTGCCGAAGGTGTCAAAGAACTGTTTTAGAACGGCAAAGAAATCCATGGGGCCACAACCTCTCTGGCTAATGGATGCGCGTCGTGCGCTCCGGCGCTATTCACTCAAATCGAGCTTTCCGACGGCTTCCATAAGCTGCTCAATGAAGTCATCCTCGCCAATGCCGACCAAAAATCCGGTGGCGTTCAGCGTCGGGATGCCCATAGCGTCATCCACGGGGCTCGTGAACGCGATGAGATCCCACTGGCGCGTAGTCGCCGCGATGGCGACACCCGGAGGGTTCGTCTCATCAGTCTCAGACTGATACCCGCGCTCCTCGAGCACGTCTTGCAGTTTTGCGGCAAGCATCGCGGACGTGGCGGTACCGGAACCGCAGACACACAGAATACGAACGGGACGCATGATAATTTCCTTTCAATGGTTACGCTTCAACTGCATCCTCGATCACCTGGAGGCAATCGATGATCTCCCGCTTATCGCGAGATGAGCGGATGCGCTCGAGCAGCTCGCCGTCTTGAATGACCCCCATCATCGCCTTGAGCAGGCTGAGCTGGTTGTTCGGGTCCTTAATGACGAGCGGCATGATGAGCTCGACATCCAACGCGGTTTCCGGGCCACCCATCATCTTGTACGGCACCGGCTTCTTGGGAACGATCACGCCGATGGCCGGCTTGTTCACCAAGGTCGGATTTGTGTGCGGCAGGGCAATTGCCATGGTTTTGCCCGGAAGGCCCGTTGGAAACGTCTTTTCGCGCTCAATCACCATGTCGGCATAGCCGGGATTCACATAACCGAGCTCCTCGAGACGCGCGCCCATAAGGCGAGCAGCGGACTCGGAGGTCGTAACGTCGGCATCCAAGATGATCAAGCGCTCATCAAGCAACTGTGCCATTGCTGTCACCTCCTTTCCCCATCAAGACCAACCACGTTCCAGCGTCAGGCCACCGAAAACGCGGCCCCTATCGCAAGCGCTCCAAGCGCGATTGCACACACCCGAAAGAAACGGCGCGTTCTCACCAGTCCGCGCTCCGCATAGAACTCGTAATGGACGAAGAGCGACGGCCATACAAAAACCGCCACGGCAATCAAGAACAAGGGGGCGTATCCGAGCGGCCCCGAATAGCCCGTGCCTATCACCCAGAGATTGGCGGCAGCCAGAACGGCGAGGGTGCCCCAATACCAGGGCTTCGCGCGAGCATCGCGTACCACAAAGTCCATAGCGAGCCGATAGCAGTCATCGCTGCAGCACTTCATCACGGGAGTCCCGCCAGGATTGACAATGTGCTCCGCGCTCGTTGTCGGACGCCCGCACCAGAGGCAATGTTCCTCATCGTGGTACTTCTTGAGATTCTTGCTCTTCGCCATCGCGAACCCCTTTCAAAAGCACGTGGACCCATCTGGCACCCCGCATTCAGAAGCCTGCGCGATCTCCCTGTCGCTCAATGCCCCTGTACAGCGAAAACAGCACATTCCAATGCGAGTATCGATCGATCGTCGTGAGGCAGATCACGGTGCTCGCCATACGCTGATCGGGAAACTGAACGCCCATTCCTTCGCATCGAACAGCCTGGGTCGTCACGCAACCGCACTCATCGCCCTGCATGGGGCAATGGACCAGTACCACCTCCGGTGCCATGCGATACCACTGGATTTTTGGGCTCTGCACCAAGTTGCCCATGCGATCCACCAGGCTGTGCGATCCCGTTCTGTCACAAATTGCCTGACAACCGCGCTGAATTGCCTCTTGCCAGGTACAGCCATCGGGCGCCTCAACAAACCCGTCGATATTGACGCAAGCATTGGTCTGCAACGACTTCTCGCTCAATTCGTACGGCTTTTTGCTGAAATACCGGAATAGCTCAAAGAACAGACGGTCTGATTCCAAATCTTCCTTTGGAACCCCAGGTAGATTTGCCTGAAAGATGCCGATGATTTCCTCGATCATGTCACGGTAGCCAGAAATAATCCGATTCCCATGCAGCGCCTTGAAGATGCGCCTAAAATCGCGCTCGGTTAGAAACGCCTCGATTTCGACCACGTTGTCCCGACGCATACACTGCGGCACGTGGACCAACGACAACACCAGCGCATAGCGGTCAAGCTCCCAGCGACGCACCTTTTCGAGCTCGGCAAACGTATAGGCAAAGCCGATGCCGCATGTCTCGAGAATCTGACGTTTGAGCAGCTCAATCGTCGCATTGCTATCCGCGCCGATGATCAGCACCTTCTCCGAGCTGGTGTCGCCCTCCTCGAACATTTTCCTGTCAAGGCCCGCCGTGAGGTAAATCGTCAGGTAGCCAAGCTCGTCATCGGACAAATCTCCCAGACCCGTTTCGATCGCCGCGCGCCGCGTGAACTCAAAGGACATGGGATAGACTCGACGAATATCATTCACCAACGGATTATCGACCTGCAGCCCATATTTGAAGCGATAGTACAGCGGGCGGATATGATTGCTCATCTGCTGGCACACAATGGAGCGGTCAACGTAATTGAGGCAGCTCACGCGTTCAAAATTCGCGGCGAGGCGCTCGGCCAAACGACCAACATGAGCATCCTCATCGCCGTGATGGGCCACATGCGCCGTCTTTATACTCAACAGCAACGACGTGATGTAGAGCAGCTCCTGCTCGGGAACAACGAGGCCGGCCTGCCGCATCTTTGCGGCACTGCACTGCACGGAGCGATAAGAAACGGTTCCGATGAGTGTCGCCTGCTCCTCTCGGCTCATGTCGATCACATGGCCGTCCAAACTCCTAAGCCAGGAAATTTGAATCATGAGCAGGTCAAGACCGCCCCCGTCCAGAAAGACGCGCGTATCAAGATCTGTCTCATACTGTCGAACGAGGCAGCGGCACAGCTCATAAAAGTCGATTTCCTCGCTCGTTTTCCGCACGAGCGCTTCCTGCAAAAATGTCCTCGCCTCACCCAGACAATCATGAGAGCGCAACGTCTGCAGGTCGGACCACAGCAATTCGCGAACCGCGCGCTCATCGCCTCCCACGCTATAGCCTTTGCCGGCAACGCTTTCCAAGTTCGCGCCAAACGAGCGGACGCGAGTTTTTATCTCCCGAACATCAGAGATGACGGTATTTCGGCTGACGCCAAACTCCTCCATGAGGGCTGGAATCGAAGAACCCCCCCCCCGCAACATATACCGAGCAGCATCATGATGCGGCGATCGTCGCTCGCCAGCACCGCATCACCTGCAGGCGCAATCAGATCGAAAACGTGGGACCAATCAACATCCTCACTGCTCACTCTGCGGCTCGCGACGCGCAACAATCCGGCGTTGTGAGCGGCAAAGTGGTCATTGATCGCATTGATGTCGTTATAGACCGTCCTGACGGAAACACCCATCTTGCCCGCAACGTCATCCAGATCGAGTGCACAGCGCGCCCGGGAAACGAGGTTCACGATTTGAGATTGCCTGAAACTCAGCCGCATGCCCCCGACCTCCTTCTGTCTGCGCGATACGATGTGGAACCTTTCGTCTGTCTTCATTGTGTTCTCCTCATGCCCCGTCGAACATTACCAATCTTGGCAAATTCGCCCGCACCGTTCGTGAAAGGTACTGTACTCCACCAAACAGCTTGCACGAACTGCGACCCGCGCCGTGCAAGACGCAACAATGCACCATCCGCTTGCACAGCAGCCCCCATTACCGTGCAGGCAATCGACAGGACGGCCCACTTTGGCCTTCCGACATGGGATATATTTCTGCTATACGTATAGCGATTGGAGATAGCATGGATGCGGCTGTTCAGATGAACACGCGCTTGGGGCGCTCGGCAAAAGCAACGGGCGATGCGGTGTTGGCACAGCTCGGGTTAAGCCCCAGCCAGGCGGTGCGCGCGCTTTGGGACTACCTGGGCACGCACCGCGATGTGCCACCTTTTATGAAAGAGTCCGCAGCGTACAAGCCGGATGCCGAACGGCAACGAAAAATCGCGCTCATTCGGGATGGGGCGGGGCTTGCCGTCAGAGTTGCGCAGGAGCAATGCGATTACACGGGTGGCGCCGAGAACGCTCTTAACGGGAAAACATGGCGTGAACTGCGCGACGACATGTATGACGACATGCTCGATGAGATGGAGGCTCGATGCGTGCTCATGCACGCGCCCAACGATTGAACCCGAAAAAGGGCTGGCCATACCCCAAGCCAGGGTTTTCCAGGCGCCCGAGATTGACGTGAAAGCGGGGGCGCGCACACCTTAGGGTGGCGCGCCCCCGCTTGAACGGCAAGGTCGGGTGCCTGGGAAAGCCTAGTAGAGCTTCGCGCCTGCCGGGATGCTGTCATCCACGATCAGCACGTTCAGGCGCTCGGGCGTCTCGTCGCCCTCGGCCTCGG
>CAUWJG010000022.1:0-36100 GCA_963559095.1 uncultured Collinsella sp. | reverse complement strand
TCTCGGCGTCCGTGGGCTTGCGCTCCGTGGGGAACGTGAAGGTCGCGGGATCCTCGTCCACCGTGTCGACGCACTGGACGAGCATGCCGCCGTCGACGGTGCGCATCTCGAGCTTGGCGTGGCCCTCGGCGCCGCCGGTGGCAAGGACGCGCAGGTTGGGGCGCTTGGCCAGGCGCTCAAGAGCCTCGGGCGTGAAGGACGGGGCGATGAGAACCTCGACGAAGAGCTTGTCGCGGTCGGCGAAATGCTCGACGAGCGACAGCGGGACCTCGCGGTTGACGGCGACGATGCCGCCGAAGGCGCTCTTGGGATCGCACGCGAAGGCGCGGTCATATGCCTCGGTCACGTTCTCTGCAACGGCGGAACCGCAGGGGTTCTGGTGCTTGAGGATGATAACGCCCGGCTCCTCAAGATCGCGCACGGCGTTCCATGCGGCCTCGGCATCGAGGAAGTTATTGTAGGACAGCGGCTTGCCCTGGAGCTGCTCGGCGCCCACGAGCGGGGCAGACGAAGAGGCGAGGGACGCAAAGTCATCGGCAAATCGGTACACGGCGGCCGTCTGATGCGGGTTCTCGCCGTAGCGCAGGTCCTGGGCCTTCTCGAGCTTGAGCGAGAACGCCGCAGGTGGCTCAAATTGCTCGGCAGCAGATGCGGACGCCGACGTGGCCTGGGCGCCCTCGAGCTGGGCCCTCATCCAATCGGCGATTGCGGTATCGTAGGCAGCCGTGGTGGCGTAGACCTTCGCTTGCAGGGCCCGGCGCAGTGACAGCGTGGTGGCGCCGTCGTTGGCGCGCATCTCGGCGAGGACGGCATCGTAGTCGGCGGGGTCGGAGACCACGGTCACCGCGTCGGCGTTCTTGGCGGCGGAGCGCAGCATGGAGGGGCCGCCGATGTCGATATGCTCGATGGCGTCCGCGAAGGTGACGTCCGGGTTGGCGACGGTCTTCTCGAACTCATAGAGGTTCACGCAGACCAAATCGATCATGCCGATGCCGTGCTCGGCGGCCTCGGCCATGTGCTGCTCGGAGTCGCGACGGGCGAGCAGGCCGCCGTGAACCTTGGGGTGCAGCGTCTTCACGCGGCCGTCCATCATCTCGGGGAATCCGGTGAGCTGCTCGATCGGCACAACTGGCACGCCGGCCGCCTCGAGTGCGCGCGCAGTGCCGCCCGTCGAGACCACCTCCACCCCGAAGTCCTCGACCAGGTGCTTGGCGAATGCCGCCACACCCGTTTTGTCCGTGACCGAAATCAGTGCACGGGAAATCTTCCCCTCAGCAGCCATGCCGCTTCCTTTCACCCCGCGGCCCCGCATGCGACGCCGCACTGCACAACGCATCTAATGTAGCGCAAGCGCGCCCGCCCCGCGCCCCGCGCGCACCCTCGTTTTGGAGAACTTGCCAAGAAACCATGGGCGTTGCGCGAAGAATTGATGGGGGCGCCACAGTCACACACGCGCACCATACTTCCGCTCGCACATGGTGGTAGAAACGAAGGGACGACAGGAGGGTTCATGGTTTCGCGCGTTACGTACCGACCGTTCGATGAGGACGATTTCGAGGAACTTGCCGCCATCGTGCAAGAGGAATGGCATACCGATTTTCCAAGCGCGGCGCTCAACGAGCTCTCGGCTAAGCATGACCTCGCCCACCTGCTCTCCGTTTCCTCATTCTCCCAGGTCGCGCTGGTTGATGGCACTCCGCGCGGCATCGTGCTCGCCAGCCCGGGCGGTAAACGGGAAACCATCAACCGCCGCTGGCTCAAGATTTCCGAAACCTTTTTGCGCCGCATGCGCGAGCTCGACCCCGCCGCCGCATCGATGCACTGCGCCTCGGTGCAGCTGTCCGATTCCAAAAACGACGCGCTGCTTGCCAAGAGCGGCTTTGCCGGATCGACCGAGATTTCACTGCTTGCGGTGAGCTCCTCGGCGCGCGGGATGGGCCTGGGCAGCGTGCTGCTCGACGCGGCAACCACCTATCTGGCCAACCGGGGTGACAGTCGCGCGTTCCTCTACACCGACACCGACTGCTCCTGGAAGTTCTACGAGCACCGCGGCTTCAAGCGTGCCGCTGCCTACCGCGCCAAGCGCGATGAGCGCAAGCTGCTGCCCAAAGAGCTCTACGTCTACGGGCTCGACCTCTCCGCATAACAAAACACCTGCGCACCGGGCGGGTGATATGCCGAGTACGCCAGCACGTCGAGCGGCATACCGGCCTACATAAGCCTTTGGGCGCGCTCGAAGGCAGGGCGCCCAGGCCGTCCGGCTAGAAAGTGCCACCGCCTCCGCCGCCAACTCCTCCGCCTCCACCGCCGGAGAAGCCGCCACCAAACCCAGACTCGGAGCTGTCGGAGCTCGATGCCAGCTCGGAGATGGTCGCGGCATACGTCTTATGCATCTCATGCACCGGGGCATGCAACCGTCCATGCGGGTACAGCCACCAGTAACTCGGATAGAAATACCCACCGTTTGCGTCGATGCGCGATCCATCGGGCACCGCGTCGGCCAACTGCCGCAGCACCTCCTCGCTCACACCGAACGCAACCGCCAACACGAGCATCTTGTTCCACAGCACCACATCGGCTGGCACAGCCTCGTCCAAATTAGTGAAGTCCTCCAGCCACTTTTTGAGCGCCGCGCACCGAACGCGCAGCTCCACGCACTCCTGCGTGTATTGGCGCGCACTGCCGGCGACCGCTGCCGCGCCGATAGCCAACACCAAGCCCAACAGCAAAAACAACCAGTTTGCCCCGCCGGTCAGGCTTGCGCCGTCGGTCAGCACAAAGAAGAGCACGATCGCGACGACCAGCACCACGCCCGCCAGGCCCACGCCATGTTTGAACCAACCCGGGGCGCGATCGGTGAGGTTGCGCTCCTCCAGCGTGGCCGTCACTTCCGCCTTGAAATCATCCATGAGCGCCGTCGTTGTCGCACCATCGTCTTCTCCAGCCGCACCGAAGCCGTCGAAAGCGACCTCATCCCCATTGGCCGCATGGCGACCGAAATACAGCTCAACGGCCGCACGATCGATCTCGTTATCCACGCGCTCAAAAGCAACAAGCGTCAAGGTATAGCGGTCAACCTGCTTCTCCCCCAAGCCAAACAAGCGGTCTTGCGCGTGCGTCTCATGGCCAATCTGAATCACGCGATCGTCGGTGAGCTTCATGAGCGTTGCGATGAAGGCGCGGTCCTCGACCGACCCGTCGGCCTCCAACGCCGAAAGCACCGCTGGGTGATCGGTGGAGGGCACATCCCGAAAATAGGTTTCCTCGAACACCGGCTTGGGGCTTTGGAATTTCCGGCGCACCACCAGCGAGACCGCCAGCAGCACTGCCGAGGCGCCCGTCAGCGCCGCCGTGCCCACCACCACAATGGCACGCGCCCGCTCTCGCTCGGCATTTGCCTGTTCGGCCCAGGCGGTCTCCTCCGCAATCATCGTGTCGAGGCGCTCCCCGCCCGCCACATTCAGGTCGGGCACCCAGTCAAGCGGGAATGCCACACGCACCTCCGCAAACTGACCAGCCTGAACCCGTGGCGTGCTCAATGCGACATACGGGGCCTGCGGATCGGACACATCAAGCGCGACCTCGCCTTCATAGGGGCCGTGACCCCATGCGCGCAGCGTCGCCCCATCGGCACCCGTCGATGCCGGCGTACCGGATGCCGCGCCCGCAAACGTCACCGTAAGCTGCACGTTATCCGCATCCTCTTCCCACGCATCGCCCACGTATTTCCAGTACAGCTCACCCGTGTCCTGCCAGGCCATCACCGCACCGTACACCACGTAGGACACCCACACGACCGCCGTGTCGCCATCTCCGTGCGGCGTGAACACCTTGAGCGTGAGTGCACCGTCCTGCTCCTCGGTGGTATACACATCCGCATCGCCCTCCTCGGCGCGGGGTGCCAGCGAAAATGCGCGAGCAGAACGGCGCAGCTCGGCCTCAGACTGCTCGCCTGGCGCGTCGGCAGCATAGACATCAAGCACCTGCACGTACGATGAGGCGCCCTGTTGATTGCGCGCAAACGGAATGGTCCAAAACACACCGTTCACCTCGTCCTCAAAGGAAAAAGTGCGCGCCTCCGTTACATACAAATCGCCGTTCTCGGCAACCTGAGCTTGCACGTTCACCTGCGGCAAGCTGTAGGTATCCGCATGGGCGGCAACCGGCATGAAAGCCGATGCGAAACACGCCGTCGCGGCACACAGCACGAACACGGCCGCCGCAAAACGCCGACAGCGAACACAGAAACGGGAAAACGGGCGCATAGGGGCACCTTTCTCGCGCAAAAACATGCGCCAATTGTACCCGATGCAATCGCCATCCGCGCCCACACGCGCGCCTGGGCAAGCGCGCCGAACAAGGCGAATGGGCGGGGCGTCGCGCAATCGCGGGGCGCACCCATCGACGCAAGCGGGGCCCAATGCAATCGCCATCCGCACCCACACGCGCGCCATACCACAGCGGGCGCGGATGCCGCTGCACCCACGCCCGCGTCTCGCCACTCGGCGTTATTGCTCGCCCATCCTACTGCGCATGCCGCACCCGGATGGAGTCGCGCACGATCCCCTTGCTCATCATATAGGTCAGCACGAAATAGCCGCCATAGCACAGCAGGAAGATGGCGCAGGTTAAGCCAACCGTGCTGCCAATTGCCATATGGCCAAACAGCTCCACGATCTCAATGACCACATCGAGGGCCACCAGCGAGTGCGCCACACCCACCGCCAGCGGGAACACAAAGAACACCGTCTGCTGCGCCAGCACCGAGCGCATGATCTCGCGTCGCGAGGTGCCCAGCTCCGACAGGATCAGGCAGTTCTTGCCCGCATCGGCCACGCCGGACAGCTGCTGGATGGTCAGGATCGCCGCACACGCCACCACGAGCACAAAGCCGATGTAGATGGCCAGATAGCTGATGAGGCCATTCATGGTGTTCGCGCCTTCATAGGCCTCGGAGCGCGTATACTCCATGCCCCACGAGCCGATCTCAACGTTGCCATCCCGAATGATGCTGCCATAGGACTGACGCGACTGCAGCACCTCATCGGCCTGCTCAGCATTCACGCCCTCGGCGTAGTTGCCAAGCAAGAAGCTGCCGTACAGCGGTAGATCAACCTGCGCGAGCACCTCATCGGGCACCACGATGGTGCCGGCGTTGCCGCCCATGCTCGACACCACGAACGCTCCGTACCGCGCATCGACCTTGCTGGCCGCGGGCCGCAGCGTGGTGCTGCCAAACGGAATCGTCACGCCCTGTTCCATCGCCGCATCGTAGATGTTGTTGACCGAGGCACCCATATCGCTCGTCAGCAGATAGCCATCCGCGCCCAAGTCCACCGGCTGCTGCCCGCGGAATTCCAGGTAGCGGTTGTAATCGCTCTCGGGCATCACCATGAGGCTCGTTTTCATCTCGTCGCTGTTCGTCCCCTTTGGCAGCGGCTTGCCCGTCGCCTCGCACAAGCCGTGCAGGCTCATCAGTGGCTGCTCGGCACCCAGCGGCGTCGCATCGTAAACGTTCGTCTGCACATATGATGACAAAAGCGATCGCAAGTCAAAGTCAACTGGTTCGCCCGTTGTGCTATCGACCACGTTCTCGCTGCTCGCAGCCACAATGTCAATCGGTTCGCTCGCAAGGCCCATAGGGGCTTCGCTGCCCTGGCCATCAAAGCGCTCAATCGTACTCGGGCCGTAATACACGACGGTCCGCGAGTAGTCAGCCGGCGTTGCCGTCTCCAATGTGGCGTTCATCACGCTGGCGATGGACATGCCGCCCGTCACGCTGGTGAGCGCCAAGAACAAAATCATCGAGATCACGGCCATGGAAAAACTCACCGTGTTCACCTTGGCCGAAAGCTGGCGCAGCGTGAACATGTTGAGGCCGCTCCAGTACAGACCGCGCGCACTCTGCAGCACCTTGAGCAAGAAGCCTGAAAGGCCGAAGAAGAACAAGATCGTACCAACCACGACCATGACCGTCGTGAGCGTAAATGCCTGCATACCTCCATCGCCGCCATCGATGGGAAGACCGTCGCGCAGCAGGCGGGCATACGCCACGCCGATGAGGGCCGCACCCGCGATGAATACAGCGGCCGAGAGCCAGGGGTTATGCGTCTTGATGGCCTCGTTTTTGCGCTCGGCACCCATGAGGTCGATGATCTTGGCGCGGCGCACGACTCGCAGGTTGAACAGCAGCGTCACCACGAAGATGGCCACCAAACAACCCACGGTAAGCAGAAACGCCGTCCACGAGAAAAAGAAATGGAAATCGGCGATCTGCGTTTTGAACAGGGATGCCGTAAAGAAAGTCATGAGCTGAGAGAACATCACGCCGAGCAGGATGCCCAGCGCGAGCGCCCCGCCCGAAACGATGGCCGTCTCCAGCGCCATGATGCGCGCCACCTGACCACGGCTCATGCCCAGCACCTGGTAGAGGCCGAATTCTTTTTTGCGTCGCTTCATGATGAAGTTGTTGGCATACACCATCAAAAAGCCCATGACGAGCGCCAGAAACACCGTGAGGCCCGAGATGATGCCGCCAAGCAGATCGGCCAGACCCTCCGTCGGAATCCCCGCGACGTCCACCTGGATGGCAATGGTGTTAAACGAATAGAACACCGTGACGGCAAGCGTGAGCGTGAGCAGGTACACAAGGTAGTCGCGACCCGCGCGGCGCACGTTGCCCCATGCGAGCTTACAGAGCATCGGAACCCTCCCCGCCCATCATAGCCACGACCTCCATGATGCGATCGAAGAACTCGCGGCGCGGCGCATCCCCACGGCGCAGCTCGGTAAAGATGCGGCCATCGCGAATGAACAAGACACGGTTGGTATAGCTCGCCGCGAAGCTATCGTGGGTAACCATCAGCACCGTGGCTTGCAGCTGCTGGTTCATGCTCTCGAGGCTCTCAAGCAGCAGGCGCGCGTTTTTGGAGTCAAGGGCGCCAGTGGGCTCATCGGCCATGATAATGGCTGGATCCGTCACCAGGGCGCGCGCGGCGGCCACGCGCTGTTGCTGGCCACCAGACATCTGGTAGGGATATTTGTCGAGCATCGCATCGATGTTGAGACGCCGCGCGGTCTGCTCAACGCGCGCCAGCACCTCGCCCGCCGGAACACGCGCGATCGTGAGCGGCAAAGCGATGTTCTCGCGCGCCGTCAGGGTGTCGAGCAAGTTTGAATCCTGAAAAATGAAGCCCAGTTGCTCGCGACGAAAACGCGTCAGGTCGGCCGACTTCATGCGCGTCACGTCCGCGCCGCGCACCGACACCGCACCGCTCGTCACCGTGTCAATGGTGCTTACACAGTTGAGCAGCGTCGATTTTCCGGAACCCGAAGCGCCCATGATGCCCACGAACTCGCCCTTTTCCACCGTGAACGAAACATCGGCCAGCGCGCGCGTCACGTTGCTGCGCCCACCGTACACCTTCTCTACATGCGTGACCTCGAGCACCGGGGCGGTGGCGCCGAGTCCAGAAATGGTTTGGGTCATAATTGGAATCCTTTCTTGGTTGATGTGCCATATGATGAACGAAGGGTTTGCGGTTGGGAGGCGAAGGCTTCGCGTCAAGTCGCGCGGACCCTGCCCAAATAGCGATCAATCGCAGCCGTAAAAGCAAAACTTCGCGAAATGTAGATTATTATCGGCACCCTGCGTGTATATCGCCATTTTTTATGTTTACACGAGCCTTCTACCAGCAGGTTTAATGAACGGCCTCAATCCTCTACTTTCGACTTGCCCAAATAAGTCTACATTTCGTGAAGTTTTGCATTTTTAAGGGCGAATTCGCGCGTAAGACCCCGCTCAGACAACAGGTTGCGCTGCAATCACACAACAGCTAGCGCACCATCGCCAGCACGGCCAGCATGCCACAGGCCAGCACGGCCATAATGCAAAGCCACACGGTCATCTCCACCTGCGACATGCTCGCCTGGACGATGACTGCCTCACCGGCATTTGCACAGCTATTCAAAGCTGGGACATGTTCGTTGTTCGATACGATCTCACTCATGGTCGCTCCTTTGCTCATGCGGTTTTGCTCGCCATCTATACTGGCAGGCCTTGCAGTGCGCAACCATTGATTTGGCTTACGTTTGACTTACACCCGTGTAAGGCTACCGTCCACTGGGGTATCGTATACACCATGCAAACGGCGACGAATGGGTAACACGTGAAAACAGTTCATGTAGCTGCGGGAATCATCCAGCGAGAAAACGGCGAGGTGCTCGCCGTGCAGCGCGGATACGGCCCTATGGCCGGCCTGTGGGAGTTTCCCGGCGGAAAGGTCGAGAGCGGCGAGACGCCAGCCGAGGCGTGCGAGCGCGAACTGCGCGAGGAGCTTAAGGTGCGCGTGAGCAACCTGCGCGACTTCTATACGCTTGAATATGACTACCCGGACTTCCACCTCTCCATGACGTGCTTTTTCTGTCAGCTGGCACACGGGGAGCAAACGAGCGGCGGGCAGGCGATCTCTGGCAACGAAGCACTATCGAACCAGCCGCAAGCCAACGACCGCCAACGGGCCATGCGTTGGATCCACACGCGTTCTCTTGCGACCCTCACGTGGATGCCTGCAGATGTCGAGCTCGTTGAGCTGTTGACCAAACTCGAAGAGCAGAACGACAGCGCACCGAAAGAGGAGGCAGAACCCCGCAGCACGAAAAGCGCCCCAGCGCGGCGCCGCAAAACCAAACGCGCAGTGCACGACCTACTCGATGGCGTGGACACCTCGGATCTCTCGCCCGTGCAAACGGACCTCGTGCGCCGGCGCGCAGCCGTGCGCAAGTCCATGCAGGGCAACAAACGGCGCGACACCAAGCCGGAGCTTCTCGTGCGGCAGCGCCTGCGCGCAGCCGGGCTCACGGGCTACCGCCTCGACTGGGGCAAGGCGCCCGGCAGGCCCGACATCGCGTTTCCCGGGCGCAGGATCGCCATTTTCGTCAACGGGTGCTACTGGCATCGCTGCCCGCATTGCAATCCGAGCATGCCGAGCAAGAACGTCGAGTTTTGGGAGGCGAAGTTCCTCCGCAACGTCGAGCGCGACGCGCGGGCGCTCGCCGAACTCGAGGAACTCGGCTGGTGCGCCATCACCATTTGGGAATGCGAGCTCAAGCGCGACCGCATCGACGAGACCATGGAGCGCGTCATCGAGACGATTCTCGAGGCGAGCGCCCGTACGGGCAAGGGTGCGCGGGTTGCCGTGGCAGCACCGGAGAGGGGCGGAGCGCAGCCGGAGCCTACGGCGGGACCGGAACCCGTTGCGGGGCAGGAGCCTGCGGCGGATCACACATCCGCATCGGAGGCGGATCCCGCAGCGAAGCACGCGCCCGCATCGGAACCAGAGCCCGCAACGGAGCACGCACCCGTTGCGGGACCGGAGCCCGCGGCGGAGACCCTGCCCAAGACCGCACCCACCCCAAAGCAAGACGCCTCAACCGCAGACTAGGGAGCCACCATCATGCATATGGGAATGTTTCAGGCAGAGGAATTCGGCGACCTGCAGCGCCTCGTGGACGGCCTGTTCACCGGCCGCGCCTCAATCGACCGGCTCGACCTCATCGTCCAGGCCGAGATTTTGGACCTCGCCCCCGACCTCCTGGAGATCGTGAACCTCGTGCCGCCGGGAACCTACGACCGCACCCGCTTGTGCGACCAGATCAACTCCGCCCTCGCCGCCCACGGATGGGGCGCGACCTACGGGACGGTGGAATAGGCGTCAAGACGCGCCGACCGCACTACGGCGTCGGCCCGCCCCGCGCGCAATGCAGGACGGGCCGAAGCTCGTACGGGGCTTCTCTGAGGGAGAACGCGGCGCCCATGGCCGAAAATCAATGTGCCACCAGCGGCAGGACCTAACTCGGCAAGCCCAAAACGCCGTCGACACCGCGTGGTGGGGCAGGACCGTCGCGCAACGACAATGCTCGGGCGCCTACTCCGTCGCAGGCTTGGGCAACGCGAACAGCAGCAACGAGGACACCAACAGGATGCCCGCGTACACCGGGAACGAAACCGCGAAATTCGCCACCCCGCCGACCGCGAAGAGGCCCACGATCATCGGGCTGATGAGCCCGCCGATATACCCGCCCACATACACGATGGAAAACGCCGACGAAATGACCGACGCCGGGACGTAGCGATATGGCAACAACAGCATCGCCGCATCTGAGATGAACGTGAACGCAATGGCCACGTACATCACGAGCACCGCCGGCACAAACGCCGTCACGCGCACGAACAGCACCAGGCCGATGGCGCCCACCAGGGCGGTCGCCAAGATGAACTGGGGCATCTTATCCCAATACCGCTTGCGGGCCACGGCGGACCCGTAGGCGATCGCAATGCCCTCCACAACGTAGAAACCAAGCATCACGTAGGGCGCGAACGGATGATCGGAGCCGGGAAGCGCCCCCACGACCGAGGGCATCCAGCTGATCAGCGCAACCACCACGATGTTGTTGAGGAAATACGCCCCCGCGAGCACCCACGTGGGCACGCTCCCCCAAGCGGCGCGCAGGTCGGGTCGGGCGGAAGCGGACTCACGCCGACGGCGCGGCAACGTGATCGCCAGCAGCACACAGGTCACGATGAAGCCCGCGCCCAGCGCGTAATAGGCGTTTTGCCAGGTTTCGGCAGACGAGAGCAGCCACTGGCCCACCGTCGCGGCGATCACGCCGGCAAAACCCGCGCACGCGCCCAGCTTACCCTGGACGCCCGCGATCTGCTCGGACCGAAACCCGTCGACGAGCAGTTTGGGTATTCCGGCCGAATAGGCGGACTGTCCCAACCCCGCCATGAAGCGCAGACCGATGAACAGCGGCAGGGCGGCACTCAGGCCGAATAGGAACGACACGGCGGCCAGCATCGCCGCCATGAGGACCACGAACCACCGGGCGCCGAACCTGTCGACGATATAGCCGCCCAGCAGCGTGGAGATGATGAACCCCAGATAAAAGCCGGATAGCAGCAACCCCACCTCACCGGCGGCGAATCCGTAAATCTCGGTCAGGCGCGAAACGGTGAAGCCGATCAGATAGCGGTCCAAGAACATGAAGCACGCAAGCAGCCCGATGGCGGCGAACAGGGGCAGCTGCTTGCGATCGAGACGCGCGGATGTATCGCCCACGACTTCCTCCTTAAGTCGAAAGGCCGGCCCGAAGCACCGCGCCGGGCCGGCCCCAATACAAAACGAACGCTCAGACTAGCGCGTCCAGACCGTCTCGCCTTCCTTGATGGTCTCCAGGACCTCGATGTCGCAAATCTTCATCGGGTCGACCTTGAGCGGGTTGGCGTCGAGTACCGCGAGGTCGGCGAGCTTACCCGGCTCGAGGGTGCCCTTGCGATCCTCCTCGAAGTACTCGTAGGCGGCGTTGATGGTGATGCCGCGCATCGCGTTGAACGCGTCGATGCACTGGCTTCGATCAAGCTGCACGCCACCCTTTGTCACGCGATTCACCGCGCACCACACACCGCGCAGCAAGTCGCAGGGGATGATGGGCGTGTCGGTGTGGAAGTTGAACACCAGGCCCATGTCCATGGCGTCGTGCGCCGCGGAGATGCGCGGGCCGCGCTCGGGGCCAAAGTTGCGCTGGTGCACGTCGCCCCAGAACCAGATATGCGATGCGAAGATAGACGGGATCATCTTGAGCTGCGCCATCTTCTCGTACTGATCGCGGCGCGCGGTCTGGCAGTGGATCATGACCGGGCGCAGGTTCATCTTGTTGGGGTTGTTCGAATCGGCCAGCGCGCGCTCGTAGCAGCGCAGGAGCTGATCGGCCGCGGCATCGCCGTTGCAGTGCGTGAGAATCTGGTGGTTCGTGTCGATAGCCGCCCTGCAGTTCGCATACACGACCTCGTCATCCATGGCCGGATAGGCGCAATAGGCGGGGTCGTCGCCCTCGGACACAACTTCATACGGCTTGCTCATCCACGCGGTGCGCCCCTGCGGGGAGCCGTCGAGCACCTGCTTGTGCCCGCCAAAGCGCACGTGGTGATGATACGCGCGGCCGTCGTAGGACGCGTGCTTGTCGATGATCTCCTGCGCGGTGCCGCCAAAGCCGTCCATCGGGTAGGACACCACGTCGAGCTTGATGCGATCCGCCTCGGCGAGCGAGATCAGCGCATCGGTAAAGGGGTCCATCGTGGCGCCATCCTGGCAGGTGGTCACGCCGTGGGAAAAGTACAGGTCCTGCATGTCGTCCACGATCGCAAAGTAATCGACGTGTTCACGCGGCTCAATGACCTTGTCTTCGAGAATGGCGATCGCGGGCAGCTCCTCCCAGGGGCCGGACGGGGTTCCGTCGGCCTCGCGCAGGAACTTGCCGCCATCGGGGTCGGCAAAGGAGGCGTCCACGCCGGCGAGCTCGAGCGCGCGGGTGTTGGCGGCGCCCACGTGGCCCGAGGCGTGGTTCACGATGATCGGGATCTCGCGCGACACCTCGTCCAGCTCCTGGCGAGACGGATGACGGCCCTCGGCGAAGGCGTTGTGGTCGTAGCCGTTGCCCTGGACCACGCCCTCGGCGGTGATACCGCGCTTCTCGATGAAGTCGCGCAGGCGCTGCTGCACCTCGGCGATAGAGGCGGCTCCCGTCAGGTCGGCGTTCGTGAAGTTCTGCGAGGTCATGATGAAGTGGCCGTGCGGGTCGATGAAGCCGGGGGTGACGGTCTTGCCGCCCATGTCGACCTCCTCGGCGCCGGCATACTGCGCGCGGGCGCGATCGAGGTCGCCGGTGAAGGCGATCTTGCCCTCGTCGTCGATCACGAGGGCCTCGAAGTGGGCATCCTCGTAGGTCATCGGAACGAAATCGGCGTTGAACAGAAGCTTCATGACAGTTCCTTTCTCCTATGGCGCCTCGCGACCATCCCGGCCGCGAGACAGCGGGCGGATCGCCCGCGCGCCAGAACTACCGATGGAACATGAGCCGGCCTCGGGCGCACCCCGAAGCCGGCTCATGCGTGCGCCTTAGCGCGTCCAGACGGTCACGCCGTCCTTGATGGTCTCGACGACCTGGATGTCGCGGACATCGGCGACGTCGACCTTGAGCGGGTTGGCGTCGAGCACCGCGAGGTCGGCGAGCTTGCCCGGCTCGAGGGTGCCCTTGCGATCTTCCTCATGATACTGGTATGCGCCGGCGATGGTGATGGCGCGCAGGCCGTCGAACACGGAGACCTTCTGGTCCTCGGCCAGCTGCACGCCCGCCTTGGTGATGCGGTTGGCGGCGCACCAAACGGCCTCGAGCATGTTGGGCACGAGCACCGGGCAGTCGGTGTGGAAGGTGAACGGCACGCCGCACTCCAGCGCGTCGTGGACGGCGGAGACGCGCATGCCGCGCTCCTCACCGAAGTTCTTGAGGTGCGCGTCGCCCCAGTACCAGATGTGGGACGGGAACATGGAGGCGACCATGTTGATCGCGCCCATGCGCTCGAACTGGTCGCGACGCTCGGTCTGGCAGTGGATCATGACCGGGCGCAGGTCGGCCTTGTTCGGGTTCTCGGAATCCTCGTACGCCTTGGTGTAGCAGCGCAGGATCTGCTCGGCCGTGGCGTCGCCGTTGGCGTGGGCAAGGTAATCATGACCGGTGTCGATGGCCATCTTGGCGAACTCGTAGACCTCCTCGTCGGACTTGAAGCCGTGCGAGCAGAAGCCCTCGCCTTCCTCGCCCGTGGTGTAGGGCTCGCTCATCCAAGCGGTGCGGCCCTGCGGGGAGCCGTCGAGGACGGTCTTGACGCCGCCGATGCGCACATGCCCGGTGTACTCGCGAGAGTCGATGTCGGCGTAATCTTTGAGCATGCCGGCGACATCGTAGGAGGACATGGGGTACATCACGACGTCGATGGCGATGCGGCCCTCTTTGGCCAGGCGGGAGAACTCGGCGCACATGTGGGCGTCGGTCGCGCCCTCCTGGCAGGTGGTGACACCGCGGGAGAAGTAGATGTCCTGCATGCCCTCGATCAGGCCGTCGTAGGCAGAATCGAGGCGGGCGAGCGCGGCACCGTACACGGGCAGCATCGCGGCCGTCTCCTCGATGTAGCCGTTGGGCTCGCGCGTGCCTTCGACGCGGGCGTAGCGGGCGCCCTCGGGATCGATGGAGTCCTCATTCACGCCGGCAAGGGCGAGCATGGGGGTGTTGGCCGCCATCATGTGGCAGGAGACGTGGATGATCGCCACGGGAACCGTCTCGGACACGCGGTCGAGGTCGAACTTGGTGGGATGACGATACTCGACGAGGTTGTTGTGGTCGTAGTTCATGCCCACGATCACGCCGTTCTCATCGGTGGGATGCTCGGCGAGGAAGGCGCTCAGGGTCTCGACGATCTCGTCGATCGAGGTGCACTGGGACAGGTCGGCGGTCACAAGCAGGTTGTTGGTGATGCCGAAGTGGCCGTGCGGGTCGATGAAGCCGGGCAGGACGGCGCGGCCGCCCATATCCACCTGCTCGGCGTCGGCGAACTGGGCGCGAGCGGCCTCGAGGTCGCCGGTGAAGGCGATGGTGCCCGCGTCGTCGATCACAAGGGCCTCGAACGTGGCGTCCTCGGTCGTCATGGGTACGAAGTCGGCGTTGTACAGAAGCTTCATGCTCAGGTCTCCTTTCGGAAGTGCTGCCCCACAACACCCTTGTACGGTGCGGGGACTTGGGCTCAACGCTGCACGCGACCCCCGGCGGATGCGCGCGCGGCGATGGTTGCAAAGAGGGCCGACGGCGCCACCAGGGACGACGCCGGCCCAATTGCCGTTGCGGATGCGAGGCGCGTGTGGGCGCTCGCTACTCCTCGTTGCCGGGAACGGTCTTGATCCAACCGGTCGTGAGCAGGCCGGCGGCGATGATGACCGCACCGACCGCAAGGGCGGTCTTGGTGGAACTCACGCGGGCCTCGGCGTTGATGCGCACGAGCTCGGCCTGCTCCTCGGCGGTCATGTCGATACCCTCGAGGGAGGCGACGAACTTCTCGTCGGACACGAGCGACACGCGGCGCTGGGCGACCTGCTCGGCGACCTCGGGCGAGACGACCTCGCTCATCTGGGCCTCGGAGGCCACGGTGGAGGAGATGCTGAACAGCAGGATGGCGCCAAGCGACGCAACGGCGATGGCCTGGCCGACGTTGCGGCAGGTGGCCTGCACGCCGCCGGACTGCGCGGCGTCACGGTCGTTGATGGCGAGCGCCACGACCGTGGAGGCCTGGGAGGCGACGAGGCCGGAAGCCAGGCCGGAGCAAGCAAAGCCCGCGATCAACGGCACCATGGAGATGCCGTCGGCGACGAAGCTCAGGCTCATGATGCCCAGGGACACGACCATGGCAACATAGCCGGCGCGGATGATGTTCTTGGGGTTGACCTTGGCCAGGAAGCGAGGGGCGGCCAGGGACACGATGAACATCGGGATGCCGTAGACCAGGGAGACCAGGCCGGACTGGACGGCGTTGAGGCCGCCGACGAGCTGCATGTAGGGGGTCATGCAGATAGCCTGGATGCCCATGAAGAAGAAGGTGATGGCGGAGGCGGCGAGGCCGGCCAGCACCTGAGGGGTCTTCAAAAAGGACTGGGGCAGCAGGGCGCAGCCGTTCTTCTTCTCGATGCCGACCTCGAGCTTGAACATCACGGCGAGGATGATCAGGCCCACAAGGGCGAGCGGCAGCGCCGGGGAGAAGCCGGCGATGGTGAACGGGGCGGCCGCAAAGGCGGTGGTGAGGCCCCAGGTGGAGATCTGGGAGATGCCCACGATGAACAGGAAGAGGCCGAGCGCGGCGAGGACGGTGCCGACGGCGTCGAACTTCAGCTTCTCACCGGTCTCCTCGATCGCCGGGAAGGCGAAGGAGGCGGTGAACACGAGCAGGAAGTAGCCGCCCAAAACGCCGAAGGTCACGCGGAAGCCCATGGCGTCGAGCAGGGCGCCCATGATCAGCGGCAGGAACATGGACAGGCCGGTGGCGGCACCGACGCCGCCGAACGCCATGGCGCGGTCCTTGTTCGTCTTGTAGATGTTGGGCACGAGACCCAGGATGGAGGGGACCAGGAAGCTCGCGCCGAAACCGACGAGCAGACGACCGCCCCAGGTGAAGACGGTCATGCTGGGCGAAAACGCCATGGCGAACTCGCCGCAGGCGGCCAGCAGGGTTCCGATGCGGAAGTTCTTCTTCCAGCCGATGATGGTGCCCATCATGCCGCCGGCGACCATGAGGGCGCCCGCGACCAGCGAATACATGGTGTTCGCCAGCTGGATGTCGGCCATGGAGGCGCCGAGCGAGCTGGTGAGCTGGGCGGTTGCCAGCGACAGCGCGCCGTTGTCACCCGAGGTGCCCATCTGCGCCATGATCAACACGATCAGCGGCACCACCATGAACTTGCCGGAGCCCTCAGCTTGATTCTTTGCTGCGGAAGCTGCCATGCGATTCCTCCCTTCGCGCGGAGCCACTCGCTCCGCACCCGTTGTTGTGCCTGCCCACCAATAGGGCAGGGCTACGTATGGCACCTATTCTGAACTGCGGACTCTTGACAATGGAGTATGATATTTACCTGAGCTACGGTAAACGTGCGCTCATATTGCGTGCACCTGCGCATTTTTGGAAGGCCCTATGAACAACCGGCAGATCACCCTCTACGCGTATCTGGCAAATGACGCCAAAACGCCCCGCACCGCCGCCGAACTTGGACAGCACCTCAACTGTTGCGAGAAGACCGTTCGGACCGACATCGCGCATATCAACGATTGGCTCTCCCGCAACGCCATGCATGGGCACATCGCGGGCGCCCGTGGGCGCGGCTTCACGCTCGACCAGCCCGAACTCGATATCCAGCGCTCCCTATCCGAACTCGCGCTCGCCACGCCCTCATCGCAGCCCCATGTCGACCTGTTCGTACACGGCATGACCGAGCTTCTGCTCACCCGGCACTCCCACACCATCGCCTCACTCGCCAACGCGCTGTTCTGCAGCACTTTTGTGCTCAAGCGCGAGCTGGCCCGTTGGGAGAGCATGCTCGCCACCTGCGATGTCGCCCTTATTCGCGGCAGGCGCATCCGCATCGAGGGCCGCGAACTCAACATCCGCTGGTTTTTGGTCAACTACCTGTTTCTCATGGCGCCCGACGCCACGCATCGCACCATCGTGCCCCACCTTATCGGCACGCGCGGCCCTGCTATCGACCAGGTGATCCACCTGCTCGTACCCGAGAGCCTGCGCGGCAGCGCCAACGCGCGCGAGCAGCTACGCCTCTATGTCGCCATCGCCATCATCCGCAACCGCATGGGCTTTCCCATCGACCAAGGTGCCACGATGCACCCCAAAGACCATCTGCCCCACCCCGCGCTCGCCGCCGACATCGCCATGGAGCCCGACGCGACACCCTACTCCGAGCAGGAGTGCGCGCGTCTGCTGCGGCAAGCAGACGCCCTGCTCGGCCACGCGCTCGACGAAAGCGAATATCGGTTTTTGCTCACCTGCGACAAGTCCATGGCCGCGCAGTGGACGCCCGAGTTCGCGCACCGGTTCACGCCGCGCAACGCCCATACGCAGCTGATGGCCAACACGCTGATGGACGACCTCGCGCTCAAAGGCGCGCACGTGCCCTTCCCCTGCGACGTCTACCTCGCCTCGATCATCGACACTGCCATCGGCCGCGCGCTCGAGGGCAGCCCCATCATCGACCTGGATGGCAACGCGGTCAAAACCCACTGCTTCAACGAGCACATCGTGCTCATGCAGACCATCCTCGACAGCCCCCTCTGGAACGAAGTGCCGCTGTGGCCCGATGACTACACGCGCATCACCATGCTGCTCGCACCCTACCTCGGCGTGCCGGCGCGCCCGCCCCTGCCTGCCGCGCGCCGCGCTGGTCATCAATGCGGGCGTGGCCGTGGCCATGTATGTCAAAACACAGCTCGTGCGCACGTTCGGGCAGGCGTTTCACATCAAGCGGCTCATCACCGAATCCGAGATAGACTCCCTCGACGCCGCTTCGTACGACTTCTTGATCTCGTTGGGCTATCTCCAAACGGACGTGCCCTATGTGCGCATCTCGAGCACCGTCAACAAGGAGGACTGCGAGCACATCATGCGCTTCTTGGCGATGTTTCGCGCCAAGCGCCATCAGCTTTTGAGCGGCGGCGACACGCATGACGTGCAATCGCTGCAGGCGCGGTCCCAGCAAGACGTGGTCGCGGCTCTATACGCCTGGGCAAGCGGTCACGGCGTGTGGGACGGCACCGCGGCCGAGCATACGCGCGCGCTCGCCACCTGTTGCCTGACGCACGAGACGCAGTTTATCGCCGCCGTCAGCTGCCACCATGTTTTGCGCACCACCTGGCAGAGCTTCGCGCTCGACCGCCTGCTGTTCTTTCGCGGTACCGAGATCACGCACGTACACGTCCTGTGGCTCTGCCCACACGACGACCAAGCGTACCGATTCTCGGCGCTCTACGGCTTCAAGCGCGCGGCGGGACTGCCCCTTTAGGCATGCGGCTGCGCGGGCATGACGCCCGTCTCGCCCGTATGAACCTTGCGCGGCGTTGGAGCGGACTTTGCGGCGGGGCGACTCGCGCCCTGCTTGGGTTTGCTCTTACACACACCCGACATGAACGCCATGCCCACCACCGCCGAAGTTACCGAGGCAGCCAGAATTGCCGCCTTTGCCGCCAGCAGCTCCATGGACACCGCCTCCGTTGGGAACGCCAGGCCCGAGATGAGAATGGACATGGTGAAGCCGATGCCGCCCAAAATGCCCACACCCACGATATGGCCCCAGCCAACACGGCGCGGCAGCTTTGCCACCCCGAGCTTGACCAGCACGAAGGTAACGCCCACGATGCCCAGCGGCTTGCCGAGCACCATGCCGAAGTAGGTGCCAAGCGTCACCGGATCGAACACGAGCGCCGTCATATCGACACCCACCAGACGCACCTGCGCGTTCACAAAGGCAAAGATCGGCAGGATCACGAAGTTCACGGGCGCGGAGATCTTACGCTCCAGGCGAATCAGCGGCGGGGTCACGTGGTGCATGATGCGCTCCACGCCCGCAGCGGCGCTCGTAAAGTCGTGCTGACCGAGGATATGCGCCTCGTCATCATACTTGTCAGCCAAATCGGGCAGGCGCTCGTACAGCCACGCCGTGAGGTTGTTCAGGCGGATATTGGAGCGTCCCGGAATCGTGAAGGCCAGAATGACACCGGCGAGCGTGGCATGCACGCCGGACATGTAAATGCAGTACCACAGCAGCAGGCCAAGCAGCAGATACGGCCCCAGGTTGAACGCCTGCTTGCGGTTGAGGAAAATCAACGCGCACACCACGAGCGCCGCTGCAGCCAGCCATCCGATCTTGGGCACATCGCCGTAAAACAGCGCAATGGCCGCGATGGACATGAGGTCGTCGGCGATGGCGAGTGTCGTGAAGAACACGCGCACGCCCACCGGCACGCGCTTGCCCAAAAGCGAGAGGACGCCAAGCGCAAAGGCGATGTCGGTCGCCATGGGGATCGCCCAGCCGCCCACCGCGCCGCCGCGGTTGAGCACCACGTAGATAGTGGCGGGCACCATCACGCCGCCCACTGCCGCCAACATGGGCAGCAGCGCCTGGGCGGGGCGCTTAAGCTCGCCGACCGTCATCTCATGTTTCAGCTCGATGCCCACGAGCATGAAGAAGATAGCCATGAGAAAGTCGTTCACAAACACCTCGAACGACATTTCGACGGTGATGCCACCCAGCACGATGAACGACCGCGGGTCGGACAGGAAGTGATGGATGGCATCATACGCATCTGAGTTCGCGCAGATCACCGCCGCCACCGCCGCCAGCACCATCACCGCAGCGGAAATGGTGCCATTTTGGCAAATACGTTCGAACCAGCGTTGCTGCTCGAAGTACTTGCGCTGCGTTGCATCGACAATCTGGGGGCTCTTGGCCATCGCGGCTCCTTGCACGGTCGCGTCCACGCGATACGACAACGCGGCCCGCACCCTCAAGGGCTACGGGCCGCGCGACAGCTTCCCATGGACGAATGTACGTCGAAGTGTATGATACCCACGAAGGGCTGTTTTATACCTGGCTCGTCGGAGACCCTACCCCATGTAGCGGAATACGTTGAACAGGCAAATCAAGATGATCACGACCATCAGGCCGCAGAAGAGCTTGTCGACCGCCGCCTCGTCGATATGGGCATTCACCTTGCGGCCCACGATGCCGCCCAAGATGCCACAGGCCGCCATGCCGCCAAGCAGCAGCCAATCGATGCCTGCCACACCGCCCACAAGCGTCGAGATTGTGCTGGTGGCCTGGGAAAACAGGATGATGTACAGCGAGCTTTGCGCCGCGCGCTTGGTGGACATCGTGAAGAAGTAAAACAGCACCACCAGGTTGATGGGGCCGCCACCGATACCCAAAAACGACGACGACACGCCCAGCAGCAGACCGATGACGATACACGGCAGCACACCCCGTACCCGCTTGGTGGCGATCCGCTCCTTGTTGAGCGTATACACAAGCGTGCCGATGGTGATGATCATCAGCGTGCCCGCCTGCACCGCACCGGCGGTGTTGGCATTGCCGAACAACACCGCCACGGCGTCGAACAGCTGGCGCCCCGCCAAACCGCCAATGGCCGCGCCGATCGCCAGCGGCGTATCGATGGAAGGGTCGATAGCCGAATCCCCCGCCGCCTTTGCCTTGATAACCGAATAGCAAGTCATGGACAGCACGGTGCAGCCCGACAGGAAGTTAATCGTCGATACATCGGCCGCTCCAACGGCGTCCATCACCGGTTTGATGATGATGCCGCCGCCAATACCGCAAATGGCCCCGATGGTCGAGGCGAAAAACGCAATCGCAAAAACAAGAATCAACATAGCTCGCTGGTATCTGCCCTCTCTCTTACTTCGTGGTCCCGGCGGCGTTCATGAGGCGCTCGGCGCGCTCATGGTAGGAATCCGCACGCCGCGCATCGCCGCGGTTGCCGTACTGAATTGCCAGCAGCTGGCACAACATTGCCTGCTCAACCGGCTCGGCGTGCTCAAGTGCCTGCTCCATCTCCCCGATATAGGCATCTGAGCCCTTGAGGAAAATCTCGTAGGTACGCCGGCTCACGCGCGCCGCCGATGCATCCCCGTGCTTCTCGATGTAGTCCAAGGCCCGCACGGCGCGCGGTTCGTCCTCGATCTCAACGTAGAAGTTGAACGCGCGGATTGCGAGCGCCGTCGTTTGCTCCTCGGTCATTTTGAGTGTTTCCATGCGCTCGATCAGCTCGGTGGCCTGGGCGGTATCGCCCATGACGATCGCCGCGTTCAGGCGCATGAACAGCACGTTGTACTTGGGGTACAGCACCGAGGTCAACGGCCGATCGAGCAGCTTGAGATACTCCTCCATCGACCCCTCGCGCATATAGGCCTCAAGCTTGGCGAACGTCGTGCGCTTTTGCACCTCAAGGTAGATGAGGGCCGCCAGCGCCACAACCACGATCACCGCACCGATGGTCTTGATATCCACCGCTATCGATCCTCCTTCGCACATGCCGACCGCTCAAGCATCACCGCAGGCGGACGACCCACCACAAGCTCGCCCTCGCTCACATACCCCTCTTCGCGACCCGACAGCTCATCGATGAGCACGCGGCGCAGCTCGGCGATGCGCTCGGCGCGGGTGGGATCATCAATGAGATTGACGGTCTCGCGCGGGTCCGCATCCAAATCGAAGTACTGCTCCACGCCCGTTTGGGTGAACCAGATGTACTTGTCATGCGGGGTCACGATCCACTGGTTGGATTGCTCACGGCTACCGCTGTGCTCACCATGTAGGTAGGTGCGCTCAAGCGGGGCGCAACCGCACAGCTCGTCAGCGAGCGAGGCGCCCTCCACACCCTCGGGCACGTCGATGCCGCACAGGTCGAGCAGGGTGGGCATGAGATCCATGAGCTCGACGACGCTCTCGCTCTTCCCGCATGCGCGGCCCTGCGCCACGCGCGAGACGTTCTTGCCCACGTGCACGATGAACGGGATGCGCGTTGAACCCTCGTAGGGCAGCACCTTGCGGAACAGACCGTGATCGAACAGCATTTCGCCATGGTCGGAGCAGAACACGATGACCGTGTTGTGGTAGGTCTCGTCGTTCTCGAGCGCCGTGATCAGGCGGCCGATCTGGTGATCCATATGCGTGATGCAAGCGTAGTAGCCCGCCATGGCCTCGCGGCGCAACTCGGCATCGCGGCAGCCGTGCACGCTGTCCAAAATCATGCCGTCGCGCTCGGTGGCCTCGATGTTGTCCCAATCGCCAGCGGCGGGTGCGCGCAGCTCCATATCGCGGTACAAATCGAAGTACGGCGCCGGCGCATCGAACGGCGGATGGGGTCGCACGAAGCTCGTCATAAGGAAGAACGGGCGCGTGCGGTCGCGCGTCTCGAGGAAGCGGATGGACTCGTCCACCACCCAATTGGTGGGATGCAGGCGCTCCTCATAGGCCCATGGGTGAGTGATCCACGAGTTGTTTTCCACGCCCGAACCGTTCACATCGGCAAACTCGCCCAGCTCGTTTTTCAAAAAACGCATGTAGTCGTCGGAGACGTTCTGGTGCATCCAGTACGGCAGATTCGCCTTGCGGTAATGGCCGATGTAGCCGTCGTGCAGGCGCATGTGCTCAAAGCCACACCCCAGGCGCGGCGGGTGCACATGCATCTTGCCCACCACGGCAGTTTGGTATCCGCCGTCGCGCATCTCCTGCGCGAGCATGTGATCGTACTCCCAGGCAACGCCGTCCTGATAGCCCACGCGGCCGGTGCCGGCGGGCGTCTTGCCGCAAAAAAGCGCCGCACGCGCCGGGATGCAGCTTGGGCACGCCGAATAGGCGTTCTCAAACAGCATGCCATCGGCAGCGAGCGTATCCAGGTAGGGTGTCTTGACATCCGGATGCCCATCGATGCCCAAGCAATCACCGCGCATCTGATCGCACATAATCAAAAGAACGTTAGGACGCGTTTGCGTGTCCACCTTATCTCCCCTTTCGTATCAAACAACGCTCCGGCACGCTCAGACGTCCGCCAGCCCGCTCGCATACCGCGACGATCACCGCGCCAAATCGAGCAGCTGCGACCTGCGCGCTCATCGGCGCGCCAGCATGTGGGCCATGCGGTCAAGGCCCGGCCAGGCGTAGCTCAAAAAGTCCCTCAGACCACAATAGTCCGCATCGTAGTAGGCAATGTTCAGGCGCTTGCAATTGCGGTGGCACATACCCTCAAAGGGGCAATCCGTACAATCGGCGCACGGACGACGCGGCTCGTCCAAAAAGGCGCGCATCGTCTCGCACAGCGCCATCTGCTCCAAGTCATCCGTGCAAATGTTCCCCACGCGGTACTCGTCCAGCGCGTAAAAATCGCACGGGTACACCGAGCCGTCACCCTCGACCACGAACTGCGGCGCGCAGCGCCCCAACATCCCGCACTGCGACGGGAACTGCCCCAGCGCCATCTGCATCATGTTCTCGAACAACCAGATGCTCACGTACCGCCCGTTCGCGCACGACTTCCACCACAAATCGAACAAGCGCTTGTAAAAGGCGGCAAATGAGCGCGGCGACAGCGAGAACGTATCAGCAGCATCGTCCAAGCCGGGCAGGCACGGGATGAACTGGATGTGCCCGATCCGCTCGCGCTCAATCCACTTGAACACCTGCTGCGGATGGCGTGCCAGCTGCGCGGTGAGGACAGCGAGCACATTCACGTCCACGCCCGCCTCGCGCAGCAGACGCACCGCGCCCATCGCGCGCCCGTAGGTGCCCGCACCGTGCGCATCCGGGCGCAGGCTGTCGTGTAGATCGCGATACCCATCCACCGAAACGCCCGTGAGCACCCGATGCTTGGCCAAAAACGCCGCCCACGACTCATCGATCAGATACCCGTTGGTCTGCAGGGCATAGCGCACCTGCTGGCGTTCCCGCCGGGCTTCGACGCGCGCCACAAACGACTCGAAAAAGTCCAAACCCGCCAGGGTGGGCTCGCCGCCTTGGAAGGCAAACGACACATGCGCATCACGTGCCACGGCCAACGCGCGATCGATGATGGCATCGGTCACGTCCTCGCTCATTACCTGAGCGCGGGGCTGCTCGCGGTGCGCGGCCACATCGCAGTAGAAGCAGTACCGACAACGCATATTACATGCGCTCGATGCCGGCTTGATCAAAAACCCAATGTGTTTAGCGGCACACACACCCGCAGCCCCCTCTCGCTCGTTACCCGTCTATGTTACGCCAACCCCAAGCGCTGCTTTTGCTCGGCCGGGGAGTCATGCTCCTCCAAGCCGCGCAGCAGCAGGTCGATCATGCGCTGCTCGGCGGGGTCGCCCACACCGGCCAGGTTGTTTACCTGGCCGTAGTCGCTCTCAAGGTCAAAAAGCATCGTCTGCTCGACCTCGGCCAGCGGCGTGGCGCCCTCAATCTGCGCGGGTTTCTTGCAGGGAATCTTGAACAGCGGATACTTGGTGCGAGCAAAGAACCGGCCGCACTCGATTTCCTCCGGGCAGTCCGAACCCATCTTCTTGCGGATGGTGTGCGGCAGCGCCGCGTACTCGAAGCACGGCTGATTGTCCGCAACGGGCGCGCGGAAGTAGGTGTAGCGCCCATCGGTGACGTTCACGGTCATGGCATGCACACCATACAGGGCATAGTCGCGCGTGGGCGCTGCGGCATCGGTCATGAGCGGGAGAAGCGACACGCCGCGCACGTCAGACGGAATCTCGCAGCCATGCGCTGCCAGCACCGTGGGCATGATGTCGATGGCCTGCGTGAGCTGAGACGCATGCTCACCGGCCCGCGCCCCGCCCGGGAAGTGCACGATAAACGGCAGGTGCGCCAACTCGTTGTAGAGATGCATGTAGTTTTTGCCCATGTAGTCGCGCTCGCCCAAGAAGTAGCCGTGGTCGGTGGTGATCATAACCATCGTGTCCTCGAGCATGCCGTGCTCGTCGAGCTTGTCGATGAGCTTGCCGAACCAACGGTCGGTCATCGTCACGAGCGCCTTGTAGCGCCGCTGCAGGTAGTCCTCGGCCACAGCGGTCACGTCCGTGTCGGACACGCGCTTGTACAGCGGAATCTCGAAGTAATCGCGATCCAAATCGCCCTTGCCGCCATAGAGCTCCATATACTCGTCCGGCACATCGAAGGGCTCGTGCGGGTCGAACGCCTCGACCATGAGGAAGAAATCGTCCTTGCCGGCGTTGTCGTCCACCCAGTCGCACGCCGACTGGAAGGTCTTGGGACTCGGCATGTCCTCCTCATGCGGCCAGCGCTCGCGGTTCTTCTGATACTGCTCGCGCACGCGGCCATAGAAGGTCTCGGGCATGTTGGTCGGCTCGTCAATGCGGCTCACCCACGGGTCGCCCTCCTGACCGCGGTAGTAATCCCAGGTGTTGAACTCCTGCAAGTAACCCTCGCCACCCGTGCGCAGGTAATGACAGTGGTCGGTGGTGATGTGGCAGAAATTGCCCTGCGCGCGCAAGCAGGCCGGCAGCGTCACGTCAAAGGGCTCAATGGGGCCCCAGGGGCGCTCGAGGAAGTTATAACGCCCGGTAAGGATGTCGCGGCGCGCAGGCATGCACGGCGCCGAGCCGATCCAATGGTTGTCGAACACGCAGGAGCGCTCGGCGAAGGCGTCGAGATTGGGAGTCTGGACGTCGGTCGTGGGGTTGTAGCACGACAGGACATCGCGACGCAGGGTATCCATGAGTACAAGAACGGTCCTCATGCTCATCCTTTCACAAAAGGGCTGTATACAAAATGGCGCGCGCCCGATCGTGCGGGTCGCGCGCCATACAAGGGGGTGCCACGCGGCGTTTTGGCAACGCTTAGGCGAAGATCTTGAACGCCGGGAAGTAGAAGCCGATGGCGGCGAACACCAGCGCGAACACGATCAGGCCGATGATGATCTGCGCGGAGTTCTTGCCCTGGCCCTTCTTGAGCAGGTGGTAGCAGATGAAGGTCAACAGGCAGGGCAGCGCGAACGGCAGCACCTTGTCGAGCTGGTCTTGGATCACCAGCGGGTCGCCCTCGCCGAAGGTGAACTGCAGCGCGAGGTTGAGCTTGACGGTCGTGGCGATGAGACCACCGGTCACCATGACGCCCAGGACGTTGGCCAGATTGCCCAAACGATCGAAGATGGCCACACCGGCCTTCTCGACCAGATCCATACCCATCTCGTAACCCTTGTGCAGGCCGAAGTACTTCAGCGGCCAGTACAGCAGGTTGATGAGCAGGAACATGACCAAGGGACCCACGATGGAGCCGTTGTCCACGCACATGGAGGCGCCGATGGAACCGGCGATCGGGAACCAGGTGAGGTTCAGCAGGGAATCGCCAAGGCCGGCGAACGGACCCATGAGGGAGGTCTTGATGCCAACGACGGTGTCCTTCTGGTCCTCGTCGGTGGACTCCTCAAGAGCAGCGGTGATGCCCAGGATGAACGGGATCGCGATGGGGTGCGTGTTGAAGTACTCAAGGTGGCGCTTCATCGCGTTGACGCGCTCCTCCTTGGGAGCATCCTTGTAGAGCTCCTCAAGGACCGGGGCAAAGCAATAGGTCAGGGAGAGCGACTGCATGCGCTCGTAGTTGTGAGCAAACTGGCAGCCCTGGGTCCTGAGCAGGACCTTGTTCAGCGTCTTGTTAGAAATCTTGCCCATTAGAGATCGTACTCCTCGTCATCCGTATCGGAGCCGGCCGAAGCGCTGGCAGCGGCAACTGCGGGAACAGCCTGGTTCTTCTGGCCCTCGGTAATGACATCCCAGATGCCCGCGACGGCGCAGGCGGCGATGGCGATGCCGACGGTAGGAACGTTCAAGAAGGCAGCCATGACAAAGCCGAGCAGCAGGAAGATCCACATGTTCTTCTTCATCATCATGGTGAGCAGCATCGCCAGACCAACGGCGGGCATCATGCCGCCAGCGGTGGAGAAGCCGGTGAGCACCCACGGCACCTGGTTCTGCAGGAAGGACATGATGTCCTCGATGACGAACGAACCCACGCCCGTGGCGATGAACACGGGGACGGCGCGCGTCAGGAAGAAGCAGAAGGCGCCCATCCAGAAGAACTTGTTGACGGCGTTGAACTTACCCGACTCAACCGCCTTGTCGGCACCATGCACCAAAGAGACATTGGTGGTCATCACCAGGATGTTGAGCTGCTGAACGAGGGTCGCGGTCGGGATGCCGATGGCAACGGCCAAAGCGATAGCGCTCGCGGAATCGCCGCCGCCCATGATGCCGAGGGCAGCACCCACGATGGTGCCCGAGATGACATCCGGCGGAACATAGGCGCCGATGTTGTTCACACCGAGCCACATGAGCTCCATGGTGGCACCGATCATGATAGCGGTGGTCATATCGCCGAGGATGATGCCAACGCCCACGGACGCCAGCAAGGGCTTACGGAAGCCCAGGTGGGGACCGAACTGGTCCCACGTGCACAGGCCCGCCCAGATGGCGAGCAGAAGTGCTTGAAGCATATGCTCTCCTTCCCGTTATACCCGCGCGAACAAGGCCGCGCCAGGCACACCCCAAGCCCCTCTCGCTTGGAGCAGTTAACCAAACTTAGTAGTTCTTGAGCAGCTCGCTCACCGGCTCCTTGGAATCGCGCGTGGTCGTTTGCATCCAGCACTCCACGCCCTTGCCGATGAGCTCCTCGAAGGCGGCCTTCTCCTCGGCGGTGACGGACATGTTCTTGTGCAGGCGATGGCGCTCGTCGTTGAAGCGCATGCCGGAGACGTTCAGGTACTCGAACGGCAGGCCGTTCTCGTGCAGCTTGAGCGCGTCGATGGGGTTGGTGAACAGCACCATCGTGGCCTTCTTGAGCTCGGTTTTGGTGAGCACATGGATGAACTTGTCGACACCGAAGACCGAAACCTTGATCTCGGGGACGGCCAGGCCGGCAACGGACTTCTGAACCGGGTCATTGGCGACCTTGTCGGACACGATAATGACGGACTCGATGCCGAAATCGGGAATCCAGGTGGTCGCAACCTGGCCGTGGATCAGGCGGTCATCGATGTCTACGAGCTTGAGTGCCATGATGTTCTCCTTATCGTTTGCACGTGGCTTCTTTGCTTTGCACGTGACTTCTTTGCTGCGTGCGGCCACCGCTCACAGGCGGCGTCGCACCATGACGTGGGAGGTTTAGAGGTCGAGGTCGTCCTCGTCATCGGCTGCGGCAGGTACAGGGGCCTTGATTTCCTGCTGCGCGCCGGCGTGGGCGGCGGTGAGCTGAGCGCGCACCGCATCGGCGGAATCGAGGCCATCGCGCGTGAGCAGCAGCTCCACGACAACCGGCATCGACAGACCGGTGTAGGCGACCATGTCCATACCGTTGAGCAGGCAACGGGTGGTCACGTTGAAGGGCGTGCCACCGTAGATGTCGCACAGGGTGACAACCAGATCGCACTCGGCGTTGAGGGACTCCCATGCCTGCTTCATCTCGGCCTCGAAGGTCTCAAGGCTCTTCTCGGCGGTGAGGCCGAGCGCCACGACGTTGGGCTGCTTGCCCGCGATCATCTCGACGGCGCCGAGGGCGGCACGAGCAAATTCACCATGGCTTGCAAGGATGACACCAATGCGCATGTACGATTCCCTTCGTTGTTGACTTGTGTTGTTTAGCCGTTCCTTGTTGTTTGTTTTTGTTCTTTTATGATTGTGGATATTTAGTAACTTGTCAAGGATTTTTTGCTCACAGCGCTTTTGTGTCCCTCTTTTTGCAGGTTATAGCCTTTATTTTCCGTAAACGGTCTCTATTTACCCGCCAACGGTATGCTTTCCGAACCGCTCAGGTATCGTGTATTATGTTGTTCACTTACCTATTGGAGAACATTTTTCGAACATTTGGGAGCCATCATGAAGTCAGAGCGACATCAGGCCATCCTAGATTTGCTGAAACGAAACCACACGGTGACCGTTGCCGACATCGCGCGCGAGCTCTCCGTATCGAGCATGACGGTGCGACGCGACCTTTCGGATCTCGCCGCCGACGGCCTGGTGGTACGCGTGCACGGCGGCGCTCAGCTACCGCACAACGCGCGCGGCACCACGCTTTCGCGCGTGCACTCGCACGAGGAGAAACGCCACCAGTTCGTGGCGCAAAAGCGCGCCGCAGCGATGCTTGCCGCCCAGCACGTGAAGCCCGGTGATTCCATCTTTTTGGGCGGCGGCTCCACGCTGGAGCTCATGTGCGAGTTTTTGCCCACGGAGGGCATCCGCGTCATCACCAACAGCGCACCGGTATTCAGCCTGCTAGCCGACAACGCCGATGTCGAGCTGTTCCTCATTGGCGGCACCTACCGCTCGAACACGCGCGTGTTCACCATGCCTAGCAACAACAGCGGCTTTTTTGGTCTCACGGCGCGCAAGGCCTTTGTATCTGCCACCGGCATCTTTGGCAACGAGGTCTTTGGCTCCCATATCGACGCCGCCACGGTGCTCGCCGATGCCCTCAACCGCGCGCACGAGCGCTATCTTGTCATCGATGCGCACAAGGTGGGGCGCCGCGACTACTACGCCTTCACCACACTCGATCGCATGGACGCGGTCTTTGTGAACCCCGACGCCAGCGAGGCCGACCTTGATGCGCTAAGGACCTGGACGCACGTCATCTCCCGATAAGCCCCACCATGTGGCCACCAGATTGAAGGAAGGGTCATATATGCTTAAAACCGAACGTCTCGACAGCCTTTTGGAGCTGTGCCACCAGCAGGGCTCGCTCTCGGTCAAGCAGGCGGCGCGCTCATTTGGCGTCTCCGAAATGACCGCCCGCCGCGATTTCGACGAACTGGCCGAAAGCGGCCGCGTTATTCGCGAACACGGCGGCATCCGCCTGCCCGACAACCTGCAAGCACCGCCCACTGAGCTCCCCTATTTTGAGAAGTTGTCCATCCGCCAAGTGGAAAAGCAGACGGTGGCGCGGGCAGCCTGCGAACTCATCGAGCCCAACGACACGATTTTTTTGGGCACCGGCTCCACGTGCGCCTCCATCGCACGTGCCCTGCCCGATATTCCGCTGCGCATCGTTACCAACAGCCTCATTACCTTTAGCATCCTGCAGCGCCATCCCACCATGGAGATCTGCGTGCTCGGCGGTCAATACCGCAGCCGCTCGGGTTCGTTTATCGGCGCTGTGGCCGAGGAGATGTTGAGCCCCTTGGGCATCGACAAGTGTTTTATCAGCGCCAACGGCATCAGCGGTGGCGCGGCGTTCACGTCGAATCTGGATGAGGGACGCCTGCAGGCGCTCGCCTGCAACCGCAGCGGCAAGCGCTATCTGGTGTGCGATGCCGCCAAGATCGACCAGCAGGACTTCTACAACTTCTACAGCCTGGAGCACGTCGACGCGGTCATCACCGACGCCTCCATCTCCGCCGATCAGGCCGCGCGCCTGCGCAGCGTCACCAACCTCATCGTGGCGCGGCCATAGCGCTATGGCCATAGCGCACCGCCAGAGCACACCCTCAGAGCGCACGGCCGACTCATCGCCAAAACCGCATCTCCCGTAACAAGCAAAACGGCGCCGTCCACCTGCGGACGGCGCCGTTTTCCATAGCATCCCACGGGATATATCTGGCTGCTAGGCCTTATACACGCTCTCGCCACCGAGGAAGGTCTCGGCAAGCGTCAGATCCGGGTTCAGCACCACGAAGTCGGCGTTGCGGCCCGCTCGGATGGAGCCGCACACATCGGCGATGTCGTTGGCTTCGGCCGGGGCCTGCGTAGCCATGTAGATGGCCTCCTGCTTGGTGGCAATACCCCAATCGACGACGTTTTTCACCGCGTCCTTCATGTTGAGGATGGAGCCGGCGAGCGAACCGCTGTCTTTCAGGCGCGCGGTACCGTTGGCCACCACCACGGGCAACTCGCCCAAGAAGTAATCACCCTCGGGGCAACCACCCGCGCACATGCAGTCGGTGATAAGCGCCGTGTGCTCGTGACCCTTGGCGTGCATCACGACACTTGCCGAAATCGGGTTCACATGGTGACCGTCGCAAATGAGCTCAGAATAGGACTTGTCCTGGCTGGCGAGCGCCGCGCCCACCATGCCAGGCTCGCGATGATGCAGGCCGCTCATGCCGTTATAGGTGTGCACGAACACCTTGGCGCCGGCATCCAGGCACGCCTGCGCCTGCTCGCAGGTGGCGGCGGAGTGACCGAGTGCCACGACCACACCGGAAGCTACGGCATCAGCGGTAAAGACGGCGGCGCCCTCGTACTCCGGCGCAACGGCGACCTTCTTGACCAGGCCCTTGGCGGCCTCTTGCCACTTGTTCAGGTTCTCCATCGTCGGCGCGCAGAGATAGGCGGGGTTCTGGGCACCCTTGTACTTCTCGGTAAAGAAGGGGCCCTCGAGGAAGATGCCCTGGATGCGGGCGTGCGGCGCATCGTCGCCCGCCTCGACGTACTCGGCGACGGAGGCGCAGGCGCTCTCGAGCTGCTCGGTGCTGGCGGTGAGCGTGGTGGGCAGGTAGCTGGTCACGCCGTTGCGGAGGATGCCGCGGGAAATCGTCGCGACGCTCTCGGCCTTGCAATCCATGATGTCGGCACCGTCAAAGCCATGGATATGCGTGTCGACGTAGCCGGGGGCGATCTCATGACCGGTGTAGTCGACGATCTCGCAGTCGGGCTGCTCGGTCACATACTCGCCGAACACGCCGTCCTCGACCATCAGGTAGCCGCCACGCGCAACGCGGGTGGGCAGGTAGAAGGCATCGGCTTTAATTGCATACGTGCTCATGTGTACTCCTAACACGGTATCAATGCAGACAAAACGGTTATACCCAAATGAGCCCCGCCCCGGCGCGCCATACCCTTTTGCACGCACGTACGCGTGCACGATACGCGACGACCGACCAAAGCGGGAACGGGCCCTTGTCGATAAGGCCCCTAGAGAGGACGCTCATAAAAAGGCGCCCGCTCCGTCCTAGGGACAGGGCGGGCGCCACATGGGAGCTCTCAGCGAGGATTACGCCTCGAAGGGATGGATGGTCACGCCCTTGACGACGCGGTTCACGGTGCCGGAGGGAGACGGGGTGTCGGGGGTGTTGCCCACGCGCACGGAGTTGAGCAGGGACACGACCTGGCCGACCATCACGAACGGCAGGGCGAGGTAGGCCTCGGGCAGGGCCTCGCCGGCCAGCGTGAAGGAAGCGCCGTCGAACTTGGTGGCGCCGTCCTGCTGGATGGCGATGGTCTTGGCGGCGATCTGGTCGCCGTTGATCTCGTTCAGGATGTCGAGGTCGTACTGACGGGTGTACTCGTCGTTGTTCACGAACACGAACACGAGGGTCTTGTCGTCAACGAAGGACTTCGGCCCGTGGCGGTAGCCCATGCAGGAGTCCCACGAAGTGGCCACCAGGCCGTGCGCAAGCTCCAGAATCTTGAGCTGGGCCTCCTGAGCCAGGCCCACGAAGGAGCCGGAGCCCAGGTAGGTCACGCGGTTGAAATCGCCAGCCAAGAACGCAGCGACCTCGTCCTCGCGAGCGACGACATCCTCACCGAGCTTCGCGGCGGCCTCGACCCACGCCTTCTTCTGCTCGTCGGAAGCAGCGTCAAAGATCAGAGTGGAGAGCAGCTCCATGCAGCTGTACGAACCGGTCATGGCGAAGCCCTTGTCGTTGGCGCGCGGGATGAGCAGGGTCAGCGCACGGGGGTCGTCGGCGGACTCGGTGGCGAGCTTGCCTTCCGGAGCGCAGGTGATGTTCAGGAACTTGGTGTTCTTGACGAACTTGCCAGCCATCTCGACGGCGGCCAGGGACTCCGGGCTGTTGCCGGAACGCGCGAAGGACACCAGGATGGTGGGATCCTCGGGGCGCAGGAAATCGCGCGGGGCGCTCACGATGTCGGTCGTGGCGATCGGCTTGAAGTCATAGACGTCGGTGTCGCCAGCATGACGCAGGTAGGGGGCGCAGGTATCGCCCACGTAGTCGGAGGTGCCGGCACCGGTGAACACCACGGAGATGCGCTCGCCGTTGGCCATGGCGCGAGCCTCGGCCAGGAAGGCCTCGATGGCCTCCTTGTTGTTCTGGTAAATCTCGAAGGTGTCGAGCCAGAGCTCAGGCTGCTGCTTGATCTCGCCGGTGGTGATGTCGGCGCCGAGGGCCTTGAGCTCGTCTGCGGACTTCTCGAACATGTTTAATACCTCTCATTCGCATACGTGGGTTTACTAGGAGGTTTACAGGACATTGGTATGCTGGTTGTAACCAGTTAAGGGTATTGTAACCCTTTTTGCCCGAATTGCCATCAAATATTACGCTGATGCAGGACCTTGTACTTGAACTGATCGGCGCGAGCCACCGACAACGTGTACTCGACGATTTCGTTGCGCGCGTTAAACGTCGTGCGCACGAGGTCGAGCACGGGCGCCCCCTCGGAAATATCGAGCATATGGGCATCGGCAGGCCGAGCGATGCTGGCGAAGAACTCCTCTTCGGCGATATGGATCTTCTCGTGAAAGTCCTGCTCGACAATGTCATACAGCGGTTTTTGCTCCAGCATGGGACGCTTGAGCGTCAAAAACTTACGTGCAGGCAGATAGGTGCGCTCAACCATCATGGGCATGGCGTCAGCGGAGCGCAGTCGCTTGATTTTAAAGAGGCGCTCACCAAGCCGCACATGCATATGCTCGGCAAGATTCTTGTCGGCCTCGACCTCGCTGAACTCCAAAATCGTCGTGAGCGGGTCGCGCCCCATGGATATCATTTGCTCGGTAAAGCTATAAGCCTGCATGAGGTTGGTGGTTTGAGCGGAGCGGTCGGCCACGAAGGTACCGCGCCCGTGCTGCCGCACAACCAAGCCAAGGCGCTCAAGCTCCTGTAACGCCAGGCGCACGGTGGTACGCGAGAGTCCATAGCGCTCTGAGAGTTCGCGCTCGGACGGCAGCATGTCCCCCGAACGGTACTCGTGCTCGATCTTCTCGGACAAGATGTCGACGAGCTGATCATAGAGCGGTTGTTTGCGCGTCCCCATCGCCATGTGGCTTCCTTACTTGCTCACCTGGACAGTGCCTTTGATACAAGGCCCGCGGGCTTTAAGGCTTCACCCCAAAGACTGCGGGCCCTCCTGCGAGCCGCCTAGCGGATCGCCGTTTTACATCTCGTCGTCGTCATCGTCGGCGGCGGCCTCGAAGTGCGTGTGCTTCACGCCCTCGGAACCAACGCTCACGGCGCGCTCGGCAAGCTCGGCAAGGGTCGGATCACCAAACGCGCGGGTCATGACAAGCTCAACGAGCATAGGCAGGTTGGTGCCGGTCACGATCTCCATGTTCTCAACCTGGCTGGAAACAAGCATGGACTGATTGAACGGCGTGCCGCCCCACAGGTCGACAAAGACCAACACGCCATCGCACTCGGCGGCCATATCGGTGATGGTCTTGCGGAGGTCGTCACCGTACGTGACGGCCTCGGACCCCTCAAAGGGGACGATCTCGAAATTGGGCTGATCCCCCGCGACCATATCGACGGCGCTCTTGAGACCATTCGAGAATTGGCCATGACCCGTGAGAACAAAACCGACCATTGCAGGCTCCTTTCTGCCTTGCAACACGTGCGCATGCGCACCTTACCAACTGGTAGTAACCACGTTACCCGTATTCCATGATAGCAACTTCATTCCTTGCCACTAGCAATACATATGCTGTTCGTCAAGAAACGCCGTCTGCCGCTCACGTAATACCATGTACCGCATAATTGCCGCATCTTTACCTATTTCCAGGATAAAACAAGTTCTTTTTCTTTCCCATGTAAGCTAACGTCACAGCCCATTTCACGTTTTGTCTGTGAAGACGTCTTGAACTGGTATGACATGTTGAACCAGTTGAAACACCCGCGCAAAGCCGCCTTACTCCTCGTGTTCCGATTGATCTTGCGGCTTGCGGACACGATGAGCATCGACCAGCTTCTTAGCGAGATTGTGATACTTGGCTGCATTGCGCTTGTCGCCCTTATTGGTGTACTGATGCTCAAGCAGCACATAGAGCTTGGCGCGCATCTGAGGATCTGCCTGCTGCAGCATGCCCTCCATCTGCTCAATCCTGTCGCACCGCTTACCGATGATGATGTCGTAGGTGAGCTGGCTGTCGGCAATGATGGCCTTGTTGTCCGACGCCTTGATCTCATCGAGCATCTTGAGTGCGTCTTTGCGGCGTCCAGACATCACATAAAAGTTAAACGCCTGCACAACGAGCGCCAGTCGACGCTTTTTGGAGAGCTTCATATTGAGCAGATGGTCGAGCATGATCTCGGCCGCCTGTTTGTTGCCGTCCGCCTCGTAAATGGTAAAGCGCAGGTAATACTGCTTGAACGTGGAGAACAGAATGCGCGTGTACACCTTGTCGAGCAAATCGATGGCATCCTGGTACAGCTCGGCGGTGTAGAGCATCTCGATCTTGATATCGAGGTACTTCTTCAAAACCTCCGAGCCGATGATGTACACGATGATCAGCACGGCAACGGCGATTGTCACCGGATTCAGTTCAAGCATGATCATTCCCCTCTCGTTATCTCTCGGTATCTGTCTCGCATGTGGAGTTCGATGCGGCAAGCGCGCCCAAGGCCGCTTGACGAATCGAAATCCGCACGAATGGTTCCTGCCGATGCACCTCCCTTCCCATAGACCTCCAGCGCACAGCAGCGCAGCGCCGCGAGGCAGGCGCCATCCAAGCCCTGCGCTATCAGCCAAGGGGCGCGTAACAAAAAAGACGTGCACCTCCGGGAGAATGCGACGGCCAAGCCGTCTTGGAAGTGCACGTCTGAGCCACAAAGGACCTGGAATGGCGCCCGCCCGAAAGCGGGCGCCAGATGCAAGCGAGCGCTCCTTAGCCCTTGGCGATGATGCCGAGAGCGCCGAGGGCGATGGCAAGCACCAGAACGATGATGATCGCCTTGGTGGAGGTCATGCCCTTGCGGCCGAGCAGCCAGTACACGAAGCCAACGAGGGCAGCGGGCACGAGCTTGGGGCAGATGTTGTTCGCGATGCCCTGAATGTCAACCGGCACGCCGCCAATCTCAGGAACATAGGAGAACACAATGCCGACGTTGGTAGCCACGAGGGCACCAACCATGAACACACCCATGACGGTAGCGGCGTCGGTGATGGCGTTGAGCTTGTCAGACATGGTGGTGA
>CAUWJG010000021.1:0-38744 GCA_963559095.1 uncultured Collinsella sp. | reverse complement strand
GCGTGCGCAGCAGGTCGAGCGTGCGCACGAGCAGGTCGTCGAAGTCCATGGCGTTTGCGGCGCGCAGGCGGCGCTCCAGCTCCAGGTAGACCTGGCCGGCCTTCTGCTCCTGCGGCGAGCTCGCCTTCTCGATGAACTCCTCGGGGCCGATCATGGCGTTTTTGGCCGTGGAGATCTTGGAGCGGATCATGTTGATGGGGTACTGCTTTTGCTCGATGCCGAGCTGCGTCATGATCTCGCGCACCATGCGGCGGGAATCGTCGTCGTCGTAGATGGTGAATTGGCCGGTGTAGCCGAGCAGGTCGGCGTCCTCGCGGAGCATGCGCACGCACATGGCGTGGAACGTGCAGACCCACATGCCGCGCATGCCGCCGCCGGGCAACATGGCGCCCAGGCGCTCGCGCATCTCGGCCGCGGCCTTGTTGGTGAACGTGATGGCGAGAATCTGCCAGGGGCGGATGCCCAGGTCGCCGATCATGCGGGCGATGCGGAAGGTGAGCACGCGGGTCTTGCCGGAGCCGGCGCCGGCGAGGACGAGCAGCGGGCCCTCGGTGGTGAGGACTGCCTCGCGCTGGGCGGGGTTGAGCGAGTCGATGTCGACCATCGGGCGCGCCGGGGCGGCGGGAGCGGGCGACTCCCAGACGGGCTCGGCCGGCTCGTAGTCCAGAACGTAATCGGCCGGAACGGGCTCAGGTTCAGCCGCAGCGTCATAAGCATCCAACGGCACGAGCTCAGGTGCGGCCTCAGGTGCGGCCTCAGGTGACGGTGCGGTGTTTTTCTCCCACGGATAGGGTGCTCGGGTCATGAAATCTCCTGGTAGGTCATGGGCAGCGCACCGTGCATCAAAACCAAAGCCCTTTGACGCACGGCGCGCAATCTCGTGTTCGCCTACCTAGTATACCGACCCGACCGGACAACAAAACAGCATCGCGCGCGGCGCACGGAGACTACAGCGGTGCCGTGCCGATGTGCGCGACATCCCAGCAACCCGGAGGCGGCCCTCGCAGCTACGGCCGCAACGAACGGGACACGGCCGCCAACACATCGTTGCTGTTCGGCCCCAAGCGCAACGTGGACAGATACATCACCAACGAAACCGCCGGCGCGAACATCCGCGCATCCACCAGCTCGACAGCCGCCTTGGCCACCGTCTCGGCCAACTCGTCGACGGGGGCGATGGGAATGCCCGCCGCCCGCAGGGCCGCCTGCGCCTCCTCGTAGGTCGGGGCATGCGCGATATGCTCGTGCTGCATGAGCTCGGCCACTTCCTCTGCCGCAGCGGCCCCGAAGGGGCTCATGGGGTGCACCATTGCATAGCATGCCAATCCCAAGGTTGGGTCGCCCGAATTCCACAGTGCAAAGGCCAAGCGGTAATACCCCACCGAGACCTCACTCGGGGTCGCAGCCGACCGCAATGCATCGCACAGCACCGGCACCGCCTCCGACCAACGCTCGGCATCCATATACACCGCAGCCAGGGAGTGGTGTGCGATGAACGCCGTGGGTGCAAGCTCAACGCATGCCTTACCCAGGCGCAAGGCGTCCTCCCTGTTGCCGCGCTCGCGATACAGGCGGCACAGGACATGACGCGCATCAAATGAACTGTCCGGAACCTTGCGGAAACGGACCTCAGGTGAACGCGCGCTCACCTGCACGCGGCCAACCATGCTCGTGCAGTACAGCGGCGTGCGATCGTCGGCCTCGAGCGCCTCGACCGTCTCGATCGTGCCCACGATGTCGGCGAGCTCCGCCACGGCCGTCGGATCGTCGGCGTCCGCGCGGGCGGCCACCTCGGCAAAACGCTCGGCGAGCGCATCGTCTGACCGATCGAAGATATCGAGCTCGCCCAGGGTTTGCGCACCGAGCATCTGGGCAAGCGCCGGCGGCAAAGGCTCGGTGCTGCCGGAAAACGTCATGGTGCGAATCGGCAGACCGGCGTTGATCGGATCGACGGGACGCAGGCCACCATCCTCACCGAACTCGACATGGGAGAAGCGGGGTGCAAGCAATTTGAGCAGACGCTCGGGCGAGAGGCAACGCCCTTGAAGATCGCCCGCCTCGGCACGAGGAACCACGCGCATCTTGAAAGCACGACGCGAAAACTCAAGTGAGCACAGCGGAGTCCCCGACGACGTGCGCTCCCGCACATGCACCACCGCGCGCACCACACCCACGCCGGCACCAAATGCCACGCTCGCCATGCAAGCGGCCAACCGAAGCGCGTAGCCCGCCTGCTCACGCGGACGATCCGCCTCGGGCGCGCAGGTGAATGCAGATGCAGCCGGGACTGAGGCATCCACCTCGACCACACCGGCACGCGCATCGCAATCAAACCGATAATCGAGGCTGAAAGGCAGCGAAAGTGTCTCGGCGTTGGCGGCGAACCGCGTGCGCACGTCCCATTCGCCACCGCGCGCCGCATGCGCCTCCGCGACGCTCAGCAGCGGGTTTTGGCTCTCGCAAGCCGCCAGCTTGTCTCCAAGCACGTTCGCCACAGCCCACAGCAGCTGCTCGCCAACCAAGGCGCATGCCTCATCGCTCGTAGCCGACAGCAGCTGCGGCGAGCCGTCCTCGCCGGTCATCGTGCGGGCCGCCAACGCCAGGCGGTTCAGAGCACCATCCACGGCCTGGAGCACATCGAGCTCCTCGGCAGACAGCTCGTCGGCCTCATACACCATCCAAAACAGACCCGTAGACGTCAGACGGCGCAACGTGAGCTCATGCGCGGCGGCGATGGCGCGAATGCGCTCGGCACCTGCCGCCTCAAGCTGCTCGGCCGCAAACCGCTCGAACGCGCTGGGCTCCGGGGCGTCAAGCCCGCGATAGAGCAGCTGGTCGAGGGCATCGGGCAAAGCGCCATCGAGCAGATCGTTGAGCAGATCGTCCACCGTCTCCTCGGGATCCTTGGATTGCCCTTGCGCATCATCGTATACGTCAGCCATGGCGCACCTCCACCTCACCGCACCCTGCGGTGGCTCAATACCTTGTGTTGCTCCATTGTATCCGAGCGTGCAGACAAGATTTACGCGCGGAGCTGCGTTCTTGGCCACCAACGCCGTGCGCATTGGAAAAACGCCGTTGCAGTCGATGCGGCCAGTCCGCCATGCATCACCCGCAGCAAGCTACAATGGTGGGCGTCACACCTGCGCCCGCAAACGGCGCCCGACCGCTTCGCACCCCGCTCAACCCGAATGGATCCCGCCATGTCGCACGCCGCATCCCCTTCGCGCCGACCCGCACACGCCCACGGCCAGGGACAGCAACCTCAGGCCCCCGCGCGCGCCGGACAGGCCAAGCGATTCGCCCGCTCCTCCCATGCCAAGCGCACCGCAGCCCCCGCCACCACACCCGCTTGCGACGGCCCCTGCCCCATCATGCGCACCTGTGGTGGCTGCGAATGGCTCGGCCTGCCCTACCGCAAGCAACTGGCACGCAAACAAGCTGCCATGGCGGAGCTGTTTGCCCCGGTTATCGAGGCGTTTGAATGGGATGTCGCGGTTGAGGCCGTGGTCGGCATGGGCGAGCACGGCCCCGTTTTTGCCAGCGATCGCCCGGCATCCCCGCGCGGGTTTCGGCACAAAGCCGCCACGCCCTTCGCACCAGGCAGCGACGGTGCCATAGCCAGCGGGTTTTTCGAGCGCGGCACGCATCGCATCGTGCCTTGCGATGCCTGCGCCGTGGAGGCACCCGGTGCTCGCGAACTGCTCAACCAGGTGGCCCGCATCGCCGGTGAGCTTGGCATCCCCGCCTACGATGAGGACCGCAGGCGTGGGCAGCTGCGCCACGCCATCGTGCGCGTGGGCTGGAAAACGAACGACATGATGCTCACCATCGTCACGCGCGGGCGCGAAGTCCCCCACTTGGACGAGCTGGCCGAGCGTTTGCACAGCATCGAGCCGCGTCTGGTGTGCATCGCCCACAACATCAACCCGCGCGCCACCAACGCCATGCTCGGCGGCGAGACGCACACGCTGCTCGGCACTGATCGCATGCGCGATGAGCTGCTGGGCTGCACGTTCGAGATCTCGCCGGTGTCCTTCTACCAAACGAACCCCGCCCAAACCGAGGTGCTCTACCAGCTCGCCATCGATGGGCTGCAGCTGCACGCCGGACAAACCCTCATGGACACATACTGCGGTAGTGGCACCATCGGGCTGGCCGCAGCGCACGCGATGCGCGAGGCGGGCTGCGACATCCGACTCATCGGTGTGGAGCGCAACCCCGAAGGCATCCGCGATGCACGTCGCAATGCCGAACTCAACGATCTAGGCGAGCGGGCGACGTTTACCACAGCAGATGCCACGGAGTACATGGAACGGGCCGCAGCGCACGGTGAGCACATCGATGCCCTCATCATGGATCCGCCACGCGCCGGCTCGACGCCCGCGTTCCTTGCGGCTACCTGCCGACTGGCGCCGCAGCGCATCGCCTATATCAGCTGCAACCCCACCACGCAGGCACGCGACCTGATGCAGCTCGGGCAGGGCGGCTACCGCCTCGTGCGCCTCGTCCCCGTTGACATGTTCCCGCATTCGAGCCATACGGAGACGGTGGCCATCCTGGAACGCGACCAGTAGGACGGGCACGAGCGCATGGACGCTTGCGAGGGGGCGAGGCGGGCGCCGGCACCGAGCACGCCACATGTCGCTTCGCACAATCGCGGCGGCGCGGCGGCCAGCTTGCCGCCATGGCAACGAGCCCCCTTGGCAGCAGATCATCGTGGGCGCGCGCCAGCCAAACCAGGCAGATACATCGATACCTCACGCGCCCGTAAGATCGCCTGCATCCACCGCCTCAAGCCATGCGACATAGGCGCTCGGATAATGACCGTACAGCACGCGCACCGGGTCGATACGCAGGGCGCAGGCTGAGACGGTCGCCGCCACGCCGGAGGGCGTCAGCAACGCGCGGGGTGAATCGACCTGGCCAGACACCTCGTCCACCACCTCGGCAATCGCGCGGGCGTCGCTTGGATCGCACGCGCTTTCCACGCCCACCGAGCGCTTGTAAGCTCGCTGCATGGCCTGATACCTGGCGTCAAACCCCTCGTCTTCGACAGCCGGCAGCTGCAAATCGACGCCGTAGCGCTCATAGCCCCAGGACCGCAGCGGCACATACGGCATGATGTCGGATGGATTCACGATATTGAAGATGTTGCCGTAGCGCTCGCCGCGCGCATCGGGGCGCACGGTAGTTGCCGGCGCGGCAAACGTGTAGGCGTACACCGCCGACACCTCGCCAAACGCGCTTTCCCCCACCGCATGCGGAGCGGTGCCGGCCATCTGGTCGTCAAGTTCGGAGGCCACCAGGTTCGCGATGGCGCCGCCGCGGCTGTGCCCCACCACCAGCACCGACACCTCGGCACCGCGATGGTGCGAGTCGGCAATCCAGTCGTTGAGTTTATGGCAGATCTCCGTTGATGCCTTGAAGTAGCCGCTGTGGTCGTTCATGCCATCGAGGGCAAGGGCCGCCTCGGACCCAATGGCCTGCGCGGGGTCCTCCGCCTCAGGCGCAAGACCCGTCAGGTCGGCGGCGGTCGCGAGCCAATCTTCCAGCATGGCGGTAAGAGGTCGCGTGAACGCAACGAGATCGGCTTGGATTTCCGCAAGATCGTCCTCGATACTGGCGGCGATGCGCTCATGCAGCGAGGCATTCATGGGCAGCTCGCCGCCCGAGGCATCTGCGCCATCGGCGGCGGTCCGCATGCTCGCAGCACCCCCGGACGCCACATCCCCATCTGCATCTGCCGCAACAACAGGCAACATATTAAGATTGCTCAACCATTCAGACCCGTAGCTGCCGCGCACGCTCACCATGATGAGGTCGCTGGGCGCGGTCTGGCCATCCTCGCCCGGCTCCACGCGCAGCCGCTTGCGCGCAATGGTGTAGGCAACGGCATCGGCATCATCGGTCAGCAGATTGAGCACCTCATCGGCCACCTCGCTGCGATATCGGTACGACGTGGTGTCCACCTCATCGAACCCCAACGACGCCAGTGCTTGCTCCATATAGGGCGGTTGATCGGACCCCGCCTGGTAATACCCGGACTCCGCATACGCAAGTGCGGCGAGCACCGAGCTTGTGTGCGCCAGCTCGTGGTTATAGGCGGCCGTATCCGAGCTGAACCAAGCGTCATCCCAACGCACATTCGAGTGAACCGCAGCTCCGCCAGGCGCATCGAGACTTGTGTAGGCAATGGTTGCGCGCAGACGGGCGGGCGTTGACGACGAAGCGCCGCTCAGGGCACTCGGAGCCTCGACGGCGCCCTCGCCGCGCAGCTCCTGAACATGGCGCGTAACCAGCAGGGCGGCACCATATGCCATGGCGGCCGCCACGATGAGCAGCACGGCCACGGGCGCGCGGCGCAACGCGACCTGCGCCACCTCTGCGATATGCTCCGCCATAGCCCAACCCCTTCTCGCGCAATACGAACACGCGCCATGGCAAACGCCCATCGACGCTCGCCATGGCGCGCGCATCATGTCATGTGCCTAGCCGTTAGGTTATCAGCCGCATGTGTGGCACACGTGGGCAGATGCTTACGTTTTTGTATGGAGTCGCGGCGAGCCGGTAGCCGCAGGCAAGAGCACCGCAGACCCAAACCGACCTTACGCGCCGGCAGCGACCTCCGATGCCGTCAGCTCGCGGCCCTCGATATAGTATACGTGATCGCCCGCACAGCGCTTGCAGTACACATGACCATCGCGCTCGACGCCGCGACCATCGTGCACGCGCTCGCCGCATGTCTCGCAAATCTGCGTTACGCGCGGTTTGCCCGGCAGATCGCATGCATCCATATCGGGCAGCTCGACCTCATGGACGCAGAAGAGCTCCGCGTCGGTGTACTGGTCGAAGAACGCCACGACATCCTCACCCTTCGGGCAGCGCGGTACGCCCTGGCGCTGGGAGATGCGAATGGCCTTGTCCGTCGCGATATCGTAAAAACTTGCCGACATGATGCCATAGTCGTACCACTTGAGGCGACGCTTCCCTAAATGGCAGTGGGCGACGGACATCACGGCATCGGCCAGGCAGCGGTCGCACTCCACAAATGCAATGAGATCGCGGTAGGAATCGGGATCGTCGATGTGGAAGTACTCCAAAGCCAGGCGCGCCATGCGCGTGCCGATGAGCTGGCCGCCGCACAGGTGGCCATGAAAGGCAACGGCGCGGTCGAGATCCTCTTGCAGCGTTCGCTTGAGCATACATACTCCTTGTTTAGATGAGGGCTTTTAGGTACAGATTTGGTGCCCGCGAGCAACGGGCGCCATCGGGCACACGGACGCAGGCGGGATACCTACCGCAGCGACGTCAGGTCACAGACGCCGGCGGCGGCGAGGCCGCGCAGGAACGAGTCACGGCCGCGATTCACGATCAGCTCCTCAGGGAAATGGATCTCCTCGAGCATGGCGGGAACCTCGCGGTAGCGTCCGATTTGCGCCGACACGTGGGCGTCGCTCGACACCGCGATGCCGCAGCCGAGCTCGGCGCAACGCTCAGCGATATGCCGACATACCGACCGATACGCGCCCGATCCATCCGATTCCAGCGAATGCTCGTTGATCTCGATCAGCTTGTGGTGCTCCTTGGCATACGCGACCACTTCGTCCACGTCAAACGGAACGCCCGCGCGACCCGTGTGGCCCAAGATGAATACGCGCGGTTGTTGCAGCGCACCGAGATACATCTCGGTCGTCTGCACCATGGAGGCACCGTCGGCAAACGAGGCGTCATGGACGCTGGCGATCAGATAATCCAGGTTGGAAGTCACGCGATCGAACAGGCTGCGCTCACGCGGCTCGGGCATGCCCACGATATTGGCCCGCACAGGCATATCCTGCCCAAACAGCTCACCATGCAAGCCCACGATGTCGGCCTCACAACCGCGCAGCAGCGTGACGCCATGCCAGACGCGCGGCCAGCAAACCACATTGCCGAGGTACTGAAAGTTGCGGATATCCGCATCCGCGAAGAGCATCTCGCTGAAATGGTCGGTCGAGCCCAGGATCTCCAGCCCTGCTTCGGCAGCCGCAGCGACATTCTCCGCAATAGTGGAATATGCATGCCGCGAATACAGCGTATGCGTATGGACATCTCCCAAAATCTGATAAGCCATCCAAGCCCCTTTCCTCTACTCACACCTGCCAGGCAAACGCCCGCGCAACCACTGCGCCAGCGCGGGCGGCGACAGGCTATTGATACGTCTTTGCGAGCGCGCGCCATGCGGGCAGCGAGCGCTCGATCGTCTCGGGCGCCACGCAGTAACCCACGCGCACCCAGCCGGGAACACCGAAGCTATCCGACGGCACCGGCAACAGCTCGAAGGCGCGCGCTCGCTCACAAAATGCCTCAGCATCTGGCTCCAGCGCGCGAACCCACAGGTAAAAGGCCCCTTGAGGTTCCACGAACTCATAACCCATCCGCGCGAGCGCCTCGGTGAGCACACGGCGGTTCGCATCGTAGGCCCCCACATTCACCGGGGCGTCCACGCAATCGATCACCACGCGTTGGAACAGCGCCGGGGCGCACACGAATCCCAGGCACCGTGCGGCGCCCGCCACCGCCGGCATCACCTGCCCGCGTGGGTCGCACGCAGGCGGCACGAGCACCCAACCCACGCGCTCGCCCGGCAGCGAGAGTGACTTTGAATACGAGTAACACACCACCGTGTAGTCGTAGATGGCCGGCACCCAGGGCACCTCGGCACCGTAGGTCAGCTCACGATACGGCTCATCGGAAATCAGGTAGATGGGCTCCGGGCGCCCCGCGTTAACGGCGCGCAAGACATCGGCGAGCTGCTCGAGCTCCGCACGCGTATAGACGGCGCCCGTCGGGTTATTGGGCGAGTTCACGATCACGGCAGCCGTCGCGGGCGTGATGGCTGCGCGGATGGCATCGGCATCGAGCTGGAAGGTCTCGGGGAGCGCCGGGACCTCCACGCAGGTGGCACCGCAGGCCTCAATCCACACCTTGTACTCCGGAAAGTACGGCGCAACGACCACGACCTCCTCGCCCGGACGGCATAGGGCGTGCAGGGTGCACGACACCGATGCCGCCGCGCCCACGGTCATGAAAACACTCGAAGCGGTGTAGGACGTGCTGAACCGGCGGTTGAGCGAGCCTGCAACGGCGGCGCGGGCCTCGGGCAGGCCAGGCGCGGGCGTGTAGCCGTGCAGCTCCTCGGGCGGATAGGTTGCCAGCGCGCACTCGATGCTGGCACGCACGGCCTCTGGCGCCGGAATGCTCGGATTTCCCAAGCTGAAATCGAATACGTTATCTGCGCCAATCTCAGCTTTACGCTGGCAGGCATAGGTAAAAATCTCCCGGATTTTAGAGCTTTCCGCCCCGCGTGCGTACATGGCTTCATTCAACATGGGCACTCCATTCCCGCGCCGACACCACCTCGCGCGCGACCGCCCCAGCGCGCAGGCATCTGCTGCCCATGATACCCCGCACCCGCGACCTCCACACACCTGCAGTTTGGCAGCGCAGTTTGAAGACGGGCGCGATACGCGCCGAGGGTGCCGTAAGCTGGGTGTCACCTGGGGATGGGAATCGACGGCAATACACGACCTCGACATGAAAACGGGGCCGTTTCGCACGCACCGCACTCGCGGCTACATGCGAAACGACCCCGCCCCCCAAACTGCTTACTCCTCGTCGCTTTGGCTCGGCGCGCTCGCGGCGGCGGCGTTGCGATCCTCCTTGGCGGCAACCAGGTCGCCCTCACGCTCAAGGTAGGCATCCCACTCGTTATCGAGTAGCGCCACCACGGCCTCGCCCTCAACCGTCTCGCGCTCCAGCAGCACTCGGGCCATGAGCTCGAGCTGCTCGCGGCGCTCGGACAGCAGCACGCGGGCACGGTCGTGCGCCTCGCGCATGATGCGCTGGACCTCGGCGTCGATCCGACGAGCGGTCTCCTCCGAGTAATCCTGGTGGTCGGCGTAATCGCGGCCCAGGAACACCTGGTGCTGAGCCTCGCCGAACACCTGCGTACCCAGCTCCTCGCTCATGCCCAGACGCGTGACCATCTCACGTGCCATCTTGGTGGCGCGCTCGAGGTCGTTGCTCGCGCCGGACGTGATGTCGACGCACATGAGCTCCTCGGCCACACGACCGCCCAAGAACACGGCGAGCTCGTCGAGCATCTCGCCGCGTGTCTTGAGGAAGTGGTCCTCGGCGGGCAGCTGCATGGTATAGCCAAGCGCCTGGCCGCGGCTGATGATCGAGATCTTATGCACCGGATCGGCGTTATCGAGCACGTGGCCCACCAGCGCGTGGCCGCTCTCGTGGAACGCAATCGTGGTGCGCTCGGCCTCGCTCATCACACGGCTCTTGCGCTGCGGACCGGCGATGACGCGCTCCATCGACTCCTCGACCTCGTCCATCGAGATCAGCGCACGACCACGACGGGCGGCCAACAGCGCCGCCTCGTTGAGCAGGTTGGCCAGATCGGCACCGGCAAAGCCAACGGTGAGCTGCGCGAGTTTGGCAAAGCTCACATCCTCATCGAGCGGCTTGCCCTCGGCGTGCACGCGCAGGATCTGCTCGCGACCCTTGACGTCGGGGCGGTCCACCGTAATCTGCCGATCGAAGCGACCCGGGCGCAGCAGCGCCGGATCGAGCACGTCGGGACGGTTAGTGGCGGCGATCAGGATCACGTTTTCGGAATCCTCGAAGCCATCCATCTCCACGAGCAGCTGGTTCAGCGTCTGTTCGCGCTCATCGTGACCGCCGCCCAGGCCGGCGCCACGCTGACGACCCACCGCGTCGATCTCATCGATAAAGATGATCGAGGGCGCCTGCTCTTTGGCTTTTTGGAAGAGGTCGCGCACGCGGGAGGCACCCACACCCACGAACATCTCCACAAAATCGGAGCCGGAAATCGAGAAGAATGGAACGCCCGCCTCGCCGGCGACGGCCTTGGCGAGCAGCGTCTTGCCTGTGCCGGGAGGGCCAACCAGCAGCACGCCACGCGGAATCTTGGCGCCGAGCTTCTGGAAGCGCTCGGGTTCGGCCAAAAAGTCGCGGACCTCCTCAAGCTCCTCGACCGCCTCATCGATACCGGCGACATCCTTGAACTTCACCTTGGGGCGCGTGGCCTCGTTGGTCTTGGCGTTCGTCTTGCCGAACTGCATCGTCTTGTTGTTCGCGCCCATCATTTGCCGCATGAAGTAGACCATCACGCCCACCAGCAGCACCGTTGGCACCACGGCGATGACCAGGCCCATGAACGCGTTGGGGTCTTTGGTGTCCACCACATATTTGGTGCTCGGGTGTCGCGCCATGAGCTCGGCCAGCGAATCGGAACCCACGTACGTAGAGGTGAACGTGACGAGCTTATCCTGGTCGCCCTCGTCTTTCTCGCTTTTCCAATACGAGCCCTTGACGGTGCCGTCCACCACCGTGTAGGTGGCCTCCTTCACGCGGTCGTCCTTCACGGCGCTCACGAACTCGCTGGTGGGGAGTTCAACGGGCTTGGGACCGCCAATCTGCACGCCCATGTTGAAGACCAGGTAGATCACAAGCATCAAGGCGAGCAGCAAATACAGCCAGTTCACGCGCGAGGAACCCTGCCCCCGCGTGGGCGGCTTGGAGCCAAACGGCGGCGTGGGGCCACCGCCCGTGCCGCCGCCTCCGGGCGTCGAGGCGCCGTCGTCCTCATGAGAACCGCCGTCGGCCGCGAGGGCCACGACGGCGGAATCGAAATGGTCAGAACATGTCATCTTACGAGTAAACCTCCGGCTTGAGGATGCCCACGTAGGGCAGGTTACGATAGCGCTCGGCATAATCCAGGCCATAGCCCACCACGAAGGCGTCGGGGCAATGCGTGCCCACGTACTTGGGCTCGATCGCAGCCTGCTTGCCCTCGACGTCCTTCCACAGGAAGGTGCAGACCTCGAGCGAGGCGGGCTTGCGGCTGGCCAGGTTCTTCATGAGGTACTTGAGGGTGAGGCCCGAGTCCAGGATGTCCTCGACGATCAGCACGTCGCGACCCTGGATGTCGATGTCCAGATCCTTGATGATGCGCACGATGCCCGAGGACTTCACGCCGTCGCCATAGCTGGACACGGCCATGAAGTCGATGGCGCACTTGGTCTCAATCGCGCGCATCAGGTCGCCCATGAACACGACGGCACCGCGCAGCACGGCGATAAGCACGAGGTCCTTACCGGCGTAATCGCGCGTGATCTCCTCGCCGAGGCGCTTGACGATCCCAGCGATGTCCTCCTCGGAGAACAGGACGGACTCGACGTCGGGGTGATTGGTGTGCATGGCTGACCTTTCTCGCGCTAGGAATACCGAATGTTTGCAGCATACCCCCATCGCGGCCCCACAGACCACGGCAAACGGGGAATCGTCAATTTTATCAGCGAAGTGGGGCCAAAGGATGTGCATCTTTTGACGAACCGCGCGCACGTCGCGAGGGCGGGGTGCGGCGGCCTGCGCGGATGACGAGCCCAAAGCGGCGCCCCGGCAAAAACGGGATCGCGGCGATGCCCCACACGGCCGCTTTGCCCATATCCCCTGCGCGGAGATGCGAGCATGCACCTCGCACATGCGAGAGATCGCACATGCGAGAGCGCCTACCCCACGCTCGTCATGGTGAGCTTGAGCGCAAAGCGCGTGGCAGGCGTGCACTTGAACCGCTCGTCCAGCCGAACGCCGGCGACCCACACGATTTCGCCGACGGGCGCGGTGCGCACCACTGGCACGCAGGGGCGCTCGGCAACCGGGATGCGCGCCTCGCCCAGCAGGTCGGAGAGTTTTTTGCGACGCCCCTGCATGCCGATGGGACACAACGTGTCGCCTGCCGCCGGGGCACTCACCCACAGGCGCACCGGCGCGGCAAGGCGGCGTGCATCGCGCTGCTCGCCCATCATTGCGGCGCACACCTCACCCTCGCCATAGCCGAGGGCCAATGCGTCCACGAGCACCGTCTGCACGCGAACGCCGTCGGCGCCGTCCGCCACGTCACGCGCGGCACGCACCGGATCCGCACTGCGCGGAATCGCCAGGATCTCGGCCGCCAGCACGGCCTGGTTCGCCAGCGCCATGCTGCCCGGCACTGTCAGCCAGCCGCAGCCCAGCTCCTCGCGAGCCGCGCGCGTCCGCAGCGTGAGCACGCCGAACTCCATCCGCACATCAAGTCCCAACGGCAGTGTCAGCGAGCCGGCGCCCGCAGCCACACACGCGAGCACCGCCTCGACATGGCGCATCTCCAGGCGCGCCTCGGGCACCAAGCGCAGCACGGCCATGCGCACGACGCGCCGGGCGATGGCGACCTCGGCCGCCGCGAGACGGGCGGCGTCGAGCACCAGGCAGCCCGGACGCTCATCGCGCGTGCAAGAACGCAAGGAACGCCCCGCCAGCTGCGCCATGAAGGCGTCCTCGTCACCCAAAATATCGCACGCCGCCCCGATGCTGCGCGCCAAGTGCGCATTGCGCTCGCTGGCCACCGGCACAAGCCGATGACGTACAAAATTGCGCAGGTAGGAAGTGTCGGCGTTGCTTTCGTCCTCGCGCCACGCCTGGCCGGTGACCTCCAGGTATCGCACCAGCTCCTCATGTGTGTAATCGAGCAGTGGCCGCACGATGATGTTGCGGCGACGCGGGATGCTCGAGAGCCCCGCTGGACCCGATCCCTTGATGGCGTTCATGAAAAACGTCTCGGCTCGATCGCTGGCCGTATGCGCCGTGAGAATCCGCGCCGCCGACCCGCGCGTGCCCGCCGCGCGTGACAGATCACGCACGTAGCGACGGGCAGCGGCATAGCGCACCTCGCGTGCGGCCCCCTCCAGGTTCTGCCCGCCCATATCCGCAAAGTTCGCGTGCTCCACGCACAGCGGCAAGCCCTGGCGCTCGCACAGCGCGCGCACAAACGCCTCATCGGCATCGGAGGCGGCGCCGCGCAGATGATGGTTCACATGCAGCACGTGCAGCCGCTCGCGAGCGATGCGCGCCGGACCCCGACCGTCCTGTATATCGAGGGCGGCGGTGCACGCCATCAGAAGCAGCGCCGTCGAGTCCGCACCACCTGATACCATAAGGACCACCGGAGCGGCGAGCTCGTTGCGCGTCCCCGCATCCGCCCGCACGCCCGAGGCCGTCCGCCGCGCGTAGTGTTGAGAAACAGATGCCATGCGTCGACCTCTCGCCTTGTTCTGCCAGCCAGTTCATGCGGGCGCGCCTGCGCCCATTCTTGCGACCGTATTGTAACGTGAAGGACCCCATCATGACGCTATCTGCGTACAGCTCACCTGCCACCGCCGGCCATTCAGCCGCTTCCATCACATCGAGGCCGCACTGCCTGCGCCTGCATATCCTCGGCAGCGGTTCCAAGGGCAACTGCGCGCTCGTGGAGGGGCCACAGGGCCTCATCATGATCGATAACGGTTTTTCGCGCCGCGAAGTCTTGAAGCGCATGGGCGAGCTCGGCCTGGACGAGCGCTGCGTGCGCGCGCTTGTGTTGACCCACGAGCACTCCGACCACGTGGGCGGCATCTCCGTTTGGTGCAAACGGTGGAACGGCGAGCTCTACGCGAGCGAGGGCACCACGGATACCCGACCCTATCTCAGCTGCCTGCCCTTTCGCACCTTCGCACCGGGAGATACGCTCGAGATTGCGGGCATCCGCGTGCGGACGTTTTCAACCTCTCACGATGTCGTGAACCCCGTGGGCTTCCGTTTTTCCTGCGAGGGGGATGCCATCGGCTACGCCACCGACACCGGCATCCTGGGTGCCGAGGCCCTGCGCTGCCTGCACGACACGCGCATCCTTGCGCTCGAAAGCAACCATGACATCCCAATGCTTCGCTGCGGCGACTATCCGCGCGTTCTCCAGGACCGCATCGCCTCGACGCGCGGCCACCTTTCCAACGACCAGGCCGCCCAAGCCGCGCAAGAGCTTGTGACCGAGCGCACCGAGAGGCTGGTGGCGATGCATATTTCGCAAGAGAACAACCGTCCGAGCCTGGCGGTGCGCGCGCTGGCCGAAGCGCTGGGAGCCGCGCTCGACAACGAGCTGGGGTCGAGCGCCACCCTCACCCGTACCTGTGGCAGCGTGTGCACCATCAGCCCAGCCGGCCAGAATCGCCCCACCACCGTGGAGTAGCGAGCAGCGCGCCACAACAGCGCGGGGCGCTCGGGCGGCATGCAGCCTACCCGAGCGCCCCGCATCTATGACCGTACGGCCACACACCGCGCGGATCAGCGCCTAGCTGCGGCGACGTACCCTCGCGCCAATCGCCAAACCAACCAGGCCCGCCATACCGAGACCCGCCACGGCAAAGCTCGCGGCATCGCCCGTCTGAGCGAGCTTGCCCGGCGTCGGCTTCTTGGCCGGCTTCTGCTCGGACTGCCCCGCAGCCGGCTGTTTCACCGTCACAGTCGACTCGTTCGACAAAACCGAGAGCCCTGCGGCATTCGTCACCTTCACGCGGTAGGTCGTCGTGCCGACCGCTGTGGTATCAACCGGCAACGCGGCGCTCGTGGCATCCGCAATCGCCTGGTACTCACCCGTCGCGGCATCCTTGCGCTGCCATTCATAGCTCAACAGCGCATCAGTACCGGCAACGCCATCGTTGGCCGTGGCCACAACAGCCAAGTCGTCAACGCGCGCCCCCCTGCTCGCATGCCACCGAAGCGGGATGGTTCACAATGACCGGCTCGACCACAGCGCCCGCATACACCAGCGGCGTGCGCAGCCCGCCCGTCGCCGGATCGTAGTCGCTCGGGACGAACTTGGACGCGGTGTCGCCCGCTTTCACGTAGGCGCGCAGCTCATCGAGCATCGTCTTGCACTTTGCGTAGGACTCCTCGGTTATCTGCGCAAACAAGGTGTTCGCGACCTCGGAGCGCGAAGCGGCCGGCGTCGCGATCATAATCTCGTCAACACGCTCCTGCTGCTCGATAATCGAGCGCTGCAGGGCATCCAGATAACCGCGCACGCCCTCGGCGCACGCCTCGCGATTGTTGTAGGCGAGTGTGTTGATGTCCATCAGCACGTAGTCCAGCACATGCTCGGGCTCCGCCTGCAACGCCGCATCCACGCTGTCTTTGCCCTGATCGCCCTGGTGGGCGTCGGGCAGCTCGGTTGAGGACGGGTAGTAGCTCTGGTCAACCTCGGTCAACACGGCGGAGTAGCTCGGCAAGAACAGGCTGAACTCGGCACGCGACAGCGCCTCCCACTGCACCGTGGCGATATCGGGTGTCAGGCCATCGCGGATTTGGAAGATGTGGTTCTCAACCGTGCGGTTGTTGCCAATGGCATACAGATTGGGATTGAGATTCGCATTCAGGCTGTCGACTTGCTCTCCGCGCGCGGCGAGCGACCGAAGCGCGGTGAAGGTGTCGATCTTCTTGGATGGCGCAAACGTGAGCTGCGGGTTCGCAATCGAGGCAACCTGCCCCTTATCGTTGACGGCGTAGTCCGACCCCTCGGATAGCGGCGCTCCAAAGTACGCGCGACCTTGAGCATAGCGGGTGTTCTGGCCCGCCCCGCTATCGGCCTCGCCATAGGTGGCCGCAATATTGGGCGTGCCATCGTCGAAGGTCTTGAGCAGCCCTGCATCCTGAGGAAGCTTCACCACATCGGCGGAGTGCAAACACGTTGCCGTATCATCCAAATTGACCTTGAACTGGAGGTTGCCCATATTCGGGTTGACGGACACATCGTTGGGCCCCATTTTGAGCGCCAGCCATTGATGGCCCGACAGCATTTGGAACACCCACGTCTCGGACGCATCCGCGATGATGACCTGGTTGCACTCGTTGGCACCGTACTGGTCGATGATGCCGCCCAAAATCTCGCAGCCACGACGCGCGCTATCCGCCTCACCGAGCACCACATCGGTGATGTTGAACTCACCGATGCCCGTCGTCTTGCCGTTGGGATTATCGGGGTTGCACAGCGGGTCGAGCTTGGCGATACCGTCGTTGTAGTCGGTGGAGAGAGTCGCGGAAACGCTCACGCCCTTCTCGTTGGTGCCCGCCTCCGAATAGGCATACGGATGCCCATCCCAGTCACTGGCGAGGTCGCGCACGTAGGTGTAGCGATACGTGGTCCCCGTGAACGTCCGGTTGAAATCAGACTCCTCCGAGGTGTACGTCGGGTTGACGCGCGGCTCCGAGACGCCAAACGCCTTGGCGTGCCGGGGCGCGTAATCTTCCGAGCGCCCCACATAGGTGTCGCCCGTCGTCGTCTGGCCTGCTCCGACGTAGACTTGCGTGCATGCAAGCGCCTGCAGGGGCGAGGCGAGCGCCAACACCGCCGCAAGCGCGCAGGCACCCATGCCCCGCACGGCCGTCATCCTGATTCGCATGTCATCCTTCCTTCCCACAGACTCGCTTGCGCGCCCACGGGCACATCTCCTGTGGGCACGCGGCGTTCCCGGCATACGGCGCATGTTCTCCGCGCGCTGAGAACACCTCCAACAATATTCATTTTGACAAAAGATGTATGCGTTATGTTTGCCTAGTATGTGAAAGGTAGGTTATTATCGGCCAACGGTTCCCCAGTTCAAACAGGAGGAAATAAAATACAAAACAACTGCCTTAGTTAATGAACTGGCAAACGCTTATGCATTTTTAGCTGAAGAACGAAACGGGTGCGGAAAGGCGGCAGGCCCACCTTTCGCACCCGCTTGCACACAATCAGGCTCTTACGCCGAGCAGGACTCGCACTCCTCGACCTCAAGCGACTTGCTCCGCACGTAGTAGACGGTTTTCACACCGTCGCGCCATGCCTCGATGTAGAGATTCAGCACCTGACGGAGCGTGTAATCGTTGGTGATGTAGAAGTTCATCGACTGCGCCTGATCGATGTGACGCTGGCGCACGCCGGCGGCACGGACGCTCCAGGCCTGGTCGATGTAGTGCGCCGGCTTGTAGTACCAAAAGGTCTGCGGCGAGAGGTCCGGGGCCACGCGCGGCAGCATGGCGCCCTTCTTCTCCTCCAGGAAAAACTTGCGCATGATGGGGTCGATGCCCGGCGTGGTACCCGACAAAATCGACGTTGAACTTGTGGGTGCGATGGCCAGCAGATAGGCGTTGCGCAGGCCGCGCTCGGCCACGCGCGCTGCAAGCTCGGCCCAACGGTCGGATCCCATGGAGCCCTCTCGAATGGCAGGGACGCCCGGGACGGATCTGTCGCCCAAAGCGGAATCGGCGGCCGGCGAGGTGGCCCCGGCGGCGGACTGGGGGCAGTATCCGCGCTTGGCGAAGTACGCGCCCGTTTGCCAATCGCTGCCCTCAAAGCGCTCGTAGGCGCCGCGCTCCTCGGCCAGGCGCTCGCTCGCGCGGATCGCATGGTAATTGATGCGCTCGAACACCTCGTCGGCGAACGCCAGGTGCTCATCGCTCTCCCAGGAGATGCCACGGCGAGCGAGCATATGGTGATAGCCCGACACACCCAGGCCGATCGAGCGGTAACAATGGTTGGTGAGGCGCGCATAGGGCAGCGCGTAGAAATTCAGGTCGATGACGTTGTCCAGCGCGCGCACCGCCGTCTCGACCACGCGGCCCATGGCCTCGTCGTCCTCCACAGGCAGGCGCCCCAGCGATAGGCTCGCCAGGTTGCACACCACGAAATCGCCCGGGCGTGTGGTGGTCACCACGACCGTGTCGCCCTCGGCAGTCACGACCTCGCGCGACACCTCCTCGATCGCGCTCGTGTTCTGAGCGATCTCGGTGCAGAGATTCGAACAGTAGATCACGCCCGCATGCGAGTTGGGATTCGCGCGGTTCACGGTGTCGCGCATGAAGGCAAAGGGGGTTCCCGTTTCCACCGCGCTTTTGAGAATGAGACGCACCAGGTCTTTGAGCAGCACCGTCCGCTTGGGAATGCGCGGGTCCGCCACACAGTCGAGATAGCGACGTTCCCACTCCTCGCCATAGCTGTCCTCGAGCGCGTAGCCCTTGATTGAGAGGATGTCGTGCGGGCACATGAGGTGCCAGTCCTGGTCGAGGCTCTCCTCGGCCATGCGCCAGAACAGGTCCGGGTAACACACGGCCGGGAAGACGTCGTGCGCCTTCATGCGGTCGTCGCCGTTGTTCGTGCGCAGGTTGAGGAACTCGGGCAGGTCGCGGTGCCAGGCATCCAGGTACACCGCCACGGCGCCCTGGCGCATGCCGAGCTGGTCCACCGCCACCGCGGTGTCGTTGATGACGCGGATCCAGCGGATCACGCCGCCGGCAACGCCCTCGAAACCGCGGATGGAGCCGCCCGTGGCACGCACCTTGCCCAGGTACATGCCCATGCCGCCGCCGTATTTGCTCACCTGGGCGAAATTGTCGATGCTGCGGTAGATCCCCAACAGGCTGTCGGGCACCGTGTCGATGAAGCAGCTGGAGAGCTGGTGGTCGGGCTTGCGGGCGTTGCTCAGCGTGGGCGTGGCCATGGCGACCTCGAGGCGGCTGAGCATGTCGTAGAAGCGCTTCACCCAGGTGAGGCGCTGCGCGGGATCCTCGTTCATGGCGAGATGCAGCGCGATGCCCAAAAACATCTCCTGGGGGCTCTCGAGCGGCGTGTGGTCGTGCGCATGGATCACATACCGTTGGATGAGCAGGTCGAGACCGGAATAGGTGAACAGCTCGTCGCGCTCGGGCACCATGAAGCCGACCGCTTCATCGAGCTCGGCAGCGCTGTAGGCACCCAGGATATAGCTGCCGTAGAGACCGGCGTCGGTCAGATGGCGCACCAACTCGGAGAAGGACGCGATACCAAGACGGGCGCGAGTCGCGGCCAACGTGCGGCTAAACGCAAGCGAGAGCAGGCGGGCGGCGATCATCTCCCAGCGCGGGGCCTCCTGGCTCGTCAGCTCAACTGCCGCGCGAATCAAGGCGTCCATGCGCTCGGAGCGATTCTGCCCGGCCGCCGTCACGGCGCGGAATCGGGCGGCAAGCAACGCAAGGTCGTAGGCGGCGTCGGGATAATCACGCTGAATGCGTGCAAGTGTTGCGTCAAGCTCTCGGGCGAAGTCATCGGTGCAATCATCGGCGGACGCGGAGGCGGCGGAATGTATCCCATCTTGCACGGCGGCGGTGCCCGCAACGGTCCGTACGAGCTCATGCCGCCCGCCACGCCGCTCGGCCCGTTCATGACGGTAGAGGATATAGCATTTCGCCACGTCGAAATGCCCGCGTCCCATAAGCGCCCGCTCCACCAAGTCCTGGACGTCTTCCACGTTCTCGATCGACTCGCGCTCCATCGCCGCTTCGACATCGGCCAGAAGCGCTGAGAGTTCCTCGGCGCACACGGCGGAATCGTTCGAAGTGCCCGCGCGGCCAGCCGGCACCGCCTCGGTAGACGCCGAGGCGGCTGCGGCCGCGACTGCAGCCGCCGGCCCACCCGACGCCGCATCCTCAAACGCCCGGCGCATCGCCTCGATGATCTTTCCGCCGTCGTAGCGTTCGCGACGCCCGTCGCGCTTCGTGATGAACTCGATGTTCGTCATGTTGTCCCCTTGTGGCATAAGCTGCGCATACCACCATATCTTGTGGTGATATGCGCATTGCTATCTCTATCTCGTATGTTTTAGGATAACGGAAAATGCTTCCGTTTTCATATCGTATACTAAAACCACCGACTATCCCGCCGCCCTCGCGCGCGCTCGAAAGGACCCACCATGACCCTCGCCGAACACGACACCCTCGTCAAAAAGCCCCTCTTCAACCCCGATGGTAACCTCGACGTGCGCGATCGCCGCATGATCGGCGGCAACACCACCAACCTCAACGACTTCAACAACATGAAGTACCCCTGGGTCTCGAGCTGGTACCGCCAGGCCATGAACAACTTTTGGATCCCCGAGGAGATCAACCTCACCCAAGACGTCAAGGACTACCCGCGCCTCACGCCCGCAGAGCGCGCCGCGTACGACAAGATCCTCTCCTTCCTGGTGTTCCTCGATTCGCTGCAGTCGGCCAACCTCCCCAACATCGCCGAGTACATCACCGCCAACGAGGTGAACCTCTGCCTGTCCATCCAGGCGTTCCAGGAAAGCGTGCACTCGCAGAGCTACTCCTACATGCTCGACACCATCTGCGACCCGGCCAAGCGCAACGAGATCCTCTATCAGTGGAAAACCGATGAGCACCTGTTGGCACGCAACACGTTCATCGGCAACCTCTACAACGAGTTCCAGGAGCGCCGCGACGCCCGCACGTTCCTACGCGTCCTCATGGCGAACTTCATTTTGGAGGGCGTGTACTTTTACTCCGGCTTCATGTTCTTCTACAACCTGGCGCGCATGGGCAAGATGCCCGGCAGCGCGCAGGAGATCCGCTACATCAACCGCGACGAGAACACGCACCTCTGGCTGTTCCGCAACATCATCCTAGAGCTGCAAAAGGAGGAACCGCAGCTGTTCACCAGCGAAAACGTCGGGATGCTCCGGCAGATGCTCGAGGAGGGCGTGCGCCAGGAGATCGCCTGGGGCCGCTACGTGCTGGGCGACGCGATCGGCGGCCTCACGGGCGATATGGTCGAGGGCTATATCAAGTACCTGGGCAACCTGCGTTGGAGCTCGCTGGGGTTCGGCCAGCTCTACGAGGGCTACCGCAGCGAGCCCGACGACATGGCATGGGTGAGCCAATACTCCAACGCCAACATGGTGAAAACCGATTTCTTCGAGGCGAAGAGCACCGCCTACGCCAAGAGCACCGCGCTGGTGGACGACCTGTAACGACCTGTAGGAAGAATCGTTCGCATCATCGACACGAGCGCAGCAGACCCTTGAGCTCCGCTGGAATCCGCCTGCTCTCGACTGCCTTTTGGATCGCCTTGCGCCGCGTCCATTCATCCAGCAGCGCGGACGAACCCTGTTTGACGAAAAACGGCAACGCACAAGACTCCTGCCTTGCCAACGCCTCGGCAAAATACCAGGCGCGCATCATGTCCACGTAGTACGCATCAGACTCGGGTTCAGGGCGCGCCCGCGATCCGGGCAGTCGGGCGTCGGCGACCTTTTGAAGAAAACGCGGCTCAAAACGATCATCCAGATACAGCCGCATCAGCACCCCAATCGCAAAGCGCACGGTGTAGCATGCCCCCGATTCAAGCCATCGGTCAACAGCGCAAAGCGTTTGCTCAGGACGCTGTGCCAGCACCTTGACGGGCAGCTGGTCGCACGTCGCCCAGTTGTCGACGTATGGCAAAAACGCCTCATATTGCACAAGCGCCGCCTCATACGCGCGCTCGAAGCCGATCGCCAACGCGTGTACTTGGTTTTCCTCAAACAGGCGATGCGGCAGCGACTGCAAAAAGGAAGCGGCATCGTCCCGGTGCATGAGCTCCCTCGCGATGCGGCGTATCTCCGGGGTGCGCACGCCAACCACACGGCAGCACGGGACTGCAGGGATAAGCCGGGCCATGAAGTCACCGTACGCCTCGTCCACGTGAGTCGCCAGGCTTCGACGTACAAACTCACTCGCCGTATCCTGGCCAAAGCCAGGCAACCTCTCTCGCAATACGTCCTCAAAGGGTTCTTGCGCGGCAGCAGAGATCAGCACTTCTTTCCCATCGCGGGAAAGCCGCTTGAACAGAGCCTCCGCGCTCATGGCGCGCTGTTTGGAATAGAACCGAGCCTGCGCGAGCAGCCGAATCGGTGCATGCGATTTGGTGTATTTGGCGCCCTTGCCCGCCCGATGCGCCTCCAAGCGCGCAGCGACATCGACGGCATAGCCGGTGTAGAGACTTCCGTCTCCGCACTCGAGCACATACATGTAGTGCGCAAATTCCGACTGCGTCCGCCGAACCATCACCGCACTCCCCTCATGAAACGCCCCGCACGTCACCACCCTCAGTCTACAGGACCCATCACGGCGCGAACGCAAACCCTGAAAACCGAGCGCGTTTCATATGATTTCACGCAGTTGGCCAAACCCCAATAATGCGGCAAGCAAGCTTGTGAGCCGCATGCACGCCCCAGCGGCCGTTTGCCGTTTACCCGAAAAAAACAACCGTATGCCGAATCATGGCGGAAATGCTCCCGGAGTCATTCAAACTTCCAACTATATGGGTGTGTTTCACAGCATATGCGCCTGCGCAGCACACGGGGACCCGCCGGAAATACCGGCGGCACAGGATAGGAGAACGATGCGTCGCGGCAACCTTGCAAGAATCGCCGTTGTGGCAGGCCTTTGCTCGTCACTCGCGCTCCCAACAGCGGCATTCGCCGAAACATGGATCACGGACGACAGCCTCTCGAACACCGAGACCACAGCCCCTACCCAAGACGATGTCAAGCCAAACACCGGTCAATATCAATATGCCAAGGAGGAGCTGGCAGCATTTTGCCACTTTGGGCCCAACACATTCTCGGGCAAGGAGTGGGGCGAGGACTACGGCACCACCAAGCCCGATGGGACCAAGGTGCCCACCGCCACTGAATACATGAGCCGCCTGCAGCACTTCGACGCTGATGGCTACGTGAAGATGATCAAGGACGCGGGCTTCCAGCGACTCATCGTCACCGCCAAGCACCACGACGGCTTCTGCATTTGGGACAGCGCCTCCACCGACTACGACATGGGAAGCACCACGAGCAAGATCGACGTGCTGGCCGAACTCTCCCGCGCGTGCACGGCGCAAAACCTCGACATGGGGCTGTACCTCTCCCCCTGGGACATCCACGAGCCTCGCTACGGTAACGACGACGGAGATGCCAACAATTACAACGATTTCTACGACGGACAGCTCCGTGAGATCCTCGGCAACAGCAAATACGGCAACCACGGCAAATTCGTCGAAGTCTGGATGGACGGGGCCAAGGGCTCCGGCGCCGATGCGCAAGACTACGACTTCGAGCGCTTTGCCAAAACCATCAAGGAGCTTGAGGGCGAGGACTGCATCTTATTCCAGTGCGGCCAGCAGGCCAACGTCCGATGGGTCGGCAACGAGCACGGCCTGGCAGGCGACACCTCATGGAACCGCGTGAAGATGCGCGACGACTGGACCTCCAGTTCCACCGAGGTCGCATGGGACAAGAACATCACGCGCGATCCCGTGGTGGGTGCCGATGTGAGCGTGGGCGCCCCGGACGGCCAAAACTGGATCATGCCCGAGGCCGACGCTCGCATCACCGCCGGTTGGTTCTGGCACGACAACCAAAAGGTGCCCAAATCCCTCACTGAGCTGAGCAACATGTACTTCAACTCCGTGGGTCACGGCACGCCGCTGCTCCTCAACATCCCACCCAACGATCAGGGCACCGTGGATCCTGCGATCAAGCAGCGCGCGCTCGAATTTGGCAGCAACGTCCAGCAGAGCTTCTCCGATGACCTCACGCGCGCGAAAGACGGGCGCGCAGCCGCGACGGCCAAGGCAACCAGCGCGTGGAACGACAGCAAGGCATACGGGCCGGGCAAGGTTCTCGACGGCGACGACGCGACGTATTGGAGCGCCAAAGATTCCCATGGCACGCAGTCCCTCGTGGTCGAGTTTCCCGAGGCACGCTCGTTCAACGTCGTCTCCTTTGAGGAAGCCATCCAAAACGGCCAGCGCATCTCGGGCTTCACCGTCTCCTATAAAGACGCGCAGGGCGCCTGGGTTCCATACGGCAAGGGCGGCACCGTGGGCGCCAAGCGCCTGGTGCGCGGCGCGCTGGTAAAATCCACCGCCATCAAAATCGACCTCACCACGCTCGACGGCAAAACCGCGCAGATCTCCGAGGTCGGCGCCTACAAAACCACCAAGTCCTTCGAAACGCCCACGCCCATCCCCGAGGGCATGACGACCATCGACAACACCGGTGAAGGCGGCATGACCACCACCGGCTCGTGGAACCCCGAGGCCAAAACGGAATTCGTCAACGGGACGAGCATGTGGACCCACCAAAAAGGCGCCACGGCATCGTTCACCTTCGATGGGACCAAGTTTGTGCTGATTGGCACCGTGGATCCAAACCACGGCAAGGCAAAGATCACCATCGACAACGGGACCCCCTTCGAAATCGACACCCACGCCGACAAGCGCCAAACCAGCGCCGTTCTGTATGAATCCGACACGCTTGCCGACGGCCAACATACCGTCACCGTCGAGGTGCTGGCGGATAACGGACGGGCCATTGGCCTGGATGCCGTCGGCGTGCTGAACAACCACGGGGCGGGCATGCTCGATTTTGCCGAAACGCAGATCACCATGGACGAGGATTCCACCTATGAGCTGGAGATTCGCCGCACAGGCGGCACCACGGGCACCGCGGAGGTCATGGTGAACTTCGAACCCGGCTCCGCCGTTCAGGGGGATTTCGACACTGAGTCCAAAAAGGTCACGTTCAACGCAGGCGAGCAGAGCAAAACCGTCACCGTGCGCACCAAGCGTTCGGAGGGTTCGAGCACCGTGGGCGACGCGCAGTTCTCCGTTACCATGCAGGCCATATCGCCCAGCAATCTGGTGCTTGGCACCAAAGACAACGTCACGGTGACCATCAAGGACCGCGAGAGCAACTACACGCTCGAAAAGCTCAAGGAGGCCATCGGCGCGGCTGAGGCCGCAGTTCCCAACGCCGGCCAGTACACCGCCGCCAGCGCCAGGACCTTTGAGCGCGCCCTCATTGCAGCGCGTGGCGTGGCCAGCCAAAGCAGCCCCGCCGCGGACGGCATCTTCGACGCCATCAAGGGCCTGGAGCACGCGAAGGCCGGCCTCGAGGGTCGCGGCGCCTACACCGACGCCGACCCGTTTGTGTTCCCGAGCATCGTTGACACCACCTCTACCATAGAGTTCGAGCTAGCCAGCCTGCACAACGATCCGACCGGCGACAACGGCTGGCCCATGGTTGTGCAGGACCGCCCCGACGCCAGCCTGGGCAAGCTCATCGATTCGATGGGCGAGAAAGACACCGTTTCCATTCCGTTCAGCGTCGAGCGCGCCGGCACCTACCGTGCCGTCTTGCGCTACATGAGCGGCTCCAACAGCAATAAGGTCGTTTGGGCGGACGCCAACACGGGCGACCCCATCATCCAGGCGGGCGAGCAGGCGGCGGGCGATACCGATGCCAACGCCTACCGCACCGCGACGTTCACCTTCACCGTGAACAAGCCCGGCACATCCACGCTTGTCTTTACGGGACCTCAGGGCAAATCACCGCGACTGGACAAGCTCGATATCACCCTGCAAGCCGATGGGCTCAGCTCCTTCGGTACCGTGGGCCGCGCCGGCGCGGGCGGCACCATCTCGCCCGAGGGCTTTAGCCAGGCCGATGGAGAAGCGACCGTCTTTACGGTGACCCCCGATGCCGGTTACCGCATCGCATCCGTCACCAAGGGCGGGTCCACCGTCGAGGTGAACGATCCCACGGCCGCTATGACGGTTGAGGTTGCCAAGGACGATACGGCGCAAGGCGATGTAGTGGTTGAGGCGCTCTTTGAGAAGATTCCCGCGCCAGCGCCTGAGCCGGAGCCTGAGCCTCAGCCCGAACCGGAGCCGCAACCGGAACCCCAGCCGCAACCGGAGCCCGAGCCGAGCCCCGATCCCAGCCCGAATCCGGCGCCGCAGCCGAACCCCGGCGAGAAGCCCGGCGGCAACGCATCTACCAAGCCCAGCCGCAAACCGACCGGCGGGCTGCCGCAAACAGGCGATGTCACCGCATTTGCAACACCGCTTGCCTGGAGCGCCTCAGCCTTGCTGGGGATCGCGGCCGCGTTGAAAAAGCGCCGCTAGCCGCTTTTGTCGGCAGTGTCCCACCGGCGGTCACATCATAGGACACGCCCCCCAACGCGCGCGGCGAGCTTTTCGAAGCCACCGCGCGCTTTCTTGTGGGGCAATGTGGCCTCAAGGGTTTCCGTCGTCCGCAATGCCTTACGCGCCATCCATGACAAACGACCAAGGGAACACCAAGATCTCCCTAAGCGATTGCGCCAGGATGCCTCAGTTATAAATTCACCAGCCGTCAGTTATTGCATCAGTTACATTGTCAGTAATGTTGTACGTGAGGGGATGCCTGACGGTCAGATTCAAGGGGTCAGATTCAAGACACGGCCCATTGGCCAAACGTCAATCCAGCACCATGGTCATATACATCGGAAGGTAGGCAACCTTGCCATCCGTCTCCACATTGCCCTCATGCAGCACGATCGCACGCTCAATGCCAAAATTGTCAATCTCAAGCGTCTTGGAGAGAGGCTATGCCGTCGGTATGATTTGCCCGACTTGACCTCGAGCGGCACCGCGCGATGGTCCGAGCTTTCAAACGCAAAATCAAGCTCTCCCAGTTTCCTGGAGCGATAGAAAAAGGCATGCCGATCAGGTGCAGGATGGCACAGGCCGCGCGCCACCAACTCCTGCGCAACGTAGTTCTCATAGATCGAGCCGAAATTGATATCCGTCCAATCCAGCAGCAAATCCCGCACAACATCCATGCCGGCAAGATACGTCAACAGGCCAACGTCGGACAAGAACAGCTTGAAGTACGAGGAATCAACCGAAAGCTCCAACGGATACCTCGGCTCATCGACGTTGCACGCCGGAATCGCGATCCCCGCATCGACCAACCACATAAAGTCGTTGTCATAGCGATCAAAGCGAGACTCCCCCTCGATATGCCCAAAGGCAAAACGCTTGGACTGTGTGTTGAGCTCAGCGGGAATCAGATCGAAGATCCTGCGAACTATTATCCCAGCTTTCTGACTGCGTTCTACAACTTACAATCACTTTTAGGTCTTGTTTTCTACAACTTGCAAACAGACTTTGCGTACTGGATATACAACTTGCAAGCATATTTCACATCGCCCTTGCAAAGAGAGAGGCCACCATCCAAATGGACGATGGCCTGTTCCGGCCCCGCCTCACTTAGAGTCCACAGGGCGTCATGACTGAGATAAAGATACGCGGGCGCCCACTGGATTCAAGCCCAGTCCCCAGCAAGCGGATTAGTCGCCACGAGCGCTACAGGTCCTTCAACTGCACACCGTCCGCGGCCTGCCATTTTACGTTTCCGCTCGTGGAGTAGCCACACACCACCGACGAGGCAGCGGACGGCGAGGAGAACTCGTAATCGCGCGTGAACAAGTGGTCGCGGATCACGCCGTCGCCCTCAAGGTGCGCGCAGCTTGTCGTAGTTGCCGTTCGTTTTGAGCGAAGGGGCAACGACGTCGGAAGCGCACGAACTCTTAAGGTGAGTCTTGAACTTTGCGGTATCTCGCTCTTTGATAGCAGCAAGGTTAGACTGGGCAGCCCCGTCACTTCTCACACTCGACAGCTTTTCGCCGTTGAACCCCATTTCCGACAGCACTTTATTCGCAAGACCGGGAATATCGTCCAAATCCTTAAGCAAATGCCGAAGAACTTTTACGTACTCCTCAAATTCCCTTTCGCTCAATACGACTTGGAGCGCCTGGAACATATCCACATATCGCAGATTTCCACGAGCTCCCTCCCGTGCACAGAAAAGCCTTTCCCCATGGGCACAGATGTTCCTAAAGTCCTTGAGCGTACTCAAGACCGACCTCAAACGCTTGGGCTTGATTCGCGCCTTTCCGACAACCTCACAAAGCAACTTGCATGTTTTGTTCTGAACAGAACGTGTCTGCATATCGTAAAACGCGGAGATATTCCCAAACGTCAATGACCCAGCCGCCACCCAAAGTGGGACGCCGTCATGCTCTTTTATGTAATGCTTGATATAACTCTTCCCAGACCCTCCATCATGTACCTTCTGGAGAGTACTAAGAAGCCGAATCAAATTGCGCGTGTAACCAGACGACCCGTATTCCTCCATGCTGCAATAGCAGCGCGGATTGAGGTAGTCGTCGCAACCACGATGCTCGTCACAAAACGCATAAACCACTGCGGTCTTCATTCGGGTCTCAGCGATAATGAGAGCAAGTAGGGTCTCCGACCTCAAAAGTCGATCAAAACTGTGAATGAGCACCAGCTGTTCAAAGGTCATGCCATCGATGTAGCGATCATCATGCGCTGCCACGCTCTTTTCTCCATCCAGAAACATGGACTTATAACCATTGACCACTGAGTAATAGTTGTTGCTCAGCAGATACCTCTTTGCGGCGGCACGGTCGGTAACCTTAACCCCGCGATTCTCCAATCGGTCCAGTTGCTCCTCTATAGTCTTGAACTCCCTAGGCTCCTGCATGTAAGCCGCCCCCTCAATAAGGAGAAAGGCCACCGTCCAAATAGACGATGACCTTTTCCAGTCCCTGCCTCACTTAGAGTCCACAGGGCCTCATCACTGAAATTAATGTACCCCAAGCGACGAAGGCTTTCAAGCTCCGGCAATCGCACATTGAATTACCGCAACCACCCAAATCGTATCGCTCAAGGGCGATCAAAATGGGAAAGCAGCTGACGTGCCCAACAACGCTGAAAGACGCTGCCTTGAGCAGCACTATCCCATCGGCACTGGAGGGATTCCGCTGGCACCGCCAGCAACAAAAGGCGCGGTCCCTGATGCCCATGAGCTCGTTGCGGCCGACGGTGGTAAGCGACACTTCGCGCGGCGCGAGCTCTGCGCCCCCTTTTGACCCCTCGTCTCCGAACAGCCATCCCAAGAAGGACATTTCATCTCCTTTTGATCTCTCTTGTCGTCATTATCTCGCCCCGTCGGTCTTCCCAATCGGCTCGGGCCATACTCCTGGGTAGAATCCGAAATGTCATTGTCGATTGGAGTCCACATGGGAAACGAGAATGAACTTGAAGAGCTGCTCATGAGGGCGCGCAAGGCCTCCATGTGCAACTGGGACGACATAAAACGTAGCGATCAATGCGGCTGCTTCTACTGCGGATCAATCTTCAGAAAAGAGGAAATAGCCATCTGGATCGAAGACGATGGCGGTGACACCGCGCTGTGTCCCCACTGCGGAATCGACTCGGTGATCGGTGACGCCTCCGTCCCGCTTACGCCCGTGATGCTGAGCGCCATGAATGCGCGCTGGTTCGGCGAGCAGCTGGATGTCGACGCGCCACGCAGTGAGTTGCTTGCGTCGTTTGTGCGCAAGTGGTCGCCCCGCTTCCAGTGGTGGACGTACAGCATGTTATTCGGGACGACGGAGTTCGTCGATGACTGTCGGATGCTGGGGTTCGAGATGGACAGAAAAGATGCGCTCGCCGAGATAACCATCGCAGAGTGCGAGGACGTGGAGTTGCTCGGATCGGGTTTATTCTCGGGCTGGCGCCACTACAGCCACTGGAGCGACTTCAAAGAGCTCGGGCCGGAGGAGCGAGCCTGGTTCGGGGCAGTCCTGCGCCGACTTACCGAGCTCTCGACATGAAATCCCGTCTCCATACCGCAGTCGATACGGCCATTCGATACCTTCGCTTTGCCATCCATCTGAAAAAGCGCCTGCTCACGATTCTTGGCAGCGTTAGCCGCGGCTGAGTTGAAAACACAACGAGCAAGTTGAGCGAATTGGCCACAATTGCAGCTAGTATTCATCACCCAGTCAGCCAACAGAATGGGCGGATATAATATCCCAAATGCACGACGGTACAAACGAACTCCGTCCATCTTGCGTTATGCCAGCACCTATTTGATGCAGCGCCCCCATCATCCGTGCTTCTCGATTTCTCGATAGAGCTGTTCTGCCGTTAAGGTAGACAGCTTCGCTTCATGCCGCAACCGCGATTTAACCCTATTGTCCTCCAAGTAGCGCTCAGCCTCCACGGGCAAATAGTTCCTCCTTTCCATCAAAAAACGCCGCAAGGGCCGCAAGGGCGCATGAACCCTCATCTCCTCATGAAGTAACCCCTCTGCTTCATCTCCCTCAATATGCCAATATTCACGTAGTAGACGAATAATTACAGCCCGGTCATTAGTCGCATCAACAAGCGATCCCACTGCTGCCTCAACATCAGAGCAGTATTGCGCAAACGCTGCGCTTCGCTCGCGTTCGTCAATAAAGTCCCCACCACACTGACAAACAACTTCGAAACCGCGCATCAATATCCTCGCAACAGTGCTTCCGCCCTCATCACGCGCATCGGCCATTTCAAATCTCCCTTCAACATGGTTGCGATGTTCCATCAGCTCTCTCATGCTTTGTTATACGACTGATCCGCATCGAGTGCGGTAATCAAAGACGCCTCGAGTTCATCGAGCTTGTCGGGTGCACAGGGGTAGACCAAGATATACATGTGCTGTTTGTATTTCACATCAGCATATACGTCCACGTTGCCCCTACCGATTAAGTCGTCGTGAATGCTCGCGCCCACGCTCTCAGACTTGCCAACATACAGATTACGGAACTTGCTGAAGTCGCCCTTCTTGACCGAATGGGCATACGTTGCGATGACGTAGCAGCCGCTAAATGCCATATAGCCATCTCCAGACTGGACAGCCGCGCCATTCTGGATCTCCCAGTTTTGAACGAACTGCTCGACAGGCATCTGATTTCCGGCCCCATCCAGCAAAGCGCGACGAGCAGCTTTGCGAGCCTTCTCGCGCTCGCGTGCTTCAACGCTCTCCTTAACTGAATCTCCGACCGCGCGACCTTTCTCAGCCGCGGCATCGGCGGCGCCCTTGACCGCTCCCCTCACCTTATCCGCCCCCACCGCAAGCGCATCCGGCGCCTTATCCTGCAACGCATCTGCAGCCTGCTTGGCAAAAGGAGCGACATCGGGCAACTTCCTGACGACCACCTTGGCGGCAGGGGCATACTTCTTCACTCCGGCAACCAATTTCACGGCCTTGCCGCACGGAATCAAGTCGACAGCAATCATCGCAATTTCTATCGCCGCATTCGCCGCCTCCGCGATGTCAACGGCACTCTTCTCCTTGAGTTGCTTCTTATTTGCAGCCTCAGTCATGACAAACTCCTTCGCTTGAAAAGTTCAACGATTTATCCTCATTATTAAACACTGATTGGACTTGCCAGCTTTGGCGTCCTGCCCAAGGGTATTTTCGCGCAGGCAGACGGAAGGAGGCGGTAGTCAAACCGCCCCCCCCTCTAATCTTTTTCGACATGCTCCTATTCGGCGACTTCGTAATAGTCAATTGAAATGCGCGTCCCAGCTGCATCGACTTCCGAAATAGTCTCGAACTTCACTTTTTCACCTGCGGGCCACGATGTAGTCGAAAGGTACGCATCCTGAGCGCGCACGCCGTCGGCGTCATACAGGCCCAGCGTCATGCTTACGTTTCCAAAATCAACGCCCGTAGTGTTTTCGACAATCGCAACATACGTAATAAGGCCATAGCCGTCGTTTTGTTTTTCAAAGGTGACCGACGACATGAGCGTCTCGAAAGCTTCATCAATCTGACTCTTTTTCGTTGCCGCCGCCCCATTGACAACAAGTTCGTCAAGCGTCTCCTGGTATTTCTCGTCAACGCTCAAATCGTACTCGTCAACAAACAACTTTAACAATGAAGTTCTCTCGTCATATACCTTGTCCCACTCATCATAGAACTCCGCGCTCGTTACCGAATTACTCTCAATAACCTTGAGCGCGTCGTCGAGCGTATTGATGTAAGCGAGGACCGATTCTTGCATTTCACTGTCTTCAAAAACTCGGGTTCTCAACTTCTCATCGAGCCCAAGTTCCGCTTCGACATACCCCTTCAATGACTTCATCGTAAAGGTGTCTTTGCCATCAGCCTCATCTTTGTCCACCAAGTCACAGCGCGCCTCAAAACCGTCTGCGATGATCTCCATCGCTTCGTCGTCCGCATAATCTGGACCTGAATCCTTTTGTTGTTGACACCCGGCCAATCCCGCCAATACCAGACATCCCGTCAGGGCAAACATCAGACTCTTCTTCAACATCAATCTATCCCTTTCTATCCCCACGACAAAACCGTGGCGTTGAACAGCGCGAACGCGGCCAAAGCCAATACGACCGCAGCCGCAATTGCCAAAACGACGTTCTTATTCACCTTTCACCTCAACCGCTGGATCGACCCATTCAACCTCAACCTTGCACGCATCCTTGCCGCAGGCGACATCGAACAGGCTCTGTAGATTTGCCTGTGCGCTTTCTTTTGCCTGTTCAAGTAGGCCACTTTCCTTTGCCTGCTGGTCGCTCTTTGCAATGCAGTCACGCTGGAAAGCATCAACATCCTCCACATGAATGGGATTGAGCACATTGTTGTACTCCTCAAGCACGCCGGAAACCGTCATGTCAGGAACGTTTTGCAGCGTCGGCTCTGGCAGCGTCACAACAATGGAAGCCTCCCCCTTCTCATCCCATGTCGCCGCGCTCAAATCGACCGTGGCCTCAATGGTCCCCGAATAGCGATACCAAAAGCTGTTTTGCGTAAAGGGGATCTCGATGAAGTCGAAGAGCTTATTTTGGTCGCCCGCCTTCTCGACAATCGTATAGTCTTGCGACGCCGCGACCATCTCGTTGCGGTCAACAATACGACTCATAATGACCGACATGTTCAACGCCGGCGTCGTGGGCGCATCTTTGGGGTTGTACCACTGGAACAGCAAAACGCCGCTCGCCCCCAACAGCAAACCACCAACCAAGGCAAACACGACGCTTTTGCGAATCGCAAACGTCTTGCCCTGCATTAGCTTCTTCAGGAACCCGTTCTCTTTGGACATGGCGACGCCCTTTCACTCTCATTGTTTTCTCAGCTTGATTTACCAACCGACGCCCGCCTCGAGCAGTCGCTCGAATGAACCGGGCCCCGCCCAGAGCTCGATGGCCAAATCGATTCCGGGCTCATCCAGCATCCGATGCAATCGATCGTGCTCCCCGGCGTCGAACAAAGGTATGTAGCCGGTTGCGATATCGGGATGCATGAGCTCCCACATCACGCGCCGCAACATGCCGAGGAGATCGGCGCCGATGCGCTCTTCCAAACAGCGCTCGACTGCATCATGAACGCCATCCGGGCCCGCGCTCAGCGCACACCGCAGCACACGGGCACGCTCGCGCTTTTCGCACAGCTCCTCATACGCTTCCGACGCCCGCTCCGCAACCGCATCCAAGTGGCTGCACAGTGCATCGACTCCCGCCGTCGTATCCATCCTTTTTGCGATTTCAGGCAGACTGTACCCCTGCTCGTGTTGGAGTTTTACCAGATAGAGCCAGGCAATATCCTCAATGCTGTAGTTTCGACGGCCCCATGTGCCGTCGGCAGGCTGCAAAATACCCGCTCCACCGCGCTTGTGGTCGGAGTAGCACGACCTCGTAATATCTCGTTTAGACATATTGAGCAGATTCTCAACTTGAGAAACCCGCCAACCGGCTTTCGGTGATTTCTGACCCATGGAACCTCCTCCCACCCATGCAATCAAGCCTGTTCAATCGTTGAACAGCAAGGTCGAACGCGGGAAGGATGCCGATTATTCCTTCTAATCGGCATCCTTCTTCACCCTCCGTAGATATGCCAACATTGGCCGTTTGCGCTTTTATCGCGTCTCATTGTCCGCAGGAAATGAAGCCGTGTCTTCAGTTGCCAACTGAATCTGGTGGCTATGGGTCGACTACCCCAGTCCGCCCCCCCTTAATCCAACCCGATGCCAGGCTTCAGCAACGTTGTCTCACCAAGACGGTAGAGTTCGTCATCGCACTCCTCCCGAGTACATCCATGGGCGATATGCCACGCGATGATCACGTCGCGGCGAATACTCGGCCATAAAGCCGCCGCCCCAGCCAGGCGCAGCAAGTATTGCGTTTTTGATACGTTGCAGTTCAGGGCAAACGCGAGCATCAACGCATTATCCCGCCCTGGCCTGCTCTTCCCCTTGAAAATGTCATACACAAAGGTGGTGTTGACACATGCCTTCCGCGCAAGTTGACTACAGGTCATTCCACTTGCACGCAAAAGCTCTTCAAGGAATTGAGGTAAACTGCATTCCTCCTGAGACACTAGCCCAAAACCAGATTCAACCGAATCGATATGGGCCATCCGCTCCAGATGCTCCTCCTGTCCCAACTGTATGATTCGAGCTTGCATCTGTTTAAAGCGGCCTTGACCTTCATCCCTCTTGCCCGCCGGATTCGCCGTCATTATTTTCTCCTTCCACGGCATTTCGACGCGTGTGCGCCCTGTCGTGAAAGGACTTGTTTTTCTCGCGAGTCGCCATGCGGGACGATGGACGACGAAAGTGACTGGTGGCAACTGAGCTGCCTCCCGTTTCCTCGATGTCCAAAGAAATGGGAGGCAGCTCACTGGGGCATCCCAGTCTCACCTTAAGTCGGTCGTAAGCAGCCGCCTGTGGTCAAGCGCATACAATGGATGGTGGGTAAACGCTACGGACCCGGAGGACCCATGCGACTTTTCGGCAACATCATCTGGATGCTCTTCGGCGGCATCTTCACCGCCATTTACTGGTTCCTCGTAGGATGCATCTTCAGCGTCACCATCGTCGGGATTCCGCTGGGGCGCCAGGCCTTCAAAATGGCCTCGCTCACGCTCGCGCCCTTTGGCAAAACCATCGAATACGGCGGCGGCGCGCCCTCGCTCATCGCCAACATCGTCTGGCTGCTCTGCGCCGGCCTGCCCATGGCGGCGAGCTACCTCATCGCGGGCATTATCAACTGCATCACCATCATCGGCATCCCGTTCGGCCTGCAGTCGTTCAAGATGGCCAAACTCTCGTTGCTGCCGTTCGGCGCCCGCGTGCTCGGCTAGCTGCGATGCACACCCATCCAATCAGACGAATGGCGCATCGACAAGCACATCGGGACATCGATCGCATAACACCGGAAACGAGGTCAACATGCACCGCATCCTGTTCATCTGCCACGGCAACATCTGACAATAAGGGCAAACCGCCTCATAAATGAGCGGTTTGCCCTTATCTTTTGAACCCTGTGCAACTTTTTTACAACTTTTGGCGGGTGCAAATCTGATTGCGTGAAACGCCCCCTAGTCGCGTTGCTTCGCGAGCGCGTTTCTGAGCGCACGCAGAACCTCAATTGCCACGGGCAGTTCGTTGGCCTCAAACGAATCTAGAATCTCCTGCACCTCCGCCGAGAGCGCGGCCTTGTCGGGCTTCGGCGCGTCCGACAAAAGCGCGTCTACCCCAACTGAAAGCTCGTCGGCGATTTTCGCCAGCACGGGCAGACTCAGCTTCGTGTTTCCGGTCTCGATATGACTCATATGCGTAACGGAGATGCCGACCCTTCCCGCCAGCGCCTCCTGCGACAGACCGCACGCCTTGCGGTAGCGCCTAATCCGCTGGCCTATTTCGAAGTACTTCATGCAATCACCGCCCATAAAATCAAGTTGCCTTGAATCCTATGGGCGATTTCTGTCGGCTATAATAGCCTACATAGGCCGTTTTATGCCTATGTAGTTTAATTACGAAAACAGAGGCGCAGCAAAGGCTGCGCGAGCGTCTTACTGGGGCGATTTGCCCCGCGAAACGAGAGAAAGGGTCGGGCACATGGGGAGCCAAGGAGATTTGCTATCGGGAGTCGCCACAGCGCACGATTTGATGCATCGCGTGGTGGGGCTGCAGAACCGCATCAACCAGCTGAGCACGCAATTCGCTGCCAAGACGGAGAAGAAGACCAAGCGGCATCCCGTGCTCTACGCCGTAGCGGGCTTCCTCATCGCGTTCGCGCTCATCACGAGCACCCCGCTGAAGGCAATCACGTACCCGATAACCATCCCGTTCTTCCCGATGGGCGGCATGGAGCTTCAGGTGATGGTTTGGAACATCGTCAATCTCGTGCTGTCCGCCATCATCGGCGCGGTTCTGTACGGGGTCATTTCCAAGTCCGCCGACAAGGGGCGCGCCCGAAAGAACGCCGCCATCGACCAGGCCAACGCGCAGGTGGAGGCCAGCAATCAGGCGCTCGCCCAGAGCATCGAGCAGACGCGTCAGGAGATAGTCGCCGTGCAGCAGCGCTGGGCGGCGGAGGTCGCGCCGTGGTACCCGATGGACTACGACAGCATCGACGCCGTGGACTTCTTCCTCGCCGCCGTGCGCAACCACCGAGCCAGCACGGTGCAGGAGATGGTCAACCCCTACGAGACCGAACGGCATCAGCGCCGCATGGAGCAGGGCCAGCAGCAGATTCTCAACCAGCAGCGCATCGGAAACATGCTGCAGCTGGGCAACCTGTTCATGCAGGGACAGATTCTCAGCCAAACCCAGCAGATAAACGCAAACACCGCCAGCGCCAGCAGCAACCTCGACTGGATTGCCAACGCGATGGGCAAGCGGTAGCGGCGTGCCGCCGAACCCCGCTGCATGGATCATGGCGGTTTTCGCCACGATCCATGCAGCGGGCAACCGATGTGAAGCGACATACGTGGCGGCTACCGCCACCTTCGGACAGCGTGTGCAACAAACGTAAAGGAGCAAGAGCAATGGAGAAAACGGAACGGACGGGAAGGGCGGCGCGTCTCGCGATGCTGCTCGCGGCATGCGCCCTGCTGCTTCTGACGGCGCGCCCCGCGTACGCCGCAGAGGTGGCGAGTGGCGACGGCTGGTCGCTGGACGATGCGGGCGTGCTCGCGCTTTCCGAGGACATCGCCCCGATAGGCGCGGGCGGGGCCTACGAATGGGAGCCGTACGCCGCTCAGGTCAAGGAAGTCGTGGTGGCCGAGGGCGTGACCGAGATTCCCAACATGGCGTTTGCCACGCGAGATGGCGTGAGCTATAGCAGCCTGCAGAAGGCGACCATGTCCTCGACGGTAAGGACAATCGGCGTGAGCGCGTTCGCCGACAATCCCTCTCTCACCGAGGTGCGCCTGAACGAGGGCTTGGAGCGCGTGGAGAACGTGGCGTTCGGCGGAGCGGGCTTCGCGGAAATCGAGCTGCCCGAGAACGTGACGTGGGGCTCGGACGTGTTCATCGACTGTGACAGCCTCGTCTCAGTGACCATCCCCGCAGGCTCCGAATGGGGCGGCGGCAACGCGCAGTTCTACGGCTGTGGCAGCCTTGAGACCGTGTACGTCGAGGAGGGCGTGACTCAGATTCCCGCCACGTTCCTTGGCGGCTGCGGCAGCCTCGAGTACGTGTGGGTGCCCAAGTCGGTCACCGAGTTCGTGGGCACGCCCATTCTGGGCGGCTGCATCATCGGGTACACGGGCACGGCGGCCGAGGAATACGCGAACTGGAGGCAGGAGGTCGGTGTCAATGTAGTCGATTTCCACGCCATCGATGGCAACGAGCACGCCTACAGCGAATGGCGGACGGTGGCCGAGCCTACTTGCACGGAGAGCGGCGTGCAGGCGCGCGCCTGCGAAATCTGCGGAGCCGAACAGTCACAGAAGCTGGATGCCAAGGGTCATGTCTGGGACGGCGGAGTGGTGACGCAGGAGCCCACCGAGAGCACCGAGGGCGTGAGGACGTACGCCTGCGCGGCATGCGGCCAGACCAAGACCGAGGCAATCGCCAAGCTCCCGCAGACGGGCGGGGACGAGCCGCAGGACGGCGACCGACCCGGCGGGTCGGCGGATGCGAATGAGGGCTCCGCTCAGGAAGGCGCGCAGGACGAGCTTCCCCAGACGGGCGACGGCATGCTTGCACTCGTCGGCCTGCCCGCTCTCGCCTTGCTGCTCGTCTCTGCGGGTTTGATTCTGGCGGCAAGAAATCGGGCGGAGCGCTCGTAGTCTAAGGCGATTCACGTAGCAAGGAGGGAATCATCCATGAAGCAATACACGAGAAGGAACGTATTGAAGCTGCTCGGGGTGGGCGCGGTCACCGTGGTCGGCCTCGGGCTGGTCGGATGCAGCGGCTCGGGCGAGGGCGGTGCCGCCAGCAGCGCGAGCGAGCCCGTGCCCGCATCGCAGGCGTTCGCGCAGGCGGGCGTGTGGATGCAGTACGACGGCGACGAGCAAATCGGGAAGGACGTGGAAATCGAGCGCATCCTGTCGTTCGAC
>CAUWJG010000020.1:0-41738 GCA_963559095.1 uncultured Collinsella sp. | reverse complement strand
AACCCGCGAATGTCAGCTTGGGAAGCTGATGCCTTACCACTTGGCGATACCCGCATGGCAAGAGATTCTACCACGAAACCATCTATCACAAGCAACATAACGATATAAACGCATCCCACCCAAGTGGAAGAATCCGACAGCCCCAATCACGGCGCACGGCGGTAATCGATCGAATGATTGCGGCCGACTTGGAAAGGTCGCGGGCCTGCCGTAATCACAGCGTCCACGCCGAGGACTCAACCTGCAAGCGCACCATGCGAGCAAACAAGCCACCATGTGCCAGCAACTCCGCCGGACTTCCCTGCTCAACCACACGTCCGCCGTCAAGCACCACAACCTTGTCGGCAGTCTCAACCGTACGCATGCGATGAGCGATCACAATGACGGTCTTTTTCTCAAGCAACCTCGAAAGCGCGGCCTGCACCTCGGTCTCATTCTCCACATCCAGGCTTGCCGTCGCCTCGTCGAACAGCACAATCGGAGCATCTTTGAGCAAGGCTCGCGCAATGGAAATGCGCTGCCGCTCACCGCCGGACAGACGCGCCCCGTTCTCGCCAATCATAGCCTGATACCCATCGGCCATACGAGAGACAAACTCATCGCATCGAGCGGCGTGGGCGGCGGCGAGGACCTCCTCATCGCTAGCGCCGCGCCGGCCCATTCGGATGTTTTCCATCACCGTATCGTCAAATAGCATGACCTCTTGGAACACCACCGAGAAATCGTCCAGCAGCACCTCGGGGTCAACCGTGGAAACATCCACACCGCCAACCGTGATCCGCCCCGACGATGCATCCCACAGCCTGCAACTCAAGCGAGCGCAGGTCGATTTTCCCGAACCGGACGGTCCAACGAGCGCGGTCACCTCACCTTCGCGGGCAACAAAACTCACATCCTCCAAAACGCCAGCGCCATCCTTGCCGTAAGAGAAACCCACATGCTCAAACACCATATCGTGGCCAATCGGCTCGTAGCTCGCCCCGCCCTCGTCGAGCGGCTCCTCGAAAAAGCGCTTGATGCGCGCGGAGGACGAACGGGCGGAGAAAATCTCGGTAATGAGCATGAGCGCCTGGTCAAATGGGGCATATATGCGGCTTACAACCAGCAAAAAGCAAACGATCGTAAGGAAATCGCACGTACCATCAAGTACAAACGCCGCACCCGCGAGCAACGTGGTGGCAAACCCAAGACGCAGCACAACCTGAGCCCCACTGACGCAGATGCCCGACACCACCTCGGCACGCACGGCGGCGCGCTCAGCCGCATCAACGTCGTCGTGAATATGCGCAAGATAGCGGTCTTCCTGATTGGTGGCCCGAATCTCACGCACACACTCGAGCGCTTCCTGCATGTGCTCCGATGTTTTGAGTCCCGCCATGCGCACCTGGTGCATAAGCGGCTGGAACTTGGATCGAACGCCAAAAAGCAGCATGAGCGCAACAGGGCCGGACCATATGGAAGCCGCCGCCAAACGCCAATCGAATATGGCAAGACCAATACATGCGATGATCAACGTTGCGTATGCACCGTACAACTCAGGCAATACATGGCTGTACGCATGCTCGACAATCGTGACATCACCCATAAGCGTCTCGGTTAAATCGGCAAGATCTCGCCTGGCAAAAAACGAAAGAGGCAACTGACGCAAGCGTTCGGCGAGGGCAAAACGCTGGCGCCCGCTCTCCTTATAAATCACACCATACTGATAGTAATACTGAAACCATTCGCAGACAAAGAGTACCGCCACATACACCGCAATGGCAAAAATCCAAGTTGCGAGGGGCACCGTCAGTGGATCGAATCCGAGCAGACCGACGGGGCCTGGCACCATCGCCTCACCTTCAAGCCGCGCCACCAAGGCACTCATCACAACGTATACGAAGCCCACACCCGCGAAGATCACAAGATTTGTGATCGTCGTCCACAGGGCACCGAGCTTGACATTTCGCACTCCCTCATCGGTGAGTGCATATTTCTCCTGCAGCCTCATCTTACGCCGCACCCCCTTTGGCAGCTTCTACCTGGCAGCAACGAGCGCCAGCGTCCTTTACCGACACGCCCGCATCGGTTGTCTCGCGCCCGACTCTCCAATTCGCCGCGCGCTCGTAATCAGACCACATCCGCGCGTAGAGACCACCAGCAGCCACAAGCTCATCATGCGTGCCCTGCTCGACAACCCGACCACGATCGAGCACCACGATCTTATCGACGTTCCTCACCGTGGAAAGTCGATGCGCCACCATAAGCACGGTACGGGGGCGTCCGCGCCCATCGCGCGCCAGGCGCTTGAACGCCGCTTGAATCTTCACCTCGTTTTCCGGGTCAGCGAATGCCGTCGCCTCGTCGAGCACCACGATGGGAGCGTCCTGTAAAATAGCGCGCGCCAGCATGATTCGCTGAACCTCCCCGCCAGACAAATAGACGCCATCAGATCCATAAACGGTGTCCACACCCTGCGGTAGCTTCCCGATAATGTCATCGCATTGGGCGGCCGTCAGGGCGGATAGGACGTCCGATCGAGACGCATCGGGTCGAGAGGCCCTCACGTTTTCCAAAATGGATTGTGAGAACAGGCGATTTGACTGAAACACAAAGGCAATGCCATTCATGAGCACATGGGGGTCCATCTGGCGCACATCGACATCGCCCACAAACACGCCGCCGCCGTCGACGTCCCAAAAGCGAGGAACCAGACTTGCGGCCGTTGTCTTGCCGCCACCAGACGGACCGACCAGCGCAACCGTCGAACCCGCTGGCACCTCAAAACTCACCTGGTCAAGTGCAGGATCCAAAGCCCCATCATAGGTAAAGCTCACTCGCTCGAAGCGAATGGAGTTGTTCGCGGGCTCCTTGGGCTCAGCAGGCGCCGAAAAGACGGGGGCCGCCAGCACCTCCTCGACACGCCCCGTCGCATCGGCTGCCAGCTGAAATGCCTCGGCCATAAACATGATGCGCGTCATGACCGTAGGAATAATGGCCGTAAAAATGGCGTAAAACGCAACGTTTGCCAACAGGCGCGCCACATCCTGACCGTTAGCCACCAAAAGCACCGTTGCCGGCACGAGCAAAATCGCAGCAGCGTTAATTGCGGTGAGAGATATGGACTGCGGTACACGACACCACGAGAGGGAGTACTCCTGCGCGAACTTTGTGAACTCCTCAATCGCATCGTGAAACGCGCGAAGGGAATACACGGTCTGCCGAAACACTTTCACAACGGGAATCCCGCGCACGTATTCAGTGCCCGTTTTGTTCATCTTCACGAGAGAATCCATGTAAAGTTGCATGAAATCCATGCCTCGACCGCCCATCATGCGGGCCATGCACACAACGCTCACCACAATGGGCACCAAGCAGACCGCACCCAACCTCCAATCAAAGACAAAAAAGAGGGTGAGCATGCCCACAACCATGGACGCCGAGCCAATGGCGTCGGGTAATTTATGGGCGAGCAATGATTCGGTTTCGGCCGCGCATCCATCTACGATGCGGCGCAATGCACCCGATGCATGTGCGTCAAAATATCCCAGGTTCGCCCGCATGAGATGATCGATTGCACGTTTCCGCATGTTGGATGCGCATCGAAATGCCGCCAAGTGCGTGCACATGAGTGCCGCAAAGTACAGCGCGATGGAAGCTGCCGCGAAGCCAAACGCCCACCAACCGTATGGGGCGATGGCAGATGCCGACTGCCATCGAGGTGCCACAGCGATGAGGTCTCGAGCCACAAACCAGATGCATACATAGGGACCAAACGACACAAACATTGAAGCTGCCGAAAGTGCACAGCCGAGATAGACGAGCGGGCGCCGTGAGCCGGCAAAGGCCAGCAAGCAACGCAGTGAGCCACCGTTTTTGTGCACAGGTTTGGATATTTCCTCCTGCTGTTGTATATCAGGCATGACATACCTCCTTAACACATGGGATTTATTGAGTGCTGTCACCTCGCACGGTATCATGTTGGAAGCATATTGTTTGCTAAAGCTAACTATTTTGGATGAATCGGCAAATGCAGAGGGTGGTTCGTCAACATGGCAGATGATGATGTCAGAACTCACAAATCCGCAGAGGAACTCGAGTCATTGTTTGCCGCGACAATGGGAAAGCCAGCGCGCAGCGATAACGACACCGAGATGGTTATCCGAGCCTGCCTCCTTATCAACCGTTTCCTCGCCGCAGGGTCCGCTCCCCCTCCTGTTGGAGCACTGGCAAAAATGCTCTTCACGAGCCGTTCGCGACTTTACGCCGCGTTTCAGCGTGAGATAGGTCTGGGCGTCGGACTATATGCGAGAAAAAGACGGATGGAACTTGCCTGTCGTCTTCTGCTCGACAATCACCTCAGCATCGCCGACGTTGCCAAGCAGACCGGCTACCCAAGCCTCTCATCGTTCGACCACTCTTTCAAAGCGATTGTCGGACTCTCCCCATGCACATGGAGGGATAGTCACAGCTGACAAACGTGGATATCCCGTGTTGCTTTATGCCTTGATGCGGCCGTAGTTGCTTTGCTGATCTTTGCGCTTGCCGCATATGTGCTGGAAGTTTTGGATTCATCCCTACAGGCACCATGTCCGCGGTTGGACATATGTCAGAACCATTCGATATATCGAATAGATCGCCGTCCTATGCTCGCCATCCGGGCGTAAACGACCATGCAAGGACTCGTGTCGTCGTGCCCGACCTGCTGGGATACGTGCAGATGGAAGGGCGGCTATGGGACACGTTGGAAAACGAAGCAGTCATGCAACACGCTGGTCAAAGAGGTTTCGAAAAGCGATGGCGCTTTTGCTTGTCATGGCGCTCATCTGCAGCGGAACGGGCGCGAACAGTATCTTGGAAATCATCGGACTACGCGTTCATGCGGCCTATGCATCTGGCGGAACGGCCCACCTGGTGGTTGGCAGCTCGATCTTTTACGACAAAGGCGTGAGCACGCACAACTTCACCGTTGATGGCGTGGAGGCCTACTGTGCAAATCCTTCTCGGTCCAATCCACCGTCGGGATCGTATCCGAAGATCGAACCCGTCCTCACAGACCCAAGCAGGGCAAATGAACTCCGGGCCGATATGTGGTTCGCCTACGGCGGCCCGGGGTTTGATGCATCCATGTGGCCATCAACCTGGCACGATGGAAGCCCCATGAACGCAGATCGATACCGCGCGCTCTCGCACATCATCATCGCCGACACTTCGAGCTCAGATGGGGCAGCCGCACTCTACGGCTGCTCGGCCACATTCAAAAACTGGGTGCGCACCAACGTACTTGGTTTTGGCACGAACGGAGTGGAGATCAACGAGTCGGCCACGGGACGGCAGATGGTAAGACGGCAAGCCGACGTACCCGACAAGCAGAAATTCGATGTGTTCATGCTTTCCACTGGCAGCTCCACTCAGTACATCCTGTCCTTCCAGTACACCCCCGATGTTGAGGTTGACTTTTCCAAAGTGTCCGCCGATGAAGAGGTGACGAGTTCAAACCCAGAATACACCCGTGCAGGTGCAACCTACGACATCTACGAAGCCGATTCGAACAGCTACATCACCACCATAACGACCAACGAACATGGCCGTGCGAGCTGCACGCTCAAACCCCACATGCGCTACTACGCCGTGGAAACCAAGGCGCCGCAGGGATTCACCGTCAGCCCAAAGCGCATCTCATTCGAAACGGGTGCCAATGGAACCTCAACAGAGCTGTCGGACAAACCGGGAACGGTAACACTCGTCATCAAGAAACACGACACTGCCACCCAAGGTGCAGCGCAGCCAGGGACATCGTTTGCTGGAGCCGAATACAAGGTCACATCGCTCTCCACACCCGGATGGGAACGAACAGGAACCACCGACAAGAAAGGCGTGTTGCGCATCGAGGGCATACCCTTGGGGCGCATCGTGGTTACCGAGACGAAAGCCCCCGCAGGTTACAAGCTCGACCCGACCTCTCATGCGTACGAGGTCCATGCGAACCAGATCACCGACGCCGGCGTGGTGGAGCTCACGCCCGAGGACGACTTCAAGGAGGTAGTGCGGGCGTTCGACATCGACCTGGTGAAGTACATGGACACCGGCGCCGAGGGGTCGGGCCTGCAGAAGCCAGCCGAGGGCGTGCAGTTCCAGATCATCTCGAACACCACGGGCGAGGTCGTCGGCACGCTGACCACCGACGCCGACGGCCGCGCGTCCACCGCCGACGCCGCCACGGTGAACCCCGAGGCGATCGCGGACGGCAAGACGCACGACCCCTCGAAACCCTGGATGGGCGAGGGCAAGCGCACCGAGGCGCACAAGGGGGCCCTGCCCTACGACGAGGCCGGCTACACCGTCCACGAGGTGGAGTCCACGACCCCCGAGGGCTACCGGCCCTGCCCCGACTGGCAGGTGACCCCCGAGCAGATGACCGACGGCTCCACACTGCACTACATCGTCGACAACGACTTCGTGAGCTCGCGCATCCAGATCGTGAAGGTCGACGCCGCGAGCGGCCAGGACGTGCCGCTTGCGGGCTTCACGTTCCAGCTGCTCGATGAAGACAAGAAGCCGGTCACCCAGGACGTCTGGTACCCCAACCACTCCGAGCTCTCCGAGTTCACCACCGACGACAGCGGCCGCGTGACGCTGCCCGGCGCCCTCAAGCCCGGCACCTACTACGTCCGCGAGGTCGCGGCGGCGGCCCCCTACCTGCTCAACGGCGAGGACGTCAAGGTCGTCATCGACAACGAGGCCGACGTCTCCCCCATCACGGTCGTGCGCGTCGCGGACGGGCAAGCGCACGGCAAGGCGACCATCCGCAAGGAGTGCGCGGGCGGGGACTGCCCGTGGTGCGACGAGGGCAATGGCCTCGAGGGCGCCGAGTTCGACGTCGTGGCCATGGACGACATCGTGAGCCCCGACGGTTCCGTGCAGGCGGTCGCAGGCGAGGTCGTCGACCACGTGGCGACCGGCGAGGACGGCACGGCGGAGACAGGCGAGCTGCCGCTCGGCGGCGGCGAGGCGCGCTACGCGTTCGTGGAGACGAAGGTGCCGGCGGGCCATCAGCTCGATACCACCCCCATCGAGTTCACGCTCAGCTGGGAGAACGACACGACCGAGGTCGTGTTCGCCGAGGCGACCGCCGAGGACGAGCCCACCGAGACGGTCGTCGACAAGACGATCATGGGCACCGACCACCCGCTGGCGGGCGCCGAGTTCGACCTGTGGCCGGCGTTCCTCGAGGGCTTCGGCACCGAGGTCGCCGACGGCGAGGGCGCGCTGGCGATCGGGCTCGCGGACGCCCCCGGCCAGGCGGGCGGGACCGCCATCTCGCTGGTAAAGAGCTACGACTACGCCGAGATCGCGGTCGAGGTGCCCGACGGCTACGGCTTCGCCCTCACGGGCGAGGACGGCGCCGCCGCCCCGATGCGCGACGGCACCGCCTACGTGACGCCCGGGACGTGGGAGCTCGCGATCACCGACGCCGACGGGCGCGCGGTGGAGCTGGGCGACGGGACCTCGATCGAGGCCGAGGCCGGGATGCGCCACACCGCGGCCTACTCCGAGGGCGTCCTCGGCTGGGGCGCGGGGCTCACGGTCGGCTCCGAGGAGCTGCCGCGCGCGGCGTACGACGAGTCCGACTTCGAGGTCGGCATCGACACGGCCTCGATCGAGGGCGTCGAGCCCGGCAGCTACGAGCTGACCGTGGGCGCCGGCGGCGCGACCTCGTCCACCGAGGTGTCCATCGCCTCGGGCGCGTGGTCGCACGCGTCGGTCGGCGCGGGCGGGCGCGTCTCCACCTCGGGCCACACGCTGGCCGACGGGGCGCAATCCGCCCTCGACGCGCTGGGCGAGGGGTTCGGCATCGACCTCAAGACCGACCGGGACGGCTCGATCCGCATCCGGCACCTGCCCCATGGCGGCGCCGAGCTCGCGGCCGCGCTCGAACCCGAGCTCGAGGGCGCGGGTCTCTCGCCCGAGGAGGCGAAGGCCCTGCTCGAGCTCACGCCCGGCCAGGTCGCCTGGCGCATCCAGGAGGTCGCCGCCCCCGCCGGGTTCCTGGTCGACCCCGAGGTCCGCACCTTCACCATCCACGCCGACGGCACCACGGAGGGCGAGCCCGTCCACACCGTGCCCGTCGAGGACGACTACACCAAGGTCGAGATCAGCAAGCGGGACATCACCGACGAGGCGGAGGTCGAGGGCGCGAAGCTCACGATCACCGACGCCGAGGGCGACGTCGTGGACAGCTGGGTGAGCGCCAAGGAGCCGCACCGCATCGACGCGCTGGCCCCCGGCGACTACACCCTCACCGAGGAGATGACGCCGAACGGCTACGACAAGGCCCAGAGCATCGACTTCACGGTGCTGCCGACCGGCGAGGTCCAGAAGGTCGTCATGCACGACGAGCCGATCCACATCACAGGCGAGATCGACAAGCGCCAGGAGATCGCCGACCCTGTGGCCGAGGACCACGAGGCGAACGGCGACCTGCAGAACAAGGCCGACGTGACGGTGTCCGACGAGGGCCTTTACGATTACAGCCTCGACTACCGCAGCACCTCGAGCACGTGGACCGACGAGTTCACCGTCGAGGACGGCCTCGACGCCGCGAACGACGGCACGGCGGAGCTCACCGGGATCACCACCGCGCAGGGCTGGCAGGACTACGACGGCCTCATGAACGTGTGGTACACCACCGACCAGACGCCCGCCGACTACATGGACGACTCGGGCGCGAACGCCACGCTCACGGACGGCCACGAGAACCCCTGGCTCACGGACGAGTCATGCGCCGAGCGCCTGGGCGAGGACGGCCGCGCCATCGACTACGCGGGCTGGCGCCTGTGGAAGGAGGGCGTGAGCACCACGGAGGCCACCGAGCTCAAGGTCGCCGACCTCGGGCTCGCCGAGGGCGAGCACGTCACGGGCATCCGGTTCGAGTACGGCCGCGTCGAGGAGGGCTTCACCACCCGCGTTGAGGATTGGGACCGCGAGAACATCAAGAGCGGCCATGACGACCTCGACGATGTCCAGGCGACCCACAACGACACGATTGGGGACATAACGACCGCACCGGCCATCGTGCATATGAAAGTGACCGACCGCTACACGGCCGATACGAGTCTGACCAACTCCGCACACATCGATCTGTTTCGCAATGGAGGTGGCAGCGGGCTCGAAGCACATGACGAGGACCAGGTTACACAGATGCCGAAGAGATCCACGAAGGCGGTGCCGCTCGCCCAAACAGGAGGAGATGCGCTGTATATCGCGTGCGGACTTTGTGCCCTTGCGTGTGTGGCGGGATGGATCTACGTGATTCGACGCAAAACACAGCCATACATTCGCAGGGGCAAAAGGCGATACATCAGCCTCTATAAAGCTCCCCGAACGGCACAGCGCAGGAAAGGAGTCACATGTTGTTCGCGATAAAAAAGCCAGTCCGCACTCCACAGCTAGCCACCATCATCATGACAATCGCCCTGGTCATCACAACAGTGCTGATACCTGGCGCAGCCGGCGCCGACACACTCGGCCAGACCTTCGACGTGTCGACTCTGTCGGCACACACCTGGATTAGCAACTTCAGCCAAACCCTCGACGACATCCCCTTTGACCTTAGCTTCAACGTTGAATCTGCCGAACGCCGAAACGATGACAGTTGGGATATCAAGCTCAAATTCAGCAAGCGCATCGACAACCCAACAAATGACCCAAATATCCTGTTCAACGCTGGTGTGCAAATATTTGCCGACGGAATATATAAAACCGAGTTCGGCCCTGGCTCGTCCACGAAGGTACCCGTCCATGGCCATGTGCGCCACGAAAGCAGCGTCGTCTCCATCAACGTGCCCGCTGGATCGTCAGTCCACATCACATCGAAAAACCGTCGGTACGACAACGGAATTACAAGCGTCGGGACCTCATACTTTGACTTCTACCTGCATGCACCCCGGTATTACACCGTCACCTTCAAAGACGGCCTCACCGGAAATACCCTGGCAATCGAAAAAGTTAAGGATGGGGCAGGTGCTGCGGCACCGAATATGCCCACACACACCGGCTACACGTCAGACGGCTGGGATCGCTCGTTTCACCGGGTGACATCAAACATCGATGTGACGGCTCTCTATTCTCCTATCTCCTACCGGGTGACGTTTGACGCAAACGGCGGAGGCGGCAAGATGCCAATCCAGAAGATGACCTACGACCAGGAGGCCGCACTCAATCGGAATGCCTTTTCCCGGACTGGCTACACCTGGACGGGATGGTCCACAAAAGCCGATGGGTCCGGCACGGCGTTTCATGACGGCCAAACAGTCAAGAATCTCACCGCGACCGAAGGGGCGACCATCACACTCTATGCGAAGTGGAAACCGAACACCTACAGCATCCAATTCGATGCCAATAGTGGAGTCGGCAAGATGGACGCCCAGGGTATGACATATGATCAATCGGAACAACTCTCGAAATGCACCTTCACGAGAGTTGGATACACCTGGACAGGATGGTCTACAAAAGCCGATGGGTCGGGCACGTCCTATTCCGATAACCAGAAGATTTCGAACCTCACGGAACGCAACGGCGGAATCGTGACACTTTACGCGCAATGGAGACCAAACCATTACAAGATTGTGTTCGACAAGCATGCGCCCGCTGCAACTGGTTCTATGTCAAACCAAGCAATGTCCTATGACGTTGCTTGCGCACTCCATGCCTGTGTATTCACATGGGAAGGCCATGTGTTTAAAGGATGGTCGAGAGAATCATCGACCGCAGCAACCTCCTACACCGACCGTCAAGTCGTTAAAAACCTCACGGCCGACGACAACGGCACCGTTACGCTTCATGCCACATGGGATATCAAGGCATATCCGGTGACTTTCACCGATGGCCTCGGGCACGATATCGCCAGCGAACGTGTTCCGCACAACACATCGGCAACCGAGCCTGAGCAACCAATTCGAACAGGCTACACCTTCAATGGGTGGGACGTCGACTTCTCTCACGTGACCGCGCCCCTTACGGTACACGCCACGTGGAAACCGAACAATTATGTCATTCAGTTCGATTCCAATGGCGGCAGAGGAACGATGTCCAACCAATCGATGACATATGACTGTGCAGATGAGCTTGATCCGTGCGCGTTCACAAAGCCCGGCCACACATTCCAAGGATGGTCGCTCGAGCGCGATGGAGCCATTACCTACACCGTCAAGCAACAAGTTCTAAATCTCACCGATGTGCGCGATGGCGTGGTCACACTTTTTGCGGTATGGGACGAAGATGCCGAGGTGCGCATCGCCTACGCGGCCGCCGACCCTGATCACTCCGATGTCACCCGCACCTGCGAGAACCTTGCACCGGCAAGTGGCGAAGCGCTTGGCTCGACGGCTCAAATTGCCGATGGGTATCGTCTTGTTGGATGGTTTGACGCCGCAAGTAACGAACCCGTTGGCGGAAATACCCTCTTCATGCCAGAGCGCGGCACAAGCGGCCTGTGGAAGCCAGCATCGTATGAGGCCCGTATAGAGCCGATTGCCTACACCATCCACTTCAACCCCGAAGAGGGCACGGGTGAAATGGATGACCAGCAGATGCTCTATGATCAATCCGATGAACTCACAAGCTGCGCCTTTACACGCCCGGGATACACCTTTGACGGTTGGGCGACGAAGGCAGAAGGGGAGCCCATCTATGGTGACGCAGAGCGCGTGGTCAATCTCACTGATGAGGAAAACTATGTGGTAGAGCTCTACGCCGTATGGGTCGAGAACCCCGATGTGACGATCGGCTACATCGCAGACGACCCCGAGCATTCCACGCCTTCCGTCTCTTCGGAGACGGTTGCCCCCGCCACGGGCGAGGCGAAGGGTTCGAGCCTGGCCGTCGCCGACGGATACGCCTTCGATCGGTGGGAGGATTGGGCGGGCGCCGTCGTGAGCGAGGATCCGACCATCGTTCCCGAGCGCGGCGGGAAGGGGTTGTGGCGCGCGGGCGAGTACACCGCCTACGTCGCGCCGATCTCCTACACCGTGGCGTTCGACGCCAACGGCGGGACCGGGAAAATGGACGACCAGCAGATGACCTACGATGCCGCGCAGGCGCTGCGGAAGAACGCCTTCGAGCGGCCCGGCTACATCTTCCTCGGGTGGAACACCGCCCCCGACGGTTCCGGGACCCCGTTCGAGGACGCCCAGGAGGTCGTGAACCTCACTTCCGAAGAAGGCGGAAAGGTCGTACTCTACGCCCAATGGGCGAAGAGGACGCTGGCGGTCACGTTCTACGACGGCCAGGGCCACATCATCGAGACCGACACCGTTCCCTACGGCGGGAAGGCGACGGCGCCGAGCGAGCCCGTGCGCGACGGCTACGCCTTCGTCGGCTGGGACACCGACTTCGGATGTGTGACCAAAGACATCGACGTCACGGCGATGTGGAAGCCGGTGTCGGATGCCGCGATCGCGGCGGAGGCCGCGTCCGGCTCTTCTACCGGCCCCGCTTCCGGCGGGGCGGCTGCCGCGCCCGCGCCCCTCGACCAGACGGGCGGCCCGGGCCGCGCGCTGGGGTTCGCAGCCTCCGCACTCGCTGCGGGCACGGGGTCGGCGCTCGCGCTCCGTCGCAAGCGCGCTTGCGACGGTCGAGACGAACAATAAACGCATCGCCCCGTGGCGTCGCGGCATTCGGCGCGGCGGGGCCCTTCCCCGGAGGTTCCCAAGATGTCTGGAAAGAAGAAAGGAAGGGTGCTCAACGCCATCCTGCTCGCCGTCGCGGTGGCCTGCATCGCCGTCGCGGCGGTGATCTTCTCCATGTACGCCGGCCAGGACGGCGCCTACGAAGCGCTCTCCGAACAGGCAGCGCCGCAGGACGGGCAGGGCGCCATCGACTGGGACGCCCTGCTCTGGCAGAACCCCGAGACGGTGGCATGGCTCTCGGTCGAGGGCACCGGCATCGACTACCCCGTGGTGCAGGCGGGCGAGGAAAAGCCCTCGGATTGGTACCTGCATCACGACTTCTGGGGCAACCCGAGCTCGATAGGCAGCCTCTACCTCGACCGCCGCGCCGACGCCGACGGCAGGCACATGCTCGTGTTCGGGCACCACCTGGGGCTTTCCGCCCAGATGTTCTCGCCAATCTACGACACGTACAGGCAGGAGAAGTTCGACGGCATCGGCGCGGCACGCTGGAGCACGCCCGCCGGCGGCACCGTCGACTTCGAACCGGCCATGGCCATGAGCGTCGACAAGTCCTACGCGCCCATCCAGACGTTCGAGTTCGCTACGGTGAACGAGCTGCAATCGTGGCTCGGCGAGCTGTCGCGCGACGCCACCGCCGTGTCCCCCGAGCTGGACGCGCTCACCGCCGATGCGAGCAGGGCCCTCACGCTCGTCACGTGCTCGAGCGCATGGAGCGGGCAGCGCGCCCGGACGCTCCTGGTGTTCGTCGCGTGAGTCAGCAAATCAAGGCGTAGGCCACCCGTGCAGCCGCAAGAAACCGTCAGGATACCTGCCGAGGAGCCCATCGAACACATCGCATGTCTGTTGGACTTTATATTTTATTCCTAAAACTTGTACAATATATTGTACAACTCAAAGAGAAGGAGGAGCCATGGAAGCGGTCGCCTATTCGACGTTTCGCGATGGACTGCGCGGTTACATGGATCGAGCGCGCGACAATGCCGAGCCAATCATGGTCACAGCCAAAGACCCAAGCGCCAACGTCATCGTGATCAACGCAAGAGACTACGACAACATGCTCGAAAACCTCTACGTGCTCTCGAACGGGGAACTCAGGCAAAAGCTCGACGAGAGTATGCGCCAGTTCGCGCGCGGCGGGTATCAGGTGCATGAGCTGATAGAGATCGACGATGATTAAGGCTTGGTCCGACGGTGCCTGGAACGACTACCTCTGGTGGCAGACGAACGATCGCAAGCAGGTCATGAGGATAAACAGGCTCATAAAGGAAGTCGAGCGGGATCCCCTTTCAGGTATCGGAAAACCGGAGCCTCTGCGCGGCAACTACTCCGGAATGTGGTCGCGGCGCATCGATCAAGCAAACAGGCTCATCTACCACGTCGAAGGAAGCACGCTGTTCATCCATTCCGCGAAAGACCACTACGTAAATAGTTGACGCGCCAATTCTCCTCGATCCATTTCCGAAGCACAAGACACGGCCATATGCCGGCAAACAATCCGCGCGCGGCGCCGGTCCACTCGTAGCCAATCTCATTGGCGGCGGTCAACTTGCACCATCTGCAGTTCTTTTTTCATGTTCAGGGCGCACATACAAATGCGTACTTACTCGAAATCGCCTAACGACATTTCATCAACGATTCCATCGTGTTCGCGCTCATGCTCCGCCTCGCGAGCGGCACGCACGCTCTCTGGGGTCGACCATTTTTGCCCCAGAACATAGGACAAACCAAACCCCAACAGCAAAGCGATGATGATACCCGCCACATAAGCAACCCAGTGGCGCTTGATAAACGCACCCACGATTCCTCCCCGCACGACGATACCTAGTATGCTACCAGCTTTTGACATTTCCACGTAGAAACGGGTACAGGTATGACAGGGAAGTCATCTCGGAAAGGATATACGATGGCCCACGAATACCAGTTGTTTTATCGTCCCACATGCCCATTCTGCGTCAAAGTGCTCACATTCATGGCGGACAACGACATCACCATGACCATGCGCGATATTTCCTCTGAACCCGACGCACTGGCCGAGCTCATCGAGGTTGGCGGCAAACGTCAAGTTCCATGCCTCTTTATTGATGGACAGCCGCTCTATGAATCCAGCGACATCATCGCGCGTCTGAAGCATGATTTTCTGGGGTAGCAGGCGAGCAGCACGATATAACGGCGTGTGACATACCCCTTAACTGTCTTGAAGTCCACAACCTCATAAGCGCGCCAATTCGCATTGGCACAAAGATGGGGTGCACCGCTCAGAAGAGTTGTGCACCCCATCTCCCATGTATCCGTTTCGGCCTCTCACTACGAGCGGCGGATAACCTCGGTCACCACGTCAGCCACTCGGGAAACATTCTCGGGGTCGACATTGTACGGCTGATCATCACCGGTATGGGACAGAGCAAAGCCCGTCTCATCAACACCGGCAATTGTCAGCGAGCGCAAACTCAACTCCATAGCGGCGTACGCATCGGTTGCCTCGTGAGGCATCTCAACGCGGGCAAACTCCTGATGGAAATCGGCCGATACACGCGAGACCAGACCGCCAATACGACGATCCCCCTTCAAGACACGATTGCGCCCCTCAGTCGTCAGCGTGGCAAGCGTGCCCGCACCGATGCTTTCCAAATTGATGAGGAATACACCGCGCAGCTTGTCTCGGTGTTCATCCAAGAACGCTTTCATGCCCGCATTGCCACATTCGGAAGCTCCCGTTGCGACAAACCAAATGTCATGGCCAAGCAGTTCATCATCGCCCATGGACGTAATGGCATCGCGCAGCTCATCCTCGCTCATCGTGGCAAGACCGGCCGCACCGCCCTTCCAGCCGTCATCGTCGAAATTGTCCCATGAGCCGATGTCGCTGCCAGCTCCCTTTGCATCAAAACCATCATCGACGCCGAGCCAGTCGCTCATGCTGTCATCATGCTTCTTCTTACGACCAAACAGTCGTCCAAGCCCGCGACGAGGCTTTTCCTCAACAGGCGCCGGCGCCGAAATCGTCTCAATGGCTTGCACGGGGGCACTCGGCGCGTCAACAACAGGATCAACAACGGAGAATGCGGGGGCAGGCGCCGCTTGCGGCTGCGGCACTGCGGTTGGAGCAGCAAACGGGTCATTGGAGGCCAAGGGATCGGGCAAATCAAACAACGAAGCGCGATTGGCCGTTGCCGGAATCGCGGCCGGCGCCGCAGAGGCGGGATTGGGGATATGCAAGGTGGAAGCCGCCGTCGATGTCGGAGCGCTCACTGGACGAGAGATCTCCGCCATAAGCGAATCGACCGTCTCGACCGGCTGAGGCTGGGCCGGCATGGCAACCGTGTGCTCAGGCGTTTCCTCAACCGTGGGAACAACCTCAAACAACTGCGTGGCACCTTGATCGGCGGCCATAGCAGCACCCGAATTCCCGGCGGGTGCCACGTTCTCTACCTCAGCTGCAGGCGCATCATCGCCAGCAGCATCGTCAACCATAAGCTGCTCCAGGACGCCGTCCTCAACGTCCGAGCGCTCGGTAAAATCATCATTGGAAGTTTCACGTGGAGCATCGTCACTCATCGGGACAGGCTCCGTAAGCCCCTCGCTCGATTCAAACTCAACGGGCAGCTTCTGCTGCGCCGCGCCCGCCTCTTCATCGAACAGCGACGGCTCGGGCGAAACCTCGGGCTCAGGCTCAGACTCGGTGACGGCCATTTCCGCTTGCTCGGCGGCAGGCGGAACGGCCACATCTTGCTCGGGGACCACATCAACAACACGATCATCCACCACGTCAGCCGGATGGGCATCAGCCGCAGGAGCCACACCCTCATCCAGGTCATCCTCGTACACCACGGCACACGAAGCGGGCAGCATGTTCAGACCACGCACAACATCGGCACCAAAACGAATGGCACCCGCAGAGCTCAAACCATACGGCAGATCATCGGCCTCGGCGGCCTCATCCACGCCCGCAACCTCGTCTGCGGCCTGGGGCACACCATCAGCGGAGACCTCGCCCGCGTCGCCTACAGCAGAAATCTGGGTGGAGCCCGCCGCAACCTCGTGCATTTGCATGGCGATGGTAGAAGACGGATCGGCCGTCACGCCATCCGAACCCGGCACAACATCGGCTGCGAGAGCCTCATCCCCATCGGCGCCGACAGCATCGGCGGGCAGCTCAAACAAACCCGTCGCCTCGGCATCGAGCTCGGATGCCAGAGCATCCTCCCCCTCAGCCTCCAACGCATCACCGACACCATCGGCCTCGGGAGCCTCATCGCTCTCGGCTGCCGCCTCCTGCTCATGCGGATACATCGCCGCTGCGGCAGCCTCCTCAGCCTCGGCCGCAGCGCGAGCGGCCTCCTCAACGATGCGCTCCTGCTCGGCAAAATACTCCTCGGCTGGCGTATCCTCGGGAAACTCCTCGGCGTCACCAAACGGCGCCACTGCATCCATCACGCCCAACATGGCGGCGACGGAAGACTTATTGCACACCGACCCCGTCGTATAGGGGAGCACGAATCGGTTTGCGATGACCGACACGGCATGTGCCAGCGGCACCAAAGCGGCCACGATGGCCAGCAACCACAGCACCGTCTTAGCGGCACCGGGAAACGGCAACACGTGCAGCACCGCAAACGCCGCCGGAACGCTTATGCAAACCGGCAAAAGCTTCACCAGCAACGGGCGATATGCCGCATACGGCTGCTGTGCCAGAAAATCAACGCGCGGAGAGTCGTAATGGGCCACCACCACAACGGGTCGGTTGCGCGGTGAGGCGAGTGGGCCGGACGCCTTGTGATATGCGATGACGTTCTGGCTCAAGCCGCCGCGGCCAAGACCCGACAGCACCGGCCGCCCCGAACGCTCAATCCAATACAGCACCGCAGCGGCAACCGCCAGCAACAGCCCCACAATGCCAATGGGTCCGCTGATACCCATAAGCACTGCGCCCAAAAACGCAGCGATACCGAGGGCAGCCTGTACGACCTTGTAGGCACCACTCGCGCTGAACTCCTGCATCTCAGGCTCAAAACCATGGCTTGCAAACACCTTGGCGATCACATCCGCCGCGGCGCGCTCTTCCTCACTACAAGCCGGGGTAATGCCGGTGTTCTGCAACAGGTGGCTAAGATATTTGTTCGTACTGGCCATACGGGCTCCACATCGGTATCGACTACGCGCAGGCACACTGACCATGCAATATGCCTGTATATAGTCGCAAGTATACCCTGACTTGCCCATACCTGCAGCTCCGCGCCCGCGCGGGCACGTTCGATGCGGCATATTAGCGTGCCTTCTCCATATGCCAAAACGGTTGCCGTACAATGGGCTGCACATTCGAAAACCCGCGCTGCGCACGATATTGATACGAAGGACGGTGAAAATCATGCGCACTGCCAAGCCATGTATGGATGCCACCTCCAACGCAGAGGCGGACGCGGACGAGGTGCCGGTCGTGCGAACCGACGATACCGCCCATCGTCTGCTGAGTCTCTTCTTCATGTTTCACGTGGCAACCAGGCCGCTCAGCACTGAAGAGGTCGTTGCCGAGGCCGATGCAGGATATGGGTCGGGCAACGCCGATTCTGATGGCCGCAAATTTCGCCGTGACCGCGAAGCGCTTGCCCAACACGGTATTTTCATCGAAGAGATTCATCCCGATGGCACACATGAGGCGGAAACAGCTCAATGGCAGCTCAACCGCGAGCGCACCTATGCGGCGCGCGGGGGCATCTCGGCCGACGACGCCAGCGTGGCACTCGCCGCCATCGACCAAACCTTCTCCCTATCTGCTGCAAACCCTGCCCGATGGCCGCTCCTGCGCGCCTATCTCAAGCTCGCCGAGGCGGCGGGCGCAACAGGCCTACCCACCTCCGTCCACCACACGGCCTACAATCCCACCATGCAAACCATTTGGAGCGCCTTCACCGCGCGCCGCCCGGTAAAGATGACCTACGTGAATGCCCATGGTGAACGGCGCGAGCGCATCTTTGAAACCTACGGCACGCTGCTGCGCGGCACGCATTCCTACCTCGTGGGGCGCGACCGCCCCAGCGGGGAAATCCGCACCTTCCGCTGCGACCGCATCGAGCGCGCAAAGCGCCTGCCCGAGCGCGAAGGAACGTACGAAATCCCCGCCGATTTTGCTGTGCGCACGTATCAATTCCTGCCATTTGATTTCGCGAACAACTCACCTATCCCGGCAACATTTACCATCCCTGCAGCGATCGACGTCCATGAGCTTGAGCTCCTCACACAAGGCAGGGGCAAGCTGGATAGGGCTTCGGACATGACGACCTGGCATATTGAGGTCCGTGATCTACATGCTGCGGCGGTCTTTGCCCTGGAGCATGCCTCGCTCGGCATGCGACCGGTCGCGCCGAGCGAGCTCGTGCAGTCCTGGCGCGACCTTATAACGGCCACATCCGCCAAGCACACACAGGGAGCACGCCCATGACGTATGAAAAAGCCATGTCTGTACGGCGACCCAGCACCCAGGCAAAGCCCCGCGCAAGCCTCACCGCGCACGACCGATTCGACACGGCCCTCGATATGCTCGCAGCGGTGTCGAACGCACCAGGGCAATCCATCCATATGGATGATCTCGCCCGCGAACTATCCATCACCGAGGCCAAGCTCGAGGAAATCGTGACCCTCGTTCAGGCGCTCGCCGACCGCTCAACGGGTGCGCGCATTATTCTGACCTGCGAGGACGGCGTGCTCAAACTCGTCGGAAATGTGGGTGCGATCGCGCCCGTGCGCTTGAACCCCGATGAGAGCATGGCCGTGTATCACGTGCTGGCGCGCCATCGAATCGCCGTTGATGTGCGCACCCGAATTGAACGCGCCCTCATGGCGCCACAACCAAACAGCGACGACGATAGTTCCCACATGTCGGCAGACCCCCTGTTTGGCGGCTTTTACCAGGTCATCACAGAAGCGCTGCAAGACGGAGCGCCCCTGGTGCTCACGTACCGCTCGCGGGGCGACCACACTTCCCGCCCGCGCGTGGTGGACCCGAGCTACATCGAGCTTGCCGATGACGCCGCTTATCTCGTGGCATGGGACAATGCTGTTGACGACCAGCGCCGCTATCGCCTTGACCGTATTGCCGACGCGCGCATTGCAGAGGGCTCCGTCACGCACCATCCCTTCCGGCGCGACTCCATCCACGACAGCCTGCAGCGTACGGGGCGGCGAGCCACCCTTCGCTTTGCCAGCCGTGATGCAGCCGAACAGCTCGGCTGGGCAGGCATAGATTTCGAGCACGGATGCGAGGGCGGGGGCGGCGTCTTCACGGCGGATGTGTATTACGCCGACGAGCATTGGCTGCTCGATCATACCCTCGCCGCGGGCGGGGACATCACCATACTTGAACCCGCAACGCTGGTCGACGCGCTGCGATCACGCGCGCAGGAGCTTCTCGCCTCGGTCGAATAGGAAAACGCCGCTCGCACCGCAGGTCCACTGGTGGCAGCAGCGTACATCTATCGGCAGCGGAGAGCGGCACCAGGAGCGCGGAAGCGCGGTCGGGCTCGACGGCTGTACGACTGAAACGCACTGCCGTCGAGCCCGTGGGAGCCGTCGCATCCAGACACACCGCAAGCTATTCATGCCCCTTGCACCACATATCCAAAAAGCGTCCCACATGCGCGCAGTCGATACGCTGATAGCCGGTCGGCAGGGACGAGAGGAACTTCTTACCATACCCCTTGCTCACCAGGCGTGAATCGGCCAGCACCAACACGCCCGCGTCACTCGAAGAGCGAATAAGGCGGCCGGCGGCCTGCTTCACCTCCAATACGGCCTCGGGCAGGGCATAGCGCGCCCACGCACGATCCTCGCGGACATCGCGCTCGCAGGACAAGGGGTCGTTTGGGCTGGAAAACGGCAGCTTGGGAATGACGACGCAGCGCAAGGTGTCCCCCGAGGCGTCAAATCCCTCCCAAAACGCCTTGAGCGCAAACAGCGACGACGAGCGGTCGGATAAAAACTGATCGCGCAGGCGCTTTACCGGGGTCTGTTTGAACTGGCACGCCACCTGCAGCCCATCGGCCCGCAGCGTTGGCTCGACGCGCTGATACAGTTCTTCCATGTCGCGCCTGTTGGTAAACAGGGTGAGTGTTGAGCCGCGCATAGCACGGTGCACATCCACTAGCAGCGCCTCAAGCGCATTCAAATACGCGTCGCGGCTGCGTGGGTCGGGCACATCCTGAGCAACCACAACCGCCATGTTGCGATCGTAGTCGTAGCTCGAATCCAGATGCAGCGTCCACGAGGACCCTGCGGGAAGCCGATCGAGGCCGACAGCGTGATTGAAATGGTCAAAACTCCCCGAAACGGTCATGGTCGCCGAGGTGAACACTGCCGTGTGGACCTCCGGCAGCCAATTTTCCGCCAATGCGGCGCCGATATCGAGTAGCTCGGCTTTGAGCGCCTCACCTCCAGCCTTGCGGCGGCGATCCACAGCGAACGAAAACACGTAACGTTCGTCCGTTCCCTCGACAATCAGGGCAAGGGCGGCTTTTGCTTCTTTCAAACGGCGCGCGGCGTCGGCGGCATCCGTCACGAACTCAGGCTTTTCCACTCCAACGGTCTCAACCACCGAGGCGAGGTTTTTAGCCGCTTCATCAAGCGCATTGAGGGCGGTCTGCGCAGAGGGTACAAACTCGTCCCAAGCCGCCGAGGCGCGCAGATCAGCCCCAATCCACGTGCTTTCCGCGTCATACCCGCCGCGTGCGGCGCTGGCGAGGTCGCGCACAGCGTCAAACAGCGATGCCATGGCCAGCGATGCGCGCTGCACACTCGAAGTCGCCTTCACCGTAACGCCCATAAAGAGCGTCGCGGCATCCGAGCCCGCCAAATCGCGTGTCAACTGCCCCAGCACGCCAGTGCGTTCGTTACCCAGGCGCTCAAACAGCGCCCGCGATTCATCGGCCGAAACGGTGAGCGCCCATTGTCGGCGCGCCTCGCGCTCAACCGAATGGGCCTCGTCGATTGCCCAATGGCGAATGGGTGGCAAGATCTTGCCACCGGCCGCCACATTGCGGAAGAGCAACGAATGGTTCGTAACCACCACGTCGGCATGGGAGGCGCGACGGCGCGCGCCGTGAACCAGGCATTTGTCGGGGAAAAACGGGCACAAACGACGCGCGCATTCACGCGAAGAGGTCGTCAGGTCCGGGCGGTGCACGCTGCGCCACCGGATTCCCAAACCATCCAGATCACCGGTGGGCGACTGACATGCGAAAGCATAGATGACCGCCATAGCCGTGAGGGTATCGGCCGGATCGCGCGTCGTTTTGATTTCGGATCCACGAGCCAAGCGCTCGAGCTTGCGCAGACACGGGTAGTGGTCATACCCCTTGAGGGCGCAGTAGGACAACCCTCCCTCAAGCTCGCGGGCAAGGCGCGGCAGCTCCTGATACATGAGCTGATCGGCCAGATTGTTCGACTTGGTGGCAATGCCGACCGTGATGTTGTTTTCCTTGGCCGCCTGCGCAAACGGCACCAGGTAGGCAATCGACTTGCCCACGCCCGTGCCCGCCTCAATCACGCGATGTGTCGAGGTCGCCAGCGCGTCGCGCACCTCCACAGACATCTGCACCTGCTCGGCGCGCGGCTCAAACCCAGCATACATCCTGCTCACCAGGCCGTCCGGCTCATAGCATGCCTTGACGTCCTCGCGCGACGGCAAACGCAGGCGCTCGAGCTCGTCGGCATCGTAGCGCTCGCGGCTCGTATCGGCGCGCAGTACCGCCGCGCGGGCAGCCACAAGCGAAAATACCGCATCGGGCTCCTCACCGGCCAGAAAGCTGAAAATAGGTCGATACGCCCACGGTACATCGGGGTGCATGTCGGCCAGCCGCCGCATGAGCCCCGCTGGCAGCGAGGATAGAGCGACCAGCAGGATGCGCCACACGCCACACAGGGCATCCACATCATCACTTGCACGATGTGACACGGCCGCGCAACCAAACACATCGGCCAAAAACGACAACTTGTGCGAACTCAGCCGGGGCAGCGCGATGCGCGAGAGCGCCAGCGAGTCGATCCAGATATCGGAAACCTCTTCGCCACCTGGCACATTCACGATAAACGACCGATCGAATACGGCATTATGCGCCACCACGGGGCTGCCACCGACAAATGCCGTCAAGTCGGCAATGGCCTCTTGGGGTGAGGGAGCGTGTGCCACATCGGCATTCGTTATGCTGGTGAGCTTCGTGATTTCCTCTGGAATCAACCGCCCCGGATTCACGAAGGTATCGAACCGCGCCACAATCTCACGGCCGCGCAGGCGCGCGGCGGAAATCTCGATCAGCTCGTTTTCTTGTACGCCAAGACCCGTGGTTTCGGTATCGAGCACCACCACATCGTCCTCTATCAAGCCAAAGGAACGCACCTTCGCCTGCTCGGCAAAGGTGGCGTAGAGTTCAACGATGGCATCGGGCGTGCCTGGCAGAACCGCCTCGCGCATCGAGGGGAGTTGCGGTGCCTCGAGCGCGCTCATCGGCAACCCCGCGCGAGCGCCAGCTCGACCAACTCGGCCGCCGCCTCGGCAAAGGTATGCCCCGCATGACGCACCTCATCGGGGAATAGGGAGGTTTCGGTCATGCCGGGAATCGTATTCGTCTCCAAGATAACGGGGCCGTCGGCGGAAACGATAAAATCGCTTCGTGAAATACCATAGCAGCCCAACGCGGTATGTGCACGGCAGGCCAGTTCCTGTACGAGGGCATACGTTTTTGCGTCCAAGCGCGCGGGGATTCGGTGAATATCCGTCGGATCCACGTACTTCACTTCAAGATCGTAAAACTCGCTTTGCTCCGGCATGCAGATCTCCACCACGGGCAGGGCGCGCAAGGTCTCACCGTCGCCCAGGACGCCGACGGTCACCTCAGTGCCAACCACACGGCGCTCAACCAGCACTTTAGAGCCAAACGAGCGCGCAAATGCAATCGCCTCGGGCAATTCGGCGGATGTGTGGACCGGGCGCACGCCGTAACTCGAACCGTTGATGGCGGGCTTCACGAAGCTTTCCTCGCCCACGATGGCCGCCAGTGCCGCCGCATTGACCTCATCTGCGGGCATAAGTGCCACGCCGGGGGAGATGGGGATACCCGCACGGTCATACAGCAGCTTGGCAAGATCCTTGTCAACCGCGCACGCACTGGCAATGGAATTGGAACCCGTGTAGGGGACATGCAGGAACTCAAGTGCACCCTGGATGGTACCATCCTCGCCACCCGCGCCATGCAACGCCAAAAACGCCACATCGGGACGGTTGTCGGACAGCGCACTCAAAAAGCCCGGTTCAGCCGGGTCGACGAGCTCAACTGCGCCAAAACCCGCCTCGCGCAGGGCACGGGCGGCATTCTCGCCCGATAGCAGCGAAATCTCACGCTCATCCGATGTGCCGCCAGCCAACACCGCAATGCGCATATTCGCGCGCTCTCGCAGCTCCATGACACGCTCCTTGCATCACAACCCGCTTATGCAGGTGTCCATTTCCCGAAATACCCAAACCATCGCCACGCTTCGGCGACATTATCCTATTGTATAGGCATTAACGCACCATTCCGCGCGAAAGGCAGTACATGGAACGCACGCACCGCACCCGCGATATTCGCAGCTTGAGCGCCGACGACCTCCGCGAGCTTGTCGGCGAGCTGGGTCAACCCGCTTTCCGCTCAAAACAACTCTACGAGTGGATTCACCAAAAGAACGTATGTTCGTTTGATGAGATGACCAACCTGCCACGCGCCCTGCGCGAGCAGCTGGCTGAACACTTCTCATTCAACGTTCCTGAGGAGCTCGTCAAGCAAGTCTCCCGGGATGGGTCCCGCAAATACTTGTTGCAGTTTTCCGATGGCGTCAGCGTGGAGACGGTCGGCATGCCCAATCGCAACAAGCTTGCCGTTTGCATCTCCACCCAGGCGGGCTGTGCCATGGGCTGCGCGTTTTGCGCCACTGGCCTTGCCGGCCTCACTCGCTCGCTCACCGCGCAGGAGATGGTCGATCAGGTCCTGCATGTAGCGCGTGACTTTGGTGAGCGCGCCACCAGCGTTGTTTTCATGGGGCAAGGCGAGCCATTTGCCAATTTTGATGCCACCGTCGAGGCGCTGCGCATGCTCAACGCGCCCGATGGTCTAGAGATCGGAGCGCGCCACCTCACCGTTTCGACCTGTGGCGTCATTCCGAACATTCGCCGTTTTGCCGATCTGCCCGAGCAGTTCACACTTGCCGTCTCGTTGCATTCTGCCATTCAGGCCACCCGCAACAAACTGATGCCTGGCGTCAAAAAGTACACGTTGCCGCGCCTGCACGAAGCGTTGCAGCTTTACGTTGAAAAGACGGGGCGCCGTCCCACGTATGAGTTTGCCATGATTGAGGGTATCAACGACACAAATCCCGAAATGCAGGCGCTCATCGACTTCTGCGCGGGGACGATGTGCCACGTGAACCTCATTCAACTCAACAATATCCCCGATAGCCCGCTGAAGCCTTCGCCAATCGAGAAGGTTGAGGCATTGCAGCGTCGCTTGACGATGAACGGTGTCGAAACTACCATCCGTAACTCCCGTGGCTCCGACATCGATGCTGCATGCGGACAGTTGAAGCAGCGCCGGTTTAACACTGCAAACCGCAAGATGTAGTGGTGGGGCATAGAACCGCTCGGTTTGACTGCCTTCGCTGAGCGCTTTCATGTGATTGGCTTTCTTGTTTTCACGTGAAACATATTGGGGCCACGACTGAATCGTGGCCCCATTTTTCTGCGCTAACATTGACACGTGTAGTGCTCTCTAATAAGTGGCAATGTGTCAAGTAATTCGCTTGGTACCTAATTAATAATTAGAACCCAACACTTTCCCACTGTCGCTCAACCCAATCTTGATTAATCTTGGGATTCCTCGTCATCTTTGCAGTTTTGAGTGCGACTTCTTCACTCATGGTGCTCACTCGATCACGAGATGATTGAAACGTCGTACGAATCTTTTCCTGGAGACGGCTACGCATATCCTCGTTTCGCAACAACATATACGTTGCTGCAGTAGCTATTGACATGCTTGCAAATCCAACCAACAATACGGTGCGCGTATTACTCTTCATCTCGCTCCGCCTCTACCATCGATGTAAGGATACGCGTGAGATCCTCTTCGTCTTTGAACTCAATCTCAATCTTGTTCTTGCCACGCGTTGAGCGAACTTTTACATTCGTATTAAAGAGCTGTCGCAAGACGCGTGCAGCCTTTTTGTACGACTGAGGCGTCACAGGTCGAGGAGCTTTTTGCGTATCTCCGACAGAAAATAACGGAGCAAGGTTTTCAGTCGCTCGAACTGACAAACCCTCTGCCACAACCTTCTCAGCTAGCTTAATACGAGCATCCTCATAAGGAACAGCCAGAATAGCCCGGGCATGTCCAGCCGTCAGCTTGCCTTTAAAAAGCAAATCCTGCACCGGCTCCGGCAAGTCAAGAAGTCGGAGTGAGTTGGTGATAGTCGAGCGAGATTTAGACACAGCACGCGACAACGCCTCTTGAGTCATGCCGCTTGTTTTAATGAGACGTTTATAGCCTTTAGCCTCTTCAATTGGATTTAAATCGGAGCGCTGTAAATTCTCAATAAGAGCAAGCTCCAGAACCTTCTGATCGTCAACATCTTTAATGATGACAGGCAGTGTATCCAATCCTGCCATCTTTGATGCCTGATAGCGGCGTTCTCCGGCAATGATCTCATACTTGTTCCCTCGTTTGCGAACAAGCAGCGGCTGTAAGACACCATTCTCTCGAATGGATTCACTTAGCTCCTCAAGCTCAGACTCGTTGAAGTGAGTTCGAGGTTGATCTGGGTTCGGCTGAATCTTCTCAATCGAAATCTGCGTATCTGAAGCCGCAAAGCCTGTCTCGCTTTGTGCTTCCCCCATAAGGGAGCCTAAGCCACGACCGAGAGCTGGTTTTTTCTTTGGACTAGGCACGGCGAATCACTTCTTTCGCAAGATCCATATACGCACGGGCACCCTTGTTATTGGGCGCATACGCAATAACGGGCATACCATAGGAGGGAGCTTCAGATACTTTCACAGAACGTGGAATGCAGGTTTTGAATGCAATATCTCCGAAATACGACTGCACTTCTTCGACAACCTGATTTGAAAGTGACGTACGTGAATCAAACATGGTCATCAATACGCCGTATGTATCGAGTTCCTTATTGATGCGACCCTTTACCATACGCATCGATTCAAGCAGTTTTGTGACACCCTCCAGCGCATAGTATTCACACTGAATTGGAATCAACACGCTGTCGGCTGCGGCCAATGCATTAATGGTCAGCAATCCCAAAGAAGGAGGGCAATCTATGAAAATGAAATCGAATTCATCCTTCACAGGATCGAGCAGGTCCTTCAAACGTGTTTCACGCGCCATTGCGGATACAAGCTCAATTTCTGCTCCTGCCAGCTGAATAGTCGCAGGAATAATAAAGACACGAGGATTGGACGTATCCAAAATGAGCTCATCTGCAGGAACATCGTGGAGCAATGCATCATACACACACTGATTAAGTTGCTCTTTATCAATGCCAAACCCGCTTGTACTATTGCCCTGTGGATCAAAGTCAACGATGAGGACTTTTCGACCCAGTTCACCAAGAGCTGCTGCGAGATTCACCGTTGTTGTGGACTTACCGACACCGCCCTTTTGATTGATAATTGCAATGGTGTGCAACGGTTTCGTGCTTTTCGACCGCTTTACGTCTCGAAAACCCACAACGCCTCCCTTTGAGTTCATTTTTAGTGCAATGTTCCACGTGAAACATGGATGACCACCAATCATTATGTTTCACGTGGAACATTCCTGCAACCACGAGATTGAACAACACAGTATGTATTTGAACCTTTTCATAAGCTACGTCATCATCGTCTAAGAGCTATCTATATCTATAAAGAAGTCGTACAGTTTGTTCTCACTACTACTGCGGCTTTAATAAACAATCTGTCTGTCAATATCTTACGGATAATTATTGCTTGCTGCATATATAAAAATACTACTAAGCACTCTAACAACTGCATGTTTCACGTGAAACACTGACCGAGGCTAGAAGTGTAAAGTTGGCAAGCTGTAGCGCATATCTACAACTATAGAGCTTCAGAAGTATCGAACGTTTCACGTGAAACACTTAGTTACATCAAAACAGATTCAAAACTGCAGAGCAATTGACGGGTACAAAAGAAAACCCTGCATGCCAGAGACATACAGGGTACGGAACACCTATAAAGATGAACAAACTACGCTAAAGGCACTCGTTTAGCAGTACCAACCTGACGAGGCAACGCAATGCGCGGTTCATCAACTTTTTGATACATCAAAACAGAGCGATGCCCCATCTGTTGAGGAAGCTCAAACTCATCGCAACCAACAAACTCAAGGCCACAGATTTCAGCCGCCTTCTCACCGGCTTTCAATTCATCAGGAGTTGGATTTGCCTTTGCAAGCACAAGGTAACCGCCATCCTCAAGAAAAGGAGCACCGTACTCAATAATGATTGGTAGCTGACCGACTGCACGGGCAAGCACCATATCAAATCGGCCACGCTCGCGTTCAGCAAACGACTCAAGTCGATTATGCACACCAACAAGTCCATCGAGACCAAGTGCAGAAATGAAAGCATTGACTGCAGAAATCTTCTTACCAACCGAATCGAGCAGAACACCCTCACAATCCATCAAAATCTGGAATGGGATGCCCGGAAAACCAGCACCCGTACCCATATCCAAGAACCGTTCAGGATCCATGGGAAGCGAACGAGCAAGTGAGAGGGAATCGACGATGTGCAAGATAAGAGCTTCATGCATATCATTGATGCGAGTGAGATTCATATACTGATTGACCTGCTGAACATACAGCAGATGCTTAACGCAGAGCAAAGCCTGATCAGCCGTAACATCAATCTCAATCTCACGAGCTAACAAAATGACCTCATCAGCTAGGGCAATCTGTTCAACTTCACTCATTTCAAGTGGTTCAAGCACAACAGTGCGTTCCTTCTTGTCACCCATAAAAACCTCCCACACATAGTGACACCAAATTCTGACTGAAATAAACGATACAAGGGTTTGAGACAAATAGGGGCACCAGAAGGTGCCCCTATCAAACCATATCAGCTACATCCTTACGTGCGAGGGACAATCACCACGCGACGCTCTGGATCGACACCCTCAGAATGAGTGTCAACGCGATCATCATCACGCAACGCAATGTGCACCAGGCGTCGCTCATATGCAGACATAGGCGGAAGATTGGCGGAACGTCCCTGCTGAACCGCGCGATGGGCAGCAGACTTGGCCATGGTGATGACCTTATCATGACGACGGCTCTTGTATCCCTCAACGTCAACCACAACCGGATACCGGAAGCCAAGCTTTCGGCTCACTAGCAAGGAGACGAGCGTCTGCACGGCCTCAAGCGTACGCCCATGACGACCGATCAGCACGGCGAGATTGCCATCCGCAATATCCAAAATCAGCTCACCCTCGTCACCCTCATACTCATCAATAGAGGACTTGTCGGCATCAAAATGAACAAGAATGTCACGCACGACCGAAATTGCAACATCAGCCACGGTGTCGAGATCATCTTCGGTCAGGGCTTCACCAGCCTTAAAGCGAGCAACAATCTCAGGGTAATCGCCCGTGTATTCAGTATCCGTTGTAGCAGCAGCAACTTCTTCCATCAGTTCATCAGACATGGTGCACTCCAAAGTTAGGTACCTAATAAAGATGTAAACTCCGGGACTATCAGTACAAGGACCTAGCGGCTCTTATGCGGGCGCTTCTTGTGCGTGCGACGAACGACGTCGACCTCAATGGGAGCGTTAGCCATACGGGCCTCTTCCTCGGCCTTCGCCTTGTCCATCACGCGCTTAGTCACAAAGATCTGCTGGACGGTCTGCCACAGCGCCGATACATCGTAGTACAGCAAAACGCCGGCGGGCATACCCCAGCCCATGACCACCATCATGACGGTCATGATCATCATCATCATTTTCATGCTCGAGGCTTGGGCGCCCGTCTGGTTGCGGCTCATGTACCATTGCGGGATGAACGTGAGGACACCAAACAGGAGCAACGTGATGATATAGGGCAACGCAACGCCAATGCCCTGCGTGAACATATGGGCCGGCGAGGCAACCAGGTCAGGCAGGATATTGAAGAACGCAAAACCGGTCTTGGATGCTTCCGGGAAATAATGGCCGAGATCGCGCAGCAGCGTAAACAGGGCAATCATGATCGGCATCTGGATGAACAGCGGCAGGCAGCCACCCAGCGGGTTGAACTTGTTCTCGGAGTAGAACTTCTGCATCTCCTCAGCCTGACGCTGCGGGTCGTCGGCATAACGCTCCTGGATCTCCAGCAGTTTGGGCTGCAACACCTGCATACGCGCCGAGGACTTCACCGACTTGAGCATCAGCGGGGTCAGCAGCAGGCGAATAATGACAACCAGGATGACGATAGACATACCCCAGTCGATGGCGAAGGTCTGAATGAACTTCAGGACCTCGAACAAGATTTGAACAATCCAATCCCACATAGGTTATTTCCTCCGGTGTCCGCGCCGTTACGGCACGGGGTCGTAGCCGCCGGCGTGCAGCGGATTGCAGCGCAGGATGCGACAAGCAGCCAACCAGCAGCCCTTTACAACGCCGTATTTCTCGATTGCCTCAACAGCATACTGTGAACAGGTTGGTATGTATATACATGCATCCGGTAAAAGCGGCGATATCTTGCGCTGATACCCCCGAATGAGGGCAAGGGCCAGCCTCCTACCCATGGAGACCGGCCCTCGAACAAAGCGCCTGCAACGCAGCGCTCATATCCTCAGGAGAGGAGATGCGCGTGCGCGGCGTGGCAAACAAGATGATTTCCTTACCAGCACATGGCAACCCGCAAGCGCGAGCAGCCTCGCGCAGCACGCGCTTGGAACGGTTGCGAACCACCGCATTGCCCAAACGCTTTGCAGCAGCGAAGGCGACCCTACCCGGATCGCCTTCGCTGATGGAATCACATATAACCATACGAATCAGAGGATGGTTGTACCGTCGCCCCTGAGTGAATACCCGCTCAAAGTCCCGACGAGACTTGATGGTGTTCATGTGAGCCGTATGTTACTTGTCGCTCACGGTCAGGCGCTTGCGGCCCTTGGCGCGACGACGAGCGAGCACAGCGCGGCCGCCCTTGGTGGCCATACGGGAACGGAAGCCGTGAGTCTTGGCGCGCTTGCGCTTGTTCGGCTGATAGGTACGCTTCATGGCAAACATCCTCCTGGTGCATTTTGTCTGCTGGTTACAGATAGTCTATGCGTGAGCCTTGAGATTGTAGGGAATATCGTGCGCAAATGTCAATCTCCGCAGGCGAAAAGCTCCTAAGTTTTCACGAGGTTATCAAGGCGCTTCCCGCACCCGACTGACTGCCAGAAAAAGTTTTCAAGACTTTTCACAGACTTTTCCACAGGCCATGTTGAAACTGTTAATAACTTTTCAAAGCTTTTCTTCACTTTTCAACAAATGGGGAAACTTGTTGAAAACCTTGGAAATTTGCTGCAACGAGCCTATTCTTACAGGCGAACAAACCCCCGATCAGTGAGGCGCACATGTCCGACGACTTTTACCCCTTTGTGGATTCTGGCGACCCAGCGCCTGACAACAGCCATCTCACAGGCGTCGTGCAGCAGAAAGGCACCGATCAAGGGTTCCAACATGGATCCGCGGCCATTCCCGAGACAGAAGGCGCGGCAAAAGCGCAGACGACCTACACCACGCGCATCTCCGTCTACGACGATATGCTTTCCACGCCGCGCGTGATCGTGGTTGAGCGCGATGACATCCGAACGTACCTGGAGGAGATCACCAACACGGTCTACCGCACCATGAAGGAACAGGGCGGACGGCTGTCGCTCATGGTCATTCGCGAGTTGGTGGAAAACTTCATCCACGCCCATTTCACCGAGCCCATCATCTCCATCCTGGACGGGGGCAACACCATCCGCTTCGCGGACCAGGGTCCGGGCATCGGGGATAAGGAGCGCGCGTTCGAATTTGGCGTCACCAGCGCCGACCGCGAGCAAAAGCGCTACATCCGCGGCACTGGATCGGGCTTGCCGATGGTGCAGGAATACCTGGAGAACGCCGGCGGCGCCATCTCGATTGAAGACAATCTGGGATGCGGAACCGTCGTTACAGTGAGCGTCGACCCTGCGCGCGTGGGCGAGATCGGGCAGACCTCGCTGCGCGGGGCGGCCGTGCGGCCGCACGAGGCGGCCAGCGCGGTTGGTGCCGGCATGGGCATCATCGGCGGCATGGGGGCGAGCATGCCCACGGGAGCCATACCAGGCGGAGCTGCGGCCATGCCGGGCGCACCGGCCTGCGCGCCGACGACGGGCGCGATGCCGGCGAGCGGGGCGGGCGCCGCAGGTATGGCACCACAGCCGTTCGGTGGCGCCACAGGATGGCCAGGCGCCACACAGCAATGGCCCGCCTATGGCCAGGTGCCAGGATACGGGCAGGCCGCATGCGGCGTTCCAGCTCCCGCGTACCCCGCCGCGCCCATAGGTGTCCAAGGTTATCCACAATACGGCCAGCAGTTTTCAACATCTCAACAATTCCCCGCTCAGATGGGGTATCCTTATCCCACACAACCGATGCCCACACAGGCACCAAGCCCCGCAACCCATGCACCGACCGTATCCGAGCGCGGGATGTTAGCCCTGTCCGCGGTGGCGGAACGCGGTATGGCGGGGCCGACTGACCTCGCGCAAGCGTTCGGCGAGTCCGTGCCCACCTGGTCGCGCGAGTTGGCAAAACTCACCACGATGGGGCTCGTCCGCAAACACGGGCAAAAGCACGTCATGACCGAGGCCGGCGCGGCGTGGATGCAGCAACAACACGAGGCAATCCAGTAGAGGAACGGCCATGGATAACGAAGCACGCATATTACTTGACGATGTAATCGCGTATTGCCGACGCGACGGTCGCGACGCGCGCCTTATCAACATGCTTGAGCAGATCGCACCGACCGCCCTCACCGACGAGGAGCTCGCGCTCCAGGCGCCCAACCGATTCGCCGCCTCCTATCTCGAGCGTCAACGCGAGGTCATCGAGGCGTATTTGGAGGAAATCACCTTCGCGCCGATGCGTCTGAACGTCCTACAGGCCACAACGCCTGGCGGAGCTGCGGGAGCGGCGGCTGGACAAGCGGCGCCATGCACTCGCACACAACGCGAGCAGAACACCGAGCCGAGCGCCATCGCAAGCGTGCCCGGCGCGGCACCTGCGCCGGGCACGCAGCAATCGGTCACGCCCTATTCCGCCGAGGTAACCGGGGCGGCACCCGCCCAACCAACCAACACCGCATCGCCCGCAGGGGCACCGCAGGCAACCGTCTCGCCGGCCGCGCTGGCCTCGACCCCCACTACCACGGCGGTGCCGGCCGAGGCGCCCCTTCCGGCACCCAACCGCGGGTTCAGCGTGAAAAACACCCTCTCGCCAGAGGAGTTCCGCCGCCTCATGGCAGATATGAACGGCGCGCCGGCGCCCACCTCAGCGCCCACCCGAGGCCAGGCCTCCCCAACATCAGCCATGCAGACCGCTGAACCCGTCGCGGTGGACATCAACTCCAAATACACCTTCGAGAACTTCGTCTACGGCGATGAGAACCGCCACGCGTACCAAAGCGCCATGCGCTTCGCGGCGCTGGCCGAGGAACCGGGGCAGTGCCCGAGCCTCTTCATCTACGGCAACTCCGGCCTCGGCAAGACGCACCTGCTGTTCGCCGTGAAAAACTACCTGGTCAAAGAGTGCCCACATCTGCGCGTCAAGTACGCCAACTCGCAGGCGTACTTCGAGGATTACCTGCGCGAACTGGGCATCCGCGACGACGCGGGCGGCCCGGGCATGCGGGAGTACCACGATGCCGATGTGCTCATCATCGATGACATCCAGCAAATCGTGAACAAGCAGCAAACGGTGGAGAACTTCTTCCGCCTCATGGACGAGTTCATCCGCAGCGGCAAGAAAATCGCCATCGCCTCGGACCGCCCTCCCAAGCACCTCGACTTTGACGAGCGCCTCACCAGCCGCTTCAACGCCGGCATGCTCTGCCTGGTATCGCCGCCCGGCTTTGAGATGAAGTACCACATCCTGGCGCGCTACTACGAGAACGTCATCCAGGCCACCGGCCCGGCCATCTCGCTCAACGCCGCGTCGAGCCTGCTCACCGCGCTGCCGGCCACCCAAGGCCACCTCACCGACGACCACCTGCGCCACATGGCCGAGATCTCGGGCAACAACATCCGCGAGCTTGAGGGCTTTTGCGAGCGCTGCGCCGACTTGTCCTCAGAGCGCGAGCTGGAGGGCCGTGAGCTCACCTTCGAGGATATCGATGGCATTGCCGACCAGTTCTTCGAGACGACAAGCAAGGTGGTGCGGATCGGCACCGTGCAGCGCGTGGTCGAGGAGTACTACAACATCAGCCATGAGGACCTGATCGGCCCCAGGCGGCAGTCCTACATCACCTGGCCACGGCACGTGGCGGTCTACCTTGCCAACAGTCTGTGCGAGATGACCACCCCGGCCATCGGCGCGGAATTTGGCGGGCGCGATCACTCCACCGTGCTCAACAGCCTCAAGGCCGTGGAGAAGAAGATGAAGGCCGACCGAACCATCTGCGAGGAGCTGCAGCAAGTCAAAAACAAGATCATCCTCGCATCGTGATTGAAGGCGGGCGGGCTTGCGGTGCGCGCTGGCCGTGCCAACGCATCGGACGCCCGTGCCACCAGGTCCCGCCTCCAACCTCATCGCCCGGAAGGCCTCACCGCTCGCATGCGTGTACGGAACGACCCCGTCCCCAACGGCAGGTGGAAAAGTTGTTGAAAGAAGGAGGATAACCGTTGGAAAAAACAACCCAGATGGTGCACAACCATCCTGTGGAAAACTCCCTGTGGAGAAATCAAAGGTTATCAACATCTGAATGGGCACAACTTTTCGGGGGAATATCTGCGAGAATGTGAGTAATCCACACCGTCCACCAGCTTATTACTACTAGTAGTTTTATATATAAGAAAGGAAATAATATGCGCTTCACCGTCAGCCAGACGTCGCTGTCCGAGGCCATCGCCGTCGTCATGAAGGGCGTGGCAAGTGCCTCCACCCTTCCCATCCTCTCAGGTGTTCTGGTCAAAGCCGGCGATGGGGTGCTCGAGTTCCAAACCTCCAACTACACCATCTCCATCCGTCACCGCATCGCCGCGCGCGTGGACGAGGAAGGCCAGATGGTCATCCCCTGCAAGATGCTCTCCAACATCTGCAAGACCCTGCCCGATGCGCCAGTCAGCTTTGAGCTCAACGAGCGTCAGGTCACCATCACCTGCGGGAGGAGCTCTTTCAGGTTGAACACCCTCGACGCCGGCGACTTCCCCGAGTTCCCGAGCTTCGCGCTGGAGCGCTCCGTTGAGCTGCCGGCCAACATCCTGTCCGAGATGGTGGGCCGCGTGTGGCGCGTGACCTCCACGGACAAGAACCGCCCCGTGCTCAACGGCGTGTACATGACGGTGGAGAACAACACGATCCGCCTCGTGGCCACCGACTCCTACCGACTGGCCGTGTGCGACACGCAGGTGGAGACGTCCTCGCTCGATGGCAGCTTTGAGCTGAACGTGCCGTCTGAGGCGTTCAACGATGCCATCCAGATCACCGGTGGCCAGGGTACCATTCTGGTGGGCTCCACCGACACGCAAGTGGTGTTCGTTGCCGGCAACACCACCTATGTGAGCCGTCGCATCGAGGGCATGTACCCCAACTACAAGGCGCTGCTGCCGGCCACCTGCGCCACCACGGTGAAAATCGAGGTCGAGGCCCTGACCGCAGCGCTCAAGCGCGTGGCTACCGTGGCTCAGGCGAACTCCGCCGTGAAGTTCGAGATCTCCGCCGAGACGGGCACCATGACGCTGTCGGCCATCTCCAACGACCAAGACGTCGCCAACGAGACAATCGAGGTCGAGGTCGAGGGCGCCTCGGGCGTCATCGCGTTCAACTACCACTACATTTTTGGCTGCCTGAACGTCATTGGCCGCGAGAAGGAGATCACGCTCGAGCTGCAGAGCTACACGCAGGCGGGCGTGTTTAAGTCCTACGACAAGATCAACTACCTGTACCTCGTCATGCCGGTGCGGATCTAAGTGCGCTACAGGCTGGGTTGAGCAGACATAGGGTCAGACATGGGACACGAGGAACAACGAGATATGGTCGCCGCGGGCGCTGCTTTGCCGCGTAGCGCGCGCGACGCCGCCGCTGGATCGGGTATCGCCGCGACGCACCTCTCCGCATGGCGCTACCGCAGTTTCGAGCGCTACGAGCTCGACCTCGACCCCGCTACCACGGTGCTCGTCGGCCATAACGCCGCAGGCAAGACCAACCTGGTAGAAGCCCTGCAGCTGCTCACGGCGGGTGTCTCCTTCCGTCGCCCGTCGCCGGCAGAGCTCGTGCGCGAAGGCTGCGACGCGGGGCGCATCGAGCTGGCGCTTGCCGGCGAGGGCCGTTTGCTGGAGATGGCTTGCGTGCTGGAACAGGGGCGCCGCGCCTTCGAGCGCAATGGCAAGCGCGTTCGCGCGGCGGGTATTCGCGGGGTGCTGCCGAGCGTGCTGTTTTGCCCGGACGACCTGGATATGGTCAAGCGCTCGGCGCGCGTGCGCCGCGAAGCGCTCGACGCGTTCGGCATCCAACTCAACGCGCAGTACGCCAAGCTGGTGAGCGCGTATACCCGCACGGTTGAGCAACGCAACAACCTGCTCAAAGAGCCGTCGGTGGACCCCGTAATGCTCGAGGTGTGGGACAACGCGCTGGTGAGCGCCGCCGCCGCCCTGCTCATGCACCGCCGCGCCCTGCTCGAGCGCATTCGCGCCCACCTCGTGGCGGCTTGCGCACGCATCGCGCCTCGCGAGTGCGTGGATGTGCAATACGTTTCCACCGTGGGCGAGCTTGCGCCCGGCCGCGCCGAACTCGAGGGGCAGATGGCTTCGGCGCTGGCCGCGTCGCGAGCCGACGATATGCGCCGCGGCTGCACGCTCGTGGGGCCGCATCGCGACGAGATCCTCTTCACCATCGACGGCCGTCCCGCGCGCGACTTCGGCAGTCAGGGCCAGCAGCGCTCGCTCGTGCTCGCCTGGAAGCTCGCCGAGGTCCGCGTGACGCGCGACATCCTGGGGCGCTATCCGCTGCTGCTACTCGACGACGTGATGAGCGAGCTCGACGCCGATCGCCGTGCCGCCATGCTGGAGCAGGTGGAAGAGGGCATCCAAACGGTCATCACGACCACGAACCTCGGATATTTTGCCGATGACATGCTGCGCCGCGCGAAGGTGGTGCATGTCGATGAAGCGTGATGTGGACCAGGCGCGCCTTCACGGCACGTCCGCTCCAAAGGTGACACAGGGAGGCTACCTGCGCCGAGATCGCGCTCGACTGCCCCGCACCGGCGGGGTGAGTGGCTTGGGAGCCCTGGCCGCCAGCCTGCGTGAAAACGTCTACGCGGGTGCGAGCGAGCAGGCGCGCGAGCGCTACGCCGCCGCCGAGCGCCGCCAGATGGTGTTCAACGCCTGGAACGAGGTGTGCGCCGGCACACGCGAGGGCAAGCACGTGACGGGCCTGTTCTACGCACCCGACACCAACACCTTGGTGGTCTACACCGATGGCGCGGCCTGGACGCAGGAACTCAGCATGATGCGCGAGATCATCCGCGCGCGCATGGAGGCCGCCGGCGCCGTCGTGGCCGAGATCGTCTGCAAGACGAGCCGCCCCGGGCGCGCCGGCACCCAGCCCCAGTATGCTCCGTCCGTGCCCGCCGCGCCCTTGCCCCATCCGTGCCCGCCGCGCGAGGCGCTGACCCCCGCCGAGCGCGACGAGCTCGCCTGCCGCTCTGCCGACATCGCCGATCCCAAGCTGCGCCGCGCCCTTACGGGCGCTTGGGCCGCTTCGTTGGAGTGGGAGAAGGGGCGGAAGCGCTAACGCGTCAAAATCGGCGTTTGGTGGCCGTATAGAGGTATTCCAGAGGTTGAGCCACCCCGTATATACGTGGGGTGGCTTCGTTTATCATGGTATAGATTAGCCTAAAACGCAGAACAAAGGGAGAAGCGTGGCGAATAAGAACGAATACGGCGGAAACGAAATCAAGGTCCTTGAGGGTCTCGAGGCCGTTCGCGTCCGTCCCGGCATGTATATCGGATCCACGAGCTCGACCGGCCTGCATCACCTGGTGTGGGAGATCGTCGACAACTCCGTCGACGAGGCCATGGCCGGTTATTGCAGCCAGATCGAGGTCACGGTGCACCCGGACAACTCGATCACCGTCGTGGACAACGGCCGCGGCATCCCGGTGGACGAGCATCCCGTCAAGAAGATCCCGACCCTCGAGGTCGTCATGACGATCCTGCATGCCGGCGGCAAGTTCGACAACTCCGCCTACAAGGTCTCCGGCGGCCTGCACGGCGTCGGCGTCTCGGTCGTCAACGCGCTCTCCAAGAAGATGAACGTCCAGGTCCGCCGCGATGGGCACATCTACGAGATGGAGTTCTCGCGCGGCAAGACCACCCAGAAGATGCGTGAGATTGGCACTTGCGAGACCACCGGCACCACCACCACGTTCTGGCCGGACGAGGAGATTTTCGAGACCACCGTCTACGATTACGACATCCTGCGTACCCGCCTGCAGCAGACCGCGTTTTTGAATAAGAACCTCAAGATCGTCCTGCGCGATGAGCGCGAGGCCACACCGCGCGTGGAGGAGTTCTGCTACGCCGGCGGCATCGTGGACTTCGTCAAGTTTCTGAACGAAGGCAAGACCGTGCCCGAGGGCTTGAAGCACCCGATCTACCTGTCAGGCGCCTCCGAGCCGGGCGCGCCCGTGGAGAAGATCGGCGAGGTCGAGGTTGCCATCCAGTGGAACACCTCGTACTCGGAGAACGTGGTCTCCTTCGCCAACGACATCCGCACCATCGAGGGCGGCATGCACATGGAGGGATTTCGCGGCGCGCTCACCAGTGTGATCAACGAGTATGCCCGGAAGAACGGCATCCTGAAGGAGAAGGAAGGCAACCTCACGGGTGACGACATCCGCGAGGGCCTCACCGCCGTCGTCTCCGTTAAGCTTGCCGACCCGCAGTTCGAGGGTCAGACCAAGGCCAAGCTCGGCAGTTCCTTCATGCGCACCCTCACTCGCAAGATCGTGTCCGAGGGCCTGTCCGATTACCTCGAGGAGCACCCCAAGCAGGCGCGCGAGATCATCAAGAAGGCCCAGCAGGCGAGCAAGGCGCGCAACGCCGCCCGCAAGGCGCGCGAGGCGACCCGCCGCAAGAGCCTGCTCGAGACCGCGAGCCTGCCCGGCAAGCTCGCCGACTGCTCGGTGCGCGACGCCGAGCTGACCGAGCTCTTCATCGTAGAGGGCGACTCGGCAGGCGGTTCGGCCAAGGACGGCCGTCGCCGAGACATCCAGGCGATCCTTCCTCTGCGCGGCAAGATCCTGAACGTCGAGCGCGTGGGCGACCACCGCGCCTTCTCCTCCGAGACCATCCAGTCGCTCATCACCGCCATCGGCTGCGGCGTGACGACCGGCAACGGCGACGGCGGCGACTTCGACATCACCAAGGCCCGCTACCACAAGATCATCATCATGACGGACGCCGACGTCGACGGCGCGCACATCCGCATCCTGCTGCTCACGTTCTTCTACAAGTACATGCGCCCGCTCATCGACGCGGGCTACGTGTACGTGGCGTGCCCGCCGATCTTCGGCATCAAGGTCCGCAACAAGATCCACTACGTGTACCCCAACGGCCGCCAGGCGGAGGACGAGATTCTGCGCGATTCCATCAAGGCGCTCGGCCTGAACCCGGATGAGGGCGATGACGAGCAGGCCAACGGCAAGGTCACCAAGAAGCGCAAGGGCTATACCGTCCAGCGCTACAAGGGCCTGGGCGAGATGGACCCCAAGCAGCTGGCGAGCACCACCATGGACCCCAAGACGCGCATCCTGCAGCGCGTGACCATCGAGGACGCCGTGGTCGCCGACCGCGCCGTGCGCGAGCTCATGGGCTCCGAGGTCGGGTACCGCCGCGAGTACATCGAGAAACACGCGCACGATGCGCGGTTCCTCGATGCCTGATGTTCCGCCGTTTTACCAAACGGCGGAATGGCTCGACGCCGCGCGGCTGCCAAGCACCTCGCCTTGCCGCTCAATGGTCGGTCGCGTGCGCACGTGCGTTTCCCTCCTCTTTCACGGCAATCCAAGGAACTTGTCAGTCGCTCGCTGACTGAGTACTCGATCAGTTAGTTGGGATGCGCCTCTTTTCCGCATCCCGCTACACGATTTGCAACCACGACCGATAAGGAGAACACGTGGCTGACGATATGAACAACGACGAGCGCGACCAGACCGGCGCCTCCGAGGGGATGCCCGAGGACCTCAAGCGCCTGCTCGCTCGCGCGGAGGAGCAGGAGGAGGGGGCGTACAACCCCGACGCCGACTCCGACGAGGAAGACGATGACGACGAGGAGCTCGAGGAGAGCTTTGGCGCCAACACCCGCGGCGAGGACGCCGGTACGGACATCAACGGTGGCTCTCTGCAGATTAGCGAGTTCGGCAAGGAGATGAAGCAGTCCTTCATCGAGTACTCCATGTCGGTCATCACCGCCCGCGCCCTGCCCGACGTGCGCGACGGCCTCAAGCCGGTGCACCGCCGCATCCTCTACGCGATGAACGAGAGCGGCATCTTCCCCAACCGCCCGCACAAGAAGTCTGCGTGGACGGTCGGCGAAGTTATCGGCAAGTACCACCCGCACGGCGACATCGCGGTGTACGACACCATGGTCCGTCTGGCCCAGTGGTTCTCCATGCGCACCCCGCTCATCGACGGTCACGGCAACTTCGGCAACATCGACGGAGACGGCGCCGCCGCCATGCGTTACACCGAGTCGCGCCTGGCCAAGCCCGCCATGGAGCTCCTGCGTGACCTTCAGAAGGACACCGTCGACTGGCAGCCCAACTACGACGAGTCCCTCGCCGAGCCCACGGCGCTGCCTGCCCGCTTCCCCAATCTGCTGGTGAACGGCTCCCAGGGCATCGCGGTCGGCATGGCCACCAACATCGCCCCGCACAACATGGGCGAGGCCGTCGAGGCCACCTGCTATCTCATCGACCACCCCGACGCGACAGTCGACGAGCTCATGCAGATCATGCCCGGTCCCGACTTCCCCACGGGCGCCCTCATCATGGGCACCGATGGTATCCGCCAGTCCTACGAGACGGGACGCGGCTCCATCACCGTGCGCGCCAAGGCGCATGTGGAGTCCACCAAGACCGGCCGTAACCGCCTGGTGTTCACCGAGATTCCCTACATGGTGAATAAGGGCACCCTACAGGAGAAGATCGCCGCGCTCGTGAACGAGAAGCGCATCGAGGGCATCTCGGATATGCGCGATGAGTCCACCCAAAAGGGCCTGCGCCTCGTCATCGAGCTCAAGAAGGGCGTCATCCCGCAGGTCGTGCTCAACAACCTGTATAAGTACACCTCGCTGCAGACCACCTTCGGCGCGAACAACCTCGCCCTGGTGAACGGCGTGCCCAAGCGCCTGTCGCTGCGCGAGATGTTGCAGCACTACATCGACCACCAGGTCGACGTGGTGACCCGCCGCACCCGCTTCGACCTCAAGAAGGCCCAGGCCCGCGCGCACATCCTCGAGGGCTACCTCATGGCTCTCGACCATATCGACGAGGTCATCTCTATCATCCGCTCCTCCCAGACCGATGCCGAGGCCAGCTCCCGCCTCATTGAGCGCTTTGGGTTCAGCCCCGAGCAGACCACGGCCATCCTCGAGATGAAGTTGCGCCGCCTGACCGGCCTTTCGCGCGATCAGATTGAGGAGGAGCTCGCCGGCCTGCGCCGCGCGATTGCCTACTACGAGGACCTGCTCGCGCACGAGGAGAAGATTCTCGGCGTGATCAAGGAGGAGATGCGCGAGATCGCCCGCAAGTTCGGCGACAAG
>CAUWJG010000019.1:0-42023 GCA_963559095.1 uncultured Collinsella sp. | reverse complement strand
GCGTGTTGTGGCAGTTGGTGAGCACGTAGGGCACGGGAAACTCCGTCATGCCGGAGGCCTTGGCGGTTTGGATCACGCCGACGTACGTGATGTCGTGGCTCGCGAGTGCGTCGAAGCGCAGGCGCAGGCGACCCATGTCGCCGCTCGTGTTGTGCGCGGCCAGGATGCCATGGGCGATCGTGCCACAACGGGCCTGCTCGGCATCGAGCGCGCAGCCCTTCTGCTCGGCCACCTCCTGGGCACGCTCCTGCGCCACCACATCCTTGCCGTCCAGCAAGAACACGCCTTGGTCATACAGCTTCACCGGGTCTGCCATGCACGTCTCCATCTGTCGCGCGCCACAAGGGACGCGAGTACTTTATTGCAGAAGAGTGTACCCGACCGTCCGGACGTCATTGACGCAAAACCCCGCAATGCGGGCAAACACGGCCTCCCGCCACACGCGCCACAAGCGACAGGCGGCAGGCAACGCGCAGCGATGCGACGCTTAACGGCCAGCGACGCGCGACATGAGATAGAGCATCCCCAAACACAATGCGCCCATGCCAATCAGCGCGGCCACCATGGCGGCAACCTGCGAGACTGCGGAACGCACGCCACGCGGGGCATCAGCTGACGTGTAACGATCAACGGCATACGGACTGCGCTTGTTCATGGCGACCTCCCATCTCGCGCACGACCACGGGCCACTCCCGCGCTCGGTGCAGCATCATCATCGGTTTTCGACAGGCCCGCTGCCATCGATTTGACTTACAGTGGCCTTGCGTTTTGGTAAGAATGCCCCTGGCAAGCCCGACAACGCAGCGGCAAAACCACCGCTACCGAGGCGAACATCAGCGCGAAACCCGGCGGCGAAGCCCGCCGGACCCGCATGAGGGCTCTCAGCTCCGCGGACCCTCCTCAGGCGGCACGCTCATGCCGCGCGTGGCCGCGATGAGTCGACCCACACAGCGGTTGGCCTCGAGCGTGGCGGTGCGCAGCGCCTCGAGCTCCGCACGTGCCTCCGCCGGCAAATCGAGCGCATCGGCCTCCTCAACCAACAGCTCGGCATTGCCGCGCGCCACCGTGAGCGGCGTCTTGATCTTATGCGCCAGCAGCGTCACCTGTTCGCGCTGCGCCTGCTCGGACGCCCACTGCTCCTCAAGCGAGCCTTTAAGCGAGGTGCGCATGCGGTCCATGGCACCGAGCACATCGTCGATTTGGGCCACGTTGCTCGACCCGACCGCGACATCGAGGTTGCCCGCACCCGTGGCCTCGGCGGCCTCCGTCAGCGGGCGCATCTTACGCGAGAGCACGTGGCTCGCTCGTAGAGCCACCACCACGATAACGACCACGAGGCCCACACCGCCTATGCCAAGCATGAGCGTCTGTGGGTTGGGCCACGAAGCGCGTATGTCGCGGTCGTTCCACTGGGGCAGCAGTTGGCTGGTCAGAACGCACCACGAGCCATCACGCAGGCGAACCGCCTGGTAGGCCATGGGATACATGCCGCCCGCCGACGTGGCATCCACCTCGTAGGTTGGGTCCTCAGGCAGGCTGGCGGGCGCGGTCGCCGCCGATAGGACCAATGCGGCGGCGCGGGCGATCTCGGCATCCGCCATGTTTTCCGCCGCATCCGCCGCAAGCATCGACGCGGCATCCTCAGCGGCCTCCGCCTGCGCGGCCGCAGCACGCGCCACGTCCGCCGCATCGAAATAGGCATACCCATAGGCAGCCGAGATGACCGACGGGTCAAACACCTCGTGCGACGTCAGCACCTCAACCGTCTCGTCCAGATGTCCGGGACCATAATTAGCCGGCAAAACCTGTCCGTTTACCAGAATGGCATACAACATCATCAGCGGCATGCCCACGGCACCGAGCGCGCCGATGAGCACATACACGAAATAGCGCCCCACCACGAACGAAAGGGGCAGGCGGAGTCGACGGCTCATGAACGTACCTCCCACTTGTATCCGATGCCCCACACGGTGGCAATGGGCTCAACGCCCGCACGACGCAGCTTGGCGCGCGCATTGCTCATATGCGTCGAGACCGTTTCCTCCCCCGCCGCCGAATCCCACCCCAGCACCGCCTCACGCAGCTGGTCACGGCCGAACACCTGCCCGCGATGGCGCGCCAGATGCTCAACGAAACCATACTCGGTGGGCGTGAGCGGCACCCGCGCGCCATCGACCCGCACCTCACGCGCGCCAAGATCCAAACGAATCCGCCCATCGTCAAATGCCAGAAAGCTCGTATGCTCACGCTGCTCGCGACGCAAATGCGCGGCGACCTTGGCCCGCAACTCCGCCGTACCGAACGGCTTGCGGATATAGTCGTCAGCCCCCATGCCAAGGCCCACCACGGCGTCCTCCTCGGACACCTTGGCCGTTAGGAACACGATGGGCGCATCGAGCTGTGGGCGAATGCGACGAACCAGCTCAAAGCCGTCGAGCCCGGGCATCATCACATCGCAGAGCATGAGATCGATACGGGAGAAGTCGAGCTTGGTCACCTGCAGCGGATCGTTTTCCACCTGCACCGTATGGACATCTCGCTCCAACGTGCGGCGCAGCAGGTCGCCAATCGCCACCTCGTCGTCCACCACCAAGATGCGCGCCATGCGCTCTCCCTCCCACTCAACACGCGAACCAACGCCGCGCAGACCATGAGACGCCATGCGCGGCCCGCTCGCATGGTACTGCCCCAGTCTACCGTGCCGCCTGCGGCACTTCATCGGCGGGTATTGGATTATAGAGCTGCGCGTTGCAGCCCTTGGCCGTGACGCGCAGATAGGGTTCATCGGCCTTGAGAGTGCCGCCGAACACCACCAGATAGCTCATGTGCGGCGTGCCATCCGCCTCGCGGGCGTCCAGCTCGTAGACGTAGTTCGAGCCTGAGCCTGTGGCGTCCTCGTAGGTCTCCACCCAAGCATCGGGCGCGGGCGTGGGTACATACGTCACCTCAGCGGCGAGCAGTGGGTTAAAGCGGTCGATGGTCGCGCGCGGCAGCCAGAGCGCGGACCCTGCCAGCGGAACGGCGATTGCCAACCCAATGCCAAGCACCGCCACGATTGCCAGTGCCACCACGCATGTTTTCCGTGTTGTACGCTGCATGTCGCATCCTTTCGCGTTCATGGGCCGAGCTATGCCGCCGCGCGGCGACGGTCCTCGAACCGATTGATTGCCCAACAGGCGGCAATCGCCAGTAAAACCGTCATACCCACGCACGAGGCAAGCGTTGCCGTAAGCGAGGTGGTGAGCCCCGGCGCTGCCGCCGCCCCCTGCGCCACCGCATCGGTCCCCGTGATGGCGAGCTCCACGGGCAGCGACGCGAGGCGCACGGGCCACAGAATGGGCAGCCATGCAAACCCCGACGTCATCCCACCCGACAACGTGCCCGTCACCAGACCATTCGCCAAGCCTCCGATGGACATGAGCGCCACAACCAGGCTCGCCGCGCCCGCCGCAATGGCGGCATTGCGACCCCACGCTAGGGCCACGCCCAGCGCCAACAGATACAGTGCGGCCGCGCCAACACCCGTGCCGAGCACCGCGCACGCCAGGGCGATGGGCGAAACGAGCACGCGCCCGCACACCGCCATGACAGCCGCGAAGATCCCGACCGCAAGCGCCGCAGCACCCACGCCAAGTGCCAGCAGCACCAGCGATTTCGCGAGCAGCGCGCGGACGCGCGACGGCACGCCGAGCAAATTGGCGTAGTCGCCCGCCTCGCGCTCCGCATCGACCGACAAACCGCACGCCAGCCCCACCAGCAAGGGCGCGGCGGCGCCCAACAGCTGCACGAAGGCGTCGCACGCCAGGCGCGAATCCCACGGCGTGGTGCCAAAATACCACCCCGCCGCCACGCCAAGGAAGCAGGCAAGCAGCAGATGCAACGCAACCAGCGGCGAGCGCCGCAGCCGCACCATCTCCGAGGCGAGCGCCCCGCGCAGGCCCGTACGCGGAACCACGCCAGCCAGTCCCGCCTGCGGGATCGCACCGGCATGCGACCGGGCGCCATTCGAACGCGAACCGTCCATCTACCGCACCTCCAATTTCGCGAACCACCGCGCGCCGAGCGCCATGGCCCCAAGACCAACGCAGAGCGCCAGCACGACCCCGAGCACCCAAGCCGCGTCAATCATCAGCAGCGAATCGCCCGCCTGCAGGGGAATCCCCGAGAACGCCACCCCGGTAAACGGCGAGGGCGCACGAAACATCACCGCCGGCGGCAGCGCCCACCACAGGCCGCTGTTGCCCAGCCCGATGCCGATGGCAAGCGCGCCGAGCATGGGCACGGCGATTCCCACGAGCATGCCGGCGCGCGTCGCCAACGCCAGGCCGGCCGGCACCATCCACAGCGAACCGACGCTCACCACGAGCGCGGACGCCAGGCTCGCCAGCACGCTCGGCGCATTGCCGCCACACAGGTTCAGCACGCATGAACAGACCGCGATGATCATGTTTGCGCACACGAGCAGCGCGGCGGCATAGGCGCACTTCGCCCACCAGACCGCCGCCGGATCGATTGCCAGGCCAAGCACCGCGCGCCCGCGCAGCTTGGCGTCGATATTGGCGACACTTGCCACCAGCAACGCCGTAGCAACCGGCAGACCCAGCGTGTACCAATAGGCCCACCCGTAGGTTCCGAACCCAATGAAACCAGCCGAGAACCCTGGAATAGCGCCCGAAGCCAAGGCACCGAGAAGGCAACAAGGCAGCGGCGCAAAAAGCGCGATCTTGCGCGGCGCGGCTCGACGGCCCTTGAGCACCTCTGCGCGCAGGGCGGCTGCATACGTTGAACGGTGGCGCGGGGCTGTTACCGCCGCGACGGGCGCGGTGGCTGCCATGCCCGTCGTGTCCTGCACGCGAGCCACTCCCGCCGCATCCCGCGCGCCCCGCGCATCCGAGGGCAGCAACACCCGCCGTTTCATACGCCCTCACCGCCCCTCGCGTTACCGGAACGAACGAAGGCGCCCGCGGCATCCGCACCATTCATGCCTTGCGCGGCGGCGCCCCCGCGCGCCACACCGCGACAGACATCCATGAACAGCACCTCGAGATCCATACCGGGCGTCAGTTCCCCCTCAAACGCAAGCTCACCCTGTGCGATGATGCCCACACGATCGGCCACATGCGCGACCTCGGCCAGAATATGGCTCGACACCACCACGGTGATCCCCTGGCGCGGCAGCGCGCGAATCAGGCGGCGCAAATCCTCGATGCCGATGGGATCAAGCCCGTTGGTCGGCTCGTCCAAAATAAGCAGCCGCGGATGCGCCAACAGCGCGAGCGCAAGCCCCAAGCGCTGCTTCATGCCGAGACTGAACTGCCCGGCGCGCTTCGAACCCGTCTGCGCGAGGTCCACCGTGGCGAGCGCCTCGTCGATACGCGCCCCGGGCAGGCCGAGCAGGGCCGTGCGCACCCGCAGGTTCTCGCGAGCGGTCAGGTTGGAATAGATGGCCGGCGTCTCGATGAGCGAGCCGATGGCGTAGAGGTCATCGCGACTCCACGCGTGGCCGTCGAAACGGATTTCCCCGCCCGTCGGCCGTAGCATGCCGCACACCATCTTGAGCAGCGTCGATTTTCCCGCTCCGTTTGGGCCGAGCAGGCCGTACACCTCGCCCTCGCGCACCCCAAGATTCACGTTGCGCACGGCGTCCTGCACCGCCGCCCCGCGCCCAAACCGCTTGGTAAGCGCTCGCGTTTCCAACAACAGGGGCATTCGTCTCCGTCCTCCTTGCGTCATACCGCGCGCCGCGACCCTTCGGGCCGGCGATACGCGGTCGTTCCCGTACGCTTATAAGCATCGGGCCCAATCTTCAAGAAGTTCTAAAGACACTCGCTTTTTTTGATATGAAAAAGCCGGACGCCGCGCGAAGCGGGCATCCGGCATGTTCGGTGCTGGTATGTCGATGGGCGGGCAGCGAGGCGCACGGCGACATGAGCCCAGACGGCGCCCATCCGCCCAGACTGCGGCGCGCGGGGATCGGCCACCCAGTTGGTGCCTATCCGCCCCAGTAAAGCTCACTCGCGCCCGCAAAGCTCACTTGCGGCGGCCAATCCCACTCGCCATAACGGCGTCCAAGCACCACACGGGCACAAATCCGCAGCGTCACCGCACATCGCGGCCCAGGCGCTCGGCAACCGCCTCAACGCCCGCTGCCGCCGGGCAGCTCGAACGCTTTGACGAGTGGCACGACGCGCAACCTCCTGAACCGCCGCAATCGCCGCACGTGCCCTTCGCGCGAATGCGCCGCACAACGGCAACGAGCGCAAACGCGACCGCCGCCACAATCACCACGTCGATGGGAGCCATAGGGCACTCCTTTCATAGCACGCGCAGGCCATGCCGGTGCGCACAACTGAACTGTACCAAACCGCGTGGCCGCACGCGACGAAACAGGCGGGCGGCCACGCGGAAACAAACACGATGCGGGCAGCCGGCTACGCCTGTGAACATGTAAGCCGACCGCCCGCCAGAGAGGAGGGGAAACAAACTATTACGACGCCGATGCAGCCGTTGCGGCACGCGCCCGGGGCGCGGCGTCGTCATCCCACGCATACGCCGGCATGGGGCGCAGCAGTTGGATCACCATGCCGACCGCGCACACCGCCGCCACAGCGGTCCACATGCTCAAGATCCCTTGCGATGCCAGGTAAAACTGGTTGATCATCAGACCGACCACCCAGGCAAAGCCGCACTCGTAACCCAGCGCGATAGCTGTCCAGCGCGCCGAACCCATCTGGGCGCGAATGGTTCCCATCGCGGCAAAGCAGGGCGCGCACAGCAAGTTGAACGCACCGAAGGCGGCGATGGCGCCCACACTGGGGAACAGCGCGGAGAAGGCGGCCCACAAGCTCGGATCCGTCTCGGTGGCGTCCGCCAGGTTCAGCAGGCTCGCCGCCGTGGCCATGACGTTCTCCTTGGCCACCAAACCCGTGACCGACATGGCCGTGGCCTGCCAGCCGCCAAATCCAAGCGGTGCGAAAATCCAGCTCACGGCACCGGCAATCACGGCAAGCAGCGAATAGTCCGTAAACTGCTCAGGAATGCTTGGCATGGACGGCAGGAAGCCGAAGGCGCCGCCATAGAACCCGAAGTTGGACAGGAACCACACCACGATGGTGGAAGCGAAGATGATGGTGAACGCCTTCTTGATGTACGCGCCGATCCGCTCGGCGACATGCAACGCCCAGCTGCGCAGGCTCGGCAGATGATACGTCGGCAACTCCATGACAAAGGGGGTCGGTCGGCCAGCGAACAGACGCGTCTTTTTGAGCATGACGCCCGATGCGATGACTGCGACCACGCCCAGGAAGTAGAAGAGCGGCGCGATCCACGTTGCCTCGGCGTCGCCCACGAGAGCACCCATCACCAGCGCAATCACCGGGAGCTTTGCCCCGCACGGGATAAACGTGGTGGTCATGACCGTCATGCGGCGGTCCTTCTCATTCTCGATGGTCTTGGTGGCCAACACGCCCGGCACGCCGCAGCCCGTGGACACGAGCATAGGGATAAACGACTTGCCCGACAGGCCGAAGCGACGGAACACGCGGTCCATCACGAAGGCAACGCGCGCCATGTAACCGCAATCCTCAAGGAAGGACAGCAGCACGAACAGCACGAACATCTGCGGGATGAAGCCGAGCACGGCGCCCACGCCCGCCACAATGCCATCGTTGACCAGGCTAATCGTAAAGTCGCTCGCACCGGCCGCCGAGAGCCAGCCCTCAAACAACGCGGGCACGCTCGGCATGGCCGTGCCAAATAGCTCCCAGCCATCGCGAAAGAGGTTGTCATTCACCCAGTCGGTCATGGCGGTGCCAAAGGTCGAGATGGCGAGGTAGTACACACCGAACATGATGAGGGCGAAGATCGGCAGGCCAAGCCAGCGGTTGGTGACGATCCGGTCGAGTTTCTCGGAGGTGCTCATGCGCGCCGGCGCCTTTTTGAGGCAACCGTCGATGATGTGCGCGATGGCGTCATAGCGTTCGCCGGCGATGATGGACTCCGCATCGTCCTCGCACGCCTGCTCGCATGCAACGATGCGTTCCTCGATGCGCTTGAGCGTTACCCCCGGCAAATCGAGGTGAGCCATCGTTTCGGCATCACGCTCAAAGATGCGCACGGCGTAATAGCGATGCGCGCGGGCGTCGATGCTGGAGGGCAGCTGCGTCTCGATGGCCGACAGCACGTCCTCAATCGCGGCATCAAACGCCACACGTGCCCCCGTTGGACGCGTTGGCCACACGGGCGATTTCGCAGCGGTGCCTTCGTCTATCGAGCTGGCGGCAGCTTGCACGGCAGCCTTGATCAGCTCATCGACCCCACGGTTCTTGAGCGCCGAGATGCGCACAACCGGGCAGCCCAGGCTGCGCGACAGCGCTTCCACATCGATGACGTCGCCGCTTTTCTCCAGCAAATCGGCCATGTTGAGGGCAACCACGACGGGCAGCCCCGTTTCAATGACCTGCGTGGCCAAGTAGAGGTTGCGCTCGAGATTGGTGGCGTCGATGACCTGCACCACCACATCGGCCTCACCGCCCATGAGGTAATCGCGGCTCACGCGCTCCTCGGGGCTATAAGGCGACAGCGAGTAGATGCCAGGCAGATCGGTCACGATCACGCTCTTATCGGCCAGCAGGCGCGCTTCCTTTTTCTCAACGGTCACGCCGGGCCAGTTGCCCACATAACCGTTTTGGCCTGTAATCAGATTGAACAGGGTCGTCTTGCCACAGTTGGGGTTGCCCGCCAAGGCGATGTGACAGGTTGTCTCGACCATAATGACTCCTCGTCTTTCAATTTCTGCGCTCGTTCGCGACAAGCCACATCTGGTGCGGGCCCGATGCGCTCCAAACTCGCATGATTTGCTCTGCGCTACACCTCGCTACGACCTTATAGTTAGTTTTAGCTAACTTTAAAGGCAGCCTAAGGGAGCCGAACCCTATGCCACCTCGACGATGGCCGCCTCCTCCTTGCGAATGGACAGGTCGTAGCCACGCACGGTGATCTCAACCGGATCGCCCAACGGAGCCACGCGCACCACGCGAAACGGCGTGCCCTTGATGAGCCCCAAGTCCATGAGATGACGGCGCAACGCACCGGCCCCGTGCAACTTCACGACCGTCGCCTCGCCACCCACCGGCACATCTCCCAACGTCTGCATATCGTCCCCTCTCCGGCCTCATCGACCATTCTCGTACCATCCCATGCACGTGCGTCACGCACGCCCAACCGCCGATCGCAACTCCCAATCGACGCGTGCCCCACTTCGGGCGGCACCATACGCAAGCGGCGCCGTGCTCACCGCTATGCAACCATCACACGACGCGCCAGCGCGGCATCGAGCCCAAAGCGGGCGCCCTTGACGGTCACGATGAGGTTGGAACCCGACGAAGCGACGACCTGGACATGAGCCCCATCGACAAAGCCGATTTCCTGCAAATGACGCCGCATGTCGGCAGCACCGCGCACGCTGCGCACCGTGGCCGATTCCCCGGGACGAGCCAGGGACAGCGGCATGCCCATTGCCTGCATCTGTGCCATAGGGGCCTCCATCCTCTCCGCGCCAGGCGCCTTCGCCCTGCCGACACGTTTCCTACCGCCCGGCACCAGGCAAAAGTTAGCCATGGATATGTTTCCATTGGTAAACTACCATGCGGTTGGTCTTTTGGGAAGTCTTTTCTTTACTTTGGCTAACTTTTTGCAAAAGATACCGCTCCCTACACGGAGCGCCACCCAGCACTGCCAACGATGACCAGGCCGTGTGCCGCTTGACACGCGCACGCCAAGCGAGGGCCGATGCTCCTAACTGCGCCCCGATTCCAACAGCTCCAAGATGTGCCGCTTATGCTCCAAGAAGGCCGGCGTCAGTGAGAAATCCAAGCGTTCCCCGCGCGGGCAATCGATGCGCTCGACACCAGCAATGCGCGCGGGCTCCCCCGCCTGAGGCGCCCCGCGCATGACGTACACGGCATCGGCCAGGGTGATAGCCTCGTCGATGTCGTGCGTCACCACGAGTGCCGATGTGCCGAATTGCTCTGCAACGTGCAAAAACCAGGCATGCATATCCGTTTTCGTGAAGGTGTCCAGAGCGGAAAACGGTTCATCGAGCAACATGAACTCGTTGTTGAACAGATAGCTGCGCAACAGCGCCGCGCGTTGGCGCATACCGCCCGAGAGCTCAGCCGGCCAACGCATCTGCGTACCGGCCAGCCCAAAGGTTTCAAACAGCGCACTCGCCTGCTCGCGAGCCTCACGTCGCGAGCAACCGCGCAGCACCAACGGCAGCGCCACGTTATCGATAATCGTCTTATGCGGCAGCAGTAAATCCTTCTGCAACATGTAGGAGACCGTACCCGGCTGTTCGGTGATATCGCTACCGTCCAGCAACACGCGTCCGGACGTTGGAGCGCTGAGACCCGCGATGATGTGGAACAACGTGGTTTTGCCACAGCCCGACGGCCCCAACAGACAGGCGATTTGCCCAGATGACACCGTCATGTGCACGTCGTCGAGCACCCGCAAGCCGTCGAACGCCTGCGAAACGCCTTGAACCTCAAGCTGTGCCATCGTCCCCGCCTTCCTCGCGATCCCCACGAACAGCCATGGTACCTCTACCCTGCGCGAGCGTTTAGATAAACTGGTCGGTCATGCCCGCACCGGGCTCGAATGTCGGCGCAAAGCCCTGCTCTCCCACCCACTCAAAGAAGGCATCCCAGCGCTTCGGGTCGATCTCGCCCCACGTCGCCGCATCGGCCTGATACTGCTCGGCAAGATAGGTCTGGCTTGCAACCACAAGCTCGCGCTCGAGCTCGGGCGCAGCCTTGAGTAGGACGTCCGCCGCCCCCTGCGGATCGGCAATGCACTCCTCGTACCCGCGGCGCGTGGCGTCGACAAACGCCTGGACCAACTCGGCATCTTGCGCGATGACGTCGTTGTTGGCAATGATGACCGGCGTGTAGAAGTCGAAGACCCGGTCGATGTCAGCGAAGGCGAAGTAGTTGGTGTCGAGGCCCGCGAGCTTACACTTCTCGCCCGCCCACGCCCAGTAGATCCAAATGGCATCCACCTGATCGGTCGAAAGCGCGCTGACCTCGTCCGTCACGGTCGAGGGAATCATCTGCACCTGTGAGAAATCGCCGCCATCGGCCTCGACGCAGCGCTCGATCACGCCCTGCTCGATGGGCATCTCCCAAGTAGCGTAGGTGTGGCCTGCCATCTTGGCCGGACTCGTGATGCCCTTGTCCTTCATGCTGATGATACCCGAGGTGTTGTGCTGGATAATGGACGCCACCGCCGTGACCGGCAGCGCGTCGGGACCCGAGGCGTAGGCCGCCATCGTGTCTTGGAAGCTGACGCCAAACTGCGCATCGCCGGATGCCACCAGGGCATCCGCGCCATCCTCGGGCGCCTGAACGATCTCGACATCGAGCCCGGCCTCTTTGTAGTAACCCCGCTCAAGCGCCACGTACACGCCGGTGTGGTTGGTATTGGGCGTCCAATCCAACACGAATCGCACCGCCTTTGCGCCATCCTTGCCAGCAGACGGCGCTGAACCAGCCGCCTGCCCCTGCGCGCCACTGCACCCCGCAAGCGTGGCAGCACCCGCAAGTCCGGCCGACGCCATGCATGCCTTGAGAGCCGCACGACGCGTGACGATGCGCGCACCAAGCGCGCGGGCCATGGCGTCTTGCTTTTGATTGCTATTCATAACGAGCTCCTTTTGCTCAAAACCGGTATCTAGTTGGTATCCCGCGCATGGCGCTCCCAGGGCATGGCAACGCGCCGTAGCGCGTCGACCGCCCACATGAGCACCAAACTCAAAGCCGAAATCAAAAAGATCACGGCAAACATCTTGTCGAACGAATAGGCCTTGCGCACGCGTGTCATGTACACACCCAAGCCGGAAAATCCCCCGAGCCACTCGGCAATGACGGCGCCCACGATGGCGTAGGCCGCCGAGATTTTCAAACCGCTGAAAAACTGCGGTAGCGCGGCAGGCAGCTTCGCATGGCGCAAGATCTGCGTGCGCGTGGCGCCCATGGCGCGCATGAGGTCGATCTCATCGGGGTCCACCGAGCGCAAACCCTCAAGTAGCCCCACCGTGATGGGAAAGAACGTTGCCACCACGATGAGCACCACCTTGGGCAGCATGCCGTAGCCGAACCACAACACCAAGAGCGGCGCGATGGCGACGGTCGGGATGGTTTGCGTGAGCACCACCAGCGGATAACATGCCCGGTAGAGCACCTCGAAGCGGTCCATGGCAACGGCCGCGCAAAAGCCGAGGGTGACGCCTGCGGCCAAGCCCAAGCCCGCCTCGGCAAGCGATGTCGCCGCATGGCCGGCCAAAAGCCGCCAATCGCCCACCAGGGCCTGCAGCACCGCCGCGGGACTTGGCAACATGAAGCTCGGGACAAGCCCAGCGCTACACGCAAGCTGCCATGCGACGAGCAGTACTACGATGGTCACCGGAGCTGCCAGGCGAAACGCCAGCGACCTCCGGCGCGCGAGGCGCCCCGTGCGCTCTGAGGTTCCCTCATAGTCGCGATGGCATACGTTTTCATGTGACGACACGCGGTGCCTACGCATCGTTCTCGTGGTACTTGGCAATCTTCTCCTCGGTGGTGAGCACGCCCATCTCGGGCGCAAAGAAGATCTTCACGTAGGTCGCGACCTCGGGCGCGCCGGCCTCGATGCAGATGCGGTTCACGCCCGCGACGACCTCCATGCACAGGTCATACTCGCCTTGGATGGTGGTCTCGAACGGCCCCACGTAGGCGTCGGGGAACTTCGACTGGATGTAGGCGATGGCCTCATCCACGATGCGGACGACCTCGCCCGTCCCGTCTACGTGCTGCGGCAACACCTGGATGGCAACACTTGCTTCCATGAGCTTCCTTTCCGAGGCCACAAAAAAGCGGGCCCCTCTTCTTCGTAGGGGCCCGCTCGCATGTCCATGGCGTCCGCTTTTCAAAAGCGTCCACGTCGGTTTGGAGCAAAGCTGCTCATCCCTACGCCGGCATTACCCGGATCAGGTTGCGGGTCGAAACGGTGCGCGAGCGTGGCGACAAGCCAAGCATGGCGCGGGTTTCCTCTCAGCCAGCCTCCGCCAGCTCCCCGTGGTACGGCAACGAGTATAAAGCAAACAACACCACCGCGTGAAGGTGGGTTTATGATTCACACACGCGGGAACCATCCCCTCCTCAACCATGGCCTCATGCGAACGATGCCGCCGCCGAGCAATTCGGCGGCGGCATCTCAGCATCGAATCATTACGCTTAGCTGCAGGCTTGAGGGGCAAGGCCGAATACCCATATAACCCGCTCGGTTTCCCAGGCACTCGAGATTCGGTCGAGCGTAAGGGCGCGGTGTACTGACGTACATAAGCCCTTAGGCTCGGCCGAAGATCGGGTGCCTGGGGAAGCGAGCTACTCTAGGCGGAGGCCGACCTCACGCAGCTGCGCCAGGCTCACCTCGGACGGGGCGGCGGACATGAGGTCGGAGCCGCTGCTCGTCTTGGGGAACGCCATGACGTCGCGGATGGAGTCGGTGCCGGCCAGCAACATGCACACGCGGTCGAGACCGAGCGCGAAGCCGCCCATGGGCGGGGCACCGAACTCGAGTGCCTCCATGAGGAAGCCGAACTGGGCGCGGGCGCGCTCCTCGGTAAAGCCCATGAACTCGAGCATCTTGAGCTGCAGCTCGGCGTCGTGGATACGCATACCACCGCCACCGGCCTCAAAGCCGTCCATGACGAAGTCGTAGGTGCAAGAACCCATCTTGAGCGGGTCCTCGTCCAGCAGGTGCAGCTCGTCGAGGTGCGGGAGCGTGAAGGGCTGATGCTCGGCCTCATAGCGCTGGCCGTCCTCGTCCCAGTGGAACAGCGGGAAGTCCACGACCCACAGGAAGTCGTGACCCTCGCGCGGAACGTCGAGGGCGTCGGCCATGTGGGAGCGCATGCCGCCCAAGATCTCGTCGGCCTCGCGGCGCGGACCGGCAGCGAACATGACCAGGTCGCCGGGCTCGACATCGCAGCGACGACGCAGCTCGTCCATCTCCTCGTCGGTGAAGAACTTGACGATGGGGCTGTTCACGGAGCCGTCCTCGCGGAAGGCGATCCAAGCCAGGCCCTTGGCGCCGAACGTCGCGGCGACCTTGGCGAGCTTGTCGATCTGCGCACGCGGCCAGGCGCCGGCGCCCTTGGCGTTGATGGCCTTGACCACATGACCCTGCGTGTTGGCGGCGCTGGCGAACACCTTGAAGGCGGAGGAGGCGAACACATCGGTCAGGTCGACGAGCTCCATGCCATAGCGGGTGTCGGGCTTGTCCGAACCGTAGGTGTCCATGGCGTCCCAGTAGGAAATGCGGCGCAGCGGCGTGGGCATCTCGACGCCCACACGCGCAAAGGCGTCGGAGAGCACGTCCTCGAGCTGCGACATGACGTCATCCTGCTCGACAAAGCTCATCTCGATGTCCACCTGCGTGAACTCGGGCTGGCGGTCGGCGCGCAGGTCCTCGTCGCGGAAGCACTTGGCAACCTGGTAGTAGCGTTCGACGCCGCCCACCATGAGCAGCTGCTTGAGCAGCTGTGGGGACTGCGGAAGCGCATAGAAGCTGCCGGGCTGCAGGCGGCTGGGCACCACGAAGTCACGCGCGCCCTCGGGCGTGGACTTGAAGAGCGCCGGGGTCTCCACCTCGGTGAACGCGCGGTCGTGCAACGCCGAGCGGATGGCGAAGGTGAAGTCGGAGCGCAGACGCAGGCGCTCGGCCATCTCCGGACGGCGAAGGTCCAGGTAGCGATAGCGCAGGCGCGTGTCCTCGGCAGTCTCAATGCCGTCCTCGATCTGGAACGGCGGGGTCTTGGAACGGTTGAGCACGGTGGCGTGATCGACGAGCACCTCGATCTCGCCGGTGGCGAGCTTGGGGTTCACAGCGTCCTCGCCGCGGCCGCGCACGACGCCGTGCACGCGGATGGGCCACTCGGGGCGCATCGTCTCGGCGATCTTGAAGGCGTCGCCGAGCGCGTGCTCGGGGTCGAAGTTGATCTGCGTGAGACCCTCGCGGTCGCGCAGGTCGCAGAAGATCAGGCCGCCGTGGTCGCGGCGACGCGCGACCCAGCCGGTGAGGGTGACCTCCTCGCCGATGTTCGCAGCGCGCAGCTCACCGCAGGTGCAGGTATGCATGGAATGGATGTTTGCGGGGTTGGCGTCGTGGATGTCTGCCATGGGCCCTCCTTTTCGATCTGCGCCGCCCCGTGCCGTAGCGGGCGGCCATGCGTACAGATTGCCGAAGCGCGTAGACAGCGCGTTTCGGCGTTCGCGCGCGCAGACCAATAGCCCGGTGTGATAGTCGAGCCGTCAAGCGACCGCGCATACGCGATGGCTCACAAGCATACAGGAAAGGCGCGCGCTCCACCCCAGAATGGCATCGGGTCACGCGGTCTTAACAGGGTTGGAACAAATGAGAGAAGGTTATTGAGCGTTTGAAGCTCGACCAGCTAGTCACTCAGGCATAATGCAATGTGCCAACCATCATCCAGGTAACCTCCATCACCCAAGCACCCAGCCGTCATACGTAGACACCGTCGCCCCAGCCGCGCTGAAGCCGTGTTCAACACGTGACACAACATATCGGTCCTCAACGGGGACGCTCAAGTCGTCACCCACGGTCTTGAGGTGACGGGCATGCGCATCACGATACGTCTGACCAGACTTGATTTCGACAAGTTTCTTCCTGTGTGCGTCAGTAAAATCAAGCAGGTCCACCTCGACCTTTCGATCATCGCGATAGAAATAGAGCTCCGGTCGGATGCCGCGGTTAAGGTATTTTTTCTGCGTCTCGGAAACAATATAGTTCTCGCACACCGCCCCGAAGTGGTCGCTGGATATAAGTTCCTCGGAACTGGAAATGCCCAGCAAGTAGCACAAGAGGCCCGTATCATGAAAATAAAGCTTAGGGCTCTTGGTGAGCCGCTTCCCCATATTTCGATAATACGGGTGCAGCGCAAAAGTGATATAGCTCGCGTCAAGCATGGACAGCCATACCTTCGCGGTGCGGGCGTCTATATCCGCATCGCGCGCGAGGCTTGAATAGTTCATGAGGCTACCGGCGTTCAAGGCGCATAGCTGGACAAATCGGCGAAAACCAGTCAGGTTTCTTACATCAAGATACTCTGCAACTTATACATTAGAAAGTTCCATAATCTTACATTGAAAACTTCCACAATTAGGCATTAGAGTGATGAATGGCCAGCGCAGTGCGCTAATCCCACTCCGAGCGCCTGACCAATTCATTGCCAATGAGCCAGTATATGTGGACCATTTCCGCAGAGGCCTTCTGCGCCGCATGCGGCCCAGACACAAAACTACGTCCCTATACCTCGACGGGGACCTGCAGGCAGCAGAAATCCTCTTGATGCAAATCGTCGTAGCAGGTCGTGTCCATGAGACAGAAGTCGAAAGCGTTGCCGACGGCATGCAGGCGATGCTTTTCCATGAACGCCATGAGCTGCCTGATACCCGCCGTGTCGTAAGGCATGCCCCAACGCGCCAAGCACAGGTAGATGCCCTCAGGCAGCATCTGGATGCCAGAGATCTGCGCAGGGTCGACATGGGCGGGCACGACAACGAACGGCCCTGCGCCCCGCAAGGGGTCCTCCCCCGCCAGCGCGCCTCGCTGCAGCATGGTGCCCCACCCGCGCACGGGCGCGCTGTCGCCCTCGCTGCGCAGGCGCGTCACCAAACTCATGAGCGCCGGGTGCAAGATCTCGCGGTCGACCTGTACATTTGCCGGAAACGGCTCGAACACCACATAGCGGTCGGGATAATGTCTGAGCGTCGGGTGGTTCAGGCGCTCCTTCCACCACTGCACGTCCTCGTAAAACTCCAAGCGCTCCTGGATGGCGGCGCGGCGCGCCCGCAAGCCGGCGATCTGGCCATCCAGGTCGGCCAGCTGCTCGACCAGGCACGATGCGATGCGCACCGGGTCGGGCGTGGCGAGCACCCGCTCGATCTCCTTGAGCTCCAACCCCATGCTGCGTAGCAGGCAAATCAACCGAAGCAGCGGAATCTGCGTGGGAGCGTAAAAGCGGTATCCCTCCGCGTTCACGTGCGCGGGGCGGAACAGCCCGATGCGGTCGTAATAGATGAGCGCCTGGCGCGAGACGCCAAACATCTTGGCCATCTCGCTGATCGCATACATGTTGCGCATGGGGCGCCCCTCTCTTTTCCGACACTCTCATCGCCGACGGCTCCGCCGGCATACCGCCATGGTAGCGGAGCCGTCACGCATCGCAAGCCCGCATACGCGAAAGCCGCCCGGCGCGCTGCCATGGCAGCTTTCCCCACACGGAGCTCGTGACCCTTATGACCAGCGGCGAAACCCCTCCGGTTCCAGACCGAACACATCAAGCGCCTTGCACGCGATGTGGCGCACCATGTCGTCCACGCTCTGCGGCCCCTGGTAAAAGGTGAGCAGCGGCGGCATGAGCACCACGCCGGGGATGCGGCACAGGCGCTGCATGTTGTCCACATGGATGGGGCTCAGCGGTGTCTCGCGCACCATGAGCACAAGCGGGCAGCGTTCCTTCATCGTCACGTCCGCCGCGCGGAGCAACAGGTTCTCGGAGTAGCCGCTTGCCACGCCTGCCAGCGTTTTCATGGAGCACGGAGCCACGATCATGCCCATCGTCTTAAAGGTGCCACTCGCGATGGCAGCGCCGATGTTGCGGTTGTCGTACACCACGTCGGCGTGCGACGCGAACTCTTCGGCGCCCATGCCGAGCTCCTGCTCGATGGTGAGCTCGGCACCGCGCGTGAGCACCACGTGGCTCTCGACACCCACCTCGCGCAGGCAGTCCAAACACGCCAGCCCAAGCGCCGCGCCGCTCGCGCCCGACACGCCCACGACAATGCGCCTCTTCTGTTGTGCGTCCATGTTGAGCTCCCCTCGATACCCAGCCGTCACGTGCGAAAACGCAGCCGAGCCCGCCCCCAGGCCAGGCTCGGCGCGCAAAATAGATGCGATTAGCCGATCAACGGCAGGATAATGTCGGCGAACAGCCAGCTCATCGGCATGATGAGCAGCATGGCCGGAAGCATGTTCGCGATGGGGAAGTTCTTGATCCCGCAAATGCGCAAGCCCGTGCACAGCATAAGCACGCCGCCGCAGGCGCGGAAGTCGCCCATCATGACCTCGTTAGTGAGCGGCATGATCACGCCCGCCAGCACGAACAGAATGGCCATGATGACCGCCTGCGGGATGCCGATGAGCGGCGTCATGAAGCCTAGGTCAGCGGCGAAGATGGCGGCGGTGAAGAAGTCCAGGATTGCCTTGGAGATGAGAATGGACTGGTCGCCGTTCAAGCCGGACTGCAGCGCACCGAAGATGCCCGTGCCCGAGGCGCAGAACAGCACCACGGCGGCGATGTAGCGGTTCATCCACTCGTCCTCGGACATATCGCCCGACGGCTCGGACTTCACCAGCGCCGACACGGGCCCCTGCAGCTTGGCCGCCACGCCGGAGATGCCTCCCTCGAGCTTGATGAGGTGGCCCACCGCCGTGCCGACGATGACCGCGAGCATGAGCGCGGGCAGCGTCTGGAGCTTCACGATATAGGAGATACCCATGGTCATGGAGCAAGCGCCGAAGATCAGGTTGAGCGTGGTGCGCAGGTCGCGCGGGAGCTTGGGGCCAAGCATGGCGCCGAACAGGCCGCCGAGGATGACGGCCGAGACGTTGATAATGATGCCGGAAGGAAAGTACATGGGGAAGGACCGTTCTCTCATGGGGCGCGCCGGAAATCCTCCGACCCCGGCGTGCCCACCATTACAAAACGCGGCGCTCGCGCACTAATCGACGAACCCCGGCACCCACTTAGACGCGTCAACGTCCTTGAACTTGGAACGCTGGAAGCGGTGCTTCTGGTCGAAGGGAACCGTGCAGTCGAAGATCGTCTTGCAGGCGATGCCGTGATCGCGGATGGACGGGTCGTTCGTGGGGTCGTTGGACGGGTCGAGCGGATGGCAGCGCACGCCGGGGATTGTGATGCAGTCGGCATCAGCCTGGAAACGCGTGGTCATGGCCCACATCACGTCGTTGATGTCGAATGGGTCCACGTCCTCGTCAACCAGGAACACATGCTTGAGCTCCGGGAACGCCGAGAACGCGAGCAGAGCGGCCTGGCGCTGACGGCCCTCGTCGGACGGCACGGTCTTTTTGAACTGGATGACCGCCATGAACTTGCCGCCGCCGGGCGTCGCGGCGTACACGTTCTGCACGCGACCCGGCATGGCGCGGTTCACCATGGAGAGGATGGACGCCTCGGTGGGGATGCCCGCCATGGACACGTGTTCCTCAGAAGGACCGATGACCGTCTGCATGACGGGATTCGTGCGCGTGGTGACGCACTTGACCTTGATGACCGGCACCTGCTTGGGCGCCACGCCGGTGTAGCCCGGGAACTCGGGCATGGCCTTGCCGGTGCCGGAGTTCTGGTCCTCCTCCACATAGCAGTTGGGAATGAGCTCGCCCTCGATCACGTACTCGGCGTTGGCGATGCAGTACTCGTCGATGGTCTTGCAGCGGGCGAGCTTGACGGCCTCCTTGCGGATGGCGCCGGCGACGGAGAGCTCGTCGTAGCCGATCGGGGTGGTAGGCGGCTCGAAGCAGGCGCCGATTTCGATGGCGGGGTCGACACCGATGGAGATGGAGATGGGCAGCGGCTTGCCAAGGGCCTCGGCCTTCTCGCGAAAAGCCCCCAGGTGGCGCGCACCCGGGGTGAAGAACATCGAGATGGTGTCCGGGCCCTGCAGGCACAGGCGGTGGATGGTCACGTCGTGCTCGCCCGTCTCAACGTCATGCGCGTAGCACATGCCCATGGTGATGTAGGGGCCGGCGTCCTCCTCGGTGTTGGTGGGCGCGGGCACGAGCTTGCGGATGTCGAAGTCGGGCTCGCCGGCCATGTGGACAACCTCCTGGCAGGGGACCGCCTCGCCCTGTGCCAGCACCTCCGGGGCAATCGGGGTGGCAACGGCCTCGTTCAACATGAAGCCCAAGCGCTCGGGCGCGCACCCGAGCAGATGACCCACGCGGCGGCGACTGGCGAGCATGCCGATGACCACGCGCGCGCCGGGATGGCCCTTCACATTGTTGAAGATCATCGCCGGGCCCTCTTTGGTCGGACGCGACACAGTGCCGCCCGCACCGATGTGGCGATACACACCCGAGAGTTCCGCCATGGGATCGACTTCGACGTCCGTCTCGATGAGCTGGCCGTCGATGCCGCGCAGCAGCTCGATGGCGCTGCGCAAATCGTTAACTTTGGTGGTCATGTTATGCCTCCAACTCGCTTGCGCGCCCGCGAACGCGAGCACCTGTTGGCTGGAAGTCTGAGCCGTGTTGCTGCTATACAGTCAACGGTTTTTTGGCAATTGAACGTGGCGACATCGCAGGCGCAACATTGGCGCGACCCGGACACGCAGACGACCCGCCGCATGCTCGGACGCCGCAGTGCCTTACAGCTCGGCGCCCAACGCCCACTCGACACGGCGCTCCAGTTCGGCAATGAGCTCTTGCGTCGTGGCGAGCACGCGCTGGAGGTCGTCTGCCGTGGCGTTCTCCACGTGAAAGCCCGTCGTGGCCACACACGGCATGGCAAAGCGCGTGGCCAGGGCGGCGGCGATGTCATGCGCGGGAATCTCATCGCGGTGGCATGGCACCGCCAGGATGCTCACCGTGGCGGTGCGCCCGGGCTCCGGACGAGGAATTGCCTGGGCTGTGGCCCCCACATGCGCGAACTCCGGCGAACATGCCGTGACCGATATGCCGCGCGGCGTCACCACCGCAACGGCATACAGCGCGAATGCGCCCTCGCCCACTGTTGCCTCGACGATTTGCATGATGTCGCTCCTTCCCCGTGTATCCGATGGCCCAAGTATTGCCCGTGTAGCCGCTATACAGGCAAGCGCGGGGGCGGGCGGCGTGATCGGGCTCGGACGCATCCGACGCCAAGTGCGAACGGGGCCGTCTACACCTCGAGCCCTCGCAACCTTGCCGAGCGGATGCGCGCGGCTTCGGCAGATTCCTGGGCGGTCTGGTAGCCATTCTCCGGCTCGCGCATCACCTCGCGCACCAGATCGCATGCGACCGCGACCTGAGAGTCGCATGTGCCGTTCACCCAGTCCCACCAGCGGGCGCGCCCGCAATACTCCACGCCCTCGAACCACGCGCGAATCTCGTCGAGGCTCACCGGCATATAACTGTTCGCATCCACGCCAACGTCGTAGCGCATGAGACCCTGCCGGCGGTTGAGCTCGTTGTACACCGCACCGCTACTGTGGATGTGCCCATGCAGGTGCCAGCTGCCGTGCGCCATCGAAGGCCAGTCCATGAGCGGGAAGTGCGACAAGATGAGCTTTTGGCCATGGATGTTGAGCTTGAGAATCGGCAGCTCGACGATGAACGTGCCCGCGACGGCAGGCTGCGCCCAATCCTTGTCGTGATTGCCCGGGATGAGATGCACGTTGCGGCAATTGATATGACCACGCAGCTCGGCGGCGGCCTCTGCTGCCATCTTGAACGAATAATCGCCCAGAATATACAGGTCGTCGTCCGGCGCAACACGCGCGTTGATATTCGCCACCATATCGCGGCCCATGCGCTCCACGTCATCCCACGGCCGATCCGTGAAATGCAGCGCATTCGCATGCCCAAAATGCGTATCAGACGTGAACCACAGCATCGCTATTCCCCCGCCGTTTCCCCTCATCAAATGCCGCCTCACCAAGGGCGCGATATTCCGCGTTCAGCTCTCGCACCAGTTCCTCTTTTGTGGGCAAATACGGCAGATATTTTGCGGCAAACACCTGCTCGTTGTCCTCTGGCAGCGTGTACTCAACAATCGAGTCGCTCTTGTCGGCGCACAGCACGATTCCAATGGGCGGGTTATCGCCCTCATTCATGAGCTCACGCGTGTAGTAATTCACGTACATCTGCATTTGCCCCAGATCTTGATGCGTCAGATCCCCCGTCTTGAGATCGATCAACACGAAGCAACGCATGAGATAGTTGTAAAACACGAGATCAATGTAGAAGTGACGCCCATCAAAGGAGACTCGCTTTTGGCGCGCCTCGAATGTAAAACCGCGTCCAAGCTCCAATAGAAACTTCTGCAGATGCGTAATGAGCAATTGCTCAAGATCGCTTTCACGAAATGCAGCATCATCGGAAAAGCCAAGAAACTCGAGCACGTAGGGATCGCGAATGATATCCTCCGGGTGCTTGGGCGGCTCCTGGCACTCGATTTTCGAAGAGACGAGCTCCTTGTCTCTGCTCGCCAGCAAACGCTCGCGAAACAGCGTATTAATCTGCCGCTCGAGCTGGCGCGTGCTCCATTTGGCGTCGGCGCACTCGTTCATATACCAAATGCGAGCGTCCGGATCGGCAATGCGGGACAACCTACGGTAGTGCGTCCAACTCAATTCGGTACGCAGTGCGTTCCGAATTGGAAACGCAAGGTAAAACTGTCGCATAAAGCGTAAGTTTCTAACATCAAAGCCCTTGCCAAAATCAACGGTGAGGCGCATCGCCAAACTCTCAATCAGCGCCTCACCATACTCCGCACGCTCCTCGCCGCCCTGCCGCTCAACGATGCTGCGACCGATTTCCCAATATGCCTCAACCATCGCAAAGTTCACTGCGGTGTACGCCCTGTTGCGTGCGGCATCGAGGATCCCGGCAACCTCTTTGTAGAAACTCTCGAGAATGACCGCGTTTTCGCCTTCTTGGACCAACTCGCCCATATTGACCGCCCCTTCTGATTCACACCTCCGACTGCGAAGCAAGTCTAAGACACCGTCCAGACAAAACTTTTCACCGCCTGGTTTCCAACTTCAGCGAAACACTTCCAAAACTCAAGGAGACACGTATCGATGAGTGCGGAAACCCGCTATGCGGTCAAGGTGTTTCGTTGAAGTTGGAAATCAAGCATCCACCGAAGAACGAATCGCCTTTTGCCGATTTCTTGCACGCTTCGAACCACCAATATGACATAATATGCACCGCAAATTTGGACTACACATGTGCATTTACACGGCCTGAGGAGGACATATGCCCCAACATCCGGATGACCAACTCATTGAACTGCGCCGGCGGCAAACGCGTACGTGCAAGCACCTTGCGATAGCCGCCGGCCTCGCACTGACCGTGGGATCGTCGATAACCCCCCCCCAAGCTATCGCTGCTGAACCGAATCAACAGGCAGCCCCCGCACCCGCCACGTCCGAGGTACGGAACCTCAAAACCGTCAGCGAATACGATAAGCAGATCGCCGACCTCGGAGATCCGAAAGAGGTCGCCAGCCAGATCGCCAACGGCACCCTCAGCGACGACGGCGAGCTCCTTCTCATGCGCCGCTGGCTGGTCAACACGATCAAATATGATAAGCTCGTAACATGGGCCCAAACATCTGAGGAAAACACCCGATACCTCAGCTGGCTTTTGAACGACCATCAGATGCTCGAGCTCTATGTGACCGGCGGCGTCCCCGGCGGTAGGGGAGGCGGCGGCAACGCAAGCCACGTCAAGTCCCTCACGACACTCGTGAACCTCGCAAAAGCCTATAAAAGCGACATAAACGACGCCAACGAGCAGAATCGTCTCGTCTATCGCAAGATGATGGTCTCCGCAGCGCTCGGCATGTGCGACAACACAAGGCTATGGACCGGCAGCAATGTCAAGGCCGATCCCGTCACCCGTTACGGCCACATCAAGACCCTGCGCGCCCACAGCGAGCAATATCACTTCAAAAAGGAGATCTTCGACGCGCTGCCCGTCGAGATGATGCGCTGGGTCTTTGAGAATCGCATTGCCGACGAGGAGATTCCCTGGCTCGCCAACTACTCCAACTGGTTCGTCGGCCACGATGATAAGAAACGCGTCGTCTACAAGAATGGCAAGCCAACCGATACGCTCATGACCGAGGCTGAGAAGGAGAGTGAGCGCCTGAACGCTTACACCTTCACCGAATACAGTTGGTTCGTTCCGGGTGGCGAAAAGACCTACGACGACCCCGTGTTTTACGGCGAGCAGCTCAACGCCGACGCCATCTCCATCGAAGATCACCGCTCGAGCTACGAGCGCCAGCACTACCCGGCGGGGCAGAAGATCCCAGAAGGTTGGGCGGGCAAATACCGCTTCGACTATCAAGACCCCAATTTCCCGGGAATGAAGCTCGAAAGCCCTAAAGACTCCTCCTTGAAGCACACCCAGCTGTGGAACGTATTCGAGAAGGGCGGCGTCTGCGGTGCCATTGCCAAGACGGCCGAGAACCTCAGCGGCGTCTCGGGGCTGCCCGCCACCGTCTGCGGGCAGCCGGGCCATGCGGCCTGTCCGCGCTACGAGCCGATCAGGGTCCAGTTGCCCAACGGGAAAACCGATACGCGGTTGGGCTACACGATTCAAAACGACATATACGGCTGGCTCACCACGAACACCCCCGAAGTCAACCACATGCTCCTGGGCTGGGAGGAAGTCCATACACAGAAAGACGAATCGACCAAGCGCTACGGCGGCGGCCCATTCATCCTGCTCGCAACAGATGCACTCGTGGACTGGGACGACTTCGTCAAATCCTTCCAGCTGCGCGTTCTCGCCGACGCCAGCGCCTCAACCGAGAACAAGCTCGCCGTCATCGACAAGGCCATAGAGGTACAGCCCTTCAACCTCGATGCCACGTTGGCCAAGGTCAACCTGCTTGAAAAGAAGCAGGCGACAAAAGAAGAGTGGATCAAGCTGGCAAATAACGTGGCAAAAAACTACGCCTATTACCCGCTGCCCATGCACAGCTTCATGAAGCTCATCGAGCAGAAGGGCGGCCAAGACGTATTGGGCGAGGTGGAAGGACTGCGCATCGGCGCGCTCCAAACCGCCATGCAGGCGACTGCGGACAACGTCAACCAACCGGATGCCTGCATCGCGGTCGCGAGGGCACTGCTCGGCAAGGCGGACAGCAAGATTGTCCTCTTCTCCTTCGACGACACGAACAAGAAGGACGACAAGAACGACGCGGGGGTGCTCAAGCTCGGGCCGCAGTTCAGCAACAGCTCGCTGAAATGGCAGTACAGCCTGGACGGCGGCACGAAGTGGACCGATGTCGCCGACAACAAGCACGAGGTGACTCTCAGCCCCGATGAGATTGCCGCGATCACCGCGCAAAACGATATCAAAGTGAAGCTCTACGGCGTCCAAACCGTCCACACCATCGACATCACCGAGGGCGTTGCACCCAAGGGTTACAGCATCAACGATCCCGAACGCTGCGTCTATCTGGCAGACGGCAAAAGCTACGACTCCGTCGAAGTACACTACGACGGCGCATGGCATTCCTTGGAACGCGGCAAGCCGCTGCCCGAGGGCAAGACTCTCACCCTGCGTTCATCGGCGCATGGAACGGCCCTTGCATCAAAGGGCGATCAGACGATCGAGCTTCGCTCATTTAGGGATGTGTGGGATCCAGCGGACGCCAAGGTCGTCCCCGCAGCCCAGCTCAAGATCAACGATGCGGCGCTCGTTTACGGCAGCTCGGGTGCGCACCGTGCCGTAGACGGATACTTCCTCGGCGACCAAAACGAAATGTGGGAGACCGCCGTCACGAACGATAAGTACCTGGTCATCGACCTCGGCAAGACGCGCACTCTCAAGTACCTGGACATCGTCGCCCGCGGCTACGGCGGCGCCGGCAACATCTTCACCTATGAGCTCTCCTGTGCACCCGAGGGCGCGCCGACTCTTCCGCAGGCCGAGGGGGACAAGGGGGACCCCAAGGTCGATCCCAAGGCATTCAGCATGGTGGGCACGTTCAAGACGAATTACTCCAACGGCCAGGGCGGTCGTCCCATGGTATCCCGGACCACATTCGATGAGCCCGTGACCGGCCGCTACATCCGCATCAAGGCAACTCAAACCAACAGGAATAGCACTGCCGCAGCGCAGGAGTTCATCTTCTATGAGGACCCCAACGGAGTGCAGCCCGAGCCTCCCGCGCCCATCGAGCGCACCATCTCGGTCGCCGTGGCGAGTACGGGCTCGACCATCGCGACCCTCCAAGCGGCGCCCTCCGACGGTACCAACTCTGGCACGATCGAGTACGCCCTTCTGGATAGCGACCGCAAGCCGACCGATGGCGATTGGAAGCCGTCGCCTGTCTTTGAGAACCTGACCCCCGGTGCGACGTACTACGCCTACGCGCGCATCTCCGCAGCCGACGGTTATTCCGCCGCCGTGAGCGAGAAGCACGAATTCAAGACCTTGGACAGCCACGTACTTGATGTTATCGTCCCCGCCTTCGATCCCCTACAGGCGGGTTACACCAAGGAGCAGATCAAACCCGGCACGCTGACGCTCATCAACGCCGGGGGTAAACCTGCTACCGTCACCGTCAATCTCAACTCCGAGCACTTCGAGATCGTCGGTGCGGATAATCCCATCACGATTGATCCCAATGGCAAAAACGAGAGCATCACCATCAAGCCCAAGGAGGGCCTGCCGATCGGCGAGTACCTCGGTTCGCTCAGCATCAACTACGAGGCCCAAGGCGCGCAGGAGAGCTTCGGCACGAACGTCCGCGTGGCCGTAAAGGGCATCGAACGCACCATCGATGTCAAGGCGGAGAACGTCACCGAGACCTCGGTCGACCTTTCCGCGACGCTTTCCGCCGGAGCCGATGACGGCACCATGGAATACGCGCTCGTAAAGCGCGGCGCCGGCATGCCGCAAGAGGGTGCATGGCAGGCATCCCCGCATTTCGAGGGGCTTGAGTCCGACACCGCCTACGATGCCTATGCGCACGTGAGCGCCGGCGCCACGCATGCGCCGGCGACGAGCCACCCGGTCACCGTGAGGACGCTCGCATCCGTGACGCCGGAGCCTGAGCCGAATCCCGATCCGGAACCCAACCCGAACCCTGATCCGGAACCGAATCCCAACCCCAATCCGAACCCGAATCCCGGCCCGAACCCGAACCCCGACCCAGCGCCCGAGCCTGAACCCACGCCCGACCCAGATCCCAATCAGGGCAACGGTTCGCAACCTGCCCCCGGCACGGACACGGCGCCGCAAAGCGGGAGCAGCGCGCCGTTGCCCGCCACGGGAGACCCCGCAGCAATCGCTGTCACCGCGACGGGCATCGGCGGCGCCCTTGCTGCCGCAATCGGAGCCCTGCGCAAACGCGTGAAGCGCTAACGGACGGAAAGGCACCGTGTCGACTCGCGCCTCGACGCAGGGTCGCGCGGCGCCTTTCCACCTCGATAGGCGGTATTCGGAACGCGCACTGCATGTTCCGTTCAACGACAGAAAGAAGGGCGTGGGAGACAAATCCCACGCCCTTTTACCATGTGATGCGCATTGCGAGAAATCCCCGGCGATCGATGCCCAAGCGCCCGTCGGGCCCCACGCAACATCGACCGCCTCAACAGCTTGGCAAACCGCAGGTTACCCCGTGTTCTGAAGACCAGCGGACACTCCTGTCACGGTCGCCAAAATCAAGCTCAGGAACTCAGCCTTGGCCTCCTCGGACAGCTCCTCCTGATTTGCGCGGACCTCGCGCAGGGCACGCACCTGCATGAGCGACAGCGCATCAACGTAAGGATTGCGCAGGCGAACGGCCTGCCCCAGCACGCGACGGCCCTCCAGCGGCCAGGCATCGCCCACAATGGCAAGCGTCCATTTGCGCGTGAGCATCATCTCGTCAAATACAGCTGCCGCCAGGTCGTCGCGATCGCCCAGCGCCAGATACATCTTGGCAATCCGATTGTCGGTCTTGGCGAGCGACATCTCGATGTTGTCGATGAACGTGCTGAACAGCGGCCACTCACGATACGCCTGCTGCAGCAGCTCGAGATCGCCCAGCGCCTCGCACGCGCTGCCTAAGCCATACCAGGCCGCCAGGTTGATGCGCGCTTGGCTCCAGGAGAACACCCAGGGAATAGTGCGCAGATCGTCCAGGGACTTGGCGCCCAGGCCGCGCTTGGCCGGACGGCTGCCAATCGGCAGCAGGCCGACCTCGGTCAGGGGCGTCACCGTTGAGAACCACGGCGTGAAGTCAGGCGTGTTGAGCAGCGCGAGATAGCGCTCGTGGCTCACCTCATTCAGGCGCGCGGCCATCTCGGCATAGCGCTCCGTGCTCTCGGTGTTGCGGCGCTCCACGGAGGGCGCAGAGTTCAGCAGGGTCGCTGCGGCGACACTCTCCACGTGTCGTTGCGCCAGCACGCGGTTGCCATAGCGGGCAAAGATGACCTCACCCTGCTCCGTCACCTTGAAGAAGCAGTTGACCGAACCGGCCGGCTGCGCCAGCACCGCGCGGTTGGCCGGGCCGCCACCGCGTCCCACGGCGCCACCGCGACCATGCATCAGCACGAGGTCGATGTCGTTAGCCGCAGCCCACGCGGCGATGCGCTCCTGAGCAGCATGCAGCGCGAGCGTGGCCGTGGTGGGACCGGCGTCCTTGGAGGAATCCGAGTAGCCGAGCATGACTTCCATGCGGCGGTTCGTCTGCGCCAGGCGCGCCTGCACGGCGGGCAGCGCCAGCATCTCGTCCAGCACATCCACACAGCCCTCGAGGTCCTCAAGCTGCTCGAACAGCGGAATCACATCGAGCGCCGGCACGTCCTCGGTATGCGAGAACGCCAGCCGCGTCAACTCGTAAACATCGGCCACGTGCTGCGCACTCTTGGTGAACGAGATGATGTAGCGGTGCGCCATCTTCTGGCCATAGCGCTTCTGGATGGAGCCGATGGCGCGGAACGTGTCGAGCACCTCGCGGGTCATGGGCTGCAAATCGCCATGCACGCCGTGCTCGCGGATGTCCTCGAGCGCACGGGTATGCACCACCGAATGCTGGCGGAACTCCATCTCCACCATATGGAAGCCGAACGTCTCGGCCTGCCAGATCAGCGTCTGTACCGGGCCATAGGCTGCGCGCACCGCGCCGGCCTCGGCAAGCGAGCGCTGCACGATGCGCAAGTCGGCCAGGAACTCATCGCAAGAGTGATACATGGTGTCGGCGTTACGGCCAACCGTGGCGTCCAGGCGCGCTGCCATGACGAGCATGACGGCGCGATGCGGCTCGGAAGCCGACAGCTGCGCCGCGCGAGCGGTGATGACTTCGCTCATCTCCACCTGATGCGCCCACAAATCGAGCAGCTCGGGCGAAGGCGTGTTGAAATCAGCATCGAGGGTGAGGTTGCGGCCCACGCGGCGGCACTTGGTGGCGAGCGCGGTGATCATGTGGGTGGCGTACTTGTTAGCCACCAGGCGGCTCACCTTGGCCGTCACGTTAGGGTTGCCATCGCGGTCGGAACCGATCCAGCTGCCGGGATGGAAGAACGCCGGGCACACGGGCGGCACCGTGCCAGCGCGCTCGCCCAGCACCCAATCGTCAAAACGGCGATAGATAACCGGAATGGTATCGAACAGCGTCGTGTCGAAGATGTCGATGATGGTGTCGGCTTCCTCGACCGGCGTCGGCTTTTTGGGGGCGATGGGGCTCGTACGCACCAGGGCGTCGATCTCCTGGAGCATGTGGCGTTCGTTTTCCACCAAATCGGAGCCGCCCAGGCGCGAACGCTCCTCGAGCAGGCCCGCGATACGGCGAATCTTGCCCTCAACGGCCTTGCGGCGCGCCTCGGTGGGATGGGCGGTGAACACCGGGTGGAACTCCAAACGGCCAAGCAGCTCGTTGGCAGCGTCCACACCGACCTCATCGACCAATTGGTAGTAGGCGACCGTGAGCTCGTTGACCGGATCGACGGCGTTTTCCGTGGACACGGCGCGCTCGCGCTCGCGCAGCTTAGTGACGCGGTAGTTCTCCTCGGAGAGGTTGGCCAGGTGGAAGAAGGACGTGAAGGCACGCACCACGACCTGCGCGCGCTCGATGGGCAGCGAGTCGATAAGGGCCACGGCATCGCGGAAGGCTTCGGCGCCCTCGGCGTCACCCTGAGGCCGACCTTCGACGTCCGTCACCTCACCATCGGCTTCCGCGCCCGGGTCGCCCTCGTTAGCGCGAATGGCGCTCACCATGAGTTCGTCGAAGATCTCGCAGACCTCAGGATCGTATTCACCCAGCACGCGGCGCTCGAGACGCAGGAACAGCGCCAGGTTATCGCGCAACTCGTTGGGAATGTCAATCTCAGCGAGCACCTCAACGGCAGCCTCGACATCAGCCCTATCGATCCTGCGTGGAGCCGCCGAGGCCATAGGGCCGTCCGCCGAACTGGTTGTACCAAACTGATCTGTCACGCTTCCTCCCTCGTCGTTGCGCACGCGCTGCGCGCGCCTTGACGCGTGCAATTGCTTCATTATAGGACGCGATGCGCGCCAAACGCACCTGGCGCGGATTTTACAAGCTCCGCGCATGTTCTGCAGCCGTGGATGGACGTGCCATTTTCTGCTGGCGCACAGGAGCAGTTCTGGTATACTTTTCCCCGCTGTCCCCATCGTCTAGCGGTCCAGGACGTCGCCCTTTCAAGGCGAAGATCACGGGTTCGAACCCCGTTGGGGGCACCATCGCATGCTTAAACCCCAAGTCACCCGGCTTGGGGTTTCTTGTTAAGCCACATTTTTTGAGCCCCCTCAATCAAGCTTGCGCACGCTCAAGATGTCGGCGAGCGGGTCGCAATCCAACAAAAAGTAAAGCTCAGGGCACGTTTCTCAGTCCTTTTAGCCCGCTCGTCGGCCGATGAGTCCCCCACTCGGCTGAAAGGGGCCCGAACGCACCATGCTGACGCGAGCTCGACGGCCGACACACTCGCCCCCGGCCGAAGCACATGCCCCGCCCGACACGCAAACAGCGGGTGCACCCGAAAAGGGCGCACCCGCCGCCTCATGCCAACACGCACCCCGCGCAACACCGCAGCACGGGACACGCTGCCGAGCTACCTGCCTTGAGCCCGGTTATGCTCGTAGATCTCCACGAGTTTTTGCTGGACGTCGTAGGGCACCTGCTCGTAGCCGGCGGGCTCCATGGTGAAATCGCCCGTGCCGCGCGTGAGCGAGCGCAGGCGCGTGGCGTAGTCGACGAGCTCGGCGTAGGGTACCGTCGCGGTGACCACGGTCTCGCCGCGCTCGTTGGAATCCATGCCGGTCACGCGGCCGCGGCTGGCGGACACATCGCCCATCACGGCGCCGGCGTAACTCTCGGGGATCGCCACCGTGATGTTCTCCATGGGTTCGAGCACCACGGGATCGGCGTCCTCGCACGCCTTCTTGAGGCCGATGCGCGCCGCCGTGCGGAAGGCCATCTCGTTGGAGTCGACCGGATGATACGAGCCGTCGTAGCAGGCCACGCGGATGCCGGTGAGCGGGTAGCCCGCGATCACGCCGTCCTTCATGGTCTCCTGCACGCCCTTGTCCACCGCCGGAATGAGCGCGCGCGGGATGCGGCCGCCCACGACCTCGTCGACGAACTCGTACTCGGTGCCGTCGAGCAGCGGCTCGACGCGCAGGTAGCAATCGCCGAACTGGCCGGCGCCGCCGGTCTGCTTCTTGTGGCGGCCCTGGGCGGAGGCCACGCGGCGGATGGTCTCGCGGTAGGGGATGCGCAGCGGGACGATGTGCGCCGCGACCTTAGTGCGATCCTCCAGACGGTTGAGCAGGACGCTCACCTGGGCCTCGCCCACCGCCGATATGATTGTCTGGGCGGTCTCCTCATCGCGGTCGATGCTCATGGTCGGGTCGGCCTCGCACGCCTTCTCGATGAACGTGAAGAGCTTGTCCTCGTCGGAGCGGTTCTCCGCCTCGATGGCGATGCGGTACTGGGAGTTGGGGAACGCGAACGCCGCGGCCTCGACCTTGCCGGTCACGGAGAGGGTGTCGCCCGTCTCGGCGCTCATCTTGGGCACCACGATGATGTCGCCCGCATAGGCGTGACCGACCTCGGTCATCTCGCGACCGCACATCACGTAGAGGTGCGTGAGGCGCTCGCCCTTGCGGGTACGTGCGTTGACGAGCTCCATGCCCGGCTCGATGGTGCCGGTGAGCACCTTGAGGAAGGACAGGCGGCCCTGCTGGGGATCGTTCAGGGTCTTGAAGTCGAAGACGACGGGGCGCTCATCCTCGCTGGAGATCTTGAGGGTGTCGCCGTCGATGAGCGGCATCTCACCGTAATCGGTGGGCGCGGGGAAGTAGGTCGCGATATCGTCCATGAGGGAGTTGACGCCCTGCTCCTTGATGCAGGAACCGGCGAACACGGGGACGAACAGGCGCTTGGCGATGGCCTTGGCGAGCAGGCCCTCGACCTCGTCCTGAGTGAGGGACTCGCCCTCGAGGTACTTCTCCATCAGGTCGTCGTCGGCCTCGGCGACGAGCTCGCAAAGCGTCTCATGCGCGGCCTCGGCGGCAGCGCGGAACTCCTCGGGGATCTCGGTCTCGGTCTGCTTGGTACCGTCGCAATGACGGGCCTTCATGCGGACGAGGTCGATGATGCCGTTGAAATCCTCACCGGTACCCCAAGGCAGCGTGACGGCGCCCAGGCGCGTGCCAAAGCGCTCGCGCAGCATCTCGAGGCACATGTCGAAGTCCGCATTCTCCTTGTCCACGCGGTTCACGAACACGGCGCGGGCCAGGCGCAGGTCCTCGGCGGCGTACCAAAGCTTGACGGTGGTGGGCTGCGGGCCCTCGGCGGCATCGACCACGAACAGGGCCGTCTCGCACACGCTCATGGCCGCGTAGGCGTCACCGATGAAGTCGGGGTAACACGGGGCGTCGAGCACGTTGATGCGGGCGTTCTTCCAGTCGATCGGCGCGATGGAGGTCGAGATTGAGAACTCGCGCTTGACCTCCTCGGCATCGTAATCGAGCGTGGGCTTGGTGCCGTCGTGGCCGCCCAGGCGGGCGGTCTTGCCGGAAAGGTGGAGCATGGCCTCCGCGAGCGAGGTCTTGCCCACCCCGCCTTGGCCTACGAGCACCACGTTCCTCACATTGCCAGTTTTGGGTGCACCCATGGTACGCCTCTCCTTCTTGCGTCCGCCCAAGCGAGCCCCATGCGACAACGCGCGCATGCAAACCCGCACGGCAAGACGCCATCGTGGAAGGCGCGCGGCAGGATACCGATGCAGCCCGTGCCCGTCGAAGCGGCGCATGCACACAATCATCTACACGCGAGGATGCCGGCACGCTCGTGCCACCCCGCGAACACCATGCGCGGCAAGCCATACGGCCACAGGAAGGACCGCGTCCGGGCGCGCCGTCCGTGTCCTATACCCGCGAGCCTACCCCACCTCCCCGCGCGCGATACCGCGTTTTCGGCAAGCGGGCGGCATCGCGGCGTCAGTGGCACCCGGCGCACCGCAAGCCTCTTACCCGCGCAAGCGGGCAACGCAACAGCGAAGTGGTACAAAAGCCGCCCGACAGGGCCGCCCCCCATGCGCGGTCCGCCGTACCACAGGCGCAGATACTTTAGTCTTGTAAAGCCCGTGACCTGCGCATACCGTCCACGGCATTTCCGGCTCGTCCCGCCGATTTTCGGGTATCCACAGGCGCGGGAATGTGAGAAAGTGGTTTAATACATAATTCACGACGCAAGGAGGCCTCGTCCCGTTATGGAAAGCACCCCAACGCCGCATAACGCGGCCAAACTCGGCGACATCGCCAAAACCGTCCTCATGCCCGGGGACCCGCTACGGGCACAATACATCGCCGACAATTACCTGGAAGACGTACGCTGCTTCAACGAAGTGCGCAACATGCTCGGCTTCACCGGCACCTACCAGGGCCATCCCGTCTCCGTCATGGGCGGCGGCATGGGCATGCCATCCATCGGCATCTACTCGCACGAACTCTACGAGTTCTACGGCGTCGAATCCATCATTCGCGTCGGCTCCGCCGGCGGCGTGGCCGAGGGCGTTCAGGTGCGCGACGTTGTGGCTGGCATGGGTGCCTGCACCGATTCCAACTATGCCGCCATGTACGATTTGCCCGGCACCTTTGCCCCCATCGCCAGCTACGAGCTGCTCGAGCGCGCCGTGGCCGCAGGCCGTGCGCAGGGCGTGAACGTCAAGGTCGGCAACATCCTCTCCTCCGATCATTTCTATCTCGATGACCCCAACTCCACCCGCCGTTGGCAGAAGATGGGCGTGCTGGCCGTCGAGATGGAGGCCGCCGCGCTCTACATGAACGCCGCGCGCCTGGGCAAGAAGGCGCTGTGCCTGCTCACCGTCTCCGATTTGCCGCTCACCGGCGAGTCCCTGCCGGCCGACGAGCGCCAGACGAGCTTCACCCAAATGATGGAGATTGCGCTCTCGCTGGCCCTGCCCGCCTAAAGGGACGCAAATACGCGCGTGCCGCACGTAGGCGCAGATGCGCACTACGGCACGCAGCCCGGCCGCGCCCGAACCCGTGCATGGCAGGGCAATTTCCGTCGTTCTTGAGTCACCACGCCGACACAGCCTCGACGCCGTGGCACAAGATAGCAAGGCATCCCCTGGTGGATGCATATCCGTACCGAGGAAGGAACGAAAGGCATGAAGAAGCGTTTCATGGGTCTGACCACGGCCGCCGTCGCCGGCGTGCTCGCGCTGTCGCTGGCCGGCTGCGGTGGCGGTGGCAACGCCGTACCCGCCGGCTCCGAGGCTGGCTCCGCGCCCGCTGCGGGCTCCGACTACAAGGTCCAGATGGTCACCGACATGGGCGGTGTGAACGACCAGTCGTTCAACCAGCTCGCCTGGGAGGGCCTGCAGCAGCTCGAAAAAGAGACCGGCATCGAGGTGAACTACACCGAGTCCAAGCAGGAGGCCGACTACGCCACCAACCTGGACAAGGCCGTTGACGCCGAATCCAACACCGTGTGGGGCATCGGCTTTGCCATGGCCAGCGCCATCCGCGACGCCGCCGAGGTCAACCCCGACGTGCACTTCGCTATCATCGACAACGCCTACCCCGAGAAGGGCCACGTCAACGAGGAGACTGGCGAGGAGGACGGCCTGCTCGACAACCTCACCGGCGTGACCTTCAAGACGCAGGAGCCTTCCTTCGTGGCCGGCTACATCGCCGCCATGACCACCCAGACCGGTAAGGTCGGTTTCGTCGGCGGCATGAAGTCCGACGTTCTCGAGACCTTCAACTGGGGCTTCCAGGCAGGCGTTGCCTACGCCAACAAGACCGAGGGCAAGAACGTCGAGGTCGTGTCCCAGTACATCGAGACCTTCACCGACGCAGCCAAGGGCAAGGCCGCGGGCCAGAAGATGTACTCCGACGGCTGCGACATCGTGTTCGCCTGCGCCGGCAACGCCGGCAACGGCGTGATTGAGTCCGCCACCGAGGCCGGCAAGCTGGTCATCGGCGTGGACAAGGATCAGTACGACCTCGCCCCCGAGAACATGCTGACCTCCGTCATGAAGAACGTCGACCAGGCGGTCATCGAGGTTTCCAAGCAGGCCGCTGATGGCGAGAAGATCGGTGGCAAGAACATCGAGCTCTCCGCCAAGGACGGCGCCGTGGGCATCTCCGAGCACCACGACCTCATGGATGACGCCGTGTACGAGAAGGCCCTCGAGCTCTTCGAGCAGATCAAGGATGGCGAGATCACGCCTCCTGGCACCGAGGACGCGTTCAACGAGTACGTGGCCGGCCTCTAAGGTTCGCACATAGCTGGGCAACGGCGCTTCACGCAGCGCCGTTGCCCGCTTTCTCTTTCACCCCTCCCCCGCATGCTTTGCGCCCCATCCGTTGCATAGGCGGCGGCACCGCATGCGCTCGCAGCCGCGCGAGCCGTCCCGCGCGGCGGACACCCCAGGTCCCCATCCCATCGCCTCGGGTGCCCGCCGCGCGGGATGATTTCCCAACCAAGCATCCGCAACATAAGGGAAGGAGACGTGGCCTATGGAGCCTGATGCGCGCTACGCGGTGCAGATGAGCGGCATCGTCAAGACCTTCGGCACGTTTACCGCACTCGACCGGGTGGACCTCACCGTGCGCAAGGGTACGGTGCATGCGGTCCTGGGCGAGAACGGCGCCGGCAAAAGCACGCTCATGAACGTGCTGTACGGCCTCTATCAGGCCGATGAGGGACAAATCTTCCTCAACGGCGAGGCCGTCGCCATCAACAACCCCAATGACGCCATCGCCCACGGCATCGGCATGGTTCACCAGCATTTCATGCTCGTGGACAACTTCACCGTGACCCAGAACATCGTTTTGGGCAACGAGGTGTGCCGAGGCGGCGGCATCCTGGACATGAAGCGCGCCCGCGAGCGCGTGTGCGCCATCATTGAGGAATACGGCCTGGACGTGGACCCGGACGCCAAAATCGAGGACATCTCGGTGGGCATGCAGCAGCGCGTCGAGATCCTGAAGGCCCTCTATCGCGGCGCCGACATCCTCATTTTGGACGAGCCCACGGCCGTGCTCACCCCCCAGGAGATCGAGCGCCTGATCCAGATCATGCGCGACCTCACCGCTGCGGGCAAGACGATCATCGTCATCACCCACAAGCTCAAGGAAATCAAGGCTTCGGCCGACACCTGCACCATCATCCGTCGCGGCTGCTACGTGGGCGAGGTCGACGTGGCAAGCGTCACCGAGGAGCAGCTGGCCGACATGATGGTGGGCCACCACGTGAACCTCACCGTGGAAAAGCAGCCGGCCCAGCCCGGCGAGGCCATATTCGAGATTCGCGATCTGCACGTGGCCGATGAGCGCGGCATCGAGACGGTCAAGGGGCTCAATCTCACGGTGCACGCGGGCGAGATCGTGGGCCTGGCCGGCATCGACGGCAACGGCCAGAAGGAACTCGTCGAGGCCATCACCTGCCTGGTAAAGTCCACAGCGGGCAGCGTGCGCGTACGCGGCATCGAGATCCAAAACACCAGCCCGCGCAACGTGATCGACCACAAAGTCTCGACCATCCACGAAGACCGCCAGAAGCGCGGCCTGGTGCTGCCGTTCACCGTGGCGGAAAACGCCGTGCTCGAGAAATACCGCACGCCCGAGTTCGGCGCGCGCGGCGTGCTCGACCGCACCAAGATGTGCGCGTTCACCGAGCAGCTCATCGCCGACTACGACATCCGCCCCGCCGACTGCGCCGACCACAGCGCTGCGGGCCTTTCCGGCGGCAACCAGCAGAAGGTCATCATCGCGCGCGAGGTTTCCAACGACCCCGACGTGCTCATCGCCGTCCAGCCCACGCGCGGCCTGGACGTCGGCGCCATCGAATATGTCCACAAGGCGCTTGTGGCCGAGCGCGACCGCGGGACCGCCATTTTGCTCATCTCGCTCGAGCTCGATGAGGTCATGAGCGTATCGGACACCATCAGCGTCATCTACGACGGACGCATCACCGGCACGTTCAAGCAAGGAGAGGTCGACGAGAACAAACTCGGCCTGCTCATGGCAGGAGGTGAAGCATAAGTGAGTGCTACCACGGCTACGGCCACCGCACCGCGCGAGGGCGCCCTGCAGCGCATTCTGAAAAAGCCCATCACGGCGACGTTCATCGCCATCGCACTCGGATTTGTGGTGGCGGCGGTGCTGCTGACCGCTGCGGGCTACGACGCGGCCGCCTCGTTCAGCGCGCTGTTCGAGGGCGTTCTCTCCAAGCCCAAGTACATCTCCAACACGATCATCAAGGCGGCGCCCATCATCCTGACGGGCATCTCCGTGGCGTTCGCGTTCAAAACCGGCATGTTCAACATCGGTGCCGAGGGCCAATATGTGGCCGGCACCATCTGCGCGGTGCTCGTGGGCTCGACCCTCGACTTGCCCATGGTCCTGCAGATTCCCGTCGTGGTGCTCGCCGGCGTGCTCGGCGGCGCCATCATCGGCTCGATCACCGGCTTTTTGAAGGCGCGCTTTGGTATCCACGAGGTCATCACCGCCATCATGCTCAACTGGACGATGCTCTACCTCAACAACTTCGTGGTGAACTCCGCGATGTTCCATCGCCCGAGCTCCACGTCCTCCATCCCGGTGAACCCCTCGAGCTACACCATGATCCTGCCCGACTGGAAGCTCTCCGACGTTGGCCTCGACCAGCTGCGTCAGGTGCCGTGGCTCTTCGACTTCCTGGTGAAAAGCGACGTGAACATCGCCTTTATCGTGGCGATTCTCGTAGCGGTCGCGATTTGGTTCGTCCTCTACCGCTCCAAGCTCGGCTTTGAGCTGCGCGCTGTGGGCTTCAACCGCGACGCCGCTGAGTTCGCGGGCATGCCGGTCGAGCGCAACACCGTGCTTGCCATGGCCATCGCCGGCGGCATCTCCGGCCTGGCCGGCGCGCTCATGATCACGGGCGTGGCACCGCATTGCATCTCCACGCTCGCCGGTTTTGAGAACTACGGCTTCAACGGCTTCTCGGTCGCGCTGATCGCCGGCTCCTCGCCCATCGGCTGCATCTTCGCGGGCCTGCTGTTCGGCGGCCTGCTCTACGGCGGCACCTCGGTCCAGATGGCCGTGGGCGCCCCCACCGACATCATCAACATCATGATCGGCACCATCGTGTTCTTCGTGGCGCTCGCGCGCGTCGTCACCCTGCTGGCCGATCATCTGGAGAAGCGCCGCGTCGAGAAGGCGGTCGCAGGCTGCGCAGCGGCTGCGAACACCGACGCCAGCGAGGTAGCGGGCGAAGCCGCACCCCAGCTTGACGCTGATGCCGGCGCCGCTCAGGCACTCGACACTGAGGACGCGACCGGGCCTACCGTAGAACCTGCGGCAGACACCGAGCCCGCATCCACCGCGACCGAGCAGGAGGCCACCCATGCTTAGCAACATCACCCTGCTCATCGGCATTACCCTCATGTATGCCACCCCGCTCGTGTTCGGCGCGCTGGGCGGCGTCATCTCCGAGCGCTCCGGCGTCGTGAACATCGGCATCGAGGGCATGATGACCATCGGCGCCGTCTCCGGTGCCGCGACCTCGTTCTTCACCGGCAACGCATGGCTCGGCTTTTTCGTCGGCGGCGTTGCGGGCGGCGCGTTCGCTCTGTTGCACGCGGTGGCTGCCGTGACCTTCCGCGCCGACCAGAACGTCTCGGGCATCGCGCTCAACCTGCTGGGACCAGGCATCGCGCTGTTTGCGGCGCGCCTGTTCTGGGATGGCGGCACGCAGAGCCCCATCATCAACACGCTGCCCAAGATTTTTGGGCCGAGCGCCTTTGCGGGCACCCCGCTGGCAAGCCTCAATGTGGATGTCACTGTGGTGCTGGGCATCCTCGCCACGGCGGCCGTGTGGTTCGTGTTGTACAAGACCAAGTGGGGCCTGCGGATCCGCGCGGTCGGTGAGCACCCGGCGGCGGCCGACACCCTGGGCATCAACGTGAGCCGCACCCGCTTTGCGTGCGTCGTGCTTTCCGGCGTCATGGCGGGCCTGGGCGGCGCGTCCATCACGCTGGCCATTATTCCGCAGTTCACGCAGACGGCCGTGGCCGGCCAGGGCTTCATCGCGCTGGCGGCGGTCATCTTTGGCAAGTGGACGCCGCACGGCGCGTTCGGCGCATGCCTGCTGTTCGGCATGGCCCAGGCGCTCGTGATCATCCTCGGCGGCGGCGTGGTGCCGATTCCCTCCGAGATCTTGGCCTGCATGCCCTACATCCTCACCCTTGTGGTGCTCGTGCTGTTCGTGGGCCGCTCCGTTGCGCCCAAGGCCGACGGCGTTCCCTATGAGAAGGGTTCGCGCGGGTAATCGATCCCAACGGGAGGCCCACCCGCTTTGTCCTGCGCTCGGGCAGTCGTTTTGTACTCAACAAACAGTCCACTGGACTGTTTGGCGTGCGGAACTCGCTCAGGACAAAGCGGGTGGGCCTTCCTTCTTCAACTCGATTGTCCGCCTTCACAAGCGAGAGCCACTTGAAACCATATCGGGACAGCACCTTGGAACCGAAAGGAGCATCATGAACGATCTTGAACTTGTCCGAGCCGCCATTGCGGCGCGGGAGAATTCGTATTCCCCGTATTCGAACTTCGCCGTTGGGGCGGCGCTGCTCTGCGCCGACGGGACCGTGTACGGCGGCTGCAATATCGAAAACGCCGCCTACTCGCCGGGCAACTGCGCCGAGCGCACGGCGTTCTTCCGTGCCATCTTCGACGGGCATCGGGACTTCACGGCCATCGCCGTGGTCGGAGGGCCCGCAGGCAAGCCCATCAGCGAGCTGTGCGCGCCGTGCGGTGTGTGCCGCCAGGTCATGCGTGAGTTCTGCGACCCCGCCACTTTCCGCATCCTCATGGGAACAAGCCCCGATGAGTTTGTCGAGGCAACGCTTGAGGAACTCCTGCCCTACGGCTTCGACCCAGAAAACCTCGGCCGCTAACTACCCTTAAAGCCAAGGAATTCCATCGCAGGCGGAAAGGAGCCAGCGCCATGCGCATGTACGACATCATCGAGAAGAAACGCGACGGCGGCGAGCTCACCGATGCCGAGATCGCCTTCTTCGTGAACGGCTACGCGTCCGGCGACATCCCCGACTATCAGGCGAGTGCCCTGCTCATGGCCATCTACCTGCGCGGCATGACCGCCGAGGAAACGCGCCTGCTCACGCTGCACATGATGAACTCAGGCGATGTCGTCGATCTCTCGGGCATTCCGGGGGCAACCGTGGATAAGCACTCGACCGGCGGCGTGGGCGACAAGACCTCCCTCGCGGTCGTGCCCATGATTGCCGCCATGGACCCCGGACACACCTTCGTGGCCAAGATGACCGGCCGTGGACTGGGCCACACCGGCGGCACGGTGGATAAGCTCGAGAGCATCCCGGGCTTCAACACCGAGCTTGCGCAGGAGGACTTCATCGCCTGCGTGCGCGAGCACGGTGCGGCGCTCATCGGCCAGACCGGCAACCTCGTGCCCGCCGATAAGCGCATCTACGCGTTGCGCGACGTCACCGCCACCGTAAGCAGCATACCGCTCATCGCCAGCTCCATCATGAGCAAGAAACTCGCCGCCGGCTCGAACTGCATCCTGCTGGATGTGAAGGTCGGCTCCGGTGCCTTCATGAAAACGGTACCTGAGGCCATCGAGCTCGCGCGGGCTATGGTGGAGATCGGCGAGGGCATGGGCCGCCGCGTGCGAGCACTCGTCACCAATATGGATCGCCCGCTCGGCCATGCCGTCGGCAACGCGCTGGAGGTGGCCGAGGTGGTGGATGCCCTGCACGGCCACGGGCCGGCCGACCTCACCCACGAGGCCATCATGCTCGCAGCCGACTTGCTCGCCCTCACGGGCCATTGCTCGCGCGATGAGGCCGAGGCCCGCGCGCAACGGGTCATCGCCGATGGCTCCGCCTTCTCCAAGCTCGCGGAAATCGTGGCCGCCCAGGGCGGCGACCCGCGCGTACTGGACGACACCTCGCTGCTCCCCCATGCGACGCTCAGTGCAACCTTCTCCGCACCGTGCGCCGGCTTTATCCAGCGCATCGATACCGAGGGCGTGGGGTGCGCAGCCGTCGAGCTCGGAGCGGGGCGCAAGATGCTCGGCGATGCCATCGACCACGGAGCCGGCATCATGCTGCATAAGAACCACGGCGACGCCGTGTGCGCCAGAGACACCGTGGCAACCCTCTATGCCAACAACCCCGCCATGCTCGCTGCTGGCCTGGCACGCCTGGAAGCCGCCTACACGTTTGGCGCCGAGCGCCCCGAGGCCGCACCGCTTCTCTATGCGAGCATCGATAAAAACGGTATCGTGTACGCGTAGCGACCACCCCTGGAAAACGGCAAACGCCTGCAGCCACCCCGGCGTTTCCGCACGCCCAGAACACCGGCAATCCCACGCGCTGCGGCGACCGCGCACGCAGCGTCCGGCCCGAAAGGAACCCTCATGTCCCTCACCAAATCCGAACTCGCCACGTACATGGACCACACCCTGCTCAAGGCCGATGCCACCGCCGAGCAGATCGACCGCGTTGCCGCCGAGGCGCGCGAGCTCAACTGCGCCTCCGTGTGCGTGAACGGCTACTGGGTGCCCCGCGTTGCCCGTGCCCTCGAGGGCACCGACGTCATGACCTGCGCCGTCATCGGCTTCCCGCTGGGCGCCATGTCCACCGCCGCCAAGGCCG
>CAUWJG010000018.1:0-44907 GCA_963559095.1 uncultured Collinsella sp. | reverse complement strand
GGTGTGCGACGACCGTGACGAGAAGATCGGCTACAAGATCCGCGAGGCCCGCGGCGTCGACCGCGTGCCCTACATGCTCATCCTGGGCGAGAAGGAGGTCGAGGCCGGCAACATCTCCGTGCGCGACCGCACCAACGAGACCGTGCCCATGGGCGTCGACGAGTTCATCGCCAAGGTTCGCGAAGAGATCGACACCCGCGCGTAAGTCCTGGCATTTGCCTGAACGTGCTTTCGAGGGCGCTCGGTGGATTTGAATCCATCGAGCGCCCGTTTTTATGCGCGTAGACGGAAGAGCGCGTTTGCGCGTGAGGTCGGAGGGCTCATCGGCGCTCCAAATGGATCGCGCTCGGTTGCCCGAGCGCTCGTCTTGAGACCTGTCAGGGTGCGCGTGGGGTTTCGGGTGGCGCTGGAGTATACTTGCCATTCCGTTTTGCATTCGGTGAAAGGGCGGTGCGGCACATGGTCGATCAGGGAGAGCTCGAGGCCCGCTATGCGCGTTGTGCGTCTGCGAAGGTCGCCGTTTTCGTGTACGCCGATCATGTGACGGATGTCTGTAGTGCCCCCGGTGTGATGGCCGAGGGAGATGCGCTGCTCGACGTGGTGGGCGGCGATGGGCTGCGGGTGGCGGATGTTCGCGCTCGTGCGCGCGACGTCCACGGAGCGGGGGGCAGGCTGTTCGTCGACATCACCGTGCCGTCTCATTTTGGATGCCATGCGTTTGAGTTGGGTGCCGATGTCCAGCTCGAGGCGCTCGACCGCATCGCCGCGGGGGCGCTGCGCCGCAAAGTCGTCGCCGTTTCCTCCCGTACGGACCTGCCCGTTGCGGGGGATGCCCTCGATCCCGACGACCTCGCTGCGATCGCCGCGGCGCTCGATTCGGTCGCTGAGCGCATGCAACGCCATTTCGATCACGCACGCGCGCTCGCCGAGTATCTGTCCTGCTGCGAGGGCCTGGGCGGTGTCTCGTATCCCGGGCTCGCGTCGCATCCCGACCACGACTTGGCGACCCGGGTCCTCGTTCATGGCTTTGGCCCGGCGGTCGATTTCGAGTTTCCCCAAGACGGGGGAGTCGCCGCCGGCGAGTTCATCGCTTGCTGTGAGCTCAATGGGCGGGGGTTTCCCGCAGGTGGTTTCCATACGCGCCTGCACGCCCGCGACGGCGGCGATGGCCATGCGATCCGCATTTTCGCCGGCCTCGACGACCCGCTTGCGATCGCCGATGACCTCGATCGGGCGATGCGACGCTTCTGCGATCCCGCGCGTTGCGGATTTGCGTGATGGCGGCGAGGTTCGGCCCGGCCATCCTGCCGCACGTGTGATTTCGGCTCCGTCCTCGTCCGTCGCTTCGCTTCACCATTGGTAGCACAACTGGAAAAACTTCTCGATTTCGCAAAGTTTTTCCAGTTGTGTTACCAAATGGATGCGCCGCACGCCCTCTAAATGAGCGCGCCGCGCCCTTCTCGTCAACATCCTCGGAGGAATTCATGCTCATTATCACGTCTGCCGCCCTTGCCGAGAGCTTGGTGCTCGGCGTCGCCCTCGCCATGGACGCCATGGCGGTGACGTTGTCCAACAGCCTGTGCGAGCCCGACATGCCGCTGTCCAAAAAGCTCGGCATGCCCATCGCTTTCGCGTTCTTCCAGATGGGCATGCCCGTCTTGGGATACCTCGGCGGCACGCTGATCGCCGGGTACATCGAGCGCTACGCCGGCATCGTATCGCTGGTGATTCTCGTTTTCGTCGGCGGAAAGATGATCGTCGAGGCGGTCCGGGAGCTGCGCGAGCCCGATGCCTGTCCCTCTTCGCGCCTCACTTGGGCCATGATCGGCATGGAGGCCGTCGCCACCGCCATCGACGCGTTCGTGGTCGGCGTGAGCTTCGCCGCTGAGGGCAAGGACGTCGTGCTGTATTGCGGCATGATCGGTTTGACGACGCTTGCGTGTTGTCTGCTCGTGCTGGCGCTTGGGCGCAGGTTGGGGGAACATTTTGGCCCCCGCGCCGAGATCGTCGGCGGTGTCGTTTTGATTTGCATCGGACTCAAGGCCTTTTTCGGGTTGTAGGCCCCTCGCTGACGAGATGGGTGGTCACAAATGACGCCTGGGTGGTCAACGAAGCGCCTATCCGGCATCTGTGCTCGGGCCTTGTCGTAGTGCTGACTGATAAAACCCCAGGTGATGTGAATTACCGTTTGTTCGAATGCGGAAACTCAGGCGTGCACGGCGGTTTAATTGACCGCCCAGAGGCTATTTGTGACCATGTTCGCAAATATCGGCAGCGGCTTGAGGCCAGCGCTCCATGTGCGTGCAAGCAAGCGCCTCGATATCGCGTTCAAGCGCGCGGTAGGCGGCAATCGCCTGTTTGCCTTGGGGTGTGAGCGCCGAACCGCGGGCACCGTCGCGTGCCAACAGCTCGCAGCCCAGGTGTCCTTCCGCCTCGCGAATGATGCGCCATGCCTTCGAGTACGACATGCCCATGCGCTTCGCCGCGCGGTTGAGTGAGCCCTCGTCCGCCACGCCCTCCAGCAGCGCTGCACAACCGGCTCCAAAGGCTCCAGGCAGGTTGGAGGCATCGTCAGCGATCGTGAGCCTGGTGTGGGCGGTCAATGGCATGGGAGCTCCTGCAATGGCGTTTCGAGCCGCGATGCGGCGGGGAATCTCAAAGAATGGGCAAACCGTTTGAAGTCTGCCAACGTCGTCAATTGTACCAGTATGGCTGCGCTACAATCGTTCCACACGTATAGGGTGCCCGTTGCGCGCGGTGTGTGCCGCGCCTGTTGGCAGAGAGTTGAAGGAGCGACATGGCCACGTTTTTTCCCGGCGAGTCCCACACGTTCTCTGAGTATCTGTTGGTTCCCGGCTACTCCTCTTCGGAGTGCATTCCCACCAATGTGTCGCTCAAGACCCCGCTGACCCGCTTCAAGCGCGGCGAGGAGCCCGAGATCTCCCTGAACATTCCGATGGCCTCCGCCATCATGCAGTCCGTGTCCGGCGTGGACATGGGCGTCGCCCTGGCCACCGAGGGCGGCATCTCCTTCATCTACGGCTCTCAGACCCCCGAGTCCGAGGCCGCCATGGTCAAGGCCGTGAAGGACCACAAGGCGGGCTTCGTCGAGTCCGACTCCACCCTCACCCCCGATATGACCATGGAACAGGTCATCGAGCTCAAGGAGCGCACCGGCCACTCCACCATGCCCGTCACCGACGACGGCACGCCCCGCGGCAAGCTCCTCGGCATCGTGACGAGCCGCGATTATCGCCCCAGCCGCGACGACCACTCCAAGAAGGTCTCCGAGTTCATGACGCCCCGCGCCGAGCTCATCGTGGGCGACAAGGACATCACCTTGAAGGACGCCAACGACCTCATCTGGGACAAGAAGCTCAACGCCCTGCCCGTCGTCGATGACAACGACCACCTGGTCGGCATCGTGTTCCGCAAGGACTACGACTCCCATAAGACCAATCCCAACGAGCTGCTCGACGCCAACAAGCGCTACATGGTGGGCGCCGGTATCAACACCCGCGACTACGCCGAGCGCGTGCCGCTGCTCGTCGAGGCTGGTGCCGACGTGCTGTGCATCGACTCCTCCGAGGGCTACTCCGAGTGGCAGAAGCGCACCATCGAGTGGATCCGCGCCAACTACGGCGACTCCGTCAAGGTGGGTGCCGGCAACGTGGTCGACGCCGACGGCTTCCGTTTCCTGGCGGATTGCGGTGCTGACTTCATCAAGGTCGGCATCGGCGGCGGCTCCATCTGCATCACCCGCGAGACCAAGGGCATCGGCCGCGGCCAGGCCACCGCGCTCATCGACGTCTGCCGCGCCCGCGACGAGTACTTCGAGGAGACCGGCGTCTACGTGCCCGTCTGCTCCGATGGCGGCATCGTCTACGACTACCACATGACGCTCGCGCTCGCCATGGGCGCCGACTTCCTGATGCTCGGCCGCTACTTCGCCCGCTTCGACGAGTCGCCCACCAGCCGCGTGAACGTCAACGGCCAGTACATGAAGGAGTACTGGGGCGAGGGCTCCGCGCGCGCCCGCAACTGGCAGCGCTACGACCTGGGCGGCGCCCAGAAGCTCTCCTTCGTCGAGGGCGTCGACTCCTACGTTCCCTACGCCGGCTCCCTCAAGGACGGCGTGAACGGCACTTTGTACAAGGTGAAGTCCACCATGTGCAACTGCGGTGCGCTGTCCATCCCCGAGCTGCAGGATAAGGCCCGCCTCACCCTCGTGTCCGCCACCTCCATCGTCGAGGGCGGCGCCCACGACGTCGTGGTCAAGGACTCCCAGCAGACGGTGAGCTACAACTAAGGCTCATTGGCCAGGTGCTGATTGCGAGTGGACCTGTGCGGATTTGCCCGCGCAGGTCCATCCTTGTTTTGGGCTAGACTCGCAAGACCTGCTAGAATCTTGAACAATCTGAATACGGCGCGGCAGCATCGCTTGTCGCGTGCGAACGATAGGAGTCAACTATGTGTGATTGCTGCGAGCACTCCCACGGCACCCGTGTGGCGGGGGAGATTCCTGCCTACGATGCGCAGGCAATTGAGGAAAAGTGGATGAAGGCGTGGGATGACGCGAGTCTGTTCGCGGTCGACACGGATTCCGATAAACCCAAAAAATACGTGCTCGAGATGTTCCCATACCCTTCCGGCGACCTCCACATGGGTCATGCGCGCAACTACACCATCGGCGACGCGATGGCGCGTCAGGCTCGCATGCGCGGCTTCGACGTGCTGCATCCCATCGGCTTCGACGCCTTCGGCCTTCCTGCTGAGAACGCGGCCATCAAGCACAACACCCAGGCCGCCGCATGGACCTACAAGAACATGGATCAGGCGCTCGCGACCATGAAGCGCATGGGCTTCTCCTACGACATGGATCGTCTGGTCAAGACCTGCAGTCCGGATTACTACCGCTGGGGCCAGTGGATCTTCGAGAAGCTCTGGGAGCGCGGGCTGGTCTACCGCAAGAAGAACCCGGTCAACTGGTGTCCCAAGTGCCATACGGTGCTGGCAAACGAGCAGGTGACGGAAGGGCGTTGCTGGCGCTGCGACTCCGAGGTGGAGAAGCGCGATTTGGAGCAATGGTACATCAAGATTACCGCCTATGCGCAGGAGCTGCTCGACGACCTCGAGAAGCTCCCCGGCTGGCCCGAGCGCGTCAAGCAGATGCAGGCCAACTGGATCGGCCGCTCCGAGGGCGCCGAGGTCGACTTCACGCTCTGCGACGTCGACGGCGTGCCGATCACGGGCGACGAGGGCAAGATCACCGTCTTCACCACCCGCGCCGACACGCTGTTCGGCAACACGTTCTTCCTGCTCGCACCCGAGTACAAGGGGCTCATGGAGCTCGTCGAGGGTACCGAGTACGAGGCGTCCGTCCGCGAGGTCATCGAAGGCGCAAAGCACATCTCGGCGGTCGAGCGCGCCCAAGGCACGCTCGAGAAGCACGGCGCGTTCACGGGCCGCTACGTGATCAACCCGGTCTCGGGCGCCAAGGTGCCCGTGTGGGTCGCCGACTACGTCATCTCCGACTACGGCACCGGCGCGGTCATGGCCGTCCCGTGCGGCGACGCGCGCGATTTCGACTTCGCCAAGAAGTACGACCTACCCATCGTCCCGATCATCCTCTCCGAGGACGACCCGCTCTTCGAGCAGCTCAAGGACGAGCGGGGCACGTGCGTCACGTCCGTCGACTGGGATGAGGCGCTCACCTGCGAGGGCGTGCTCGTGCAGTCCGGTAAGTACACTGGCATGCGTGGCGGCAAGCGCTCCGAGGGTGAGGCCGCCATCGTGGCCGACCTCGAGGCCGCGGGCACGGGCCGCCGCTCCGTGCAGTTCCGCCTGCGCGACTGGCTCATCTCGCGCCAGCGCTACTGGGGCAACCCCATCCCGGCCATCCACTGCGAGCACTGCGGTATCGTGCCGGTGCCCGAGAGCCAGCTGCCGGTCATGTTGCCTGAGCATCTCGACTTGGCGGGCGGTCAGACACTCGCGGAGTGCCCCGAGTTCTATGAGACCACCTGCCCGGTGTGCGGCGCGCCTGCTCGCCGCGAGACCGACACCATGGACACCTTCACGTGCTCCAGCTGGTACTACCTGCGCTATACCGATCCGCACAACACCGAGCTGCCCTTCTCGCGCGAGGCCGCGAACCGTTTCATGCCGGTCGACAACTACATCGGCGGCATCGAGCACGCGATCTTGCACCTGCTGTACAGCCGCTTCTTCACCAAGGCGCTGCGCGACCTCGGCTTGCTCGACGTCGACGAGCCCTTCACCAACCTGTTGTGCCAGGGCATGGTTAAGGACGCCAACGGCGAGACCATGTCCAAGTCCAAGGGCAACGTCGTGCCGCCGAGCTCGGTGATCGAGCCGTTCGGTGCGGACACCATGCGCCTGGCCATCCTGTTCATCGCGCCTCCTGAGAAGGATTTCGACTGGGATGAGAATGCCGTGGAGGGCGCGAACCGCTTCATCAAGCGCGCTTGGCGCACCGTGTGGCAGCTCGCTGAGACCGCCGGAGATGCCGCCGCGCTCGACAAGGGGCAGCTTTCCCGTGCAGCGCTCGAGCTGTATCGCGAGCGCCATCGCACGCTTGCCAAGTGCACCGAGGATTTCGATCGCGGTCAGTTCAACACGGCCATCTCCGCGATGATGGAGCTCGTCAACGCCGCGAACGCTTACCTGAACGCCGTTCCAGCCGTCGAGCGCGATGCGGCCCTGACATCGCTTATCGCCACCGATATCGTCTCGGTGTTGGCGCCGATCTGCCCGTTCGCTTGCGAGGAGCTTTGGCATGCTGCGCTCGGTCGCGAGGGGAGCGTCTACACCGCGCCCTGGCCCGAGTTCGACCTTGCCGAGGCCGCAGCCGACGAGGTCGAGATCGCCGTCCAGGTGCTTGGCAAGATGCGCACTCGCACGATGGTTGCCACCGGGGCCGACGCCGCCACGATGCAGGCCGCTGCGGAGACCGCCGCTGCCAAGTGGATCGACGGCAAGACGGTCGTCAAGGCCATCTGCATCCCCGGCAAGCTCGTGAACCTGATCGTCAAGTAGTCAAGCCTGGTCACGCGGGCCGGGCATGGTTCCTTCGGACGTGGTTGCGCTTCGCTCCACGGAAACGCCCTGCGGAACCATGCCCGGTCCGCGCTTCGTGCATGTGACTTGCGATGGCTCGATCGGCCGCGATCTTGGCTATCTCCGATAATGAATTTGTGGGGCGAAGCGGCGCCGCGTCCTCTCAAGAGGGGGCTCGGATTCACGGGCGAGCATCGTACTTTTGGTGGACTTCGCATAAATGCGCGCGTATTGAGTACAATAAAATCCGTATGCATCGGTTGCATCTGGTGTATTCCGAATTGATGCGATGGGCCACGCCCGTCGTTTTTGTTTGTACAGCCGATCGAAAGGATTCAACTCGCTTATGGCTACAACGCAAAAGAAGTCCTCTGCACCGCTCAAGATCATTCCCTTGGGTGGCCTTGACGGCATTGGCAAGAATATGACCGCCTTCGAGTGCGGCGATGATATGGTGCTTGTGGATGCCGGTCTCATGTTCCCCGATGACAACCAGCCGGGCATCGATCTGGTCCTGCCCGACTACACCTATGTGCTTGAGCACGAGGACAAGCTGCGCGGTATCATCATCACCCATGGCCATGAGGATCACACGGGTGCCTTACCCTATCTTCTGCAGGACCTCAACAACAAGGTTCCGATCTTCTCGAGCAAGCTGACGCTCGGCTTCATCGAGGGCAAGCTCTCCGAGTTCCGCATCCGCGCCCCGAAGTTCCGCGAGGTCAAAGGCGGCAGCCGCATCACTTTGGGCTGCTTTTCCATCGAGTTTTTCTCCACCACGCACTCCATTCCCGGCGCCTTGGGCGTCCATATCAAGACGCCGGCCGGCACGGTGGTGCATACGGGCGACTTCAAGCTCGACCAGACGCCGATTGACGGGGTGACCCCCGATTACGGTGCGCTGGCGCGCTTTGGCAAGCAAGGCGTCGACCTGCTGCTGTCCGACTCGACCAACGCCACGGTGCCGGGCTTCACCAAGTCCGAGGCCGAGGTCGGGCCGTCCATCTACAACGCCATCAAGAATGCCAAGGGCCGCGTGTTTGTAGCCTCGTTCTCAAGCCATATCCATCGCCTCCAGCAGATCTGCGACGCAGCCAAGAAGTGCAACCGCAAGATCGTGGTCACGGGCCGCTCCATGCTCACCAACACGCGTGTGGCGCGCGAGCTCGGCTACCTCAAGGTTGACGAGCGTGACCTGGTGGATGCGTTCGAGATCAACGGCATTCCCGAGGACAAGATCGTCGTCATGTGCACGGGCTCTCAGGGCGAGCCGCTCTCCGCGCTATCGCGCATGGCCAACGGCGAGCACAAGACGCTGTCCATCCACGATGGTGACACGGTGATCATCTCCGCCACGCCGGTGCCCGGCAACGAAAAGGCCGTGCAGCAGGTCATCAACAGCCTGGCCAAGCTCGGCTGCGACGTGTACGACAAGAGCCGTGCACTCGTGCATGTCTCCGGCCACGCCAGCCAGGAAGAGCTCAAGCTCATGCTGGCCCTCACCAAGCCGACCTACTTCATGCCGGTCCACGGCGAGGCGGTGCACCTGCGCGCCCACGCCAAACTGGGCGAGAAGATGGGTGTGAGCCCCAAGAACATCTTTGTGATCGACAACGGCGACACCCTTGAGCTGCGCGATGGTCACGTCAAGCGCGGTCGCGCGGTCGAGTCCGGCGTTGTCTACGTGGACGGCCTGCGCATCGGCGACACCGACCCCATCGTGCTACGCGACCGCCAGAAGCTGGCGAGCGACGGCATGGTCACGGTCGTGGCGACCATGGACATGAAGCGCAAGAAGATCGGCGATGTCGAGTTCTCCGGTCGCGGCGTGTCGTTCCCCATCGACGACGCCTTTGCCGCCGATGCCACTTCCGCTGTACTCCGCATGGTCGAGAAGGGCACATTCAACTTCTCGAGCAGCGGTACCGATGCGCTGCGCAAGGCCGTGCGCGATTCGGTGTCCAACTTCATCTGGAATCGCACCCACACCCGTCCGATGATCATCCCGGTCGTCATGGAGGTGTAGGTTGCCCCGTTCGTCCGCAAAAGCACAAGGGTCATCTCCAAAGGGGTCCAAGGCTGGTAAGCGCGGTGCGGCCAGCGCTCCGCGCAAGCTGCGTGCCAACGAGGCGCGCGCCGCCCACGCCGCCTGCGAGCCGTCCCCATCGCCACTCACGGATGCCACCATGGCCCGCGACATCGCGGGCGTGGTGCTCGCCGTGGGTGCCATCGGCTCGTTCATCGCGGTCGTGTCGCCTGCCGATGCGCCGGTGACCGCCGCGATTGCCGGCTTCTATCACCTTGGCTTCGGCTTGGGCGGCTATGTGCTGCCGTTTGCGATCCTCGCTGTCGCGGCCGGTCTCTTTCTGCGCGAGCGGGCTCCTCTGAACCTGCGCACCTTTGCGGGCGGTACCCTTATCTTCTGCTCGGTGCTCGCCATGCTTTCGCTCATGGCGCCCGGGACGGAAATCTCCACGGCCGGGATGTTCGAGCCCGCCTGCCTGTCGGTCACGGGCGGCTACGTGGGCGCCTCGATTGCCAGCGCGCTGCAGCAGGCGTTGGGCAAGACCATCTCGATGGTGGTGCTGGTGGGTATCGCACTTGCCGGCCTCGCCATCATCGGTGTGTCTATCAGCCAGTTCGTCCAGGCGGCGGCTGAGCGGGCGCGCATGATCGCCAAGCGTCGTCATGTGGATGTGAACGCTGCTCCTTGGGGTGATGAGGATGCGCTGGCCTCAAACGAGGCCGTGCGGCCGCATCGCGCACGCACGCGGCGCGGTTCGCTGGCGCCCGAGGGACAGGGGAGTCTGTTCGATGATGCAGGCACGGCTGAGACGACCTTTTTGGGCAATCGCGAGACTACGGTGCTCTCCTTGGACGACGAACCCGATGTCGACGAGGACCCCTTTGTCGATGTAACCAAGCAACTTGAGGCCGAGCGGGCCAAGACGACGCTGATTCCAGTTCCCGAGCATCGCGTTGCCCCCGATGATGAATCCGCGCGAGCGGTTGCCGAAAACGGACGCGGGTCTATGGCCTCAGATGATGTGGATGCCTTGGATGATCCTGAGGTGCCGCCATTTGATGTGCCCGTAGATGCAAAGGAGCCGCAGGCGTCGCCTGCCACGCAGCAGATCCCTGCATTTTTGCAGAGCGGGGCGAACTCGCGGGAAGCCGATGGCAAGCCCGCTTCTCGTCCCGGGGACGCTTCGTGCGCGTCCGCTGCGACGGACGGTGACGAGGGTGGAGCCGAAGAACTGCAGCTGCCGCCCGCCTCGATGCTTCGCCACAATCCGCATTCGGCCAGTGCCGCCTCTTCGGCTAAAGAGCTTGAGCAAACGGCTGCCGCCCTGCAGTCCACACTTAACGAGTTCGGCCTGCATTCGCGTGTCGTGGGCTGGATTTCCGGCCCCACGGTGACGACCTTCAAGGTACAGCCCGGCGAGGGCGAGCGCGTGAGCCGCATCTCAAACCTCGAGGACGACATCGCGCTGTCGCTGGCCGCGCAGTCGGTGCGCATCTTCGCGCCGATCCCCGGCACCTCGCTCGTGGGCATCGAGATCCCGAACGCCAAGCGCCAAAACGTCAACCTCGGCGATGTCCTGCCCTACGTGCAGGGCGGCCCACTGGAGCTTGCCATCGGTCGCGACGCCGAGGGGCAGCCTATCGTGGCAGACCTCGCCAAGATGCCGCATTTGCTCATCGCCGGCACCACGGGCTCGGGCAAGTCCGTCATGATCAACACCATCATCATGAGCCTGCTGATGCGCAGCCTGCCCGAGGACGTTCGCCTCATCATGGTGGACCCCAAGCGCGTGGAGCTCTCCGGCTACAACGGCCTGCCGCATCTGTACGTGCCCGTCGTGACCGAGCCCAAGCAGGCCGCGAGCGCGCTGCAATGGGCCGTTTCCGAGATGGAACGGCGCCTCAAGGTCTTCGAGCGCATCGGTGTCCGCAAGATCTCGACGTTCAACGATAAGCAGGCCGCCGGCGACTTCGAGCAGTACGATAACCCGCCGGCCAAGATGCCGTACCTCGTCATCATCATCGATGAGCTCTCCGATCTCATGATGGTCGCGGGCAAGGACGTCGAGGCGAGCATCGTGCGCATCGCCCAGCTCGGCCGCGCCGCGGGCATCCATCTCATCGTGGCCACCCAGCGTCCGAGCTCCAACGTCGTCACCGGCCTCATCAAGGCCAACATCACGAACCGCATCGCCTTCAACGTGGCCACCGGCATCGACAGCCGCGTCATCATCGACCAAATGGGCGCCGAGAAGCTCACCGGCCTGGGCGATATGCTGTTCTCGAAGGTCGATTGGGGCAAGCCCAAGCGCATCCAGGGCTGCTTCGTGTCCGATGACGAGATCAACGCCGTCACCGCCTTCGTCAAGGAGCAGGGCGAGCCCGACTACCATGAGGAGATTCTCTCTGCGGTGGCGCCGGCCTCCATGGGCGGCGGGGCCGCAGGGGGCGGAGGTGGCTTTTACAACGATGCGCCTTCCGAGGACGATCCGCTGCTGTGGGAGGCGGCGCGCCTGGTCGTCGAGTCGCAGCTCGGCTCCACGTCCGGCCTGCAGCGCCGCCTCAAGGTCGGTTACGCGCGCGCGGGCCGCATCATGGATATGCTGGAGGAGAAGGGCGTCGTCGGCCCACCCGATGGCAGCAAGCCGCGTGAGGTCCTGCTGGATGAGGAGGGTCTGGCCGCGCTCCAATCCGTGGAAGCGCAGCTTGCCGAGGAAGATCGCTTGGGAGGTTTGTGATGGCAGCTCATTTCGGTGAGATGCTGCTCGATCGGCGTCGACAGCTCGGTCTGTCGATTCAGCAGGTCGCCAACATCATCAAGATCCGCCCGCAGATTATCGAGTACTTCGAGTGCGAGAATTTTGCGGCGATGCCGCCGCGAGGCTATGCCCAGGGCATGATTTCCAGCTATGCGCGCTACCTCGGCCTCAACCCTCGCGAGGTCGTCGATGCGTACTTCGACGCGCTGCATATCTATGAGCGCAGCCTCGATGGCGGACGCGTGGGTCGTTTGCAGGATTCCGTGGCTGATGCCAGTCCGCGCAGCATAAATGCGACGGGCCGCTTTCTCATGGTGAACAACGCCGCCACGGCCGGTTCGCGCTTCGCTTCACGCCCTCCACAGGCGGGCTATGTTTCGGAGTCGACCTCGTTGCATGAGCCGGTCGCGGCAACGCGCTTGCGCGGCTCGGCGGATCGCCTTGTGGGCCGCGACGCCATGCGGCCGCCGTGCGGCTCGGCGCGCGCGCCCTATGGTGCGGGGGAGTATGCGAGCGGACATCGATATGGTGACGTTTCTGCTCGGGGATATCAGGATGCTTCCGATGGATATGGTCGTCTTGCGCCGGGTGCGGGCGGTCCGCGTGGTTCGCGCCCGGTCGCGCAGCGACAGCACGGCGCCGCCGCCGGTCGTCCGATGTCGGGTGAGGCGAGGCGGCGTGCCATGGATGGTCGCGATCCGCGCCGCGGGGCCAGTCAGCCCACGCGCTCACGCGCTTCGCGCGGGCGCGGTGCGGGAGCCGCACCGGCAATCGATTCGCGGCTGCTGGTTGGCGGGCTCATCGGGCTCGTTGTCATTGTCGCGCTGCTGGTGATGCTGCTGATGCGAGGCTGTGCGCCTCAACCTGCTGCCGATGCGGGGAGTGCCGATGCGCCCAAGGCCGCACCGGCCGCCGATGCTTCCGACACTGACGATACATCCAACGAGGATGATGGCGCCGACACCTCTGGCACTGCGGATGCGGATGCCGATACGGCAGCCGATGATGCGCCGGCCGACACCGATGCGGCCGCAGCCGATGGCTCAGATACGGCTGCGGCCGAGCCGCAGGAGACCAAGGTGACGGTTAAGCTTGCAGGAGAGGGCACCGTTGCGTGGATCGAGGTTGACCTGGACGGATCTTCGGTGCTCGCGGCTCAGCAGGTCGGCCCCTTTGAGCAGGAGTTCACGGTGACGCAGCAGATCGAGGTTGTCACGAATAAGCCGAGCGATGTCTCGGTCTACGTGAACGGCAAGAAGGTCCGCTACGATATGAAAGCGTCAGGTGTGGCGAAGGTCACGATCACCGTGCCGAAGACCGATGACGCTACAGGTGATGCTGCGACCACCGACGGCGCTACGGATGTGGCAGCAGGGACATCAGGCACTACGGCTGCGGTGCAGTAGGTGTCGCGTAATTAGAAGGGAGCCATATCATGGCAAAAGATTCCAGCTTCGACGTCGTGTCCGAAGTCAACATGCAGGAGGTCGACAACGCCTATCAGCAGACGGCGCGGGAGCTCTCTCAGCGCTACGACCTGAAGGATTCCGGCGCTACCATCGAGCTCTCGAAGTCCGAGAAGCTCTTCACGCTGCACGCCCCGGCCGATTTCGTGGCCCGTCAGGTCATCGACATCCTGAACAGCAAGCTCATCAAGCGCGGCGTGGACATCAAGACCGTGAAGTGGGGCGACCCGGTCGCCGCCACGGGAGGCACCGTGCGCATGCTCGGCTCGATCGTCGAGGGCATCGACCAGGCGACCGCCAAGAAGATCAACAAGGACATCAAGGACCAGAAGCTCAAGGTCAAGGTCACCATCGAGGCCGACAAGCTGCGCGTCACCAGCGCGTCGAAGGATACGCTGCAGCAGGTCATCGCATTCTTGCGCGACGCCGACTACGGCCAGCCGCTGCAGTTCACCAACTACCGATAAGGACACAACGCCATGGCACACGGTTCCATCCTCTACATCACCTTGGGCTGCGCCAAGAACGAGGTCGATACCGACCGTATGCGTTCTCTGCTGGAAGCTGCGGGCTACGATGAGGTCAACGAGGCCGATGCGGCCGACGCGGTCATCATCAACACCTGCTCGTTTCTCGCCTCCGCGACCTCCGAGAGCATCGAGACGACGCTTGCGCTGGCCGAGGACGTCGCCGACGGCGTGCGCGCCGCGCGCATCGTGATGTGCGGCTGCGTTCCCTCGCGCTACGGCGCCGAGCTGCCCGACGAGCTGCCCGAGGTCGCCGCGTTCGTGCGCACCGACGAGGAGGATGGCATCGTCGCCGTGATGGACGAGGTCCTGGGCGTCGAGCGCGCCGAGTTGCCCTTCATCCCGAGCGTGAAGCGCACGGTCGAGGGCGCGGTGGCCTATGTGAAGATCTCCGACGGCTGCGACCGCTTCTGCAGCTTCTGCGCGATCCCCTACATTCGCGGGCGGTATCACTCGCGTCCGGCCGACGAGATCATCGCCGAGGTGCGCGACCTGGTTGCCGGCGGTGTGCGCGAGATCGTGCTCATCGGGCAGGATACGGGTATCTGGGGCCGCGATTTGGGCGAGGACGCCGCCGGCCCGCGCACGCTCGCGCAGCTGCTCACGGCGGTGGCCGACGCCGTGCGCCACGAGCGCGTATGGATTCGCGTGCTGTACCTGCAGCCGGAGGGCATGACCGATGAGCTCATCGCGGCGATTCGCGATACGCCTGCCGTGCTGCCCTACATCGACATCCCCGTGCAGCACTGCAATGCGCGCGTGCTCAAGGCCATGCATCGCAGCGGCAGCGCCGAGGAGCTCTCCGCCCTGTTCGCGCGCCTGCGCGATGAGATCCCGGGCATGGTGATCCGCACGACGAGCCTCGTGGGCTTCCCCGGCGAGACTGACGATGAGGCCGCCGAGATGCTCGACTTCATGGATCGCGAGGGTTTCGACTACACGAGTGTGTTCGCCTATTCCCAGGAGGAGGGGACTCGCGCCGCCTCCATGGACGGTCAGGTGGATGAAGATGTGAAGCTCGAGCGCACGCAGGCCGCGATGGATTTGGCCGAGGCATTGGGCTTTGCCGCCACCGCCGCGCGCGTGGGGCAGGTGGCCGAGGTCATCGTCGACGGTGTGGAAGAGGGCGATGACGGCCCCGAGCTCGTGGGCCACGCGTGGTTCCAGGCGCCCGACTCCGACGGTGCGGTGCACCTCGAGGGCGTGGACGAGGCAGCCGTGGGCGATATCTTGAAGGTCAGGTTCACCGACAGCTTCTGCTATGAGCTCGTCGGCGAGGTCGTTGAGGAGTAGGGCATGGCTGTCAATGCCAAGGGCGAGGAGATCACGTCGATTTGGACTCCCGCCAACATCATCACGTGCGTGCGCATCGTGTTCATCCCGTTGTTCATGCTGCTAAGCGAATGGTCGTTTGCGCAGGCGGGTGAGGCGTGGCGCACAGGCGCGGAGTCGGGCGGCATGCTCGCGGCCATCGCGTTCGCGCTGTATTTGCTGCTGAGCCTGACCGATAAGGTCGATGGCGATTTGGCGCGCAAGCGCGGTGAGGTGACGGACTTCGGTAAGTTCCTCGATCCGATTGCCGACAAACTCCTGGTGTTCTCCGCCTTGCTCATCTTGCTCGAGCATGGCCTGGTGAACGTGTGGTTCGTGTTCATCATCATGTTCCGCGAGTTTTTGGTGAGCGCGTTGCGCATGGTGGCAAGCGCCAACGGCGAGGTCATCGCCGCGGACAAGCTGGGCAAGGCCAAGACGGCCGTCACCATGGTGGCGCTGTGCGCCTATCTGCTGGCGATCGCCGTGGTGCTTTTCGGTATGGCGGCTGGCGCGGTCGATATGCTGCTGCTCGCGGCCGATGCGCTCATGATCGCGGCCGTTGTGCTCACGGTCGTCTCCGGCGCCCAGTATTTCTGGAACGCGCGCCATGTTATTTTCCGCGTTTAAGGCGGCCGAGATGGACTGGCAGGCAGAGATGGAGAATCTCACGCGCGCGGCTGAGCGCGTGGTTTGCGCGGCCGCAAGGCGGGGTTATACGATTTGCACGGCCGAATCGTGCACTGCGGGCCTTGTGGCTGCCGCGCTGGGCGGTGTTCCAGGCGCCAGCGCCGTGCTGCGCGGTGGTGCCGTTACCTACTGCGATGAGGTCAAGCACAAACTGCTTGGGGTATCCGAGCGATCGCTTGATCGGTTTTCCGCTGTGAGCCGGCAAGTTGCACTGGAGATGGCAACGCAAGCCGCTGCCCGTCTCGACGCCGATATCGCCGTCAGTCTCACGGGGTATGCCGGCCCCGGTGGGGGTACCGCTCAAGATCCCGCCGGGACGGTGTATGTGGCGCTGTGGGAGCGGGGGCACTGCTCGGTGGAGCGATGCTCGTTCACAGGTGGTCGCAACGAGGTGCGCGCAGCGGCGGCAGGGCGGGCACTCGCCTTGTTGCTGGCGGCCATTGAGGGCTGAGCCCGACTTTGTGGGTATATGATGGTGAATCTTGATGCCCTCAATGGGCGTGAGGTTTTTGCATGCAGCCTGGAGCTGCCGCGTTTGGAATGCCATCGGATATTTGCAAGATTTTTGACAGGCTGTGCACGGTTTGCGTTTAGATATTCCGACTACGATGATTGCGCAACATGTTGACCGCGAACGCCTGTTCGTGTACCATCTGTTATGCACCATCTAAAGGAGGAACACATGGCCAAGAACACCGGACCTGCCCGTCAGATTCATGAACGCACGACGGGGGCCGAGCGCGACAATATGATCAAGGTCACCAAGGCTGAGATCGAGAAGAAATTCGGCACCGGCGCGATCATGCGGTACGGGGACGGGGGTCCTCAGCTTGAGGTCGAGGCGATTCCAACCGGTGCGCTTGCGCTTGATGCGGCCTTAGGCATCGGAGGCGTGCCCCGCGGCCGCATCATCGAGATTTACGGTCCGGAGTCTTCGGGCAAAACGACGCTTTCCCTGGAGATCCTGGCCGAGGCTCAAGCCATGGGCGGTGTGGGCGCGTTTATCGACGCTGAGCACGCGCTCGATCCGGCATATGCCGCGCGCATCGGCGTGGATATCGACGAGGTGCTCATCTCGCAGCCGGACACCGGCGAGCAGGCGCTTGAGATCTGCGACATGCTTGTGCGCTCCGGCGCGATCGACGTCATTGTCATCGACTCGGTGGCCGCTTTGGTTCCGCGCGCCGAGATCGAGGGCGAGATCGGTGACACCACGGTCGGCCTGCAGGCCCGTCTTATGAGCCAGGCCCTGCGCAAGCTCGCCGGTTCACTTTCCAAGTCGAAGACGACCTGCATTTTCATTAACCAGCTGCGCGAGAAGATCGGCGTGATGTTCGGTAATCCCGAAACAACGACCGGTGGTCGTGCGCTCAAGTTCTTCTCCTCGGTGCGTATCGATATTCGCCGCATCGACAGCATTAAATCCGGTCAGGATATCGTGGGCAACCGCGTGCGTGCCAAGATCGTCAAGAATAAGGTCGCCGCGCCGTTCCGTTCCGCCGAGTTCGACATTATGTACGGCACGGGCATCTCCAAAGAGGGATCGCTGCTCGATATGGGCGTCGATTACGGAATGGTCACGAAATCTGGCGCTTGGTACACCTATGAGACGGAACGTCTGGGTCAAGGGCGCGAGGCGGCAAAGGAGTTCCTGCGCAAGAATCCAGAGCTGATGGATGAGATTGAGCACAAGGTGCGTGTTGCGTGTGGGCTCGATTTTGAAGATGAGCCGGCAGGGGAGGCTGTGGATCTTGATGACGCCGCGGTTCCCGGGGATGCATAGGCGTCCGGGGTGCGTACGATAGATGTTGCGTATGACTGATGTCGAGGTGCGCCTGCCCGATGCGGCAGCGCGTGCCTCGGCGGCACGCAGGGGCTCAAAGCCGATGGCCGAGGTGACCTGCACGATAGAGAACGGTCGGACGAGGGAGATTGTCGTACCCGCGCGTGTGGGTCGCGTGCTCGATTCGGACGCGATTGGCTTGCCGCGCGATGAAGACGAGGCGTTTGACGCCATCCATGCCCTTGAGGGGCGCATATGCTTCACCATGCTCACTGAGATGCTCTCCCGACGCGACCACGCGGAAGGGGAGGCGCGCGACAAGCTCTCGCGCTATGGATTTCGACCTGAGGAGATTGAGGGCGCGATCACGCGTGCATCTGAGATGCGCTTCATCAACGATGCACGCTTCGCCGGCTATTTCATTGAGGAGCGCAAGCGCCGTGGGTGGGGGAGACGCAAGATCGAGCGCGAGCTCGTGCAGCGCGGCATCTGCTTGGAGGAACTTGAGGGGTACCCCGAGGCGTTTTTCGATGACGAAGACGATCTGGCTCGCGCTCGTGCGGTCCTGCAACGCAAGCGCATCCCTGATGAGCGGGCCTTCGAGAAACTTGTGCGTCATCTTATGGGAAAAGGGTTTTCCTACGGCACTGCGGCGGAGGCCGTGCGGGCGCGCCTGAACGACGTCGACCTCGATGCATGAGGAGCCGTGCGGGCTGCAGCGCCGTTGTGCCGTCACAGCCCGCAGGCAGGTGCTTGCGGGCACAATTGCCGTCCCGCGCCTTTGACATGGCTTTGAAATACCCGTACCATGGAGTGGTCATTTGTCTTGTTATGGCTTCATCTATGATGGTGCCTGTGACGATAGTAAGCATTCGCGTCTATTCAACATCCCATAGTGGACCATACTCGCAAATGTCCTGTACCTAGCTGTTGCCGGGTGCTGTATTTGCATGCTTATGATTCATTAAAGGAGCTCACGACATGGAGATCATCATTGGCGTTTTGGGCGCCATTCTGGGAGCAGGTGGTACAGCCGTCGCCATGCGCTCGGCGAAGAACGGCAGCGTTCGCGAGGCCGAATCGAAGGTCGAGCAGGCCCGCAACGAGGCCGAGCGCGTCATTGACGATGCCCAGCGTGCCGCTGAGACCATGAAGAAAGAGGCCCTTATCGAGGCCAAGGAGGAGATCCTGCACAGTAAGCAGGCTGCCGAGGCCGAGGAGGCTCAGCGTAAGAAGGAGATTCGTGCGCTTGAGAACCGCGTCATGCAGCGCGAGGAGTCCCTCGACCGCCGTAATGATGCGCTTGACAAGCGTGAGCATCAGCTGTCCAGCCAACAGGGTCAAATCGATCGTCGTAGCCGCGAGCTCGATGAGCTGTATGCGCGTCAGACCGATGAGCTCGAGCGCATCGCAGAGCTCACCCGTGACGACGCCCATCGTGAGCTGCTCGATAAGGTGCGCGGAGAGGTCACCCATGAGGCCGCTGCCATCATTCGCGAGTCTGAGCAGCAGGTGCGTGCCGAGTGCCACAAGACGGCACAGGAGATCATCTCGCTGGCCATCCAGCGCTGCGCCGCCGATCACACCGCAGAGGTCACCGTCACCTCGGTTCATATCCCCTCTGATGACCTGAAGGGCCGCATCATCGGTCGCGAGGGCCGCAACATTCGCACCTTCGAGCAGATTTCCGGTGTCAACCTGGTCATCGATGACACTCCTGAGACCGTCGTGCTTTCGAGCTTCGATCCGGTTCGTCGCGAGACGGCGCGCGTCGCTCTTGAGAATCTCATCGCTGACGGCCGCATCCACCCGGCTCGCATCGAGGAGATGTATCAGAAGGCAACCGATCTGGTCCAGCAGCGTGTACGCGAGGCGGGCGAGCAAGCTGCCTTTGATATGGGCATCCATGATTTGCATCCCGAGATCATCAAGACCTTGGGTGCCTTGCGGTACCGCACCTCGTTTGGACAGAACGTTTTGCAGCACTCGCTTGAAGTGGCCGACCTGTGTGCCATCATGGCCTCCGAGCTCGGCCTGGACATCATGACCGCCAAGCGCGCCGGCTTGCTGCACGATCTTGGCAAGGCTATCGACCGTGAGGTGGAGGGGCCGCATGCTGTGATCGGTGCAGAGCTCGCCCGCCGCTATGGTGAAAAACCCGCGATCGTTCATGCCATCGAGGCGCATCATGGCGATACCGACCCCAACACGGTACTCGACGTGATCGTACAGGCCGGCGATGCCATCTCCGCTTCGCGCCCGGGCGCACGTCGCGAGTCTGCTGAGAATTACATCAAGCGTCTTGAGAAGCTTGAGGAGATCGCCAACTCGCACGAGGGTGTTGAGCGCACCTACGCCATGCAGGCCGGCCGTGAGGTCCACGTGATGGTGCAGCCTGATAAGGTTTCGGATGCCGCCTCCGCCGTCCTGGCGCATGATATCGCGCAGCAGATCGAGGAGGAGATGGAGTATCCGGGTCAGGTGCGCGTCGTCGTGATTCGCGAGAGCCGCGCCACGGATATCGCTAAGTAACATGGAAACCAACGGCGATCTCATATCGTTTATCGCCTCGATGTCGGGGGAGGGAAGCCTTCGCGTTGAGGAAAACTTCGGCGAGGGCTTCGTTCGCCTGCGCGTGTCAGAAGCGGAGCGTCGCCAAGCAAAGCACGACATCCAACATGTCGAGGACATCGTTGCCGAAATGCTGCGCAACGCTCGCGACGCGGGCGCGCGCAGCATTTTTCTCGCCACAGCTAAAGAGGACGGCGTTCGGACGCTGCTTTTTCTTGACGATGGGTCCGGTGTCCCTGAGCACATGCGGGAGCGCATCTTCGATGCGCGCGTCACCTCGAAACTTGAAACCATGAAAATGGATAAGTGGGGTGTGCATGGACGCGGCATGGCGCTGTTCTCCATTCGGGAAAACGTCACCCGCGCGGAGGTCGTTGCGTCTGGCAGTGGGCTGGGATCTGCATTTCGCGTTGTTGCGGATGTCGATCGGTTGAGCGAGCGCGCCGATCAATCGACATGGCCGACAATCGAGCGCACTGATGACGGCACCTACCTTTGTTGCCGCGGCCCTCATAACATCGTTCGCGCGGCATGCGAGTTTGCCTGCGAGGAGCTGCACGGATGCGATGTATACGTTGGCTCGCCGACCGAAATCGCTGCGACCTTGTATCATCGCGCCGTGAAGTCACTGGATGCTTCGCGTCTGCTGTTTATCGATTCGGAACAGGAGCTTCCCGTTGTTGCGCGCCTTGCGTGCGCGACCGACGCGACGGATTTCATTCGGATTGCCTCTGACCTCGGCATTGAAATCTCGGAACGAACGGCCCATCGCATCCTCGCCGGGGCAATCAAGCCGCTTCGCAGCGTTGCGTCGCGCCTTTTGCGCGAGCGTGATGCCGTGAGCGCTCCGCAGCCAATCGATTTGTGTCGCGACCGTCGCGGCCTTAAGATCGCACACGATGATCTTGCCTCTTTTTCGAGAGCGCTTGAACGCGATTTCGGTGAGCTGGCCAAGCGTTATTACATTCATCTGGCTCATGACCCAAAAATCCGAGTTGGCAAGGATCGCATCACGGTCACCTTCGACCTTGGCAAAGAAGAGTGATAGCTGCTTGTCCAGGCTCTTGCCTTACGCTAAAGTCAAATGCACACAAACGCACGTTATTCGCTGGAGAATCGTAGATGGAATACCTCAAGGTTTCGAGCAAGTCGTCGCCGGCTTCGGTGGCGGGAGCCATCGCAGGCATGGTCAAAGACGGCGTGCCCGTCAATATGCAGTGTGTAGGAGCCGGCGCGGTCAATCAGGCCATCAAGGCCATGGCAATTGCACGTGGCTTTCTGATTCCGGCGGGGTTTGACATCTCCTGCGCTCCAGTGTTTTCCGACATCCTCATCAACGGGGAGTCGCGCACGGCGATTCGTCTCTCCGTTTATGTGCACACCTTAAGCGCGCCCGCAGCGGACGTCGCATTTTGTTCCCCTGATATGCAACAGGCTGGTTGATACATGGCTTCTTTGGAAATCCTTCACGGTAAAACATATTTCATTCGAACCTTCGGTTGTCAGATGAATCTGCATGATTCCGAGCGTGTGAGCGGACTGCTCGATTCGCTTGGCTGCATGGCGGCGGCTGAGCCAGCAGATGCCGACATCGTGATTTTCATGACATGTTGCGTTCGCGAGGCGGCCGACACGCGTCTCTATGGCCAGTGCTCTTCGTGCAAAAGCCTGCCAAAGCCGCCGAGCGGGCGACGCGTCGTCGCGGTCGGTGGCTGCATCGCTCAGCGTGACGGAGCCGGCCTGCTCACGAATCTCGATAATGTGGATGTCATCTTCGGCACCCATTCGATTGCGCATGTGGGCGAGTTGTTGGCGGCCGCCTTTGAGGACGGCGAGCGACATGTCCGCTGCGAGGCAATCGACTCGGGCACGGCCACTGATATGCCCTGGCATCGGGAGACGGCCTATCATGCATGGGTTCCGATCATGACGGGGTGCAATAATTTCTGCAGCTACTGCATCGTGCCGTACGTGCGCGGTCGCGAGCAAAGCCGTTCGATGGATGAGATTGTCGACGAGGTTGCCGGCTTGGTCCGGCAGGGCACCCGTTCTGTGACGCTGTTGGGGCAAAATGTGAATTCCTATGGACGTGACGGCCATAGCGCGCCGCAGTTCGCCGAGCTCCTTCGTCGAGTGGGCGATACGGGTATCGAGCGCATTTACTTCACGTCCTCGCACCCGAAAGACCTGCTGCCTGAGACGATTGACGCCATGGCCGAGGTGTCCGCAGTGATGCCTCAGCTTCACCTTGCCGTTCAATCGGGTTCCACTCGGGTACTCAAGGCCATGAACCGTCGGTATACCCGTGAGGATTATCTCGCACTTGTGGATGCGGTCCGCAACCGGATCTCAGACATCGCGCTCACCACCGATATCATCGTCGGTTTCCCGGGTGAGACGGCTGAGGACTTTGACCAGACGGTTTCCTTGGTCGATGAGGCTCAATTCGCGCAAGCGTTTACCTTCATTTATTCTAAGCGCGCTGGCACGCGCGCAGCGGAGATGGTTGACGATACGCCACGTGAGGTTATCCAGGAGCGCTTTGATCGCCTGGTCAAACATGTCGAGCAAAGCGCCTATGCATTCAATCAACGGATGGACGGCCTTGTGGTCCCCGTGCTGATCGAGGGTACATCTAAGAAGAACAAACAGGTCTTGCAGGGTAAGAGCCCGTGGAACCAAACGGTTCACGCGCCGTTGCTTGCCGGCTATGCTGCCGATGAACTCGTTGGCAGCATCGTGAATGTCCACGTGGACGTGGCGCGCACATGGTATCTGGCGGGCAAGGTGGTGGGCGATCCTCGATGAAACCGGTCATTTCAATTACCGGGCCGACTGCCGTCGGAAAAAGCGCTGTGGCCGATGCCCTGGCTGAGCATCTGGGTGGCGAGGTTATCTCTACTGACGCCATGCAGGTGTATCGCGGTATGGACATCGGCACGGCAAAGACGCCTGTGGCTCAACGGCGTGTCTCACTTCACATGGTTGATGTTGTCGATCCATGCGAGCCTTATTCGGCCGCGCTGTTCCAGCGCGATGCGCGAGCGTGCCTCGATCGGCTGCTTGCATGCGATATCGCCCCCATCCTGTGCGGCGGAACGGGTTTATACATCGATGCGGTCTTGGATGATTTGTGCTTCCCATCGGGTGAGTTGACTGGCGCTCAGCGGGAGAGGTATCAGCGACTCGCTCAGTCCATTGGCGCCGATGCGCTGCATGACCTGCTTGCTCGGCGAGACCCGGCAAGCGCGGCGTGTATCCATCCGCACAATACGCACCGCGTGATCAGGGCGCTTGAGATGTGTGATGAGGGCGCTTCATATGCTGAGCAGCGCGCGGGATTCACTTCGCCACGGGCGGTATATCAGGCGCGCCGGTTTGTTTTAACCATGGAGCGGGAGGCACTCTATCAGCGCATTGACGCCCGCGTGGATGCAATGATGCATGACGGTCTGCTGGATGAGGTGCGTGGCCTCGTTGCGCAGGGCGCCGAGGATGCCCTGACTTCGAGACAAGCGATCGGCTATAAGGAGCTCATCGCTTATATGCGCGGAGACCTATCACTCGACGAAGCGGTTGGGCTCATCAAGCAGCGCTCCCGGCGGTATGCGAAACGACAGCTTTCGTGGTGTCGCCGCGATGACCGCAATATCTGGATTGATATGGGTGCATGCGATGTGCCTGCGGCTGTTCGGCTGATTCTTGCACAAAGTGAGGACGCATGACGCGGTTTGCTGCGATTTCAACCGCTCTTGAGCCTGAACGCGCCATCTTGGTCGGAGTGTCGCGCCGCTCAGATGCTGCCGGCACCTGGCCTGTCGACCGATCGCTTGACGAGCTTGAACGACTGGCCGACACGGCTGGCGCCCGTGTTGTGGCCAGAATGACGCAGGTGCTTGATCGGCCAATCCCGCGCTCGTTCATCGGTTCGGGCAAGGTTGATGAACTGGCAGCGCTTGTCCGTCGCTTGGATGCCGACGTGGTGATTTTTGACGACGACCTCACACCATCGCAGCAGACATATCTCGAAAAAGCCCTTGGTGAGCCGATTAAGATCATTGATCGTACCGCTTTGATTCTCGATATCTTTGGTCTTCATGCTCATACACGCGAGGGACGTCTGCAGGTTCAGCTGGCGCAGTTGCAGTACCTGTTGCCGCGGCTGCGCGGCATGTGGAGCCATCTTGCAAAAGAGCAAACGCGCGGTGGAATCGGTAGCCGCTTTGGACAAGGCGAAAGCCAGCTTGAGGTCGATCGTCGCATGATCAGGAATCGGATCTCCGCACTGCGACGCGAGTTGAAAACCATCGCCTTACGGCGCGAGGTGCAGTCACGCCTACGTGCCAATTCGCCGGCGTTTCGCGTGGCGCTCGCCGGTTACACCAATGCTGGTAAGTCCTCGCTGCTTAATCAGCTGACTGGCTCGGAGGTTCTTTCTCAGGACAAACTCTTCGCCACGCTCGATCCCACCACTCGGTCCTATGCGCTTCCTGGCGGGCGCGTCATAACACTCACCGACACCGTGGGCTTTATTCAAAAACTCCCTCACGGTTTGGTCGAGGCGTTTAAATCGACACTTGGTGAGATTCGCAACGCCGACCTCATTTTGAAAGTAGTCGATGTTTCGGATGACGATCATGCGCGCCATCTTGCTGCCGTCAATGGAGTGCTCGATGAAATCGGGGTCGGCCAACATCGAGCGCTGACTGTGTACAACAAAATTGACCTGTTGGATTCGCATCGTGTTGCCGCGTTGCGGGCGCGGTATCCTGACGATGTGGTGTTCTCAGCGCGAACGGGGGAGGGGCTTGAAGAGTTGACGAGCGCCATTGCGCGTGAAGCATCAGCTGGAAGCGAGCTCATGTCGATTCTGTTGCCGTATGCACAGGGCGCTTTGGCGGCCATCGTTCATGAGCAGTGCCACGTTTTGTCCGAGGATTACAGCGCCAATGGGATGCTCATGACTATCAAAGCCCCTTCCTATCTGTTAACCCGCTTAGCGCCGTTTCGCGTTGAGTCGTAACGGCAGCGTTCGTATTGACTACGCCCTGAACGCAAAGCGCAACAGCGCTAAGACCAGCGGTTGATGAACAACGTACAGTAAAAGTGCGTGGCGACCGATGGATTCAAGCGGGGCGCAGTGAATTCGCTGGAGCCACGTTGGGTAGGCTCCCTTGCTGGATTGGCGCCAGTCGCGCGCCGCAAGCGCCGACGCCAGGTACAGGAAGCCGAATGGGATCAGTGGATAGTAGTCCCCCGATGCAAAGCCCTCATGTGGAAAGCCCAGCCATGCCAACCCCTGAACTTCATATCGCACGTGCGGCACTCGATAGCTTATCAGGAAGAGCGCGACGCACATCGCCGATGCGGCAGTGCATGCGCCCGGACCGCTGGAGCGAATGAGCGCCGTTCGCTCCAGCACTGCATATCCGAGCGTGCACGTCGCCATGCAATAGATGATGCCGAACGAGATGGGGGTGTCGACATCCGCAATCGCGGTGACGACCCATACCAGAAAGGCGACGCAGGCGTATTGTCCGCCACGCCGCATGTTGCTCCGGCTATGGATGGTCATCCAACCAGCCAACGCGAGGAACACCCAGCTGATGGAGATGCGCCACAGCTCTTGAAACGGTCCGGTGGTAAACCACGCCATGTCGACCTGGTAAAGGTATGCAAGGTCATAGGCAGTATGAAAGCCAATCATTGACAAGACGGTATAACCGCGCAGCGCATCGAATGCGTGAACACGATGTCTGGTGCATGGCAAATCGGCTTGCGGCGTCGGGTTTGCAGAGGCGTTTTTCATATTGCGTTACGAGAAGCGACGCATCAGCGCAATGACCTTGCCGAGGATGACCGGGTTGTCCGCATAGATCGGATCCATCGTGTCATTTTCGGGCTGCAGACGCACGCGGCCGCGTTCTTTATAGAACGTCTTGACCGTTGCCTCACCATCAATCATAGCGACGATGATCTCGCCGTTCATCGCGTTTTTCTGCTCACGTACGATGATGTAATCCCCATTGAAGATGCCGGCGTTAATCATGGAGTCTCCATGCACCTCAAGGATAAAGGAGCTGGTATCGGTTGCGATTTCGGTTGGCAACGTAAAGGTGTCCTCAATGTTTTGCTCGGCAAGGATGGGCATGCCCGCAGCAACACGGCCAACGAGCGGCAGAGATACGGTCCCGCGCGCGGGAGCGCTGTTGCCATCGCCGGGCTTAATGGAGGTTCCGTCGGCGTTAAAGACCTCCAGAGCTCGCGGCTTGGTTGCGTCGCGCTTGATCAATCCGTGGTCTTCCAGGGCACTCAAATGCGCATGGACGGTCGAGGGCGAGGAGAGACCAACGGCTGCGGCCATCTCGCGGACGCTCGGCGGGTAACCCTTCTCTTTTTGGTATGCGCGAATGAAGTCGTAAATCTGCTGCTGGCGCTTCGTGATCTTCCTCGTCATGCCGTTCTCCTTTCAAATATGGAAACATATGTTCCAAAATTCCTTGACAGGAACAACTGTTCGAAGATAATAATACACGAACACTCGTTCCAGCGCTAGCTTTTTTGTCCGAGCGCCATCGTATACCTATTTCAACGAACACGCATGAGGGGAGTGCATCATGAAAACGACGCGTATTTACATTGAGGGGAATCTGGCGTGCCATGCGGTCGAGGAGATTGCGGACATTCTCGTACTCCCCGCTCGCTCTGGTCGTCCGGCGCAGTCTGCTGTGCCGGCACAGTGCATCGCGCCGGCGTGTGCGGCGCCCACAACGTCCGCGCGCCCGTCGACCCGCGCGTCGCGCCTATTCGCCTGCTGCGGCCTTGCCATCGTCGGCGCCGTCATCGCTTTCATTCTGAGTTTGGGCAACGCAAATCCGGCCATGCCGAACGACTTCGCCTATGCCGAGGTCCTCGTTGAGCCAGGTGATTCGCTATGGTCTATCGCACGTGAGCATGCCGTCGCCGATTTGAAGCTTGACGATGCAATTGATTTAATGCGCGAGCGCAATCACTTGACATCTGCAACCTTGCAACCAGGCATGGAGCTTCTCGTGCCGATTTCCCTCGCTTAAAGGACCAACGGATGCCAATTTGCTTGAATACGGTTCTATATCAGCCTTTTTGCACCAAGCATGGTAGACTTGACGAGTTATCTACGAATAAGGAGGTTCTATGCGATGCCCGAAATGCGGTGGGTCAACCACCCGGGTAATCGACTCGCGCATGCAGGATGCCACAAATGCAATCAAACGTCGTCGCGAATGTAGCGGCTGTGGCTATCGATTCACCACGTTCGAGCGTTGCGAAGACCCCATTGAAGTTACCAAAAGCGATGGCACGACGCAGCCGTTCGACCGTAACAAGCTGCTTGCCGGTCTCATGCGCGCCACCTCGAAGCGCGAGATCGATATCGCTCGTCTCAATGCGCTCATAGACGACATCGAACTGGAATTGCGCGGCAGCACCCTTCGCTCGGTCAGTTCCCATGATATCGGAGATATGGTGCTCAAGCGTCTTGAGAAAATCGACAAGGTCGCCTATGTCCGCTTCGCCTCGGTTTATCGCGACTTCCAAGACGTGGATGAATTTGTACAAGAACTCGAGAAGTTGAGGTGACCCATGAGCCCGATCTTCGTAAATATCAAGCGGCTTGATCCGACGGTCGAGTTGCCCCGGTACGCCTATGAGGGGGATGCCGGGCTCGATTTGCGCGCCAATGAGCATCTTGTCCTCCGTCCGTACGAGCGCGCGCTCATTTCGACCGGCTTGGCTATTGCCCTGCCGGATGGCTACGCCGGCTTCGTGCAGCCCCGCAGCGGCATGGCCATCAAGCAAGGCCTCTCCATTGTGAACACTCCCGGTCTGATCGATGCGCACTATCGCGGCGAGCTCAAGGTGATTGCCATCAATCTTGATGCGGACCACGAGATTGTCATCGAGCGCGGTGACCGCATTGCGCAGCTGGTCATTCAGCGCGTTCCGACCGTTCAACTCGTTGAGGTCGACGAGCTCGATGCAACCGACCGCGGTACAGGCGGTTTTGGTTCCAGCGGTGTCCAATAGGTCCACAATCATACGAGGGGGAATTCATGGACCATTTCTTTAAGATCAGCGAGCGCGGCAGCTCTGTTTCCACGGAGATACGCGCCGGCCTGACGACGTTTTTGGCGATGGCATATATCATTGCCGTCAATCCATCGCTGCTTTCTGCAGCAGGCGTACCCATGTCGGCGGCCGTTACGTCAACGTGCTTCGCTGCGGGTATCATGACCATCTTCATGGGTCTCTTCGCTAATCGCCCCCTTGCCTGTGCGTCAGGCATGGGCATCAATGCGGTCGTTGCATTTTCTCTGACCGCCGTTGCCAACGGCGATTGGCGCGTTGCCATGGCCGTCATCCTGCTCGAGGGCATCGTAATCACTGCACTGGTGCTTTGCGGTTTGCGCGAGGCAATCATGGACGCGGTCCCCGTTTCACTGCGCCATGCCATCGCGGTTGGTCTGGGAATTTTCATTGCCCTGCTCGGCCTCATCAACGGCGGGTTGGTGGTGAACGACGATTCGACGCTCATCACCTTTGGCTCCGTCTTTGATCCGGTGTTTCAGGTGGGTGCCATTTCGGTTGTGGTCACCTTTGTGCTCTACGTGTTTAAGGTACAGGGCTTCATCTTGTGGGGCATTGTGATTTCGGCGTTGCTGGGCATCCCACTGGGTGTCACTTCCATGCCGGAAGGCATTGTCCAAATGCCCGATTTCTCCACCTTCGGCGCTCCGTTCCAGACGGCCGCTGACGGGTCCGGCATGGCCATCATGAAGGTGTTCTTGAACCCCACGCTGCTCGTGTTTGTGTTTTCCATCATGCTGTCCGACTTTTTCGACACGATGGGCACGGCGGTTGCCGTGGCAAAACAGGGCGACTTCCTTGACGAGGATGGCAACGTCAAGGATATCCGCAAGATTTTGATTGTCGATTCGCTTGCTGCCGGGTTTGGCGGCCTGCTCGGCGCTTCGTCCTGCACCACATTTATGGAGTCCGCTTCTGGTGCCGCCGATGGTGGCCGAACGGGTCTAACCTCAATTGTCGCGGGCATCATTTTCCTGATCGCCGCGTTCTTTTCTCCACTCGTTGCCATGATTGCCACGCCCGCAACCTGTGGCGCGTTGGTGATGGTTGGCTTCTTGATGATGAACGTTGTGGGCGACATCGATTTCAATGACCCGCTGCAGGGCATCCCGGCTTTCATGACCATCATCGGCATTCCGCTGACCTACTCGATTTCCATCGGCATCGGCCTTGGCTTCATTTCATACGTCTTGATGAGCCTGTGCCTTGGCAAGGTCCGCGACATCAAGCCTCTGACCTGGGTTGTTGTAATCGCGTTCATCATCTCGTTTATCGTCGCGTAGAATACTCAATCGACCCATGAGGTGCGGCGCACGTCAAACAGGGGATCGAGGCCGCATCAGTAGTTGAACAACCTATGGGGCGAGTGCACCAAGCCTCAACGCGAGCCGAGATGAGGCGGAGGCGCTTACGACAAGTCGTAAGCGCCTTCTCAAGACGCAAGCGTTTCTTTAAGAGGGCATCGATCGACGTCGATCGATGCCCTCTTTTCATATCACGTTGCGAACCAATGGGCTAACGCGTGTGCGCGGGCTTACCACCCCAGTAAAACTTCGCAAAATATCGTGCGTGACTGCGCGGCTTACCTACGAGATCCATGGTGCGCATCACGATATCTCGAGCTGCAGAGGGCCTGCGCAGCGCATGCGCATTGACCAATAGGGCATTGAGCGCCTCAGGACAGTCGTAGAGGTGTTTAAGCTGTAAAATGAGCTCACGTGAGGTTGTGGCATGCATGCTGGCGCCGAACGAGGTAAGCATGACGGTATTGGCTTTTTCCTGCCCATACGATTTGCCCAACAAGATCATCGGCAGGCGCGCACATAGACATTCGGTGACGGTCAATCCGCCCGATTTAAGGATCGCCAAGTCCGCACCGTGCATCAAGGCGGCCATGTCGTCCACATAGTCCATCACAGTGACGTTCTGAAGCTTCATGGCATCAAAAATCGTGCGCAGCTGTGTTGCATATGTCTGATCCTTGCCTGGAAGAAACACAAAGTGCATGTGGGAGAAGTTGCGCAGGTAGGGGAGCGTCTCTTCAATCGCGGAGCGAAACCGCACATAGGGTCGCGGCAGCGATGCGCCGGCCATAATCAAAACGATGGTTTTCTCAGGCGGCAGGCCGAATTTCGCAAGATCGGCCTTGCGATCGCGCTCCTCGTCAAAACCAGGGCGAATGGGTATGCCGGTGATTTCTATGGCACGCTCCTCGACGCCACGGGGGCGCAGCGTTTCGGCCATAAACTCGGTGGCGACACAGAAAAGATCGGCCTGTTGATGCGGCCACCAGCCCTCGATTTCATAGTCAGTTGGAACGCAGGTGATAGGGTAGTCGACACCGGTGAGCATTCGCGCGCCGACGGCGACATTTGCCGCCGTGATATGTGTGCAGATCACGGCAAGCGGCCTCTGTTGACGCACATACTCGTTGAAACGCGGAAACATGATGGTCGACCATGCCGATCCTCCGCCCCACAAGAGGCGTCCGGTCAGTACATAGCGCCAGGTGATATCGTAAATGGGCCGTGTCGCTCCGGTGAAAGCGGCCGCCGTCTTGTTTCCGTCAATGGGAATTCGCGCGAAGTCAAGGATGTCGAGTACATCAACGCGAACGTGCTCAGGGACGCCGCAAGAGCCCCGCATCGATTCGATGGCCTGAGCGATGGCCATCGCTGCGGCTTTGTGACCCGAACCGACCGATGCGTGAATGACCGCGATGACGGGCGCGGTTTCAAGGGCATCATCGTTGGTTTTCACCGGCTCATGTGATGTAACAGGCTGCTGTGCGGCTCGCATGCACGCTCCTCATACCAAGATGTCTCGACCGTATTGTAGCGAGGCATCGATGCATGGCATATCGACAAATGGGTAAGAGCAGAGAAACGACGTTGAAAGGATCAACATGGAGATGACCACATTCGATACGGCCATCATCGGCGGTGGCCCAGCCGGCTTTTCCGCTGCGATATATGCAAGCCGTGCAAGCCTGTCTACCTGCGTATTTGAGCTTGGTATGCCGGGAGGGCAAATCGCCACATCGGATATGATCGAGAATTACCCAGGCATCGCCTCGATGTCCGGTGCCGAGTTGGGTATGAAGATGCAAGAGCATGCCGAAGCCGCCGGAGCCGTCATTCGCTATGAAGGTGTGCAAGCGGTACGCCCCCTGAAAGACGGCGGGTTTTCCATCACAGGCGATGGGGGTGAGTATCGTGCTCGGTCCGTCATCGTTGCAACGGGGGCTACGCCGCGTGCGGCGGGGTTCGAGGGCGAGGATGCCTTTAGGGGCCGCGGCGTCTCGTATTGCGCGACCTGCGATGGGATGTTCTATCGTAACAAGCGCGTATTCGTTGTCGGTGGCGGCAATTCAGCCTGCGAGGAAGCGCTTTATCTTTCCAATATCGCCTCCCAGGTTGAGATGGTTGTGCGCCGTGACGCATTCCGAGCGCCACGTGGCGTCGTCGACCGCCTGCTCGAGCGAGAGAACGTCTCAGTTCGGTACCAAACTAGTATTGACGCTGTCCAGGGGAACCAACTGCTCACATCCATTACGTTTCGCGATACGGCAACTGATTCGGTGCATGAGGAAACCTTTGATGAGGGGTCCGTCGGCATCTTTGTTTTTGCGGGGCTCGATCCGGCGGTCGATTTGGTTCGCCCATACGTTGAACTTGGCGCCGATGGTGGCGTCCTGGCCAACGAGCAGATGGCCACGCGTACACCTGGGCTGTATTGCGCTGGCGATATCAGGTCGAAGGCGCTGCGCCAAGTAGTAACAGCGGCATCTGACGGAGCGGTTGCCGCAACATCGGCGTATCACTACATTGAAGAAACATTTGGCTTGTAAGCACCGTATACAGGATGGATGGTCGATGTTTCTTAACCAGCATCGACCATCCAACTCCTATCTTCAATTAACTTATTCTAGATAATATATATTATGTAAAGTAATTAAAGAGACCAGGATGGAACCAGGACGTATGAAATCAAGGCGATACCTACCGGACGCATCTCCCGTGATGCGTCCGGTAGGTTCTCGCGTACGTTCATAGGTCCAATTTCCCGTGCCGTGGCAACCCTCAAGTACGGGTTGTTCCTCATGGTCAGAGCGGCCATGCACCTTCACATCAGCCCGTATGAGATCGCAGCGTACGGTTATTCGGACGTGTTGTTCCAGCTGTAGCCGATGATAAGCCCCGATTGCTCAGCGTAGTATGAGCAGAGCCCTCGGCATGGCATAAGGATGACTTCGGCGCTTGGCCACGTCTCTTTGATGCACGCGGCAAGCTCCTGCGCCGCGAGCTCGTGCTCAACGTGGTCGATGCACACCAAACCACCAGCGTAGCCATCGCCTGCCATCGTATCGACGATCTTGCGAAACGTCTTTTTTTCGCCGCGCGTCGGCCCGACGATCTTGATCGTGCCCTGCGCACTCGCTGTCCCCAGCATGCGAATGTTGAGCTTGTCGGCAATGCTGCCAACCATTTTAGGCATGCGGCCGTTTTTCACGAGATTGTCGTAGCTGCTGAGCGAATACAGCACTTGAGAGGTCTTCTGGAGATGCTCCACATACCGTACGGCTTCCGAAAAGGTCGGGTTGTTATTTTTGAGGTACCTATCTAATTGGATAACCATTGTCTCGATCTGTCCACCCGCTGATTTGGAATCGAGAATAAAGATGTCTTTCCCCGCCGCGGAGCCATGATGAGCGCGCCTGTGTTCTTCCATGACGATGGTTTTTGCCATGCGCGCTGCCTCGTAGCTGCCGGAAAGCTGCGAAGAAATGGAAATGGCGATCACCTGATCGGCCTGGTAAAACAATTCCGCCCACTCCCCCGCACTCGGACAAGAGCTCGATGTGGCGCTCTTCGAGGCGCGTACGCGTGCATTGAGTTCGGGTACATCAAGTGCTTCATCATCGATAAACTCCTCACCGTCCACATGGATGGCAAGCGGTGCGCAGCGATAGATGCACTCAGGCGCCGTTGGGGTGAACGAGCGCATATTGCAGCTGGAATCAGTAACGATGGCCCACGTCATAGGGGTCCTTTCGTCGTACCGTGCAGAGGTGATGCGCACACCGTGCGGGCAGTGCACGGAAATGGGCAACATGTGTGTCATTATAGTCCGACCTGCACGATGGGATGCACCTGAATTCGATCGCGCTCTTGCCAGAATCCCGCACGGCCTCATCTGGCGTGATATGAAGGGTGCAGTCGCCCACAATGTGAAACGGCTCACAGGCGCGAGCCGTCAAGATAGACTTATGTACACAGGGCCATGAGGTGCAGTGCGTCCCACAAAGCCGCCGAAGCATCAGCGCAATTTGGAAGTTATCCAGGATAGCGGACAAACACCATGCCGCTTTGCACTGGTCCGGTGATGACGCCCGTCTTGGGCGTCGAGGCGTGAATCATCATGCCGTTGCCGATGTACACGCCCGTGTGCGTTGCGTTCACGGCGATATCACCGGGTTGAGGGTCACTCACGCGCGGCCACGTTAGGATGTCATAGGTCGTACCGAGACGCACGTACCGGCCCGTAACACAATAGCTCACGAACCCCGAGCAATCAAAGGCATCGGGGCCAACGCCTCCCCACACATATGCGCACCCGAGTTTGCCTTGCGCGCGTGCCACGATAGCCGAGCCGTTTGGATTGGGGGCAGGATCGGGCGTAGGCGTGGGATCAGGCTGCGGAGCAGGGTCAGGTGTGGGATTGGGCGCAGGGTCGGGAGTCGGCGTTGGGGTTGGCGTCGGTACGGGAGAAGCCTCCCCACCCTCCTGGCCGCCTGTCTGCGTGGGCGGAATCGGGGCGACCTGGTCTTGCGTGCTTGCGTCCAACCCAGCCGAAAGCGCTGCGTTTGCAGCAGCCTCGGCACGCAGCTCTTCTTGCAACTGTGCGTCAAGCGAGGAGACGACCGATGCGGCGCTTGCGCGCTGCGCATTCAGATCATCGATGGCGGCCTGCGTGGCGGCGAGGTTCTCCTCCTGCTCCGCCTGTTTGGAGGCAAGCTCGTCTTTGATGAGCTTGACCTGGTAAATGGCATCGGATTGCGCATCGGCAACCTTGTTCATGTAGAACAGGCGGGAGAACAGATCGTCAAATGAAGTCGAGCTGAAAAACACTTCGAGCAACTCGGCAGGCCCGGTCTTATATTCATTGGAAACGTAGCTGGACAGCAAATCTTGCCTGTCGGCAAGCTCAGCCTCCTTTTCGCCAATCTCCGAACGGGTGAGCTCAAGCTCGTTGGTGAGCGTCTCAAGCTGCTGTCCCGTCTGTTCGCTCTTGCGCCCAATGGATTCGAGCTCAGCGCGTGCAGACGCCAAATCGGAGGCCGTGTCGGCAAAAAGGGGCGTGGCGCAAAACAGCGTCAGTGCCGCCGTCATGCAAGCCGCCACAGACCGCCAAAGGCCGGCTCTGCAGTGGGTCTGTCTCTTCGCGTACATCATGACTCCTAACGATGCGGGGCCATCTTATGGCCCCGACGCACGTGTTACTGAACTTTCACCAGGCTGTACAGCTCCTGGTCACCCGTCTTGGCAAGTGTGTCACGCGGGTTGAGGAACGTGAGCTCCAAGATGCAGCCGTAGCCGATGAGCTCAGCTCCAACTTCCTCGATGAGCTTGCCCGTTGCCGCCGCCGTGCCGCCCGTGGCGATCAGGTCGTCCACGATCAACACGCGATCATCGGGGCCGATGGCATCCTGATGGATCTCGAGCGAATCGCTACCATACTCAAGATCGTAACTGACCGAATAGGTGGCGCGCGGAAGCTTGCCGGGCTTGCGGGCCGGAACGAAGCCGGCGCCCAGCTCGAGGGCAACCGGAACACCGATCATGAAGCCGCGCGCCTCAGGGCCGACGACCTTGGTGACGCCGGCGGCGCGAAAATGATCGGCGATGTCGCGCACGGTGCAGGCCATTGCCTCAGGGTCGGCAAACAGGGGCGTGATATCCTTGAACACGACACCGGGCTCGGGATAATCGGGGATGTCGACGATGCGCGATGCGAAATCGAAAGCTGCCATGGTGGGTACGTCCTTGTCTCTTAGGGTGATCGTCGTTTGCAAAACGCCTTGGCGTGCGGATTACTCTGGTTGCACCATTTGAACGCGAATGGGCTGTGCCGCCAGCTCATTGACATCCAGCGCCTCGATTGCCGGTGTGGAAGCCTGGGTTTGCGCCGCAGCTTGCGCTTTGGTGATTTCCTCGTCAATCACATCGACATCAGCGTCCTCAACGACCGCGTGCAGCGACTCGAAAACGCGATTGCGCAACAGGGCGGTGCGGACGCCGTCGGTGAGGTCGTGCAGCGTCTTGAAAGCGCGCTCGAGCTTGGCCTCACGGTCGTCGTCAGACTCATCGGTGCCGAGCATGCCGATCAAGACCTGCTCGAACATCGTGGATTCGCGATTGGCCGCGCTGACGTACTGACGCAGGTTGCGCGGCTCGATATGAAACCGAGACAACTCAGAGCAGTGCCGGATGATGCTGAAATCACGGCCATCGATGAGCTCGCGATTCTGCGGGCTTCGAATGATGCGAATGAGGTCATTATCGGCAAGCTGACGCAAAAAGGCGATATCAACGCCGAGCAAGTCGGGCACGTCCTCGATAGGATGCAGCTTCTGTTTCGTCTCTTTCGGCTCAGCCTTCATGGGGGCGTCAGAGAGCAGACCCACCTCGTAAGCGAGCGTTGAGAGATCCGTTGCGGCCTCGAGCTTCTGTTTGATGACATTGAGCGGCATGTATCGCGTCTTTTGCAGATGCAAGATAACCTCAAGCCGGTCTACATCGGCTTTTGAGTACTGACGGTACCCTTTGGGGGTGCGATGCGGCGTAATCAGGCCCTCGTCCTCCAAAAAACGAATCTTGGAGTTTGAGAGATCCGGATATGCGCCGCGCAAAAGGTTCACGACCTGGCCGATGCTCAAATAGCTGCGCTCGGCCAAACTACTCACCGGTTTCGATGCGCTCCACGGTGCTCTCGTGGTAAATGAGCGTAAACGTTCCGATCTGCACCGACGAGCCGTCGTGCAGCGGGGCGGAATTGACGATGGCGCCATCGACCCAGGTGCCGTTGAGCGACCCCAGATCTTCGATGATCGCACCAGAAGCGCTGCGCACGATCTTTGCATGGCTGCGTGAGACCGTCATATCATTCAAGAAGATGGTATTCGCCGGGTCGCGGCCAATGGTGATCTCCGCGCCAGCGAGCTCGAAGTTATTGCCGGTTTGCGGGCCTTTGATGATGGAAAGCACAGGGGCGGTAATGCGGGCGCTCTTCATGAGGTCGGGCGCGGTCGTATCGCTCGACGGCATGCGAAACACGCAGGTTGCCTCGCTCGATGCTCCCTGTGTAGCGGTGCGATCCTCGAATGCAGCCATGAAAACTCCCAACGTGCGAAACGGCGCGTGAGCCGTAAAGTACTCAGATAATCTGTATTCTACCCCACCCTATGGATATGGGCGGCGATTAGGCTTCCTCACCATCAATAATCTCGGGATTGAGAAAATCGGTGTCCTCTTCCTCGGGATGCAGAAGCGCTTGACGGATGGCGGCCATGCCCTTGCCCGTATAGATGGCACCGGTGAGCAGCGAGAAGAATACACCGGCATACACGAAGAAGATACCCAGCGGCGCAGCCTGGTCATTCAGGCCCGGCAATGCGCTCCAGGCGTCCGGAACCAGAGAGAGGCCATCGAGAACGGGCAGGCCGAGCAGCATGAGCGTAAAGCCGCTCATGAGCAGAGCGGTCGCGAGCTTGCCGGAATACACGACGTCAATGGGGCGCTTGTGATAGCGCTTGACAACCAGGTTGCCCAAGAACAGGTAGATGTCACGGCCCACGATGGCGAGGCAGATCCACAAGGGCAGCTCCTCGCGGGCCACCAGGCCAACGACGCCGGTGAACAGAAGCGCACGGTCAACCACGGGGTCGAGCATCTTGCCCAGCCAGCTCACCGTTTTGGTCATGCGTGCGATCTGGCCGTCCAACCAGTCTGTAGAGGCGGCCACGGCGTAAATCACGAGTGCCACATAACGGTTGAAGTCTGTCACAAAAAGATACAGGAATACAAACGTGAGGATCAACCGCAAGAAGGTGATGAAGTTGGAAATGGTGAAGACCTTGTTGGAGGGATAATCGGATGTTCCGATGAGCTCCCGCTTGATTTTGGTCCGAATCTTGCCCGAGGCCACGCAGACTCCTTGATGTCGTTCATTCGCTAGAAGGATGATACCCGACTCGCGCCCACCTATCCCGGTATCCGCAAAACTTGCATCGCACGGCTTCCGCGTTATGAGGTAGGGGTCGTGTCGTGCATCCACGCCTTACCAGTACATAGGGGCAATGACATGATCTTCAACGCGTACCCAAATGAAAAAGGGTAGCGGCAAAGCCACTACCCTCTCATGCTCCATGGTCGGGACGACTGGATTTGAACCAGCGACCCCTTGCGCCCCATGCAAGTGCGCTACCAAGCTGCGCTACGTCCCGAAGCAAGGAGATACTTTACTCAAATGCGCACGCGTATGCAAGTCCTAATTGCAAACCTTTTCAACTTTTTTGAGAGAGACGGCGCGCTTGAGGATCTCAAAGGCCAGGCGCTGCTTACCCATGCAGGGCAACTCCTCGACGCCTAAGGCATCGATCCACGTGACCGCGTTGGTTGCGGCACCAAAGGTCGACTCGGCACGCGAGACGTCATTTGCCACGATGGCGTCACACCCCTTGCGGTGCAGCTTCTCCGTGGCGCGCGCCACGAGGTTGTTCGTCTCGGCTGCAAAGCCGATAACGATGCGGTTGTCCTTTTGCCTCGACATTTCAGCCAAGATGTCGGCCGTTTTCTTGAGACGGATCTCCGTGAGCTCGCCATCTGCCTTGCTGAGTTTTTCAGGCGCGACTGCGACGGGGGTGTAGTCGGCTACGGCGGCGGCGCAGATGAGGATGGTGGCGTCATCAAAGCGATCGCGCACGGCAGCGTACATGTCGGCGGCACTTTCGGTGCGCACGCCCTGCGCACCCAAGGGAACGGGCAGCGATGAGGACGTGACGAGTGTGACGTCGCTCGCGCCCATCGAAACGGCTGCCCGCGCCAGCGCGTGGCCCATGCGGCCACTCGAACGGTTTCCGATATAGCGTACCGGGTCGATGGCTTCGCGGGTACCGCCGGCAGTGATGAGCACCCGCTCGCCCGCAAGCAAGTCGGATACTTCAAGGGCAAGCAGACCGCGTTCGCAGATCTGGTCGACTTCAGCGAGTTTGCCCTCACCCGTATCGCCACAGGCAAGATAGCCCTCCTGAGGTCGCACGATATCGTAGCCACGCGCTTCGAGCGCGGCGATGTTGGCGCGGGTGGCCTCGGCCTGCCACATGGCGGTGTTCATAGCAGGCGCGATCACGACGGGCGCTGCGCTTGCGAGCACCGTCGTGGTCAATAGGTCATCGGCCACCCCACGGGCGAGCTTGGCGATGACGTTGGCGGTTGCCGGAGCGATGATGACCGCATCGGCTTCTTTGGCAAGCGAGATGTGATGGATCGGATCGCTCGGATCGTCGAACAGGCCCACGGCCACCGGCTCGTGGGTGAGCGCCCGGAACGTGGTGGCGCCCACGAACGCCTCGGCATGCTCGGTCATGAGCACCTTGACGCGCACCCCGGCGCGCTGCAGCTGCCGCACGAGCTCACATGCCTTGTATGCCGCGATGCAGCCGGTCACACACACCAACGCGCAGCGCATCGTTACTGCTCCTCGGAAAGGACGATGAGGCGGTGGCAGTACGGGCACTCCCCCACCTCACCGGCGCGACGGAGCTCGTCCATCGAGGAGGCCTGCAGCGTGGTGCGGCAGATGCTCGGCACGCGGCCTTCGAGCCGTTCGACGGCCAGACCCTTGAAGCGCTTCGCGGCGGCCTCGTAGACAGCCAGAGAGTCGGCGGGCAGGCGATGCGCGATGCGCTCACGCTCGGACTCGTGGATCTCGATGCGCTGCTTGATGGACGCGGCTTGACTGCGGGCCTTGCGCGTATCGGCCACGATGGACTGCTCGAAGCGCTCAATATACGCCTTGAGCTTGGCCTCGCGCTCGCGCGCATCCTCGAGGCGCGCCACAACCTCGGGGCGCGTGAAGGCCAGCTTGTCCAGGCGCTTAGCGAAGTCAGCAAGTTCGTTTTGCAGCTCCTGCACGGCACGGTAGTCGCTGGAATCCAGCGGCCGCGCCTGGGCGACAGTGACGCCCTCGTTGCAGGCGCGCTCGCGCCCGTCCAGCTCGGCGAGCTCCGTCTCGATGTCTTTGCGCTCGGCAAACAGGCGCATCGCCTCGGTTTTCAGGCGAGCGTGGCTCTTGCGCTTCTTGGCGAGCTCGGCCAGAATCGGCAGCTCGGCCAACTGGGTGCGCTCGCGCTCAAGCGCGAGGTCGGTGTCTTGCAGCGCGAGCAGGTCGGCAGCGATGCTCATGCAAATCCCCCTTCACAAGGCGACCACCAGGTCCGCGGTCGCTCGATATGACAACAACGCTCAGCAGGCACGCCCGCAATCCGGGCCGCCTCGTGCAAAATGGAACAGAATGGCTCCTCGCTCACGCCATGCCCCAACAGCATGACATGACAGCCGCGCTCGGCAAGCGCAAGCACCTTATGGTAGCCCGCCTCGCCGCAGATAATGAGATCGGCGCCCGCCCGCAGGGCGTGCTCACCAAAATCGCCCAGAGAGCCCCCGAGCATGGCGATGCGGCTCACGCGCACTTGAGCTGGTCCCCACACGCGCGGCGGACTGCCAAAGGCCGCATGAACGAGATCGGCGATGGCGGCCAACGCTGTCGAGTCGACGTCGAACAGGCTTCCCAAGCCCGGTGCATCGGGAGCGCCCGCGTGTTCAAGCGAGGTGAGCGATCCTGGCGCAATCGGGATGCCCAACAGGTTCGGCAGCAGCTCTCGCACCTGACGGCTCCGGTCGAGGTTCGTGTGCAGCGAGATGACGCTAACGCCCAGCTCAATAGCACGCCACAGCGCAGCAGCAACCGGTTCGTCCTGCGCATCGCACACCAGGCGGGCAGGCGGCTCCAAAAAGAGCGGATGGTGCGTGAGCAAGACATTCGCATCGCGAGCATGCGCGGCCTCGATCGTCTCGCGCGTGGCATCGAGTGCGCACGCCACGCCGTGCACCTCCTCGCCACCGCAACCCACGGATAGGCCGACGCGGTCCCAGACTTCTGCCTGCTCGGCCGGGAACAGCTCAAGCAGCGCGGCCTCAAGTTCAGAAACTAACATGGTGCACCCACCAATTCCAGCAAAGCATCGGCAAAACGGTCGAGATCAGCGGGGATGACGCGGTCATCGAACGAGATGCGCAGCGAGCCCAAGGCATCATCGCGCGGGATGCTCATGGCCGTGAGGACATGGCTGGCGTCCAAGCTTCCGCTTGAACAGGCACTCGCCGCCGAGACGGCGAATCCCCGGGCATCGAGCTGCAAGATGAGCTCCTCGGAATCCCAACCTTCAACGTAGATGGACACGATGCCAGGCAGGCGCTCGACGCCATTGCGATCACCGACCGTCGCATGGATGCGCGGATGCGTACAAAGGCGCTCGTAAAGCGCATCTGACAGCTGCGAAAGGCGCATACGCTCCTGCGCAACGTTTGGCGCCAAGGCCGATGCCGCGCCCGCCAAACCCAAAATGGCGCGCAGATCCTGCGTACCAGGACGTAAGCCGCGCTCCTGCCCGCCGCCAAAGCCGCGAGCACGGATCGGCGTGCGTCCCTTGAGGTACAAGGCGCCGATGCCGACCGGCCCGCCGACCTTATGGCCGGCGATCGAGAGCGCGTCGACTCCCAGCTGCGCCACATCAACGGGAATATGCAGCCAGCCCTGGATGGCATCGGTGTGGAAGTACGCAGCCGAGGCGTGTGCGATAGCCGCAAGCTCGCGTATGGGCTGGACGACACCCGTCTCATTGTTGGCGAGCATCACCGAGACGAGGGCCACATCGGTGCCCATGCGCCGCTCAAGCTCGACGGGCTCCACATAGCCCGCACGGCACACAGGCAGCTTTTCTACCGTAAAACCCGCCGCACGCAGCAGCGGGATGTTATCGAGGATCGAATCATGCTCGATAGCGGAAACAAGCACGCGCACGCGCCGTGGGTCGCCCGCCCGCGCGCCTTCGGCGATGCCGAGAAGAGCCAGCAGGTTCGCCTCGGTGCCGCCACCGGTGAAGATGACCTCGGAAGCGCGCACGCGCGCTCCGAAGGACGATGCCACCATACGTCGAGCCTCCTCTAAACGCATGGCGGCGGCACGGCCGAGGCTGTGCAGGGAGTTGGGGTTCACGCCGGCCAACGTGGACGCGTCGTAGGCGGCTTGAGCCGCAAGCGCCTCGGGGCGCAGGGGCGTCGAGGCGGCGTAATCAAGGTTGACGGTTGCTGTTGCCATGGTTGCCATGCGGCGCCTACGCCTTCCGCGCAGTCAGGCCACGCTCACCGGCGGTGCGGATGGCGGCGATGGCAGCGGCGGGATCGTCCGCGCCGAATACCGCCGAGCCCGCAACGAGGACGTCGGCGCCGGCGGCCACCACGGCCTCGGCGTTGGCGGCACTGATGCCGCCATCCACCTCGATGAGCGGAGAGACGCCTCGCTCGGCGCACAGCTCGCGCAGGCGATGCAGCTTACCGATGGTCGAGGGGATGAAGGACTGGCCGCCGAAGCCAGGGTTGACGCTCATGAGCAGCACCATATCGACATCCTCGATGAGCTCCTCGAGCACCTTGACCGATGTGCCCGGGTTCAGAACCACGCCGGCGCCGCAGCCGCGCTCGCGGATGTGGGCAACCGTGCGGTGCAGATGCGTTGATGCCTCCGCGTGCACCGTGAGCATGTCGGCGCCGGCATCGATGTACCAATCGATGGTGCTATCGGGGTTCGACACCATGAGATGCACGTCGAGCGGGACATCGGTTGCGCCCTTGGTGGCGGCCACGATGCCCGTGCCATATGAGAGATTCGGCACGAAATGGCCGTCCATCACATCGACATGGATGTAATCGGCGCTCGCGATGCGCTCAAGGTCGCGGGCGAGATGCGCCATATTGGCTGAGAGAATGGAGGGGGCGATTTGAACGGCGTTGGGCATGGCAGATCCTTTCATCGGGCGTGTGGTCACCGAAGGGTTTAGGGGCGCATCGCGCAGAGTTACTCGTCTAGGCCGTAAAACTCCTCGTTGGGGATACGGCTCACCAGGGTCTCGAGCGCCTCAGTCACAGACACATCCCCACACAGCGCCTGCTCGAGGGCAAAGGTGAGCGGTACGTCCACGCCGTGGGTGCGCGCAAGTTCGCTGACGCTCCTGGCCGCCGCAGCGCCCTCGACCACCATGTGGCGACGCGCCTCGTACGCCTCAAGCGTCTCACCCTGGGCGAACGCCTCACCGAAAGTGCGGTTGCGCGAATGACGCGACGTGCAGGTGACGATGAGGTCGCCCATGCCGGCGAGACCCATGCACGTCATTGCCTCGCCCCCGCAGGCGTGCACCAGCCGGCTGATCTCGGCCAGTCCGCGCGTCATGATGAGGGCCAGCGTGTTGTCCCCAAAGCCCGCACCAGCGGCGATGCCGCACACGATGGCCATGACATTCTTCATGGCGCCGCACAGCTCCACGCCCACAGTGTCGCTGGAGAGGTATACGCGAAACGTCGGACTGAGCGTCAGGTCCTTGAAAAACTCGCCCACGGATGGATCCTCGCTGGCGATGACGGCGGCTGACAGGCAGCCATGGCAGATCTCCTCGGCGTGGTTGGGGCCGGACAGGGCGGCGATGCGCTCCGGATGCCCGATCTCGCTGGCGATGACATCGCTCATGAGAAGGCCGCTCCCGAGTTCAATGCCCTTGGCCAGGCACAGCACGGGCAAATCCTCGCGCACGAAGGGAGCGCAGTCACGCGCGACTCCGCGCAAAAACGAGGAGGGTACGGCGAAAATCGCGGCGTCGGCACCCTCGAAGGCCTCTTCGTGCAACGTGGTGGCGCGAACGGTGTCGGGCAGCGTGTAATCAGACAGGTAGCATGCGTTGGTATGGGAACGATTGATCTCCTCGGCGGGAGCAGCGTCATAGGACCACATCGTGACCGTGTGCCCATGGCTCGCCACCAACCCGGCCATGGCCGTACCCCAGGAGCCGGTTCCAATCAATGCGATGTTCATGAAGCATCATCCATCTTGTTGACGCGGGTAGAAAACGAGAGTTTCGATTCGGTGCCAGCCGCAAGTTTCTTGATGTTGGCGCGATGCGCCCAGACCACGAGCAGCCCAAGGCCGCCCAAGATGAGCTTGAAGCTCAACGAATCACCCGAGAAGTACACGGGCACCGTCACGAGCAAAGCCAGCACCGTGGCGATGGAACCGAGCGACACATAGCGCGTGAGCGCGACCACAATGATAAAGATGCCGAGGTGCAGCAAGGCAAACGGCCACGAGAGCCCAAAGAGCACGCCGACGCCCGTGGCGATACCCTTACCACCTTTGAAGTGCAGGTACGGCGAGAAGATGTGCCCGCACAGGCAGATGAGCGCAGCGAGGGCGAGCCAGGTGTCGCCGATGCCCGCACCGCCGCCCAGGGTCAGAACGTCGGCGGGCTCGATATGCAGCATGCCAGCCACCATCAAGCGGATGACATGCACGCCGACCACACCTTTGAGCACATCGCACACGAGCGTGGGCACGGCCACCTTCGGACCACCGGCGCGCAGGGCGTTGGTGGTGCCGATGTTGCCAGAGCCGACCTGTTGCAAATCGATCTTGCCAAAAAGCCGCGCGAAGATCTTGCCAAAGGGGATACCGCATATGAGGAACACCGCGACAAACGCGGCGAAGAGTGATGCGTAGTCGGATGGCCCAAGTACGCCGGCGGCCCGGCTGAGAAACTGCTCCATCCGGAACTTACGCCTCCTTGTCCTTGTCGCTCTTCTTGGCGCGGAAGCGCAGGCGGATCGGCGTGCCTTTGAAGTCGAAGGTGTCGCGCATGCGGTTCTCGATATAGCGTTTGTAGTTGTCGGTCACCAGATCCGTGTGGTTGACGAAGAACGTGAACGCCGGGGGCTTGTCGCCGGTCTGCGTGACGTAGTGCATCTTGAGGCGGCGCTTGCCGTCCGTAACGGTGTGGCCGAACTCGCGCATGTCGGTGAGCAAGCGGTTGAGCTGCGAGGTGGTGATGTGGCTCGCGCGGCGCTCGGCGGCGGCGTCGACCATGTCCCAGATCTTGTGGACACTCCGGCCCGTCATGGCGGAGATGCGCAGGTACTCGGCCCACGGCGCCATGGTGAGACGGCGGTCGACCGTCTCCATGACGGCCTCGCGCTCGTAGTCGTCCTTGAGCAGGTCCCATTTGTTGAGCAGGACGACCAGCGCGCAGCCGCGCTCGATGGCGAGGTTCGCGACCTTCTGGTCCTGCTCGGTGACGCCGGTGGACGCGTCGACCACGAGCAGGGCGACGTCGGCGCGGTCGATCGCGCGCAGACCGCGGACCATGGAGTAGTACTCGATGTTCTCGTAGACGGTGCTCTTCTTGCGGA
>CAUWJG010000017.1:0-46762 GCA_963559095.1 uncultured Collinsella sp. | reverse complement strand
CACGAGCAGAAGGCCCCAGTGGGGCCTTCGTCGCGAGCAGGACCTGACCGAGCGTCAAACACACGCCCAATCCGACCCGCCTTTCAGGTAAGATAGTCTGTATGGATATTTTTGATACTTCTCACATCCGCAACTTCTCGATCGTTGCGCACATCGACCACGGCAAGTCCACCATCTCGGACCGCATCCTCGAGCTGACCCGCACGGTCGAGGAGCGCGACATGGCGTCGCAGCTGCTCGACACGATGGACATCGAGCGCGAGCGTGGCATCACCATCAAGAGCAATGCCGTGCGCGTCATGTACGATGCCGACGACGGCGAGACGTACCAGTTCAACCTCATCGACACACCAGGGCACGTGGACTTCACATACGAGGTCTCCCGCAGCCTCGCCGCGTGCGAGGGCGCCGTGCTCGTGGTGGACGCCACCCAGGGCGTCGAGGCGCAGACCGTTTCCAACGCGAGCCTGGCCATGAACGCCAATCTGGACATCGTGCCGGCCATCAACAAGATCGACCTGCCCTCCGCCGAGCCGGAGAGCTGCAAGGTCGAGATCGAGGACGAGCTCGCCATCCCGGCCGACGACGCCGTGTGTGTCTCGGGCAAGACGGGCGAGGGCATCCACGACCTGCTTGAGTCCATCGTGTTCCTCATCTCGCCGCCTACAGGCGACGCCTCGGCGCCCCTCAAGGCCCTCATCCTCGATTCCTATTTCGATGAGTACCGCGGCGTCGTGGCCACGGTGCGCGTGTTCGACGGTTCCATCAAGAAGGGCGACACCCTGCGCATGATGCAGGGCGGCGAGGACTTCCTGGTCGATGGTGTGGGCGTTAAGCGCCCGGCCGAGACTGCGGTCGAGGCCCTGACGGTCGGCGAGGTCGGCTTCGTGGTGACGGGCCTCAAGGATCCCGAGGCCGTGCACGTGGGCGACACGCTCACCTGGCGTGACAACCCCTGCCCCGAGCCGATGCCCGGGTATCGCGAGGCCAAGCCCATGGTCTACACGGGGCTGTTTCCCATCGACAACGCCGACTACGAGGATTTGCGCGACGCCCTGGAGAAGTTGCACGTCAACGACCCGTCGCTCGTGTGGGAGCCCGAGACGTCCGTGGCGCTGGGCTTCGGGTTCCGCGTGGGCTTTTTGGGCCTGCTGCACATGGAGGTCGTGAAGGAGCGCCTGGAGCGCGAGTTCGACCTGGCGCTTATCGCCACGAGCCCCAGCGTGGACTACCACGTGTTCAAAACGGACGGCAGCGTCATCGACGTGCGCAGCCCGCAGGACCTGCCGGACGTCACGCGGATCGACCATATCGAGGAACCCTACCTCAAGGCGAAGATCATCGCGCCGCCCGAGTACACTGGCGCGGTCATGCAGCTGGCCATCGAGCATCGCGGCATCACGACCGACATGATCCACCTGTCGCAGAAGTCGGTGGAGATGCACTTCGACATCCCGCTTGCCGAGCTCATCCTCGATTTCTTCGACCAGCTCAAGAGCCGCACGAAGGGCTACGCCTCGCTCGACTACGAGTTCTCCGACTACCGCGTGAGCGAGCTTGTGAAGCTCGATATCCTGCTGTCCGGTGACGAGGTGGACGCGCTGTCGTTCATCGTGCACAAGGACAAGGCGTACAGCCTGGCCCGCGGCCTGTGCGACAAGCTCAAGGAGATCATTCCGCGCCAGCTCTTCGAGGTGCCCATCCAGGGCGCGATCGGCAACAAGATCATCGCCCGCTCCACCGTCAAGGCGCGCCGCAAGGACGTGCTCGCCAAGTGCTACGGCGGCGACATCTCGCGTAAGCGCAAGCTGCTCGAGAAGCAAAAAGAGGGCAAGAAGCGTATGAAGGCCATCGGCTCCGTTGAGGTGCCACAGGAGGCGTTTTTGGCTATCCTGAAAGTCGAAGATTAGCCTGGCTTCCTCAAGCACCGCATCTTGACGCTCAATCGTCGGGCGCCGCACGTTAGGCGTGCGCCCCCCCCTCTTTCGCGCTAACCTGCGGCACTTGAGAAACCCAGGTCAACCTGGCGGGGTTTTTGATTCATCCGAAGCTTTTGCGGCGTCAGGCGGGCCGTATTATCTACTGTTTTTTGGTTCTCTGTTCGAGGGGCTCACTTGATCGATTTGCGTGAACAATTCGCCCGGCAGCCGTTTTTGATGGCGCCGATGGCCGGGGTGACGGATGCGGCGTATCGCATCATGTGCCGGCGGCGCGGGGCCGAGCTCGCTTACACCGAGATGGTGAGCGTCGCGGGCCTTGCCTATAAAAGCGCGAAAACCTGGGTGCTTGTGGAGCCCGATGAACGGGAGCCGCAGATTTGCGTTCAGCTGTTCGGCACCAAGCCCGAGCAGTTTGCCTTTGCGGTCGATGCCGTGCAGGAGCGTGTGGGCGGCAAGCTCACGCTGATCGACATCAACATGGCGTGCCCGGCCCGCAAGGTCATCACCAAGGGCGAGGGCTCCGCGCTCATGAAAACGCCCGAGCTCGCCGAGGACATCGTGCGTGCGGCGGTGCGCGCAGCGCAGGTGCCGGTCACGGTGAAGATCCGCGCCGGGTTCGCGGCGGGGGAGCGCACTGCGCCCGAGTTTGCGGCGCGCATGGAGGCCGTCGGCGCAGCTGCGGTGGCGGTTCACGGCCGTACGGCGAGCCAGCTCTATGCTGGTCAGGCCGACTGGTCCGTGATCGATGAGGTGGCCGCGCGCTTGAGCGTGCCGGTGATCGGCTCGGGCGACGTGTTCTCGGTTGAGGATGCCGTGCGCATGTATCGCCAGACGGCTGCGAACGCGGTGTTCATCGCGCGCGGCACCTATGGCGACCCGTGGGTGTTTGGCGATGCGCGCTCACTCGCGCTCGATGGCGTGCCGGTTCCGGAGCGCGCATCTGCCGAGCGGCTTGACGCCCTGCGCGAGCACTTGGAGCTGCTGCACGCCACGCAGCCGTTCATGGCCCGCGCGCGCTCGTTTGCGAGCTGGTATCTCAAGGGGATGCCGCATGCCGCCGCGTGGCGCCGCCGCGTGGTGCAGTGCACGGCCTTTGAGGACTTCATGGCGCTGATCGACGAGATCGAGCGGGACGTGCGGGCGTGCGAGGCGCTGATGGCCGCCGGCGAACCGGTGCCCGAGCAGCCCGAGTAATGCGGGTGCCCATGCGATACGAGGCCCTCTACATCCACATCCCGTTTTGCCGGGCCAAGTGCGCCTATTGCGATTTCGATTCGCGCGCGTACGGCGCCTGCGCACTTGAGCCGGCCATCGATGCCTACCTGGGAGAGCTCTCCCGCACGCTCGATGCCCGCGAGCGCGCGGGCGACCTCGCGGCGGTGCGCACGGTCTACATCGGCGGGGGTACCCCCTCGATACTCGGAGCGCGCTTGCCGCAGCTGGTCGAGCGCGTGCGACGTGCCTGCGAGCCGGTGGAGTTCACCTGCGAGGCGAACCCGGAGTCCTTTGATGCTGCCCTCGCGCACGACTTGCATCGGGCGGGTGCGACCCGTGTGTCGCTCGGGGTGCAATCGCTGGTAGACGACGAGCTCGCCGCCATTGGGCGGATTCACACGGCCGAGCAGGCGCTTACGGCCATTGCGGCCGCCAAGGGCGCGGGGCTTGCGACTTCGTGCGACCTGATGTGCGGCCTGCCCTTGCAGACGCCCGCCAGCTGGCGCTCGACGCTTGAGCGCGCGATCGCGGCGGCGCCCGACCACGTGTCCGTGTATCCGATGCAGCTTGAGGAGGGCACCTTGCTCGCACGGCGCGAGGCGGCCGGTGAGCTCGAGGTGCCCGATGACGATTTCCAGGCCGCCTGTATGGACGTGGCGGCTACGCTCCTGACACGCGCCGGTTTCGAGCGCTACGAGGTTGCGAGCTATGCGAAGCCGGGGTATCGGTGCCGGCACAACATCGCCTATTGGACGGGCGTGCCCTACCTTGGCCTGGGTCGCTCCGCTGCCAGCATGCAATCGGGGATGGGGCCGTTTCGGCAGGGAGGGGACGCTGCGCCTGGGCAATCGGGGACGGAGCCGTTCCGACAGGGAGAGCGGCAATCGGGGACAGGGTCGTTCCGACAGGGCGGGGACGCTGTGCCTGCGGCCGAGGTTGCACTTGGGACCCCGTCGTTGCTCACACCCGTATCCGATGTCGCCCGCATCCGCTTCACCCAGCTCGATGATGCTGGCATGTCCTTCGAGCACGAGGAACTCACTGCCCGCGAGGCGGCCGCAGAGGACCTCATGCTTGCGTGCCGTATGACCGACGGCATCGGCCCCGAGCTGCTCGAGCGCGCAAGGCGCACGATTCCCGCGTCACTGCTCGCCCGCGCGTGTGAGCGTGCGGTGGCGCGCGGCCTTGCCGCGTGGGGGGCCGGCCGCTTGAAGCCGACACACCTCGGTTGGCTCGAGGGCAACGAGCTGTTTGGCATCTTCTGGGATTTGGCGCGCTAGGGCTTGCGCGCCTGCTGTCGGTGCGGCATGCTATGCAAAACCGTTGTCGAAGGAGGCCGCAATGCCTGGCAAGCGCGAAGATGTGATCAGTTGGGACGAGTTCTTCATGCGCGCGGCGGTCGCCGCGGCCATGCGCAGTAAGGACCCGAACACGCAGGTGGGCGCCTGTATCGCGGACACAAACAATCGCATTCTCTCGGTGGGTTACAACGGCACACCCTCGGCGCTCAACGATGACGATTTTCCCTGGGGTACGGCCGATGACCCGCTGTTCGATAAGCACAACTACGTGATTCACGCCGAGGCCAACGCCATTCTCAACTATCGCGGCTCGCTCAAGGACATGGCCGGCGCCACCGTATACGTCACGCTGTTCCCGTGTCACGAATGCGCCAAGACGCTCGTGCAGGCCGGTATCGGCGAGGTCGTCTACCTGGATGACAAGTACTGTGGCACGGAGGATAACCTCATCTCCAAGAACATCTTCGATCGATGCGGCGTGACCTATCGCAAAGTGGAGCTTGTGGATTAGCCTTGGCGCCTGCGTCCCGGCTGGGTGGCTGCGTTTGGGCGGGGCCACGGTCGGGTCGGTTGTGTTTGGCGCGGCTGCGGTCGGGCCGGATGCGTTCACCGGCGCGCAGATGGGTCGGACGCAATCGTCCGCTTGCGACAGGGCCGGATGCAATCGCCCGCCCGCTGCCTGCCCGGATGCGCTTGCCCGCCCGCAGTCGGGTTGGATGCGGTAAATCATGTTTTTGCGTCATCGATTTGGGCAAAACGGCATTTTGGTGACGGTAAAACATGATTTACCGTCATCGCGCCCGTGCGCCTCGCCCCGCCGCACCTCGTGGGCGTTTACGTGCTTTTTGGCGGCTTCGTGGCGCGCCGCGTGGCTCGGCTATAATATCTCCCGCCGTACAACCTGCGCACAGGGAGTTTTTGCCATATGGCAAACATGAACGATAAAGATTACTACGCGATTCTCGGTGTCGAGCCCAGCGCTTCGGCCAAGGAGATTCAAAAAGCCTTTCAGCAGAAGGCGCGCAAGCTGCATCCGGACATCAACAAGGCTCCGGACGCCGAGGAGCGCTTCAAGGAGGTCTCGGAGGCCTACGCCGTCCTGTCCGACGAGCAAAAGCGCGCTCGTTACGACGCGATGCGCTCGGGCAACCCGTTCGCTGCTGGTCCCGCGCCTGCAGCGGGTTACGGCCGCACACCCGGCGGCTATGCGGATTTTGGCGGTTTTGGCGGCTTCGGCTTTCCGTTCGGTGGCGGCTTCACCACGCAGCGTCGGCGTTCCGGCTCGGCGTATAACCCGTCGGCGGGCGCCGATGTGGTGGTGGACGTCAAGCTTACGCGCGAGCAGGCAAAAGACGGCGCGAAGGTTGCGGTCAAGTACCCGCGCTTCGAGCCGTGCGAGCACTGCCATGGCTCGGGCTCCATTTCCTCGGAGCACTCCAAGGCCTGCCCGACCTGCGGTGGCACCGGTGCGATCGACGTTGATCTCGGCATGCTCGGCATGGGTACCGCGCGCATGGTGTGTCCCGAATGCGGCGGCTCCGGCAAGGTCGTGGCCGAGCCCTGCCCGGTTTGCGGTGGCCAGGGTCGTACGCACGTGACCGCCGAGGCCGTGGTGAGCTTCCCGGCCGGCACCCACGATGGCGACGTGGTGCGCATGGACGGTCGGGGCAACGCCGGCACCAATGGCGGCTCGTCCGGCGATTTGGTGGGCCGTGCGCATGTGGCCGCCGAGCGCTTGGAGGGGCGCGCCCGTCTGGGCTTTTACATCCTGGGCTTGGTGCTGCCGTTTTTGGTGCTATCGCTTTTCTCGGGCACGTTTTCGGTGTTCGTCACCCTGTGCCTGCTCCCTGCGGCTCTCGGCATCGGCATGATCGTGACCGACGACGTGCTCCACAGAAGCGGCCTGTGGTGGAAGCGCGGTTTGCAACAGGTGGCGAGCGGCGCGGCAAATGGCCTGCTCTTCGCCCTGATCTCGGTGTGGTTCACCAGCTGCACCCAGTCGATTTTCTTGGGGCCCTATCGCTATATGTAGCCCAGTCGCAACCTGCGCGGGCTCTTGTGCCGTGCGTTTGCGCGCGGGTGGGCGCGGGTACAACTCAGGTGATGCATTGGATGCGCCGCCCGTGCGCGGCGCGAGGATAAAACGTGTCTGGGGAGGATACGAGCTGTGTCGGACAAGAGGGATTACTACGAGGTATTGGGTGTCGAGCGCGATGCGAGCGCCGATGCCATCAAGCGGGCCTACCGTAAGAAGGCCGTGAAGCTGCACCCCGACCACAACAAGGCGGCGAACGCCAACGAGCAGTTCGCCGAGCTCAACGAGGCCTATTCGGTGTTGTCCGACGAGCAGAAGCGCGCCATGTACGATCGCTACGGCACCGTGGACGGCGCCAGTCCGGGCTACGTCGATTTCAGCGACATCTTCGGCGGCACAAGCGTGGATGACATCTTCTCCTCGTTCTTTGGCGGCAATCCCGCAGGTGGTCGCCGCGCCACTACGGCCCAGCGCCGAGCCGGCCGCGACATGGCGATCAGCCTCAACATCACGCTTGAGGAGGCCGCGCTCGGCTGCACCAAGACCATCACCTTCGACCGCCTGGGGCCTTGCGAGGACTGCGGCGGCTCCGGTTTGGGCGAGGGCGGCCAGGAGAAACAGTGCCCCCGCTGCCACGGCACCGGGTACGTGACCACCGTCCAGCGCTCCATCTTCGGACAGGTCCAGTCCAGCTCGCCGTGCCCCGACTGCGGCGGCGAGGGCACCATCATCGACCATCCCTGCCCGTCCTGCGACGGCGAGGGGCGCGTGCGCGTGCACGAGAAGCTCGACGTGGAGATTCCGGCCGGCGTGGCAACGGGCCGTCAGCTGCGCTTGTCGGGCTACGGCGAGGCGGGGTATCGCGGCGCTGCCTCGGGCGACTTGATCGTGAGCATTCAGGTGGCCGACGATCCGCGCTTCCAGCGTCGGGGCGACGATCTCATGGCCGATGTGCGCATCTCCATCGCGCAGGCGGCGCTCGGCTGCACCATCGAGGTCGCCGGCGTCATTCCCGACGAGCGCTTCGATGTCGAGATCACGGCCGGTACGCAGTACGGCGCGAGCGTTGCCGTGGACGGCCGCGGGATGCCGCGTTTGGGCGGTGGCGGCGGCCGCGGTCGCTTCATCTGCCGCGTGATTGTGGAGGTGCCCACCAAGCTTACCGGCGAGCAGCGCGCCGCGCTCGAGCAGTTTGCCGAGCTTTCCGGTGAAGAGGGTGCCCGCCGCCGTACGATGGGCGACCGCATCCGCGACGCCCTCGACGACATTCTCGATTAGGAGCCAAGCGTGACCAGGCCATTTGCCAGTGTGGTGAACCTCGGGTGCCGCGTGAACCGCGTTGAATCCGATCGCATCACCGCAGACCTCGCCGCAGCGGGTTTTGCCCTCGTGGATCCTGACGATGCCGACGTGGTGGTGATCAACACCTGCGCGGTGACGGGCGAGGCTGAGGCCAAGACGCGCAAGGCGGTCCGCCATGCCCTGGGCCTTGAGCGCGAGCCGATCGTGGTGGTGACGGGGTGCGTGGTGAACCTGCATCCCGAGGAGCTGACGGAGCTTTCGGGCCGCGTGATCGCCGAGCCCTCCAAGCTGGATGTGGCGCAGCGCGCGGCCGAGGTCGCCGGGCTCGCCACCGCGAGCGCGCATGCGCCCGAGCAGCACGATATGGCCAGCTTGCTGGGGCGTACGCGCTTAGGGATCAAGGTGCAGGACGGTTGCAACCACCGGTGCACCTACTGCATCGTGTGGAAGGCCCGCGGGCCGGAGCGCTCCGTTCCGCTTGAATCGGTGCTTGAGCAGGTGCGTGCCGCGAGCGCGGCCGGCGTCCCGGAGGTCGTGCTCACCGGTGTGAACCTGGGTGCCTACGACGCGGCGGCCGATGGCGATTCCCATATCGAGATCGATGAGCTCGTGCGCGCCATCGTGGAGCGGACGGATATTCCGCAGGTACGCCTGAGCTCGCTGGAGCCCATGGACATCTCCGAGCGCCTGATCGAGGTCATGGCGCGCCATGCCGACCGCGTGGCGCCGTTTTTGCATCTGCCACTGCAGTCGGGTTGCACAGCCACGCTGCGGCGCATGGGGCGTCCCTACACCGCCGAGCGCTATCGTGAGGTTGTGGAGCAAATTCGTGCGGCGCTGCCCGCAGCGTCCATCTCCTGCGACGTCATCGTGGGCTTTCCGGGTGAGACGGACGAGGAGTTCGCCGAGTCTCTGGCCTTTTGCCGTGAGATCGGCTTTGCGCGCATGCACGTGTTTCGCTACAGCGCCCGCCCGGGCACGCCGGCCGCCACGGCGCCCGGCCAGGTTGACCCAGCCGTGATGGCCGAGCGTTCCGCTGCGATGCGCGCCGTGGCTGAGGTGGCGGCCACGGCGGATGCCCGCGCCCGCATCGGCTCGCGTGAGCGCGCGGTACTCGAATACGGCAACCGCGGTACCCTGGGGAGCTTTCACCGGGTAATCGTCGACGGCCTGCCTGAGGATGCCACCGGTGCCATTGTGGATGTCGAGTTGACGGGCATGGACGAGGCGGGAACCCTGCATGCGCGTCCATTGACGCCGTTTTCGCCGCGCTAGGGGAGTGCCATGGATACGACGAACGTTCGCTTGGTCATCCCCGCGCAGGTTGATCCGGCTCGTATCGCGGGTGCGGGCGACGAGCTGCTGCGTGCCATCGAACGAGGCAGCCGCGCGCGCATCACGCTGCGAGGCGATACCGTTTCCATGTCAGGCGAGCCTGGCGAGGTCGAGCTGCTTTGCGCGGTGTTCAACCAGCTCTTTGCGGCGGCAGCGGCAGGCGAGCAGGTGTGCGTGGCCGACGTCGAGTGCCTTATGGCCGATTTGCATGCGCGCGGTGCGGACGCCGCGAGCTTCATGAACGAGGCGCCACTTGTTTACCACGGGCGGGCCATCCGCGCCAAGACAGCCGGCCAGGCGCGCTATCTCGCCGCGATCCGCCAGCACACCATCACCTTCTGCATCGGGCCAGCGGGTACCGGTAAGACCTACCTTGCCATGGCCGCCGCCGTGGGCGCCATGCTCGCCGGGGACGTGAGCCGCATCGTGCTCACGCGCCCGGTGGTGGAGGCGGGGGAGAACTTGGGCTTTTTGCCCGGTACCCTCGAGGAGAAGGTGGACCCTTACGTGCGCCCGCTGCACGACGCGCTCATGGATATGATGGACGCCGAGCGCGCCGCCGAGCTCATCGCGCGCGGCCAGGTGGAGATCGCGCCGCTCGCCTATATGCGCGGGCGCACCCTCAACGATGCCTTCGTCATTTTGGACGAGGCCCAAAACACCACGCCCGAGCAGATGAAGATGTTCCTTACGCGCCTGGGCTACAACGCGCGCTTCGTGATCACGGGCGATGCCAGCCAGCGCGATTTGCCCGGACTCCGCAGCGGCCTGACGGACGCTGAGCGCATCTTGGCGGGCATGGAAGATGTGGCCTTCGTGCATTTGGCGCGCACCGACGTGGTGCGCCATAAGCTGGTGGGAAAGATCGTCGCCGCCTACGAGCAGGCCGACGCGCAAGGGCGTGAGGCGGTTCGCTCGGGCGGCGCGCATCGAGGAAAGGGGGAGCGCCATGGCGGTGCTCATCAGTAATGACGGCGAGCTGCCCTGGCTGCTTACGGCCGAGGAAATGGAGGCCATCTGCACGCATGTGCTGGCGGCCGAGGGCGTGGACCGCGAGGTCGAGGTGTCTCTCTCGCTTGTGGACCGCGAGGAGATGCACGGCCTGAACCGTACCTGGCGCGATATCGACCGCACGACCGATGTGCTCTCCTTCGAGTGCGATTCCGCCTTCGACGAGGACATCCCCGTCGATGAGCCGGTGGAGCTCGGCGATGTGATCCTGGCGCCCGAGGTCATCGCCGAGCAGGCGCCGGGCTTTGGCAACACCCCGGCCGACGAATGCCGGCTCATGCTCGTGCACGGCATGCTGCACCTGCTGGGCTACGACCACATCGCCGAGGACGAGGCCGAGGTCATGGAGGCCCGCGAGGACGCGCTGCTGCGCGAGCTGGCCGAGCTGCGCGGCGATGACCCCGCGCTGGTGGCCGTCGGCCCCGTCACCAACCACGCCCACGACTAGGAGGCGCGCATGATTCCCGGATCCGAGAAGGACCATCCATCGTTTTTGCGCTCGTTCGGCTACGCCATCGAGGGCTTCGTCACTGCGGTGCGCACGGAGCGTAACATCAAGGTGATGCTTGTTGTCGGTGCGCTCACGGTGGCGGCGGGGCTCGTGGCGCGCTTGGAGCTCATCAGTTGGGCGCTCATCGCCATCTGCATCGGCTTGGTGATCTTTGCCGAGCTGTGCAACACGGCGATGGAGGCCATCGTGGACCTGGCGACCCAGGAGCTGCATCCGCTGGCTAAGCGCGCCAAGGACATTGCCGCGGCGAGCGTGTACGTGCTCTCCATCACCGCTGCGATCGTCGGCGTGCTCGTGTTCGCCCACGCCTTCGGGTTCGTCGGCTCCTGGCACTAGCAACTTGAGGCCCCCATATTGAGAGGAACAAGCATGACTGATTTTGACCCGTTTGCCGATTTGTCCGACGACGAACTCGACGCCATGATCGAGCAGGGTGGCCTTTCCGGAATGCCGGCGGCGCCCATGGCGGAGCAGGGCGATTTCCACTCCGGCTTCGTGGCGCTCGTGGGCCGCCCCAACGCGGGCAAGTCCACGCTGCTGAACGCCTGCTATGGCCAGAAGGTCGCCATCACCTCGCCGGTGGCGCAGACCACGCGCCGCCGCCTGCGTGCCGTGGTGAACCGCCCGGATTGCCAACTCGTGATCGTGGACACCCCCGGCATCCACAAGCCCAAAGACGGCCTGGGCAGCGAGCTCAACAAAAGTGCCCTCAACGAGCTGTCCGACGTGGACGTCATCGCCTTCGTGATCGACGCCTCGGCCCCCATCGGCCGCGGCGACGCCTGGGTGGCCGAGCGTGTTGCCGCCGCCCGCGCGCCCAAGATCCTCGTGCTCACCAAAGCCGATCTCGTAGGGCCCGAGCAGATGCAGCAACAGCTCGAGGCCGCGCGCGCCCTCGTGGACTTCGATGACGAGCTCGTGGTGTCTTCCACCGAAGGCTTCAACGTCGAGGCATTCGTGAACGTGGTCGCCGGCTACCTGCCGCTGGGGCCGCAGTGGTTCCCTGAGGACATGGGCACCGACGAGACGGACGAGCGCCTGGTGGCCGAATTCGTGCGTGAGAAGGTTCTGCTGCACACGCGCGAGGAGATCCCGCATGCGGTCGGCGTGATCTGCGATGAGTTCGAGCGCCCCAAGCGCGACCTGCTGCGCCTGCACACCACGGTGTATGTTGAGCGCGAGGGCCAAAAGGGCATCATCGTGGGCAAGGGTGGCGAGATGATCAAGCGCATCGGCGTGGAGGCGCGTCGTGACCTGGAGCGCATGTTCGGCTGCCGCGTGTTCCTCGGCCTCGATGTGAAGGTCAAGCGCAACTGGCGCGAGGACGCCCGCGAGATCCGCCGCTTTGGCTATGCGGCCGATGACGAGTAACGCCTCCCTTGCGCGCCTCCACCCGGCTCGCAGGCGCCGGGATGGCCGTCATGGCCGGTAGCCGCACGTACCGCACGAACGCCATCGTGCTCGACAAGACCAAGCTCAAGGAGACGGACCTCATTCTCACCTTGCTGGCGGAGAGCGGGCGGCAGGTGCGCGCGGTGGCCAAAGGCGCCCGCAAGCCGGGCAGCCGTCTGGCGGCGCGCTGCGAGCTGTGCTGCGAGGTCGATCTGCTGCTCGCGCACGGGCGCAACCTGGATGTGGTCTCCCAGGCGGACCTGTTGGCGGCGCCGCTGGGTGCGTCGGCCAGCTTTGAGCTGCTCGCCGCCGCCAGCGCCGTGGCCGAGGTGGCGCGTCACTGCTCGTTTGAGGATGCCGAGGATCCGTTCGTCTATGCGATCACGAAGGCGGCGCTTGGGGCCCTGGCGGGTGTGGAGCGGGAGCGTGCGGGCTGCGCGGCCCGCCCCAGTGCCGCAGCCCATCTCGACGTCCTCGTGGCCGCCTACGTGTTCAAGATCTTGAGCCACGTGGGCTATCGGCCCGATTACAGCGGTTGCGTGGCTTGTGGCGATGAGGATGTTTCCCGCTTCTCGGCCCTGGCCGGCGGCCTGCTGTGCGCGTCGTGCGCCACAACGGTGGCTGGCGCCATCCCCGTGGATGCCGCAACGGTCGCGTGGCTGCGCTCGCTTGTGTCCTTGCGGTTCCAACAGCTTGCCGAGGCTCCCGTGGATGCCGCCCGTGCTGTGCAGTTGCTGTCGCTTGCGCACCTATGGGCGGCCACGCATCTCGATTGCCGACTGCGTGCCTTGGAGTTTTTGCTGGGATTGTGAATGACTGCGTACCGCCTCTGGTGGTGTGCGGTATTCGCTAGAGTGCTTACCTATGCATGTACCGTGCGCGAAGTATCGCACGGTGCTTCACGCGCGGGGAGAAGGACCAACATATGACCTTGTTAGAGCTGGTAGAGCTCCTCAAGAAACGCATCAAGCTCGTCGTCGGCGTTCCGGTTGCCGTGGCGTTGCTGGCGGGCGTCTACTCGTTTGTGGGTATGCCGAGCACCTACACGGCATCCACGAGCCTCTACGTGATGGCCGGGCAGGACGAGACGGGCGGCAACCTCTCCACGAGCCTTTCGACCTCGCAGCTCGTTGCCAACGACGTGTCAACTCTACTGCGTTCGGGGCGCGTGCGCAGCCAGGTCTCCGATGACCTCGACTTGCGCGATTTCGGCGAGTATACCATCACGATCGAGAATGACGCCAGCTCGCGGCTTCGGTCTGATTTGCCTGACTGAATTCCATATAGTCTGGGCTGGCGTGCGCCAGTTCCGGAGTACGCAGGCCCCGGTTTTGCCGGGGTCTTCGCATATTGGGGTGCCATGGAGCGCCGCGCGCCGTGTGCGCCCGAGTTATGCAAAGGGGATTTCTTTTGGAAGAGTTGCCCCGCGCGCAGGTGCATCCGCATGCAGGATGAGCATGGCGCCGCATGCATGGTTTAATCATCATATTAAAATAGTATGTATACTGTGAACCTGGACGACAGGCAATCGATACGGGCGAAACCCCAGTTATAGCCACTCATTTACTGTACATATTGTCATTTTACAGTACAATTGAATCTGTATATTTATGTCGCATAAGCGCGGCTAGCTGCCATTTTTGCAGGTGATGCCGTGTTGTACAGTTGGGGAGTGGGCATGAGCGTACATAAGAATGATCGTGCGGGTGCGTGGCGCCAGCGCAAGGATTCGGCCGATAGCCGTTTGCATACCGACGACGCAAGTATGCACCCCTCGAATACGGGCCGCGCATCGAGCATGCGCGATCGCGCACGCCACGCCATGCGGATGGTGCTGGTGGTGCTGTTTGCCTACGTGCTGGTCGCCTCCAACATCTTGAGCCCCTTTGGCATGGCGGTCGCCCGCGCCTATGCCACCGACACCCCGCTTGTGCATCCAACGGCCGGACCTGCCGAGAGTCCGGCGTCCACTTCCGACGAGCAGGCACCCCTAGGCAGCGATTCCACGCAGGATTCAGGCAACCAGACGGCCGACGAGGGCGCAAACGACGACGCTTCGGCAGACTCCGATACCACGGATCCCGCAAAGAACCCTTCCGACAAAAATGAAATGGGGGGGGGTACATCCTTAGAAGCCGATGATGCATCCGACAAGGGTGCCAGTGCCGATGCCCCCGATGCCGACGAGGCTCCCGAGTCCAGCGATGCGCAGGAGCCCGAACCTGCGGCGGACGGTCCCGAATACCAGCTGCCCACAACGGAGGGCAAAAACGGCACGATCTCCGACGCCGACATCTACCCCAAGCTGGTCGTGACCGGCAGCGACCCGATTCCCGGCAGCGATTACGAATACCTTGTCCGCGCGGGCGAGGAACCAAGCATGATCGTGGACTTCGACCTGGGCTCGACCGACGCCCTCTACGGCAAGGGGCCCGACCGTCTGCTCACCCTCAAAATGCAGGTCCCTTACTTGATCCACGACGAGAACGACCCCTCCGTCATCAAAACGACGCTCAACAAGGAGCTTTGGGAGCAAGACGGCAACGACATGCGCCTGGCCATCGTCCCGGAGCTGGGCAACGGCTGGACCTACTACGAAAACGGCAAGCGCATCAAAAACCCCGAGCAGGCCAAGGACGGCCTGTCGGGTGAGATCGTCATGCAGTACACGGACAACAACGGTTCCTTCCAGCAGAACGGCAACCTACCCAAGCAGATCGTGCAGTTCAAAGGCGCCGTGCCTGAGAACGTCGGCGCAGGCATCAGCGTCGGCCTGATGTGCACCTACAAAAAAGACCAGAACACCGAAACGTTCGGCGACCTGGACATCAGTCCCGATCTGGACCCGAATCACCGTCCGAGCAGCCCGCGCCGCATCACGTTCATCAACACGAACCTGAAGTGGGAGCAGCAGATTGAGGTCGTGAACGAGCCGGTGCTGTGGGACCGGTACAACTACATGGTCTACGCCGTGACCGTTCGCAACACGTCCGAAACCAAGGACTCGAAGATCAAGCAATTCGAGTTCAACCTCGAGGCCGAGCCGGACGAGAAGAACAACAAGCACATCCTGCAAAGCGACATCGCCGCGTGGGAAATTAACGAACAGGGCGAGATCGTACCTCACGAGGACCACGATTCGAACGACCGCAACGCCCGGCTCATCGGTAAGCCGGGGGAGGGCGGCGTGCTCATCTACGACGTGACGGGCAAGTCGCCCGAGCTCTTGGCCGAGCTCGACACCGACCGCTTCTCCAACGCCGAGCAGCTCGGCCTGGTGCCCATGGAATACCAAAGCCTCATGGACGGCTATGTCAACTTCTCCGTTGAGCAGGAGCTCGTGTCCAACGGCGCGCCGCAGTCCGCGAGCGCCGATGGCACCACGCTGCCCACCGATCACCGCACCTATTACGTGGCGCTGCCCTACACGACCAACCTGCAGGGCGTGGGCGGCCAGCCTCCGCGCGTCCAGCTGAAATCAATCGCGTCGATCTACTTCGGCCAAAACGGCGAATACGCGTGGAGTAAGGACGAGATCATCAGCTCCTCGTTCAAGAACCCGGTGGTGGCGTTCAGCCAGAACAAGCGCGCCAAGAACCTGACGAACGGCTCGTTGGTCACCAACGCCGAGGGGTATCTGGGCAAGATGGGAACCTTCGTCATCGATGGCTTCTCCACCCAGGGCAGCAACATTCCCGTTTACGGTCCGGAATCTTCCGATCCGGCGGTCTCTGCCAGCGGGCCCCATGTGATCGATACGTTGCCCAAGCATTTTGAGCTGCAGAGTTTCGAGTTTCAAACCAAGGTTCCCGCCGCGCGCGACGTTCCCGCCCGTGAGGTTGACCAGTACTTCGATACGGCACACGGCCCTGTCGAGGTGGAGCTCAAGCTGCCCGGCGAGCAGGAGAGCTCCTGGCATACGTTGAACCTGCCGTTGGAGGCAGTCGCCGACGAGTCGGACGGCTCGAACACGTATCGGACCTGGCGCGTCGGCACCGACACGGGCGCCTACGAGGGTTCGGTGGCCGAGGCCATCGCCGCGCTGGAAAAGGCGGAGGGCGGCACTTACACGGGGCGCGTTCGCTTCCTGCTTGCCGATGAGATCCCGGCCAACAAGGACCTCCCCATCCGCATCAAGGTCAACGGCCTTTTGGACGCGCCGAAAACCGAGTTCCCCAACACGGTCATGACCTCCTATGGCCAACGTCATTGGAACAAGGCCACGGCCGAGTCGCCCCAGGGCCACTACTCGGTGACCAAGCGCGAGAGCGCCGCATCGAAGGCCAGCTACGTGCCGGTCATCGAGCCCGCACCGGCGGTGGACGCCGTCGCACACGCGCAGCTCCCCGACGGCTCGGCCCCGCAAGGGTCCGCCATCACCGTGCCGCTTGGTCTCGCGACTGCCGGCTGGCGTTTCACCCTCACGAACTCGACGCTCTCCAAGATGGAGCCCTCGACCTTCGAGACGAGTGAGCTGAGCTCGAACTACACGGTGGATACCGTGAGGTTGAGCAAGGGCCTGCTTGATCACGCCGCGATCGACCAGATCACGCTGCGCGTGGCCGACCGCGCCGATGTGACCCTGGATGCCGCCGCCCTTGCAAACTACATCGATCCAGCCACCGGCGAGCTTACGGTTCCCAGCACCGTGTGGAATGGCCATCTTGAGGGCGTGCTCGTACGTTTCACTTCCTTCGATGGGGACGTGGACGCGGGCGACGCGGCATGCATCGACCTCACCGGTCCGTCGAAAAACGTGCAGAGCTACTCGCTCACGGGTACGTTCTCAACCGATTATGACGAGCAGTTCGCCGACAGGAACAAGTCGGCCAAGGACTCGGCGACCATCCAGGTCCAGCCGGCCGTGCCGACGGTCACCGCACAGGGCCACACCAAGGTCGAGGCCGACCCGCAGGAGATCGTTGGCGAGGACGTGCAGATTCCACTGTCGGCGGGCACGTCCGGCTGGCGCTTTCAGCTCGGCAACGTCTCGGACACCAAGATGGAGCCGGCGCGTTTCAAAACGAGCGATCTTTCGCTGCGCGAGGTCGACGGCAAGCTCTACGGCTTCCATTTCGACAGCGTGACGCTGAGCAAGGGCCTGCTTGAGGGCAGCACCATTTCCAAGATCAAACTCACGGTGCATGGCAAGAGCGAGCCAATCGTCGTTTCCGCCAAACAGCTCGCCAAGCTCGAGGCCGACGGTGCGGGCAACAAGGTTTTGACCCGCGACGCCTTTTGGTCGGGCGAGACCCTGTGCGGCATGACCATTGAGTTCGACGCGATCGCTCCGCGCCTGGATGCCGCGACGGCGTTTGTGGATTTTGCGGGCCAGTCCAACTACATCAACCAGTCCTACACCATGACGGGCACGTTCGAGACCGCCTATCCGGAGGGTTTCGAGAGCGCACAGGCCAGCGCCGACGATGAGGCGACGCTGCGCACGCAGGCCGCGGTACCTGGCATCACCGTGGCGCCGCATGGCGACGTGGCCAGTACGGAGACCAAGGCGACCGCCACCCTCGGCGTGGACGGCGCTGGTTGGAAGTTCGTGGTGTCCAACAATTCCAAATCCGGCATGGAGCCGGCGCGCTTCAGCATAAGCGAGCTTCCGTATGCCACCTTGCTGGGCAAGGATTATGGCTTTGAGGTCACCAAGCTCGTGCTGAGCGGCACGCTGCTCGGCTCATCCAAGATTGACGAGTTGCGCATCTACGTTGCCGGCAGCGATGAGCCGGTGCGGGTCTCGGCCGCCGATATCGCAGCCATGGATGCGCTGGATGACGGCACGGTCGAGATCGGCCCCAAGGGGCTGTGGGGTGACAAGCTCGTGACCCATATCGAGCTCGACTTCATCTCGGTGCGCGAGAACCTCACCTCGCCCGATGCGTTCATCGACATCGTGGGCCGCGCCACCAAGGTCGAGGACTTCACCCTCACGGGCACCTTTGAGACGCGCTACGCCAGTGCGTTCGAGAGCCTCAACAAAAAGGTGAGCGCCAAGGCCACCGTGCAGGTGGTGCCCGCCGTGGTTGACCTGCATACGCACGCGCAGTACGTGGATGTGCAGGAGGCCACGCAGGGCGATGGCACCTGCACCGATGGCAGCACGACGCAGATCGCCGTGCCCTACGACCGCGATTTCACCCTGTGGGCCGAGATCGGCAACAAGACGGCCGCCCCGCTGCGCGATGTGGACCTCTCCTTTGCGTTACCGCTGCACCAGGAAAACGATATCAAGCAGCCGGACGGCTCGATGGCCTCCGCTATCACGGGCTTCCATACCACGGGCATCACCTTCTCGCCTGAGTTCCTCGCGGCCTGGGGCGAGGTGGGCGAGATTCACCTCTACGATTTCGACACCGTGGCCGCTCAGGGCAAGCCCGACTATGTGCTGGTGCCGCAGGAGGATGGCGGGTTTGCCACCAAGGACGGTTTGATCACGCTTGCGCCCGATGAGCAGGGTGCGCTCACTCTTGACGAGGCCCAGTTCTTCGACAAAATCCCCAACCTCAAGCAAGTCGAGCTGGTTGGTTGGAAAGACCTGCGCTCGAATGTGGGCGACGCGAGCCGTCAGCGCGTGACGTTCGCGGGCTTTAGCGATAGCGCTTTTGCCACCGAGACCCGCCTGGTTGCCACGGCGGACAACTATTTCATCGGCCAGCGCCCCGATCAGGCACTGCGCAATCCCGTGCGCTCCGTGTGCACCGCCGACGCCGTTCGCAAGGGCACGAACAACCTTGCCGTGGCGGTCGCCCTGCGAGCGGCAGCCGCCGCCGGTGAGCCGTGGATGCTCTCCACCGCAGATGCCACCGAGATCTACGTGAGCAAAATGTACTTCGACGCCTCGGCGCGCGCCGCGTATTACGATGGCGAGCCCGGGGATGCCGGTGCGCGATTCACTGCGACCTCGACGCCCGATGACGTGGGCCACGATCTCAACGTGAGCACCTCCTCGGTGGGGTACAGCTACTCCGAAAACAACCGGGCGCTCGAGATCGGCTACAAGGCCCTGGGGTCCTACCTCTTCGACTTCAGGCAGTACACCAACGACTACATCACCAATCCCGAGCATGCGTGGCGCCAGGAGCAGTACGACGTCGCCGTGGCCAACTCCTATGGCAAACTGCTCAGCGGCAAGACCTACAATACCGGCGCTGAGCTGCGGGTGACCCAAACGCTGCCGCAGGACAGCTTCGACGCCTATTACCTCAAGGTCCGCCCTGAGGCGGTCTCGCATCTCAAGTCCGTGAGCGTCCACTACACCGACGGCGCCACGCGCACGACCTCGGCCGACGAATGGGCCAATACCGCCAACGCGTTGGAGCCGGGCTATTTCCGCATCGATTTGCTCGGCGATGAGCTCGGTCTCGATGGGGGCCAGCCGCCCGCCGCGCGCGATGCCCTGGCAGACTACGGCGACGAGGACTTTGTTGACGGCAAGCTCACGCACCGCCGCGTGGCATCCATCACCTATACCCTGCGCATCAACCAAAACCAATACGCCGACGACACGCACGCAACGGCTGCCACGGTCGATTACGGCACCGACTACCACTACAACGAGAACGGCGATACGGCGGGCATCGAGGTGACGGGCCGCTTCTTCGGTGTCCCGGGCTCGGCGCTTTCCACCTCGCAGGTCGATATGACGATCGGCGGCGCCTACTCGGGCAACAACCGCCCGCATGCCCAGGCCCAGGTGCGCTACCAGGACGGCGGCGCGGATTCCGATAGCGAGAAGCGCTCGAGCTGGTCATACGTGGATTATACGTACTGGGGTTATCGGTCCAACCCCAAGCAGCGCTTCAAGGCCGGCCACGTGGTGAGCCGCGCGCTCGCGAGCATCGATCGCGATGAGCAGTACGTCCGCAAGGGCGTGCACGATACGCCCACGCTCGACTGGGTGAAATACAGTGCGCACATCGATGGCGACACGTCCGTGCGGTTCGGGTCCGACCAGCGATTCTCCATGTCCTTCTACCGGTGCAACTCCAACGGAGGCGACTGGGGAGCAAACCGTGTGGCCTTTAGCGACCACACGCGCCTGACCGATGAACTGCCGGTGATCGAGTGGGATGCGGATTCGGGCGATTACTACGGCTTCCTCACCACGGGCGCGCACATCGCCGGCAATCAAGGCGCCGACAACCAGGTCATGGACAAGCTGGAATCCATCACGTTTGCCATCAAGAACCTCGATGGGGCGGCTCCGGTGCGCGAGGTGACAATCGCGCGCGCCGAGCTTGAGCCCTATATACAGGCCAACGGCGGCGAGCTCTATATCGACGCCGCCCCAACAGGGCAGCCCAGCGCCCCTGAGCTTGCGGGCAAGACGGCCTTGCGGGTGAACGTGGGCGAGCGTGAGGCGCTTGTGCGCTACGACCTCAACCTGTCCGGCATGGGCGGCGATGGCGATGGCTCGCGCGAGATCGAGCCGACCTATGACGCCGAGCGCAGCAACGAGCAGGCCAGCATCGACGCGCGGACCTTTGGCCGTCCGTACGCGTATTCCGGCCAGCGCCCCACCACGGCAACGGATGTGCTCAACACCTTCAGCGCCGCAAGCAGCCTGAGCGCCACGCCCGGTGACTTCGTGAAGTCACCGGATCACACGGGCAGCGTCTACGATGGTGGTTGGCGGACGGTCCTGTATGGACATGCGTCTGACCAGGCGTATTTCATGGGCTATCTCATTCCCTTCCAAACGCGCGCGACGCTGTGGCGCCCGGAAGGGGAAAGCGCGTACCTCTACGATTACGCGGACGACAATAACACGCCCAATACGGCAGCTATCCAGGTGAAATACCAAAACCGACCGGATGCCAACACGGGTGTTGACGATGCGACGCGCTCGGCTCGCGTGAGCGGAGCCACCTTGCATGTTGATTTCTCGACCGGTTCGAGCGATACGGATATGTTCCGCGCCCGCACCATCTACATCCCCAAGCAGTTCGTGGACGGCGTGCTGGGCGGTACGGCCACGTGGTTTGCCGCCTCTGAACTCACCATCAAGACCGGCGGCGGTGCCACGCAGACCTGTACGCTCGCCGAGCTGAAGGATCAGGGGCTGTTGGTGAGCGCGCAGTACGATGCGAACCTGTTCGCCATCGACCTTGAGCAGCTCATGCGCAACGACATGAACGCCGGCGATGCCTCATTGGGCTTGGTCCAGCGCTACCAGGGCCGCGACGCCACTAACACGCTGCCCGGATATGATGGCGACCCTCAGTTCGACCAGACCTACGCGCGGCCCTTCATCAGCGATGTGTCGCTGCGCTTCGAGGCCATAGCCCCCGACTTCAACAAGCCTGCCACCACGCTGGCGGGCGGGGAGTGGTTGTCGCCCACCAAGGGGCAAGACGGCTACGCCTTCTCCTACGATGGCATCTACGTGGACCGCACGGTTGAGGACTTCCAGGCGGCCGGCGGCCAGGCCGATGGCTGGAATGCCACCTCGACGCCGAGCTTTGGCAAGCAGGCCAATGCGCACGGCATCGATGTGCAAAACCGCCACAGCGTTTCGGTTGAAAATCCGGTGAGCGTGGACCCCAACACGTGGAGCCATAGCCTCTATGCGGGCGTCGGCTCGACCACAGCCGATTTCTACGTGACGAACCTCGCGGGTCGAGCAGACGTCACGGTCTCGCGCGGCAAGCAGGTGAGCCTGAACGGGCAGGACGGCGCCACGGTGTTCGCCTACGATCGCGATGAGGCGTCCATGACCTCGCCAGAGAGCTATGCGCCGGCGAACACGGATGCAGCGGGCAACAACATTCCCAACGGCTCGCTCATGGCGGGCGATTACATCGACTACACGGTTCGCATCGATGCGGCGTCGGCCAACGTGATGCCGGGCGGCGCAAATGCCAAGGTGGCGCTGCCGCTCGAACATACCCAGGCGCGCTTTGAGGCGCCGCGCGGCCAGCGCATCATCGGCTGGGAGGTCACGAGCAACACGACGGGCATCCCCACCGAGCAGATCACCGCGCAGTTTGAGGAAACAGACGACGAGGATGGCGACGGGCGGCCGCACGGGCTGCGCGAAGCCGCGCCTCAGACGGACTACTCGCTCACGGCGGACGGCGAGGAGTCCTATATCTACAACCGCAACCTGACGGTAAGCATCGGCGAGCTCGATGCCGATCATCCCGATGCCGTGCAAATCGCGCCCGGGACGGGCGTGACGCTGCGCATCATCACGCAAATGACCGACGAGCTCGAGCAGGATACGTCCTACCAGGACAAGGACAACGAGGCGTTCCGCGCCGATGGCCCCTCCTACCAAAACGACCGCGTGACGGCGCACGTCAAGGTGCTCGCGCGTCCAAAACACGGCTATGTGCAGCAGCGCTTCATCAACAACAGCTACACCGGCTCCTCGACGCTTGGTTCCACCTACGACACGGATGTTGAGACGGCGGGTTCCGCCTCGGCCAACCGCGTGGATTACCTGGCGCGCTTTGATGTGGCTGCCCTTGCCGGCGGCCGGGCGCAGTTTGGCTTGGATGCCGTTTCAAGCGTTGCGTTCTATGCGCACGCCGCCGCAACGGGCAAGGCCGTGGCCGTTGACGCGCGCTTCGTCAACACGTTCGAAGATGGGAGCAAGGCGCCCGAATCCAACGATGGCAGCCAGGCTGAGGTGGTGATCTCGGGCATCGAGAACCCGACGCGCCACACGCAGGACATGACGCTTACCGTGGACTTCATGAAGCAGGTGGGTTCGGGCACGGATGCGCGCTCCTTCCCGGTGTTCCAGCTCACCGAGGCGCCGAAGCCCACCTATCCGGAATCGATGCCCGCCAACCCCGTAACGCCGCGAGATGAGGTGCTCGTTGAGTATTGGGACACCACCGCTGACGCCGGCGTTGGCGCCTGGGTTGAGGAAAAGGACCTGGTGGAAACCACGCTGCCCACCTCTTTAGAAGAGGCCGAGGGCGTTGAGCGGGCGAATCGCGGCGAGGGCCTGCTGGGTGCGCTCGTGGACTTCTTTGCGCCCGACGCGATCGACCCGGTTGGTCCGTCTGAGGTGCTGCGTGCGCAAAAGAGCAAGTTCCACTTCGTCACGGCGGTGCGCTGGACCTACTTCGACGTTCCTGCCACCGAGGACGGGACGACCAGCTTCAAACTGAATGACGTGACCCTCAAGGGCGTGGGCCGCTATGCCGACGTGCGCCCCGACGCCTCCTCCGATGAGATGGCCGACTCCTTCACCGGTCAGCTGCGCGTCGATCTGGGTCTCACCCACACGCACGACGAGAACACCGCCATCGATTTCGCGAAGCCGAGCGCCGCGCAGGATCATCAGGCCTTCATCGTCAAGCACGACGAGGGCTCGGACACGACGCTCACCGTGTATCGCAGCGCGCCGACCTTCACCTTCCAAACACAGACCTTCCAAACGGCCGAGCAGGCTGCGGCGGCATGGGACCCGCAGGCCCCGCAAAAGACGGGCTATGTGCCGGGCGAGAGCTTCTGGTACAAGGACTCGCTCACCAACGTGGCCGGCGGTGCGAACCCGGCGGCGCCCAACCTGGAGGGAGAGGCCTACAATCCCGCGATATACGAGCGGATCCCCTCGCGGTACCTGGTGAGTGCGGACGGCAGCCCGTTTGTGCTCACGGCGGACAACGTGCGCGTGGCCTGGTACGACCAGGAGGGTAACGAGGTTTCCGGCGCCAAGGTCGCGTCCGTCGAGCGCATCGAGGACGCCCGTGCCGATGTGGAGACGGGCGAGGCGCCCGACTTCGGCGGCAGCATGAACTACGATGCGGACACCCGTTCCAACATGGACGGCAGTGGGGAGAGCGACAAGGGCCTGTTCTCCGACATGGATCCTACGGCCGAGGGCGTGAGCAACACGACCGCCTTCGACCTGTACCGCATCACCTTCACCAATGACGCCGCCAAGGACGGCGAGCCGGTGTTCATGAACCCCGGCGACCGCATTGAGATTTGGTTCGAGGTCACGGCGGCCACCGATGGCCTGCCGCAGGTCTTCCAGGACACCGATGAGGACCTGGGCACCTCGGCCGACCAGTCGCCCGCATATTTCCCGCGCATCGGCGAATACGCCACCTCGCTGGCGGGCAATTACCATTGCACCAATCCCTTGCACGATGATTCGGCCGATGGGTTTGGCCCCTCGATCCAAAACGGCACCGCCGCCGATGCCCCCATCAAAGTGCAAAACGAACAGGTGCTCATGGACATGGACGCCCTGCTGCACGATGCCGCCTGTTCGGCCGATAAGCCCGAGCAGTCCGACCTATGGGAGGCTTTCGACGCTTCGCGCACCTACATCCCCGGCTCGAGCGTGAACAGCACGAGCTACATGACGCGCGGCACCTCGGGCAACAACGATGTCTTCTTGGACGCGGATGTCAAGACGGGCATGTTCCAGCAGGTGCAATATGTGCCGCGCAAGGCGACCGGCGCGACCGCACCCGCTTCGCGCGCACAGCTGCCGGGTGATATGTTCTTGGTGACGCCAAACACCACGCAGGCCAACGCCTCGCAGAGCATCGGCAGCCACCGCGACTACGCCGCATTCGTGACCGGTCCGCGCACCAGGGGCGACATCGGCAACCTCGAGCGCCGGTGGGGGAGCAAGGCCCCGCTTGTGTGGAGCGAGTCCAGCCTGCATATGCAAAAGGCGTGGCTGGCCGCCGCAAGCGACATGGAGCCCAACACGGGCGACTATAAGTCCGAGCGTCAGTACGAGGCCGGCGATTACACGTCGACGGCCTACGACCCGCATTACCTGCCGTGGGCCGATACGCCGGGTTACACCACGGAAAGCGACCAAGTGCGTGCCCAAGACGGCGTGGTGCTCAACAAGTACGCCGCCTCGCTCGAATACAACCAGGACTTCACTGCGCGCCTGCAGGCGCTGAACTACGGCGACCGCAACCTCGATGGCGTGGAGATGCTCTATATCATGCCGCGCGGCATCGAGCCGAAGCTCCCTGTGGGCGTGAACCCCGAGGAGGGCGCGGTGCTTGATGTCGCGACGTTGGGCGCCTCGGCCCACCTGCTCGCCTCGGTGGATGGGGTTCACGGCGCGGCGACCGACGCCGTGGTCGATGAGACGTATCACGATATCTCGAATTATCTGCGCGTCGAGGTCGTGCAGACGCCCTACGGCGCCGATCAGGGCTATCGCGCGCCGAGTGATGCGCAAGATCCCGGCTACTACCGCGATGGCACCGAGCTCAGCGCCGGCGCCACCGACCTCTCGCAGGATCCGGCCGCCTCGAGCTATCAGGCCGTCGCCTCTGCCGTGGCCGATCGCACGAGCGGCGAGTATGCCGAGAGCTCCCAGCCTTGGGTGCTCAAGATCACGGTGACCCACCCGCTGGCTAAGTGGTATGGCCGCAACATCGACACGACTGAGGCCAATACGGCCGATGCGGACGGATGGCAGGGGGATGCTGGCTACAAGCTGCATGTTGACATCCCCGCGCACGTGTTTGCCAACAACGCTTCCGGCACGTGGAACGATCGCGTGCTGGTGACCCCGTGGGATAACCCTGAGTCCTCGGCACCGAGCCCGGCCAGCTCGTACTTCTCCGTGATGGATGTCGACCATGTCGAGGGCATGAACGCCAAGGCGGCTTCCATGAACGACATGCAGGTGTACGGCATGGACTTCATGTGGGCGCTGCCGAGCTGGTATAACAGCGGGATGCCGGTTGCGTGGCAGCTCACGGCCTCCTCGCCGAACATGCCGAGTGTGAACGGCTACACGGTCCTCAACAACAGCGTGCTGGGCGGCGACGCGCTTGCCGGCAAGGTCGCCGACCGTGCTTCCGTTCGCTATGACTCCGCCTCCAAGGCCGGCCAGCGCCTGTGGGCGCAGACCGGCACGCGCGCGGTGATGCGCAAGCCGATGGTGCGCACCTGGAACACGGTGGGCGACAACGGTGTGACCGGTGAGGTCGATGCGTACTATTTCGACGTCGAGTTCGACAGGGCGCAGATGAACGTGCACGTCGAGAACAGGTACTGGTGGGACCAGTACGGTGTGCAGTACGAGTCGTATGCGGCGAACACCCCGTCCAACCTGTTTGAACGCGCCTCGCGCAACTACAGCGTGGACGGCGGCCAAAAGGGCGACTTGGTGCTGCCGGTCGTGACATGCGTGCTGCCCCAACACATCGCCCCCATTGACGAGGAGGGCAACCCCTACCCGACGGATGGCGCCTCCCACACGCTCGTCAACTGGCAGCTGAGCTGCGCTACGGCTGAGGACTATGCCGCCGACGCCGATGCGCTGGCCACCGACGACCCCACTGCGAAATCGCGCTACACGGCCACCGTCACCTATGAGAACGTGGCGGTCTCCGAGGACGGAACGCAAGCGCCGCGCTACGTGGTCCGCTTCGTCGCCAGCGACCCCGCGGCGTGGAACACGCCCCAAGGTATGGTTGCGGGCGGCAATATCGAGGCGCGCATCCCCAGCGGAGGGATGAACACCTTCAAGTTCCCCATCGCTTCCGTGGGCGCCCCCACCTACGACGCAGAGCACCCCGAGACCGCGCGCTCCTACGAGAACGCCTACACCTTCGTGTCGAGCAAGCTGCCCGGTGCGCAGCTCCTCACCGATGCCGACATCCCCGACAACCCCTTCGCGGTCGGCTCGAAGGCGCAGCTCGATCGCACGCACAGCTACGGCACGCCTTCGGCCGATGCGGGCGACATGCGCCTGGATGCCGTGCAGGACACCAAGACCTACGGGTCGGGTTCGAGCGCCACGACGCTTTCGGGCGGCGTCATTCCCTACAACCAGATCGGCGATGGCTCCGATACGGTGCTTGGCGTGCCGAACAACACCCTGCCCGGCGCGAGCTACCGCTACGCCGAGCGGAACGCGGACGGCAAGACGCCCAATGTGGAGGACTACACCTTCCGAGCTGCGCTGCACCTGGATGATGCGCTCGCGGCTCAGCTTAACGGCGGCGACACCTTCATGTATGCCGACCCGTTCCCGCGCTCCAACAGCACCTTCGACACGGTCGCCGATTCCGGCGCGATGTCCACGCTCAAGCTGCGCGTGGCCACACCGCGCTTGGTGGCCAGCCATGGTGTCGAGTTCGACCCCTCGATGGACGTTCCGAGTCTGGAGGATGACGACCGCGTCCGCGAGCCGGGTGCACCGCAGGCGGGCGAGGGTCAAACCATCGGCCGCGACGGCACGCTTGGGGGCGACGATGCGCTGCAGTACGGCGATACGCCCTGGTACCGCGCGACGCTCGCCAACGATTCGGACGGCCAGTTCGAGCAGACCGGCGCCATCTTGCACGGCAAGCTGGTGTTCGCGGTGCATCTGCCGAGCCAGGTGACGTTCTATGACAAGCAGAAACTGACCGACGGTTCCTTCACCAAGGCCGATGCGGGGCGGTTCTATGTCGAATGGGCGCACGTCGACCGAGCGACCGGCGATGTGGTGACCGAGCAGCTCACGCCGCAGGACCTGATCGATCAGGGCTGGTACGTGCATGTGTCCGAGGCGCCCGACTGGGGTGCCAACGACTTCACCCAGCCCGATTACGCCAAGCCCGATGCGGATGACCCCGATGGCATCGGCACCGATCCGACCGCGAAGCCCAAGCAACGCGAAGGCGAGACCCTCGTGTTTGAATTCGCGCCGCCGCATGATGCCACCGCTGAGGAATTCGCCCGCTACGACACGCTGCTCGAGGCCGCTCGCGCAGGCGTGCACGCCGATGGCTACTTCGGCTCCGGTGACTCGCTGATCCTGTTCGTCAAGACGCGCGTGGACAATACCGGCGCTGAGGGCGATGACGCCCTCACGACCGCGTGGCTCTCCGATGCCTCGGAGTTCTATGCCACGGTGCACGATTTGGATGGCCGCGATTGGGACGGCGAAGATGGCAAGGACGGGTGGATTTCCACCTGGCGCAACCCGGAGGGCGGTGCGGGCAAGCCGGTCGTCCCCGCTGATTCCACGAGCATCTTCGATGCGGGTTTTGCCGAGCAGCTGCTCGAGACGATCCGCTTCGTGAATCCCATATCCGATGCGCCGGCCACCAGCGAGCTCGCGCTTGGCTGGCCGCTGGTGCGTAAGACGGCAGCGCAGGACTTCGACTGCGATGGCGCCTATGACGACATCTACACGCACGCGACGTCGGGCACCTTTGCGCTTGCCCGTCCCGAGAGCTCGGTTCGCATCGACACCAAAAAGCACCGTTCGCTGGTAACCAACCCCGACTTGGGCGATGAAGCCGCCGACGATGCGAGCCTGGGGGCCGAGCAGGTCCTGCTGCTCGACCAGGCCGTCAACGAGGGCGGCGCCGTCAACAGCATGATCGTTGACTGGGACGTGCCCTATCGCGGAACCGAGCATTCCGATGCCAACCGGCCCACGCTTGACGATGAGTTCTTCGACTCCTCGATCAGCGAGGTATCGACCGGTATATGGGAGATTCCCGGCGCGAGTGCCGAGCAGGATGCCTTGCCCGAAGCGCAAAAGCTCGCCGCATACGAGCAACAGCTGCGCGTGTTCATGTTGGTGCGCGTCGAGCCGCTGACCGCTGAGCAAACGCACGATACCGTGGATGGCAACGTGACCTATTTCCGCCCCGGGACCGCAGCCGACCGAGCCGAGTACGCCTCGGGTGATTGGCGCGTCGTTGGCAGCCAGACCGGCTATCCGGTGCGCGAGGGCGATGGCACCAAGCGCAACACCACCATCGAGCTGTACGACACGGCGACGACCGGACACCTTGCGCAAGACGAGCGCGTCAAGCAGATCCGCTGGGTCGTGAAGGCGTTTGACGAGGTATCGGGCAAGACCGGCTTCGACGCCCTTGCCGACGACACGCTGGCGCGCGACCTTCCGGTCCCGGCGGGCTTCCGCCTGGACGTCGACGCCGCGCCGGACGAGGACCCGGATGGCGATGGCGCCGATAAGACGCTGGGCAAGCAGGAGATGGACGATCTCGACCCCAAGCGCATGAATATCGGCTGGACGTGGGAGCGCGACGAGAACGGCGAGTTGATTCTGGACAAGGAGGGACTGCCCGAGCTCACCTACAAGTCGCCCATGCCTCAAACGGTCACCGAGCGCGCCGCGCACATCACGGCGGGCGGTACCACCCTGCACACGCTGCATATGAACCACTTCGCCCAGCTGACGCTGCGCTTTGACGACACGAAGTTCGCCGCGTCCGACGAGGCGCGCGCCGGCTACTACCGCGACAAGGAGCATCCGTACCTCGGTATCGAGATGCAGCAGTACTACTTCAACGGCGACGCCCTGGATTCGTTCACTTGGGTGCCGGGCCGCCCGACGCTCGACATCACGACCTCGCGGATGATGAAGTACCGCATCACACTCAAGAATCTCTCCACCGAGCAACTGGCGGCTCTGGGCACCACGGGCGAGGGTGACGTATGCACCAATCCCGACATCTCGGCCATGCTGCCCTTCATCTCAGCGCTGCCGACTTCCGGCAAGGGCTTCGAGTATGTGCCCTACGACAGCATGGCGGCCGATCCCGGCTGCATCCTGCGCGATGACTACGCGACCCACGCGAAGCAAAACGAGAGCGGCCAGATCGTCGAGTACGCGCAGAACCTCGACAAGGAGCAACCGCTGTGGACCTACTACGTGACAGGGGAGAACACCGAGGCCAACCCGTTTGAGCCGATTTTGGAATCCACCGAGGTCGGCAGCGACAGCGTGCGCATGAAAGAGCAACTCGGACCCGACCTCAAGCACAACCGTCAGTACCTCTCCATGCACTTCGGCGGCTCCACGACGGTGGGCGGCGAGTCCATTGGACGTTTGAACCCGGGTCAGGATCTGGTGGTTGAATTCATGATGCCCGTGCGTGAGGATGCCGGCGGCGTGACCTCCACCAATCTCATGGACGCAGCGGGCTTCGTGCACAAGCCGGGTAACTACACGCCCTATATCCCCACCAAGCAGGAGGTCAATGACACCACGAGTTTCGTGAAGGACGTGCGCGACTCGAACCTTGACGGCGATTCGGCCCAGCTCATGCTCATGCGCAATCTCTCTGGTCTGGGCTTCGAGGATTCCGAGGCGTTCCAGGACATCAAGTCCTCCACCACACAGCTCGACACGCTGTTCACCAAGAGCTTGAACGGCGTCGCCTCGGCGCCGGAGGGCACGGACTTCACCTATTCGGTGCAGACCTCGAACCAGAACTCCAAAGCCGCGCAGGCTCAAAACTACATCTGGCCCGTCGTCTACGATGTGCTGCCGCATGAGGGTGACACCGAGGCATACAACCAGGACAGCGACAAGCAGGCGGTGCCGCGTGGTTCCGCGTGGAATGCCTGGCTCACCGATTTGGGCACCTCCGACGGGGTCTCCCCGGCCATCGAGGTCGTCCTGAACGACCCGAACACCGCAGATACCTATCCGGATGGCATGCCGCTTGAGGCCGACCAATACGAGCTGTGGGTGGGTCCGTTTACCAAGGAGGAAGACGGCACGGTTCGCGCCGCCGACATGGATGCGCTGCCCGAGCTCTACGCCGTTCCCCGCGCCGAGATCGGCGACTGGGTGCGCACGCGCCGCGACAACGTGGACGACATCATGCACGCCGAGGGCTTCGTCACCTTGGTGGAGCTGCAGGCCTTTGTGGCGGCGCACCCCGAGCAGGAGGAGGCCCTGCGCAAGAACGTGCGCGCCATCTGGTGCTCGGTCAAGGACAAGGACGTGCACCTGCCGCCCAAGGGCTCGCTCGAGCTGCGCTACCAGATGCACACCCCGCTGAACCTGCCGAAGTACCTGGGTGACACCACCAAGGCGGCCCCGAGCGACGAGGAAAAGCTCGAGCCGATTTACCAGCGCATGCTCGAGACCTCGCAATGGAACAGCTTCTTCCACTTCCTGACCCGTAACGGTGAGGTCGATACGCAGGACAACCACGGTGAGCTCTCGCAGGCGGGCGTCATGGTCGATGCGCCTGAGAACCGCGGCTACATCGGTGACTATGTGTGGCTCGATGCCGATTGGAGCGGCATCGCCGATGACACCGCGCACGGCGCCTCTGATTACGAGGTGTCCGCAAACGGGCGCTCGCTGCTGGCCGGTGCGCGCAAGGACGGATCGTCGTTTAAATCCGACGGCAAGCTCAAGGATCTTGACGGCGATGGCGTGGCCGATGACCCCGGCATCAACGGCGTGACGGTGGAGCTGCTCAACAAATACGGCCTGCCGGTCAATCGCGACGGCAAGGTCGCCAAGTACGTCGAGGGCGCCGGTGCCGATGGGCAAGACCTGTGGCTCGAATGCGACCCCGAGACGGGCGAGCCCATCACCGACAACATGGGATCGCCGGTTGTCGCCGAGGCGGGCGGTCCGCTCACCTTTACCACCGAAAGTGACTACTACGGCAACGAGGGCTACTACATCTTGTCGAATCTCGCGGTCACCGACGATGCGGGTTCCCAGATGACCTATCGCCTGCGCCTCACGTTCCCTGCGGCCTATGCGGGCTACTCGGTGACGACCACGACCATCGGCGAGGGCGTTGCGGTCGCGTTTGACACGACCGAGGTCGATGGTGAGCAGCGCCTGGTGGCCACGACCGGCGAGATCGCGCCGACGCCGTTGGCCTATGACGCTGAGAAATTCGCCCAGGGCATCGACGATGCGACGCATGCCGCCTACGACGCGGCGGCCGTGTCTCACGATGTGGGCATCGCGCTGCCGGTGAGCTATAGCGGCGTGACATATCGCGACGATGTGCTGGCGAGTGGTGCGGCATCCGAGCCCATCGATGGCTATCTGGATAGCCAAATCGACCCGACGCAGGGTGGCACGCTCGCGGGCAAGCCCGAGCAGCGCTTGGCAAATGTGACTGTTTCGGTTCATGAGTTCGACCCGGCAACACAAGAGGTCAGTCAGGATCCGGCGCTCGATGCCTTTGGCAAGCCGGCCGTCGCCACGACCGACGACACCGGTGCCTTCACCTTCGCGCTCAAGCCGCATCGCAGCTATGTCCTGCGCTCCACGGTATCCGGCGCGCTGGTAAAGCCCTCGCCGTATCTGTGGAGCCAAGATCCCAGCGCACATACGGGCGACAACGATCTCTACAGTCTGCATGGCCAGGCGCTCACCCATCCGTTTGAGGCGCTGCCGCCGCGCGATGCCGATGGCAAGCCCGACTACGTGGTGCCTGGCGACCCGAGCTCGGGTTATGTGACGCAGGACGTGTTTGCCTTGGGCTACGTCGATGGCACCATCGGCTTTATCGGCGATACCGTTTGGGAGGATACCGATCACGACGGCGTGCAGGATGCAAGCGAGTCGGGTGTTGCCGGCGTGGAGGTGACGCTTGAGCAGTATTGGTGGGATAGCTCCGCCAACAACGGCTCCGGTGCATGGCGCGTAAACGAGCAGGAGCCTGTCCGTACGGTCAAGACCAACGATGCCGGTACCTACGTGTTCAAGACCGCGACCGCCTATGAGTTGCCGGCAACCTCGGCCGCCTCGGACGCGCCAGCCTCCTTTGCGCTGGCGGGCTATCGCGTGCGCATCGACCGTGACGATTTTGATGCGCTGGGCTATGCCGCCTTCGCTACAAGGCAGCAGGCCGGCTCCGATGCCGAGCTCGATTCGGACCTGTCGGGTCATGCGGCTGACGCTGCCGCCGGCGACGCGGCGCGCACCTACTATTTGGTGGGCGATGACGAGCAGCTGATCGTCGCGGCCCCCGCAGGTTCGGGCACCGCCGCTGAGAACGTGGCGCTAGGCCCGGATGGCAAGAAGTACGACCTGGTGAGCGGTGAGACGCGCTCCGATATCGACGCGGGCCTGGTGCGCGTGCCGACCGCCGCGATCGATGGCGTCGTGTGGGAGGACCTCGACCGCGACGGCCTGCAGGACATCGCCGGCGATGACCCGGTGGACGCCCCGATGGCCAACCAGCAGGTCTCCATCGAGCAGTACTACCTGGACGATGGCGCCTGGGTGCGCAACGACGCATTTGGCGCGGACGAATACACAACCGATATCGTCACGGGCGGTGTGGCGCGCGATGGCGTGGTGACGGTGCGGACGGATGCACAGGGCGCCTACGCTTTCGACAACCTGCCGGTTGCCTATGCGGCGCCCGGTGTGGACGAGCCCACGCTCGCCGGCTACCGCCTGCGGCTCACCGCGCTCGCGAGCGACCACACCCTGACGCGCTACCACGCCTCCATGCCCGGGCAGCCCACCTTCGACACGACGCGGGTGGATTCCGATGTCTACAACACCGAGCTCATGATCGTCGATCGCGAGTCGTTCGACGCATCCGACAACACCGCCGGCGAGCGCGCGAACAACGGCCAGGTTCTCTTGGCCGCCGAGACGGATGCGGCCGATGCGCTGTGGGCGGCAAACGACCCTACCACGGCGCGCGGCTACGATGCCTTGGCCGCCGGCGCCGCCACGGTGCGCGGCGGCGACGTGGGCCAGGAGCCCGTGGCGAGCGCCTCGGTTGCCGGCCGCATATGGCAGGACCTGGATAACGACGGTATCCAAGACGATGCCGACGTGTGGGTGGATGCCGATGACGACGGCCAGCTCGATGAGGGCGAGCTGGCGCGTGAGGCGGGCGTCGCCGATATCGAGATCGCGCTTACGCGCTACCTCGCCGATCCAGCATCTGAGGACGGCTGGGTGCTCGACCAAACGTTTGGCGAGGATGGTACCGTGGTCGCCTTGACCGATGAGGACGGCACCTACACCTTCGATAAGCTGGAAACCGCCCGACGCGATGAGGCGAGCGGCACCTTCACCGTCTATGGCTACCGCGTGGCCCTGGCGGATCTCGAAGCCGTTGCGGGCAGCTGGCACATCGCACGCTACCAGCAGGGCGATGACGCCGCCCTCGATTCCGACCTGGTGTTGGAGGACGGCAGCCTTGTGGATGTCGCGGCCTCCGAGTATCTTGTGCTGCTTGAGGAAGCGGGGGAGGAAACCGCCGAGACGAACCGCGCCGATGCGCCGGCCTCCATCCCACAGCCCGACGAGGGACTTGTCACCTACGATGTCACCGCTTCTCGAAGCGAGGACACGCACGATGGTGGCCTGCTGCCTCGTGCCGCGCACGACATTGCGGGATACCTGTGGCACGATGCCGACTACGACGGCCTGCGCGAGGCGGGCGAGACGGGCTTGGCCGAAAAGGAGGTGACGCTGCATCGCTGGGTGTGGCGCGATGGCGCCTGGCAGCCGTGCCCCGACGCGTTGGCCACCGGACCCACGAAGGAAGTGCTCACCGATGAGACCGGGCGCTTCGTGTTCGATGATGAGCCCGTTGCCGTGCGCGACCAGGGAGCGGAGCTGCTCATGGGCTATACCGTGACGGTGTGCGGCCGCGATGATGAGGACGACGTGAACCGTGGCGTGGCGGGTCTGCCCGTGACGGCGGTGCAGGTCGAGACACCCGCAGCCGATGCGGCGAATTCCAAGGCGCAGCGTCCGGCTGGCGACCAAGGCGATGTCGAGATCGCCTGGCGCGAGCGAGATGCGGCGCGTGAGGAGCGCCGTACGCTGGACGGCAAGCTCGTGTTGGCCACGCCCGTCAGCGAGGAATCGCATCCCGCCTACACGGTGGGGGCGTTCGACGTGAGCTTCGGTGCAGCCGAGACGCGCATGAACGCCGGTTTCGGCCCGTTTGCCGAGGCCTCGCTGGCGGGCATCGTGTGGGACGACGCCCACTACGACGGCCTGCAGCAGCTTGAGGATGCCGAGGCGCCCGAGCAGGGGATGGCTGGGGTCACCGTGTGCATCACGCAGTGGTACCAGGCAGACGACGGCACCTTTGTGCAAAACGAGTCGTTCGGAGATGCGGTAGCGCATTCGCGCTCGGCGGTGACCGATGAGCAGGGCGCCTATCGCTTCGATAACCTGCCCACGCATGTGCAGTTGAAAGACGGCCGCCCGGTGCGCCCCGAGGAGCGTGGAGAGGATGACTTCCGCCTGGCGGCCTATCGCGTGCTGCTGCCCGAGATGCCCGAGGGCTACGCCGTGACCCGCTATCATGCCGGCGCTGACCCTGCGCTCGACTCCGACCTGCAAAGTTCGGAGGCGGCAGGCGACCTCGATATCATCGAGGTGCATGCCGACCAGACGCCCGAGGGCGAGGTCCTGCGCGGAGACGGCTTTGCCATCGTCGCGGAGCCGATCGACGATGCGGATGGCCTGGCGGCTCATACGGCCTATGGGGCAACGTATGGCAAGGCGTCCTATGACGTGCTGCGGCCTTCTGGTCTGACACGTGGTGGCGACGCCGGCCTGGTGCAAATCGACGCCGATGCCGCCATCGATGGCACGGCGTGGATCGATGCCGATGCCGACGGCGTGCGCGGTCCGCATGAGTCGGGCTTGCCCGGCGTGTCGGTGACGCTGACGCGCTATATGCGCATGGTCGGCTCTGAGACGGGCGGCTGGGCCTTCGATGCCTCGTTTGCGCCGCAACAGCTCGTAACCGACGCTGCGGGTCGCTACCGTTTCGAGGGCCTGCCATCGAGCGCGTACCGCACGCAGGACAATCAGTACGGCCGTGTGCTGTACGGCTACCGCGTGAACGCGAACGAGATTCCTCACGGCTATGCCGTTGCGGCTCCAAATCAGGGCGATGATCCCGCGCTCGATTCCGACCTCGACATGAACACCACGCGCGTGGTGCCCGATGAGGCCGTAGCCGGCCTGACGGTGCTTGCCGAGCCATGGGAGGCGGATGAGGACAAGGGCATGCGCCTTGCCATGGGCGCGCTGGGCACGTTCACGGCCGCTCGCAGCCACGACGCACATCACCTGGATGCGGGCTTGGTGCCGCAGGGCGCCGGGCGCGTGGCCGGCTTGGTGTGGGAGGATGCCGACCAAGACGGCCTGCAGACGCCCGGTGAGTACCTGCGCGTGGGCCAACGCGTCATGCTCGATCGCCGCATCATGACCGATGACGAGCTTGAAGCCGCGGGCTTTGGCGCCCGCCGAAGCGATGGTGCGACCGGCAGCGCACTCGACGATGCAGGCGAACCTGTGATCAGCGCCGAGCCCGGAGAGCCGATCTTGCCCGAAGGCGGTGCGCAGGCACCCGAGGCCGAGCTGCCGCGCATTGAGTTCGATGGCATCCTGTCCAACGGCGACTGGGAGGAGGTGGCCGTGAGCGCAACCGATCTCACGGGCCATTATGCCTTCGAGGAGTTGGCCGTGGCCGATGAGGTGGGCAGGCCATACGTGTATCGCGTGCGCATGCTCAAGCCCGAGGGCGCTGAATACGTGCCCTTCGATGTGGACAACGGTCGCGATAACGCCGATGCGCGCGACAACGATTACGCGCATCTGAACGTCTCGGGCACCATCGTGCCCGAGGAGGTGGGCGTGACCGGCGCTCTCACGACCATGGCCGCCTATGAGGAAGTCAATGCCTACGGCCAGCCCTGGGACCTGAGCGCCGCAGCGCCGTGGGATCGTGAACACGATAACTCGGTCGACTTGGCGGTCTACCTGCCGCCGGAGGCGCACAACGGCATCGTGGCCGGCATCCTGCCGCGAACGGGCGACGAGCACCGCCTGGAGCGTCTCATCGCTTTGGGTGCGGCGGCCATAGGCTTGCTCTGCATCACATTGGCGCTGCGTGAGCGCCGCTGCAAGGGGGAGTAGGCCCCGCGTGGTTAAGGCCCCGCAGGCACGCATAAAACGCGTCTGCGGGGCCGTCGGTATATTTGGCGATGCCGCCCAGGATTTCTCTGGTTTTTGCGTCTCAAACTTTTTTAAAAAACCGGTTGGACTTTTCTGGCGAGCGTGTTATTATCTTCTTCGCCGAAAGGCAATGGGCGATTGGCTCAGGGGTAGAGCATATCCTTCACACGGATGGGGTCACAAGTTCGAATCTTGTATCGCCCACCATCTAACACTAAGGCTCCAGGCAACTGGGGCCTTTTTGCTATGTATGCGATGGCAACGAATGAGGAATTCAGCATGATTCTCCTTGTTGACAAGATCGAGAAATCCTTTGGCGCGCGCACGCTGTTCACGGGTGCCACGCTGCAGGTGAACGCCGGCGAGCGTTACGCGCTCGTGGGGCCCAACGGCGCGGGCAAGACCACGCTGCTCAAGATCATCATGGGGCTCGATACCCCCGATGCCGGTAGCGTGACTTTCGCCAAAGATGCCAACGTGGGCTATTTGGAGCAGGAGACCAAGCTCGCCGGCGATACGCCCATCATCCGCGAGGTCATGGACGCCGCCCTGGAGATCCAGGCACTCGGTTCCCGCGCCGAGGAGCTGCAGCTCCAAATCGCGGAAGCGGGCGAGCGCGGCGAGGTCTCACGTGCGCTGCTGGATGAGTACGGTCACGTCCAGGACCGTTTCGAGCGCCTGGGCGGCTACGAGCTCGAGAGCAACGCCCGCCAGATCCTCGCCGGCTTAGGGTTCAAGCCGTCTGACTTCGACCAGCCCTGCTCCGAATTCTCGGGCGGTTGGCAGATGCGCATCGCGCTCGCCAAGCTGTTCCTGCGCCACCCGGACGTGCTGCTGCTCGACGAGCCCACCAACCATCTGGACCTCGAGAGCGTGCAGTGGCTCCGCGGCTTCATCTCCGCCTACGAGGGCGCCGTGCTCATCGTCTCCCACGACCGTGCCTTTATGGACGCCTGCGTCGATCATGTCGCCGCACTCGAGAACCGCCGCATCACCACCTACACGGGCAACTACAGCTCCTATCTCAAACAACGCGAGGACAATCTCGAGCAGATGCGCGCCAAGCGCGCGGCCCAGGAGCGCGAAATCGCCCATATGCAGGTGTTCGTGGACAAGTTCCGCTACAAGCCCACCAAGGCGGCACAGGCTCAGGAGCGCATGCGCCGCATCGAGCAGATCAAAAGCGAGCTCGTGATCTTGCCCGAGGGCCACAAGCACGTGCACTTCAAGTTCCCCGATCCGCCGCGCTCTGGCGACATGGTCATCAAACTCGAGAACTTTGCCAAGCGCTTTGGGAGCAAGACGCTCTACGAGCACGCTGACCTCACCTTGTACCGCGGCGATCGCGTGGCACTCGTCGGCCCGAACGGCGCGGGCAAGTCCACCCTGCTCAAGCTGTTGCTCGGCAAGGAGGCGCCTACCAAGGGCACGCGCGAGCTCGGCGTGAACGTCGGCGTGGCCTACTATGCCCAGCATCAGCTGGAAGGCCTCAACGAGTCGAACACCGTCCTGCAGGAGATCGATTCCGTCGCCCCGACGTGGACGGTGCCCCAGCAACGCAGCCTGCTCGGCGCCTTTCTGTTCGCCGGCGAGGACGTCGATAAGCGCGTGGGCGTGCTCTCGGGCGGCGAGCGAGCCCGCTTGGCGCTCGCCAAGATGCTCGTGGCGCCTGAGGCGCTGTTGTGCCTGGACGAGCCCACCAACCACCTGGACATCGACTCGGTCGACATGCTGGAGAACGCCCTCAAGAGCTTCCCCGGAACGATCGTGCTGATCTCCCACGACGAGCACCTGGTGCGCTCGGTTGCCAACCGCGTGGTGGACATCCGCGACGGCAAGCTGACCGTCTACGATGGCGACTATGAGTACTACCTGTTCAAGCGCGAGGATTTGGCCCAGCGCGCCGCCGCTGCCGAGCAGGCGTCCGCGAGCACGGGTGCCGCTGCGCGCCGCGAGCCTGCAGCGGCCCAGGTCGCGCCGGAACCCACCACCCCTGCTCGTGAGGGAAAGAAGACCAAGGAGCAAAAACGCGCCGAGGCCGCGGCGCGCGCCGCGCTCAACCGTCGACTCAAGGGCACCAAAGACCGCCTGAAGAAGGTCGAGGCCGCCCTTGACGTCAAGCGTGCTCGCTATGATGAGCTCATGGAACTCATGGCCAGCGAGGAGCTCTACGCCGATCAAGACAAGTTCAGCTCGGCGCTGGCCGAGTACAACGGCTTGAAGCAGGAGCTACCAGCCCTCGAGGACGAGTGGCTCGAGCTCTCCAGCACGATTGAGGAGGAGACGGCCCGTGGACTCGCGTAGGGCGGGCGCCATCGCATGCTCGGTGCTCGGTGTGATCTGTCGTGTGCTGGCCTGGGGCATGTGCGCCATCACCGCGATGCTGTGCTTCAGCAGTTTGAGCACGCGGTTGGGGCTCGTGGGGTTCGTCATTGAGCTCTCAAGCGCTCTGCCCGACGTCATTGCGGGCTACGGCTTGATTCCCACGCCGTTTGGCGGGGTGTTCCGTCTTGACTTTGCCGTGGTGGCCGTGGTGCTGTTTCTTTTGGATTATGTATGCATGCGCGTGGCATCCCGTCTGCGTTGCATGCGATAGGAGGGTGTTCGCGTGGTCGACATCGCATCGATTCTGATCTCTGCCGCTGCGGCCGTTCTGGCCATCGTGCTGCACGAAAGCGCGCACGCGCTGGCGGCCTACGCCCTGGGTGACCGCACGGCGCGCGATCGCGGGCGCGTGTCGTTGAACCCGCTGCACCATATCGATCCATTCGGCACCATCATCTTGCCGCTGCTGCTCGTCCTGGCGGGCGGCCCTGTGTTCGCCTTCGCAAAACCGGTCCCCGTGTATGTGGGCAATCTCAAGCATCCCAAGCGCGACGAGGTGCTCGTTTCGCTTGCTGGGCCGCTATCAAATATCGCCCTGGCCGTCCTGGCTGCGCTGCTGATGCGCTCCCTTGGTCTTGAATTCCTGTTCTCGGGTGGCGCAGGCGCCGATCTGGCTCTCGATTTCTTGGTTGACTTCATGTCGGTCAACCTGTCGTTGGCGTTTTTCAATCTGCTTCCCTTGCCTCCGCTCGATGGCTCCTCCATCATCCTGCCCTTTTTGCGCGGGCGGGCACTTGAGATGTATTACCAGGTTCAGCGCTACGCGATGCCTGCGCTGCTCATCGTTTTGTACCTGCTTCCCATGGTGCTGCACATCGATTTGATCGCCATGTATTTCCAGGTGACGGCCGCCCCGCTTTTCCAATTGCTTGTGAACATCGCGCTGGGATTCTAAGTGCGATAGACTTTGAAGCTGTTGCTTGGCGTGCGTGCAAGAGGGGAGGGGTCGTGTCGTACCGCGTTTCGACGAACGTATACTCAGGTCCATTTGACCTGCTACTGCAACTGGTGAGTCGGCAAAAGGTCGATATCGGCTCGATCTCGATTGCCGAGGTCGCTGAGCAGTATCTTGCCGAGGTCGAGCGCTTGGAGGCGCTCGACCTCGACGTCGCAAGTGACTTTTTGCTCGTGGCGGCCACCCTTTTGGATATCAAGGCGGCCTCACTGGTGCCGTCCGAAGAACCGGCGCGGCGTGGTGAGGCCGACCAGGACCTAGAGGACCTCGCCGATCTGGACGGTGAGAGCCTACGCGAGGTCCTGATCCAGCGCCTGATTGCCTACAAGCAGTTCAAGGGCGCCGCTGCCGCTTTGGGCGCGCGGATGGAAGCCGAAAGCCGCATGCATCCGCGGGTGGCGGGTCCTGATCCAGAGTTTCTGAACCTCATGCCCGATTACCTGGCCGGTATCACGCTGCGCGGCTTGGCTGTCATCTGCGCCGATTTGGATGGGCGCCGTGAGACGCTGCTGCTTGAGGCGGAACACGTCGCGCCGCGCCGCGTGCCGCTCGAGCTCACGGTGGCTTCAGTCGATCGTGTCACGATGTCGCGCGGGCACACGACCTTTTCGGAGTTACTCGACGGCGATTCGACCGTGGAGCAGGTGGTGGTGACGTTCATGGCCATCCTCGAGCTCGCCAAGCGCGGATCGATCACCTTGGAGCAGGACGAGAACTTCGGCACCATCCGCATCGAGCGCGTCGCGGGTGCGGCGGCCTACCATGCGGATGAGGATGACCTCACGATCGAGGGGGAATGATGAATCAGCTTGATGTGCTTGAGGGCGATGACCTCAAAGGTGCGCTCGAGGCGATGCTATTGGTTTCGAGCGATCCGGTGAACGCCAGCCAATTGGCTGGCATCCTGCATGTCGCGCCCGGTGAGGTCGCCTCGCTTTTGGCCGAGCTCAAGATCGAGTACGAGGAGGCCAACCGCGGCTTCCAACTCCGCGAGGTGGCCGGTGGTTGGCGGCTGTTCACCCATCCCGCCTACCACGACCAGGTTGAGGCATTCGTTCTGTCCTGGGACACGCAGCGTCTTTCGCAGGCGGCCCTGGAAACCCTTGCCGTCATCGCCTACCATCAGCCCGTCACGCGCGAGATGGTCAAGGGCATCCGCGGCGTGAATTCCGACGGCGTCATCTCCTCGCTTGTGGACAAAGGGCTCATCCGCGAATTGGGTCGCGACGCCGATCGCGGACAGGCCATTCTGTACGGCACCACCAACGCATTTTTGGAAAAGTTCGGGTTGCGCTCAACGCGCGATCTGCCTGATTTGGAGCAGTTCGCCCCCGATGAGCAGGCGCGCCAGTTCATTCGTGAGCGCCTTTCGGGACGCACCATCCAGTCGACCCTCGACGAGGTCGCCGACGATCTGGAGGAGGAGCGCGAGCTGATTGACGCGGATGCAGACGATGACCTCGTCATTATCGGCGATGCGGCGGATGAGGACTACGATGTCTAGCGCAGGCAGTTCTGTCGCGCGTTCGGATGTGGCTTGCGCTCGCGTGCACGAGGGGGACGCACTGCTTGTGCCCATGCGCTTGCAGCGCTTCTTGGCGCGTGCGGGCGTGGCGAGCCGTCGTGGCTCCGAGGCCCTCATGGCGGCGGGGCGCGTGTGCGTAAACGGCGAGGTGCGAACTGATTTGGGCGCGAAGGTCGACCCCGCATCCGACGTGGTGACCGTTGATGGAACACCGGTCGTGCTGGGGCATGGGCCTGTGTCCATCATGCTCAACAAGCCGGCCGGCATGCTCACGACCATGCGTGATCCGCAAGGGCGCCCGACGGTGGCGGACATCGCCCCGGTGCATGCGTATCCCGGGCTGTTTCCCGTGGGGCGTCTCGATATGGACACCACGGGCCTGCTGCTCTTCACGACTGACGGTGATTTGGGCCACAGGCTGCTGCATCCGTCGCGACATGTGTGGAAGACCTATATCGCGCTGGTCGACGGCGTGTGCGCCGAGACCGATTTGGAACCGCTGCGACGTGGCATCACCCTGGACGATGGGCCGTGCCAACCTGCCCGATGCCGTGTGCTCGTCGCCTGTGAACTGCCTGCCGATGTCCCGTGGCGTGCGCGCCCGGGCGCGACCGCCGTTGAGGTCATTATCCGAGAGGGACGCAAGAACCAGGTCAAGCGCATGCTTTCGGCTATCGGCCATCCGGTACTGCATCTGCACCGCTCGCGTTTCGGCGAGCTGTCGCTCGGTGATTTGAGACAAGGCCGTTGGCGCGAGCTGACGCATTCCGAGGTCGCCGCGCTCAATAACGCCCCTGTTGCATGAGAGGAATTGGGAGGATTCCATGATCATCGCCATCGACGGCCCTGCCGGGTCGGGAAAATCTACGATCGCGCGCGAGGTCGCCAGGCGCTTCGGTTTCGCGAAGCTCGACACCGGCGCCATGTATCGTTCCGTTGCGTTGACCGCGCTCACCCGCGGGGTGCCGCTTGAGGACGAGGGTGCCGTGGCGGATCTGGCGCGCGCGATTTCCATCACCTTCGGCAGTGAGAGCCACGGCAACGTGTCGGTATTCGTGGACGGCGTGGATGTAAGCGACGCCATCCGCACGCCCGAGGTGGATCGCACCGTCTCGGCTGCCGCCGCCAATCCCGGGGTCCGCGCCGCCATGCTCGCCCCGCAGCGGCTGTTCGCCCAGGATCGAGACGTGGTGGCAGAAGGCCGCGACATCGGTACCGTCGTGTTTCCCAACGCCGAGCTCAAGGTGTTCTTGACCGCCGATCCGCGTGAGCGCGCCCGTCGCCGCGTGCTGCAGCGTCATGAGAGGGCGCATGTTGCGCCTGAGGTCATCGAGGCGGAGATCGTCCAAACGCTTGCGGATATTGAACGGCGCGATGCGCTCGACTCCCAGCGTGAGGCCGCGCCGCTCATGTGCGCACCCGATGCCGTTCGCATCGATTCCACAAGTTTTTCCATCGATGAGATTGTTCGGCAGATCGAACAGCTCATCTCGGAGCGGAGGTAGCTCATGGCCGATTCCCCGGCGAATGCCGCTCATGTGTCGGGTCGTAACGCCCGCTCGCACTACGATGCGCCCATGGCCAGCTTTCCCTGGCATGAACGGGTTGTGTATAGCATCGTCATGGCCGTGCTATGGGCGTTTTCCAAGCTCATGTGGCGCTGGCAGGTTGAGGATGCCCAAAAGCTTCCCGCGCCCGCCTGCGACAAACCGGGTTGCGTGATCATCTGCAACCACACCTCTATGGCGGAGGTTGTGGCGCTCGTGCCCTATCTGTGGGCGCGCGGGCGCCGTGTGCGCCCCATCTACAAATCCGAATTCAACGCGATCGGCATCGCTCGTTGGGCATTCGCACTGGCTGGCGGCATTCCCGTCGATCGCGGTGAGGCCGACATGAGCGCGCTTCGAGCCGCCCAGCACGCCCTGCAGCGTGGCGAAGACGTCCTGATTTTCCCCGAGGGCACGCGCGTGCGCAGCGATGCTCCCGTCACGATTCACGGCGGTTTTGCCCTTATCGCCCAGATGGGCAAGGCGGCTATCGCGCCCATGGCGGTATGCGGCTTTCGCGATATTACGCCCGAGGGCAAAAAGCTCATGCGTCCGATGAAATGCTGGATGCGCGCCGGCGACGCCGTGTCGCTCGCGGATGCGCCGGAGCAGCTCAACCGCCGCGAGCGCACCCAGTGGGTTGAGGACGAGGCCGTTCGGCGCATGTTCGCCCTGCGCGACGGGCTGCGCCGTGAGCATCCCGGGAGGTTCTAAATGGATGCCCCCATCATCGAGGTCGCGTGCCATGCGGGCGTGTGCTATGGCGTCGAGCGCGCGCTTTCGTTGGCCCTGGACGCCGCGGCGGCCGATGCGTCCGTCTGCACGCTCGGCCCCCTCATCCATAACCCAATCGTCGTGCGTGAACTGGAGGAGCGCGGCGTCACGACCGCCGCGAGCGTGGCGGAATGCGCCGAGGGCACCGTTATCATTCGCGCGCACGGCGTCGTGCCCGAGGTGATCGACGAGGCCCGTGAGCGCGGCCTGAACGTGATCGACGCTACGTGCCCTTATGTGAAGAAGGTCCACATGGCGGCTGAGAAATTGGTGCGTGAGGGCTATCAGCTCATCGTGGTGGGGGAGAGCGGCCATCCTGAGGTCGAGGGCATCATGGGTCATGCAGGCGGTGCGGCAAGCGTGGTGTCGACGCCTGAGGAGGCGGCTGCCCTTGAGGTGGGCCGCAAGGTCGGCGTCGTGGTGCAAACGACCCAGACCCCTGAAGCGCTCGCCGATATCGTGGACGTGCTCGTGCGCCGCTGCAGCGAGCTGCGCGTGGTCAACACCATCTGCGCCGCGACCCAAGAACGCCAAGACAGTGCGGCGGAGTTGGCGGAGCGCGTGGATGCAATGGTCGTGGTAGGCGGCAAGAATTCGGGCAACACCAGGCGGCTGGCCCAGATTTGCGCTGAGCGCTGCAACGCCACATACCATATAGAGGACGCCGACGAGCTCAGCGCCGCTTGGCTGAGCGACGCCCGGCGTATCGGCGTGACCGCAGGGGCATCCACGCCCGCCGCTCATATCGAGCGCACGGTCCTCGCCATTCAACAGCTGGTGGGCGTCTGATGGGTGCTGCCATGAACCCTGATCGAGAGACGCTCGCCCCTGCGGGCGGTCTATCCGATGAGCGGGCGAGCGCGCCGACGGTGCCTGCTTACGCAACCGCTCCCGTGCATTATGCCGCCGCCGATATCGAAGGCGCCGGCGGTGGGCTCGTCACGTCTGTGGCGCCGTATTCGCCTGCCGATGATTTGGGTATCGAGCCGGGTATGCGCATCATGTCGGTGAACGGAAAGCCGCTCACCGACATGATCGTGTGGCTCTGGGAAACGGATGGCGATGCGGTTGAGGTCGAGGTGTTCGACCCGCGCGACGACACGGTGGCCACGGCGAGCCTCGAGCGCTTTCCGGGCGAGGAGTGGGGCATCGAATTCGACGGTGCGGTGTTCGACGGCATGCGCACCTGTGTGAATGCCTGCGTGTTCTGCTTCATGAACATGCTGCCCAAGGAGAGCCGCAGCTCGCTTTCGATTCGCGATGACGATTACCGCTTGAGTTTTTTGCAGGGCAACTTCGTGACGCTGACCAACATGACCGATCACGAGGTCGAGGACGCCATCGAGAAGATGCTCTCGCCCATGAACGTCAGCCTGCACGCCATCACGCCCGCGTGCCGCCGCAAGCTCATCGGCCGCAATGCGCCGCGCGGTATCGAGGTGCTCGAACGCCTGTTGGCGGCTGGCATCGAGGTGCATGCGCAGATCGTGCTCTGCCCGGGGCTGAACGACGGCGACGAGCTGCGGGCCACGCTCGAGTACGTCGAGGCGCATCCGGGCATCACGAGCCTGGCCATCGTCCCGCTGGGCTTCACGAAGCACCAGAAGCGCTTCACGACCTCATATTCCGATGACGTGGAGGCGTCGCGCGCGGTCGTGCGCATGCTCGAGCCGTTCCAAGAGCGGGCTCGTGCCACGCGCGGGGCAACGGTGTTCCAACTGGCCGATGAGTTCTACGTCGATGCCCGTCTGCCCGTTCCCGCAGCGGAAACCTACGATGGCTTCCCGCAGTTCTACGACGGTATCGGGATGTTGCGGAGCTTTTTGGATGAGGTCGACGCGCTGCGCTCTGCGCGCGTCGGGGACATCAAGGCGGTGCGGTCGCATCTGGATGCCCGGTCTGCGCGCGTCATCGTGGTGTGCGGCGAGGCGGCGCAGAGCACCTTCGATGCGTTTTGCGCGCTCTTTGGCGCTGATGGGGCCGTCGCGACGCAGGCGATTCGCAATGAGTACTTCGGCGGCAACGTCAACGTGACGGGCCTCATCTGCGCATGCGACCTGCTCGCCCAGCTCCCCCACGACCTTGCAGGCGCGATCGTGCTCGTGCCAGAGGTCATGTTCAACTACGATAGCCTGACGCTTGACGGAAAGGCGCGCGCGCATATCGCCGAGGAGATCGCGCGCCGTGGCGGCATGCCGCTGTTCGCCACCCCCGCGCCCGCCCGCATGCTCGACGCGCTGCGAACAGAAGGGTGATATACTGGTGCCATCGGCAGCCCATGGTGTGTGTTGGGCAGCGCCGTTTTTGCTTAGGGCCGTTGAGTGTTGGCGCACTAACGGCCCCTCTTCGCAAAATGCTTACCGTGTGGTTTGGATATGTTCATACGGGTTGCGATGCATGTCATGAATTCAAGCAAAGCTTGTATCAATCGAATCACGTCAACGAGTAATCCCATAGGCGCTCACCTCCCTCCTTTGAGGGCGCCGCGCCATCACATGGGTCGCTTCAGGCACTTCTTAGCCTAGCGCTACTAAAACAGCAGGTCAACGTCTATGTAATGGTCAGACTTTGGATAGATTACGATTAGGTCAAGGCAAGGTTTCGCCGTGGGTTCGGGCCTGTGGTTGCAGCGCGTTTTGCAAGCTGAATCCACACCACATCCAATGGGGACATGCACACCCGAAGAGATTATGTCCGCCCGCCGCACGCCGGTGCCCGCCTGTACGAGCGTGGTACACTTTTTTCAGTTATGACTACTCAAGGAGCACCTATGTCTCGACCTATCGTAGCGATCGTCGGCCGCCCGAACGTGGGCAAGTCGACCCTCGTCAATCGTA